>UQVH01000020.1 GCA_900544535.1 uncultured Bacteroidales bacterium | reverse complement strand
TTTTTAGCCTGTTCAGACCATAAAAAGAGACTGCCCAAACTTGTTAGACAGTCTCAATTTTTTTGTAGTTTTGAGAATCCTTGTCCTGGCACGGCGGGGTTCAATATCAAAAACTACAAATATGATTGCAAAATTAAAAAACATCCTGAGATGTTATGCAGTCGGAATGGGAATAAAAGAGACGGCCAATACGTTTCACATTTCCCGTAATACCGTACGCAAGTACGTCCGGCTGTTCATTTCAAGCGGAAAGCCGACAGAGCAACTGCTTGAACTTACGGAGGAGCAACTCCGAGACATGTTCGGCTGCACGGAGTTCCGTCATCGCGAGCCTTCGCAGCGTCAGCTCGAACTTGATGCCCTGATACCGGGTTATGTGGCGCGTCTTTCGCGCAAGGGCATGACAGTGCGCAAGCTCTTCAATGAGTATCGGGAAGGTCATCCGGATGGCTTTCAGGAGTCTGTGTTCAAACGCGCCGTCCGGCAATACAGGTTCCACACCACAGTCGTCGGTCATGTCGAGCACTATGCGGCCGACCAGATGTACATCGACTTCGCGGGTGACAGGCTCACGGTCGTAGACGAGATGACTGGGGAGATCAAGAAAGCCGAGATGTTCGTGGCCATACTTCAGTTCAGCCATTATACTTACTGCGAGGCCGTATGGTCTCAGCGCAAGGAGGATCTGATCAAGGCCTGCCAGAACGCCTTTCAGTACTTCGAGGGTGTTGTGGCGGCCATCGTTCCCGACAATCTCAAGGCGGCGGTAAAGACCAGCGACCGCAACGAACCTGTCATCAACGAAGAGTTCGCCGCCTTCGCCGAACACTACGGATGTGCTGTATACCCGGCGCGTGTCCGCCATCCCAAGGACAAGGCGCTTGTCGAGAACGCGGTCAAGCTCCTGTACCGATCCGTCTATCTTGACATCGAGGGGATGGTGTTCACCTCTCTTGATGAGCTGAACACAGCGATACACATATCGCTGCTCGACTTCAACGAGAAGCCGATGGCCGGCCGGGATCTGTCGCGCCGGGACATGTTCCTCCGAGGGGAGAAGGATTTTCTTCGCCCCCTACCGGAGAAACCGTTCGTCATGAAGGAACGCAAGCTGATGACTGTAGGCAAGAACTGTTACGTATCACTGTTCAAGCACCACTATAGTGTTCCCCGTGAGCATGTGGGCAAGCGTGTGGTAATCCTCTACGATGCAGATACTGTGGAGATATACTGCGGCCTTAACCTCGTGGCGACGCACGACAGATGCGACATTCCTTACACGTACTCGTGGAAGAAAGAGCACAACCTGCCCGGTCATTACGGTCCCTACGACAAGGATCTTGAGGAACTCTTCCGATGTGCGGCGGAGATAGACAACATCGTTGTGGACTACCTCCGCGAAGTGGACGGCAGGATGCAGTACCCGCCGAAATCCTTCAGCAGCTGCCGGGGGATACTGTCGCTCGAGAAGAAGTACGGAACAGACCGGCTCATAGCGGCATGCGTGTGCGCCTCACAGAAATCGGGATACGGATACCAGGCTCTGCGTGAAGTTCTTGAGCAGGGCGATGACGCCGACTTTCTCCCGGATGAGGACGGAGCAGTCCACATCCCGTCACCATCAGCTCCGGCGCCAGTACACAAAAACATCCGTGGACGCGAATACTACAGCGTCAACCACAAAGAAAACGTAAAAAACGACAACACCAATGAAAACAAATGACAAGACAGCGCCGGTGAGCCAGCAGCCGGACCAGAACGCCATATCGCTGGATCTGATGAACCGCATGAAAATGCACGGAATGGCCGAGGCCTTCCGCGAGAGTCTGGCCGGAACTACGGCACAGGCCATGACCCCAGACTCCTTTCTGTCCATGCTGCTCAGCCGCGAGTGGGACTACCGCGCTCAGGCGGCGGTGACGAGACTGACAAAGAACGCGTCGTTCCGTTACAAGGCATACCTCGAAGAAATTGACTATACGGTCAGCCGCGGTCTTGACCGCAACCAGATGGAACGTCTGGCTACCCTCGACTTCATCCGCAACGGACAGAATCTGTTCATAACCGGGTCTGCCGGCACCGGCAAAAGCTTCCTTGCCTGCGCTCTGGGACATGAGGCTTGCAAAAGAGGCATACGCACTCTCTACGCAAATGCCGCCAAACTTATCGGGCTGCTCAAGGTAGCCAAAGTCAAGAACAATCTTGAGGCCGAACTCAAGAAAATCGAACGGTGCCAGCTTCTGATACTCGACGACCTGTTCCTCGTCCAGCTCGATGCCAAGGAGCGCCCGATCCTGCTTGACATCATCGAGGACCGTCACGAGCGCAAGTCCATCATTATCACTTCGCAGTATCCTTCATCCAGCTGGTATGACATGGTGGGAGACCCGACGGTGGCCGACGCAATCCTCGACAGGATAGTCCACTCTGCCCACTCCATCGAACTGACAGGCGAAAGCATGCGAAAACTCAAGGCTAAAAAGGCCTGAAACAGCTACTGAGGTAAAATAAAATTGACCCCCGCCGCCAGGACTTTTAAGGGGTCAATCTTATCACGCCCGAGGGGTCAAATCCCGCGTACCCGAAGGGGTCAAACTCACGCGCCTTTTCCACCTTGTGCCACAGGGAAAACGTGATGGCGATTTTCAGCTTAATCTTGGATTGAAGTATGATATACCGTCAATAAATCTCGCTCTATTTGCATCCGTAACAGACTTGCTCGATACTTATAAACTATCATATACCCTTGATACCCCGGCTCTGAAGCAGAAAGTGGAAAAACGCAGGAATCCCCGCATTATCTATGTCGGATTAAGCTGGAACTTCGGAGGCGGAGGCAAGAAACAGCATCATAATGTGGAATATGATGAAGAAATGTAATGTCATGAAGTACGAGAAAAGAATACTTGCACTCCTTTGGAGCGTTATCCTGCCGATAATGGTGTTCGCCTCGAATGAAAAGACTGACACTCTGACTGTCGATACTCTGAAATGCCATGAGATCAAGACTCCCTACCGATTTCGTCCTACCCAGCTTATAATACCCGGAGTATTGATTGGAGCAGGATTTATAGGACTGGAAAGCGACTGGCTGAAATATACAAACCACGAAACAAAAGAGGAACTTCAGGAGCATCCTCATTCAAAACTTGGTGTCGATGATTTCAGCCAATATGTACCTTTGGCAGCTGCTTACGGATTAAGACTTTGCGGGATAAAAGGCCTACATGATTATGTTGACCTTACCATAATATCGGGTACCGCCTATCTCCTTACGGGGTTGTCGGTTTGCGGAGTGAAAACACTTACAAGAGTTGAACGCCCTGATGGAAGCACATGCAACTCGTTTCCTTCGGGCCATACTGCGACTGCTTTTGCCGGTGCCGAGATACTGCGCCGCGAATATTGGAACGTATCACCGTGGATAGGTGTCGCCGGATATGCCGTCGCTGCCGGAACCGGATTCTTGCGGATGTATAACAACCGTCACTGGCTTACAGATGTTATGGCAGGTGCCGGATTCGGAATACTCTGCGCTCAGGTTGCATACTGGCTTTATCCTGTGATAACAAAAACATTTTTTCATAAACGGTATAATGCCAACATATTCCTGTCGCCATACGTCTCACAAGAGAGCAAGGGATTGGCATTGCAGTTGACATTTTGAACGATAGCATACGCTATGTCCAAATGCTAATAAATGAACCGTACACTATAAATGGTAATCAGGGAGTGTCGAAGCCATGGCTTCAGGCACTCCCTGATTGTGATAGTTGTGGAGAAGTGGATTATCTTACTACTTTTGAAGCGACTGTCTTGCCGTTATCAAAAGTGTCAACTTTGATGAAGATGCCGTTGGTGGCATTGTCAACACGAATGCCGTGAAGATTGTAGTAACGGGTATTGACAATCTTCGCAGTCTCGTCACCGACTTCGATGATGCCTGACATTGAAGTCTCGACTTCCGGTCCGAATCCGCCGCGGCCATTGGCCTTGCGCACCTTGATGCTGCCTTCGGGGAGCTGACCTGAATATATCTTGCCGTTAACGAGATATACATTGCCTTCAAGGTTTTCATTGGCAGTGTATTCAGTCTGAGCGGCTATTTCCTCAGGTCGCCAGTCAGGGAATACTTTGTCGAGGGAATAATCTGCAGCCTGCTCGGCGGTGAGGACGGTCTCATATTTTTTGTTGCCCGAAGAGTGGGTGAAGTTGATCTCGTTGGAAGCCGGTGAGATCACTTTACCTTCGGCGTCCAGAGTGTTATACTCTACAAACTTGTCGGCGGCACAGTTCATACCTGAAATAGTGAAGCGCGACTTCGCGAGTCTGGCGGGCTGGTTGATAGTGGTGTTGAGCCATGCCAGGCCGGAGTATGTACCCCATGAGCGCCCAAAATTAAACTCGGAGCAGAGAGTCTCGATGGTGCAATTGTTCATCACATAGCCAAATTTTTTGGCACCGTTAGGAGCTGCGATTGTGGCATTTTTCTGTGGTTCGTTGACAAACTTGACGCGGTTGAAATAAACATCGCCGCCGCCACATACGTAGTCTACCACACCATGTATCTCACCGTCCTCGAAATAGAAATAAGCCGATGTATTGTTGCTGTAATAGGTATCCTGACGGGAATCGAGGCATACGTTCTTGCAGATAGTATTCTTGCCCTTATCCTGAAGAGCCACGGCTCGACCGGTTTCCTTGCCGCTGTAAGGCATGGCGTTGCGCAGGGTGAGATCCTGAAGATAGAGATTTTCCGAGCGGTTGAGCAGAGTGGCGGTGATGCCTATGCCCTCGGCTTCGAGTGGAGGATAGTTGAGGATGACGGTGCCTTCCATCGACTCGCCGATGATAGAGATGTTTTTACCGTTAATGGTGGTCAGGGTAGTGGTGCCGAGGTCGTAGGTTCCGTCAGGGAGGAAAATCTTGGCGCCTTCTTTCGAGGCTGCGGCCTTGAGGGCGAGGAGGAAGTTGGAGACGTCACCGGCAGGGATCTCAAAGTAGCCGGAAGTCTCATTGTATTCAACGAAATCGACCACATTGGCCACTGTCACATTGTGGATATAAGCACCTTCGGGGAAAGTGATGGTGAGCCAACCGGCCTTTCCGTTATATTGGAAGGTCTGTTCTCCGCCGTCGGTTTCGGCCTTCACCGGAAATTCTGTGACGGTCTGACCGTTCTCGTCGGTGACGGTAGCTGTAGACTCGGCTGAATACAGACAGCAGCCGATGGTGATATATGATTTGTCGGCTACGTTGACTTTGATGGTGCCGTTTTTGTTGACGAGCCAGCCGTGGGTATTATAGTATTTGCCGTCGATCTCGATCGCTTCGTGGTCTTCCACATAGAAGTATGATTTGGTGAGATCGTAAGTATAGAGCGAGGGAGCCGCCGGCGTCTCAATATTGGTAGCGCGGGCAAAAAGCTCTGTATCGACCTGCATAGGTGTGCCTTCAAGCATTTTCTCGGCAGTAGACTTGGTTGAGGCAAACCAGCCGCGGAAAGCTTTACCAGCAGGAATGGTGACGTCGGACGCACCATATTTGTATGTGAGGAGCGAGCCGCCGGCTACCATTTCTGAGCCAATTACAGAACCGTCTGTGTTGTGGTAGGTCACTTTGACGTCGGGCATGAAGTCACAGGCCTCGACGGAGAGCGACGGGCAGTAAGATGGAGTTGTGATGGTGAGGACCGCGTTGTCATCGCTGTTGTAAACCCAGCTTGTGGTTGAGTTGCAGTCCGCGTTGCATGGGAGTGTTGCAAGAACCTGTTCGCCAACTTTGATAGTTGCGCCCGAACCGTTGTAGCCGCAGTTGCCGAAAGTGATGCGGACAGCGCCGTCGACAGGCACGGTGACTGTGGAGCTGTTATATCCGTGCTGTGCGTCGTGCCATGTGCCGTCGATTGTCACTCCGTCAGGCAGAATGCCGTTATCGGGAAGAACTACGGTGTAGGGGTTGGTGGTGAAGTCGATCTTGAAGTCGGTGAAATTGCGTTCTTTGGGAACAAAGGGGATAACCTTGATGCCATAGAGGCGGAATCCTTTGCTGCATTTCATGTCCAGGACGACGTCGCCATTCTCCTTGACGCGGGTGGAAACTTTTGAATCATCACCCTGGGCTTTAACACTTGACGGAAGGGTCAGAGTGCCGGCGGTGATGTTGTCAGAGGTAACAGTGGATTCGGCGCCGGCTCCTGAGAAGTCGAGTATGAGTTCGTCATTGACACCGCAACCGGGGATGCGCACTGTCATATTGCTGTTCTGAAAGCAGAAATTCTGCGAGATTCCATAGACAGCGCCGCTTGAGACGGTGAAATACACACCTTCAAGACCTGAAAGCGCACCACCGGTATTGGAGGGCAGTTCTTGATTGGTGAGTGCCTTGGCCAACGAATAGCGGCCCTTGCTGGCTGACGACCAATATTCACAGTTTGTTACTTCCGAAGCATGTTTCTTCCCAGCTGTAAAACTCCATTCGCGAGTAGTGGTCACATGCTCCCACTCTGCCTCTTGTGCCCACACGTTGAGACTACTCAGAATTGTGAACATCAAGAGCAAATTACGAAAAGTTCTCATGATTTAAATTAGATTTAGTTAACCAGATGATTTTGGGGTGCAAAATTAGCACAAAAATGATTTATAAACAAATCATTAATCAGAAACCGTTTCTTGACGCAATCGATAAAATTATCGATACGTTCCCAGTCGCATTTGAAGCGGGTTCTGGAACGGATATAATTCAGATATGACACACCGGCATGATATCTTTAATAGAAGATTAAGATTTTTGAAACATTATTGAAATATTTTCTCGATTACTTTGTGCCGTAATAAGTAATAGAGAAAGATAATGGAAATATTGTTTCTTTGTGTAGTGATTTTTCTGTTCCTGCTCGCAGTTTTCGATCTGTCGGTGGGTGTTAGTAATGATGCTGTAAATTTTCTGAATTCTGCGATAGGATCGAAAGCCGCGTCATTCAAGAGGGTTTTGATTGTCGCCTCTGTAGGCGTATTTATCGGGGCTGCAATGAGCAACGGCATGATGGACATTGCCCGTCACGGTATATTCCGTCCTGAACATTTTTCGTTCTATGACCTCATTTGCATATTTATGGCGGTGATGGTTACGGACATCATACTCCTCGATATTTTCAATTCGCTCGGAATGCCTACATCCACCACAGTGTCGATGGTGTTTGAATTGCTTGGTGCCACATTTGTGGTGGCTCTGATCAAAATGGCCGGTGGATTGGACCTAGGGCTTAACGACTTATTGAACACGGAGAAAGCGCTCTCTGTCATTCTCGGCATTTTCCTGTCTGTTGCGATAGCCTTTTTCTTCGGAATAGTGGTACAGTTTATTTCGAGAACGATTTTCTCGTTCAATTACCGCAGCAATCTTAAGTGGAAAATCGGGATCTACGGTGGTATATGCGCCACGGCGATTGTCTATTTTCTGCTTATCAAGGGAGCCAAAGATCTTACGTTCATGACTCCGGAGGTAAAAGCTTACATCAAAGACCATACAGCCGTTATAATCCTCGGTTGCTTCGGCTTTTTCACGGTATTGATGCAATTGCTCCATGTCTGTAAGGTCAACGTCCTCAAAGTCATTGTCCTGATGGGCACGTTCTCTCTTGCAATGGCTTTTGCAGGCAATGACCTTGTCAATTTTATCGGTGTTCCTCTCAGCGGCCTCGCGTCTTATCAGGATTATGTAGCCAACGGAAACGGTGATGCCGCCGGTTTCCTTATGGGATCTCTCAATGAACCGGCCAATACGCCGATATATTTTCTGATAGGTGCGGGAGTCATTATGGTTGTCTCGCTCGCAACATCGAAGAAGGCTAAAAATGTGACCAAAACGGAAATCGGACTCGGCAGCCAGCAGGGTGGCGATGAGATGTTCGGGTCATCGCGTATCGGACGCCGTCTGGTGAGATGGACTCTCTCATTTCTGGCATGGGTGCGCCGCGTGACACCTCTGCGTGTGCGCCGCTGGTTTAACCGCCGTTTCAATGTCGATGAGACAATAATGGATCAGGGAGCGGCCTTTGACCTTGTACGCGGATCAGTGAATCTGGTCCTTGCAGGTGCGCTCATTGCACTCGGCACTTCGATGAAGTTGCCGCTCTCAACGACATTCGTCACATTCATGGTTGCAATGGGTACATCGCTCGCCGACAGGGCCTGGGGGCGCGAAAGTGCCGTATTCCGCATCACCGGTGTGATTTCAGTCATCGGAGGATGGTTCCTTACTGCCGGAGCCGCTTTTATCGGAGCCGGAATCATTGTGGCGGCAATGCACTACGGCGGCCATTGGGTTATGTTTCTTCTTGCGGCGCTTACAATATTCATTATTATACGCAGCAATCATCGGTTCGGTAAAAAGAACGATGCAGAGGAAGGTGAGATCCTGTTTCAGACGATTATTTCCACTCAGGACAAATCTCAGACATGGCCTTTGCTTCTTATGTACATCAATGAACAGCAGCGTGGCTTTATGGCTTATGCCGGAGAGAAATATCGTGATATAACCTCAGCGTTCATCAACGACAATGCCGGAGTTTTAAGCAAGGCAGAGTCAAGTCTGGCAAAGCGTAAGACAATACTGAAAAATACACGTCGCAAAGAAACTTTGTGCCTGCGTTATCTCACCCGTGAAATGGCAATAGAGAAAAGTACATGGTTCTATCTCAGTAATAATCTATGCATGAATATCCTTTATAATTTGCGTCGTATCAACGAGGTCTGCAAGGAGCATATCGAAAACAACTTTCTGCCGCTTCCGCCTCGTTATGCAACCGAATGTGAGTCGCTGGTCACGCGCATTTCAATTCTGTTCGACGACACTCTGGCACTCATGCAGTCAGGCGATATTGAAACCATCGGTGTGCTCCGCAGGCAGTGCGAGGAGATAAAGGATGTTATATCGGATACATATCACCGCGCTCATGACCATTTGCGTGACGGAGATACATCGACAATGAGTGTGCTATATGTATATGTCAACATGCTTCAGGAATCACAGGAAATGGTCTCGTCAATCCGCAAATATCTGAGGGCTTTTGCCAAACTTCAGGATTCGGAATTCCGCAGCCGCCCGGCTCTTTCAGATGCGATGTAATATTTGCATTTTCCCGGTGGGGGATGTAAGAGCTCATTTTATCCTCAGTTCTTTCGGCGAGTAGCCGAAACGTGATTTAAAGAGCCGGTTGAAATATGTCACGTTGGGAAATCCGACATCATAGGCAATATCTGCAATACGTTCATCCGTACTCCGGAGCATTTCGGCTGCTTTTTCAAGCCGATAATCATTCAGATATTCCGAAAAGGATTTCCCGGTGTTGCGACGCATGAATCGGCAAAATGCCGATTTGTTCATCCCGACGTATGCCGCAGCTTCTTTAAGTGTGAGGTCGCGGGCGAAATTGCAGGCACAGAATACCCTTGTTTTCTCTAACCTCTGTTGGGATTTGTCTAAAAGATTGTTGGAACCGATCGGTTGGCAATTGTCCGTATTTGAAATCAATGTAAGAAGTTCAAGCATTTTGGGTAGACGTGATTCAGGGCTCAGGTTGCGCATCGCAAGTAATTGGCAGCGAATAGACTCCTGTGTCTTTCCTCTATAAGAAAACGCTGCCGACAGAGACTTGAGGCGGTCCGCCAACCGTCTTGTCTCCGGAAAAACTGTCACCATACCATCAAGCACTTGCGATTCGAAAAATACGGCTATATTTGAGATGTTGCCGTTGGGATCGGTAACTGAATTTTCAAAATTCCATACATGGGGAATGCCGGGCGGTATCAGAATAACTTCGCCGTTTTCGATCGGTTCGGATTTGTCTCCGATCGTCCGGACTCCTGTGCCGCATATTATGCAGACAAGCTCCCAGGAGTTTTGAGAGTGTTTGCCGATCTGTCGGTCAGGAGGCAGACAAACGTAATCGTAGGTAAACGCAACAGATTTCATGATCGTGCAAATATAGTGGAATTATTTTGTAATATAGGTAAATTGAGTGAAATATCTTATCACTAATTTTGTCGGCACATTTAAATC
The DNA here is from genome assembly GCA_900544535.1 of uncultured Bacteroidales bacterium. GTDB lineage: Bacteria > Bacteroidota > Bacteroidia > Bacteroidales > Muribaculaceae > Duncaniella. The sequence continues at coordinate 44,855 of UQVH01000020.1, read as the reverse complement.
ATAATTTAACCATGTCATCAGAAGCAATCCCACTATCCTCAAAACCGAGGTTTGAAATACTCGACGGACTCCGCGGTGTGGCCGCAATGATCGTTGTGGCTTTCCATCTTTTTGAAACATATTCGGCCGGGCCGAGCGAGCAGATTCTTAATCATGGCTATCTGGCCGTGGATTTTTTCTTTGTGCTTTCCGGATTTGTGATAGGATATGCCTATGATGACCGGTGGGGCAGGATGACAACCTGGGATTTTTTCAAGCGGCGTCTTATCCGTTTGCAGCCCATGGTGATATTGGGCACGTTGATCGGTGGATTTTGGTTTTATTTCAGCGCCGCGCCGGGATTCGAACTTGTCATGCAGACCCCGTGGTGGAAACTGCTTCTGATCCTGACACTCGGTTGCATAATGTTTCCGACTCCTCCGTCAATGGATATACGCGGATGGAAAGAAATCAATTCGCTTAACGGAGCTCAGTGGTCACTGCTGTGGGAATATGTGGCAAATATATTTTATGCTCTGTTTGTCCGTCGGTTCAGTATAGCGGTTCTCGCAGTCTTTGTTTTTCTTTCCGCATTTCTGACGATTGATCTTGCCATGAATCTTGACGTGACCGGATTGCTTGAGGTGCGCGACTATGCCCGGTACACAGTGATCGGCGGTTTTGGCCTGACACCGGATCAGATCTATATCGGGATTTGTCGTTTGCTCTATCCGTTTTTCGGTGGGCTGCTGCTTTATCGGCTTGGAAAATGCAGGATAAGGCTTAAGCATGGTGGGATGCTATGGTGTTCATTAGCTGTCGCGGTAACTTTAGTGGTGCCGCATATCGGTGGTGAGACTCATGAGTGGACCAACGGTCTTTATTGTGCTGTCGTGATTCTGCTTGTCTATCCGGCGATTGTAGCAGCCGGAGCAGGAAGCGAACTGAAAGGGAAGAAAACAACTGCCGTATGCAAGTTTCTCGGCATGATCTCTTATCCTCTCTACATCACACATTATCCTATGATATATGTGCAGATGAACTGGGCTGCGCAATACCCCGATGCACCTCTCGGCACACATATCTGGGTTGCAGTCAGCATATTCATCGCTTCAATAGCTGTTGCCTATGCCAGTGTAAAGGTTTATGATATGCCTGTACGCGAATGGCTTTCACGGAAATTCCTTCATCCGCTGAAAGTGTGGTGAGACAGGAGATGACTGTGCAGGTTTATACCTGCTTTTTGTAAGAAAGAGCGGCGATGCTGCAAAAGAATGCGGCAAAGCCGAGCAGTGCGAGAAACTGCGGTAAGAGTTCGGTCAATGGTGTCCCCTTAAGGTATATCGAACGCATTATTTCAATGAAGTAGCGCGGAGGAATGAAGAATGTAATGGTCTGGGCCCACTGCGGCATTGATCCGATAGGGGTGAACAGTCCGCTCATAAGCTGGAATATCATAATGAAGGCGAACATGACGAATATACTCTGAAGCATCGTTGACGAGTAATTGGCCACCGCTACGCCAAAGCCTGACATTACAAGGCTGAACAGTATCGTGGCCAGATATATGGCGGCGATATCGCCTGTCGGTGCCAGATCATAGACGAGCCAGCCGACCAACATCCCGACGGTCACTACAATGATGCCGACAACCCAGAACGGTATGAGTTTCGACATTACGAACGTCAGACGGCTCACGGGTGTGACATTCATCGCGTCGATTGTACCAGTCTCCTTTTCGCTGACAAGATTAAGTGCGGGCAGAAAGCCGCAGATTATGATGAGAAGCACTACCATTAGGGCCGGAATCATGTAATTACGGAAATTGAGTGTCGGGTTGTAGCGGTTGATGACACTGATATTTGAGACCTGAATCGTCATGCCGTTCTCTTTCTGCCATTGTGCGATGGATTCCATGACTGCCCGGACCACATATTGCGAACAGATCATACCCTTTGTGGCATTCACTCCGTTGGCCTCAACGTCAACCTGACTCCCCGAAGAAATGTCTCTTGAATAGTTGGCGGGAATGGTCAGCAGGACATCGGCGTCTCCGTCTTCGACCGTCAGCAATGCTTCGTCGTGAGTATTGCATAGAGCTACGACATTCAGCACCTCCGAAGCTGATATGTCGGCGATGATTCTTCGTGAAAGCTGGCTGTGATCGTTGTCGACAATCGTGACACTGACATTCTTAACATCGAGATTGGCCACGAGAGGGATCACAAGCATTACCATAAGCGGCATCACAAAAATGATTTTGGGGATTATCGGATTACGCTTCATAAGCGTGATCTCTTTCCGCAGCAGTGCAATCAATATCTGTGGTTTCATACGTCCTCTTAATTTCTCGTGTTAAACTTTTTCAGGGCGATCAGCAATATTGCGGCGGTCATCGAGACAAGGATGGCAATTTCCTGCATTACATAACTCAAGTCAAGTTGCTGGATCATGAGCTTGCGCATTGCTTCCGTGTACCATCGTGCAGGAATTATGCAGGAAAGCCATTGCAGGACAAGCGGCATGTTGTCGATAGGGAAGATCATGCCTGAGAGCATGATTATAGGGAGCATGAATACGACGGCTGATACAATCAGTGCTGTCAGCTGCGTATTGACAAGCGTCGACACCAATAAGCCGATGGACAGGGACAGAATTATATAGAGAAGTGACAGCAGGATGATATTTACTATTCCCGACGATGCCGGCAAGCCAAGCACTGTGTAGGCAATAGTCAGCATGACGAGAAGAATGACGCACGACAATATTAAATATGGTACGAGTTTGCCGATAATGACAGTTACAGGTCTTACCGGTGACACAAGCAGAAGGTCCATCGTGCCGTTTTCTTTTTCACTGACAATGGAAACGGAGGTCATGATCGCACAGATGAGTATGAAAATCATCCCCATGATGCCCGGTACAAAATTATAAGCGCTTTTCAGCTGAGAATTATATAGGATATAGGTCAGGACCGGACTGCGTGACGGTTGTCCGGAGATTATGCTTTGAATATAGACCGTTGATGCTTGTGCCACCGTAGTATTGGATGCGTCGACAATGATCTGTGCGTCCGGTCGGCCGTTATTGTCTTTCAGAAACACGGCTGCATCCGCTTTCCCAGCTCTGAGCAGATGGTCGACCTCGTCGGGCGAGGATAATCCTTCAAATGTGATGTATTGGTTGGTACGAAGGCGTTGGAGTATGTCTCTGGTTTCATTCGTATGCCGGTCCACGACAGCAATGATTCTTACATCGTTGACTTCTGTTGAAATCGCAAAACCGAACAATAGGAGCAGAACCAACGGCATCAGAAGTGTGATGAGCATTGTCCGCCGGTCACGGAATATGTGGAGCGCCTCTTTTTTTATGAGAGATTGGAGTATGGTGGGCATAGGTGATGACTGTTAAAGGGTGTTCAGTCTGATCGTTGTGCATCTTTTGCAACGATCCGGAATACTTCATCGATGCTTGCGGCATTGTATTTCTGTTTGAGAGCCGCCGGGGAGTTCAAAGCGCTGATGCGTCCGTCGACCATTATGGAAATCCGGTTGCAATATTCCGCTTCATCAAGATAATGTGTAGTGACGAAAATCGTCATTCCTTCGGATGATGCTTTATAAATCAGTTCCCAGAACTTGCGCCGGGTAACAGGATCGACTCCGCCTGTCGGCTCATCGAGAAATACGACTTCGGGTGAGTGCATGGTGGCTGATGCGAACGCAAGTTTCTGTTTCCAGCCCACGGGAATATCTTTTACCAAGGTATTCTGCATTTCTGCCATTCCAAGTTCGGAGAACAGCCGTTCGGAAACCGCCGTGAATGCAGTATTGTCCATTCCGTAGATCGACGAGAACAAGCGGAGATTTTCTTTTACCGTCAGATCGCCGTAAAGAGAAAATTTTTGACTCATATAGCCGATATGGCGTTTCACCTCTTCCGATTGGGTGGTGATGTCGAAGCCGGCTACCATACCATGTCCTGATGTCGGTATACTGAGACCGCAGAGCATTCGCATGGCGGTGGTTTTACCGGCTCCGTTGGCGCCAAGAAATCCGAAAATCTCTCCTTTGCGCACATCGAAGGTGATATGGTCAACGGCAGTAAATGTCCCGAACCGTTTGGTCAGACCGCTGACTGATATTGCAAGGTCGTTATTTCCCATCGCGAATTTGTTTAATGAAAAGGTCTTCGATTGTGCCGGTTGCCGGATAAATTTGCACATCGGTCAGTCCGGACCGCCGGAGAGTCTCAAGGGCGTTTCCGACGGAGAAACTGTCGGCTCCGACCAAGTGGAGTGTCGCTCCGAAAGTGTAGCAGTCGATAACCTCCGGGAATGTCCTCAGGCGGGTGAGCAATCCGAACATGTCTCCGGCCACTGCATTGTAAAGATGCTCGTCAAGATTGCGGATGAGGGCCTGCGGTGAGTCGACGGCAAGGATATGGCCCTTGTCGATCATTGCTATTCGCTCGCACCGGGTTGCTTCATCCATATAAGATGTGGAGACAAGTATTGTTATCCCTTTTCCCCGTAGTTCGGAAAGCATGTCCCAGAATTCGCTTCTCGACACAGCGTCAACCCCGGTCGTAGGTTCGTCGAGCAACAGAATTTCAGGACGGTGTATCAGAGCACAGCTAAGTGCGAGCTTCTGTTTCATACCTCCGGACAGTGCTCCGGCCCGGCGGTCGGGGAACTTTTCAAGCTGACTGAATATAGGGGCTATGAGATTGTAGCTTTCACGGACCGTCACACCGAAGAGAGAGGCAAAGAAGTTGAGATTTTCCGAGACGGTCATGTCCTGATAAAGCGAAAATTTTTCAGGCATGTAACCGATACGTGTGCGTAACTGTTTGTAGTTCCGAACCGTGTCAAGACCGCAGACTGTTGCGGTTCCGCTATCCGGTTGCGAGAGTGTGGCAAGGATCTTATATAGCGAACTTTTGCCTGCCCCGTCAGGCCCGATAAGACCGAACAGTTCGCCGTGTTCCACATTGAAACTTACGCGGTCGAGAGCGCAAAGCCGGCCATAGCATTTGGTCAGGTCCGTTATTTCGACAGCGGGTTTCATAGGCGGACTTCTCCGTATTGTCCTAATTTGAGTCTTCCGTCATTTTTCACAGCGACTTTCACGGCATAGACGAGATTGGCTCTGGTATCTTTCGTCTGGATTGATTTGGGAGTGAATTCACTTTCTTCGGCAATCCATGTGATTGTTCCCGGATATTCAAACTGTTTGTCGCCGCCAAAATCGGAGATGACGGTTACTTTCTGTCCGATACGGAGATCGGCAAGTTGCGAGGCGGTGAAGTAGCTGCGCAGATAGATGTCGTTGAGGTTGGCAATCTTGCAAATCTGTCGGCCGGGCATGGCATATTCTCCCGGTTCGGCATACTTGACGAGGACTGTTCCGGTCAGAGGGGAGGCGATGATGCTTTTGGCGATTTGTTCCTCCAGCTGTTCTTTCTGATATTGCAGGGCGACGGCATTGTCGGATATGGAACTGCGGCTGTTTGAAAGAGAGGAGAGGAGGGCATCGAGCTGACCGTGGAGCATGGTGAGATGGGCCTGGGCGTCGTCGAATTGCTTTTGGGTCGTGGCGCCGTCGGCGAGCAGACGGCCGAGGCGTTCGCATTCGTGTTTCTGATGGCTTATCTGAGTGCGGAGCGAGGCGGCCTGGGCGGCAATGTCGGGCGACGAATTTTCAACCGACTGTTTTTGGCTGCCGAGCTGTTTTTGCTGCAATACGAGCAAGGTCGTGTCGACGACGGCGATGGTTTCTCCGGCCTTGACGCTGTCGCCCTCTAAGATGTTCATCGAGAGAATTTTCCCGGCGGTTTCGGCGGAAACGGTTACGGTGGTGGCCTCGAAAATGCCTGTCGCATCATAGCCGGGCGCCCGGTTGCAGGCGGTCGCAAGAAATGCCGCTACTGCGATATATAAAATCTTTTTCATCTGTTGAGCGTGTATTTGAGATTGGTTATTTCCTGGAGTAGCTGAATGTCATGGAATTGAGCGGTGAGTTTCGCCTGATTTTCGTCGGTTATCTTTGTCAGTAATGTCGTTGTGTCGATAATCCCGTTTCTAAGTTGAGATTCAGCCGCTTCTCTGACGCTTGTACGCAGCGATATTATCCGCGCATCATTGGCCATTACCTCGCGTAGGCCGTCGATGGTTTCTTTCTGTGAGGCGGTCTGCATGTCGGAATTAAACAGAAATGTGTCCTTTTCAGCTAAAATATTTTCCCTTTCGACAGTTGTTTTACGTGCAACGTTTTTTCGGGTGTAAAATGAGTCAATATTCCAATTGATTTTTATTCCTGCCAATATGTTGAATGACAGGTCGCGGTTGAGCATGCTCTTGAAATAGTCGAAGCCCGGATATCCGTAATAAGCTTGTGCGAATAGTCCGATTTTGGGCATAAGTGAGGTGTCTGACAGCCGTTGCGCCACTTTAGTGGCGGCAAGTCGGCTTTCAAACAGCCGGAGTTCAGGCCGATTAGATTCTGTTTCAGACGGAAGCACTACGTCGGGTCTCACGAGCTTCTCGCCGTGCAGACTTTCTCCGATGAAAAGTTCGAGGACACGGCGGTAGCCTTTGAGCGCGCTCCGGGCCTCGGTGATATTCTGTTCAAGGCCAAGCAACTGGGCTTCGACCATGTTTACATCGCTCTGCATGGCCGCGCCGTTGGCAAACATCGAACGAAGTTTTTCTAAGTTGCTTCGGATTAAAGTTGCCGTATTGTTGTTTTGCTCAATCTGTTCCTGCGTCAGCAGAATGGCGAAATAAAGATTTTCGACTCTCTGCCGGACCGCATAAAGTTCCACGTCAAGAGCGTCTTTTTGCGTTTGAGCTGAGGCCCGTTTCATTTCACGCTGAGCCTTCGAAATGCCGCCGTCCCAAATGGTCTGCGAAACGTCAACACCGACTTTATATTGAAATTTGCTTAATCCGTCCATCGGTTGCCCCATTTGGTCCAGCACACCTGATAATGTTTTGGGAAATGACGGGACGACATTCTGTACTGTGCCCTGAGCATAAGTGCTTATGCGTGGAAGCCAGCTTTTGTTGATGTCAGATAGTTCGATATTGCATGTTGATGCGATCAGATCATATTTTTTGATGAGAGGATAGTTGGCCAGTGCTTTGTCGACGCATTGGCTCATGGTGATCTCGGCATGACAGCAGATCGTAGAAATCACCGTAAAGAGAAGTATAGCGAAGTGTTTTCTCATATAATCAAGGTTTAAGTTTTCGCATGATGGTTTCGAAATTCTCTTTTTTTCGCTGTTCGACAAATGCTTTCGAGCCAACCGCATAGCCTCCAAGTACGGCGTTGATCAACGGAGAGACCATGAATGAGAAAATGTTGAGCGATGTAATGTCGATTATGAGCATTCGCGCGTCGACATGGCGGAATATTCCTTTTGAAGCTGCATCGTCGATCTGACGCTGCAATTCAGCCAACATAGCAGGGGCATAGGCTTTTATTTTGTCTAAAAGTATAGCTGTGCGGGCAGGGGAGTTGAACACTTCCCCGACAAGAAAGCGGGGGAGGTCCGGATTGGCTGCTATGAAATCGAGATGTCGCTCAATGGCATTGCGTATTTTGTCTTCAAGCGGCATATCTGCATCGCTGATTGATTCCAGCAAAACTTTTTTCAGCAGGGAGATTTTCTCAGTGATTATTCTGTCGAACAGCTTTTCTTTCGTGCGGAAATAGTAGTGAAACATGGCATGCGTCACCCCGGCCGCCTCCGCGATGGATGTGGTTCTTGCACCGGCAAATCCCTTAGTAAGGAATTCCCGTTCGGCCGCTTCAAGGATTCTTGTTTCTGTGTCTTGCGTCTGATTGTCTTTAGGCATAACAAAAATATCTATCAATATTGACTAACAATTTTGTTAATGCAAAAATAGAGTATTATTTATTATGATCCAAAGAATAATGTAGAAAATTATGAAAGAATGAAAGTCAGGTTGAAATTGCCTAAAATATCAGTGTGTTTGTTCGGCTATGAATTCTTGTACTATTGCCGGATCACCAAGCATACTCATGATAGAGCCGGGAGTGCGGAATTTAGCATAGGTCTTGCTTCTGAAAAAGCGGACAAAAGCCTCGTAGGTCGGTATGCCGAGCAGTTTTGCTATTCTACATACAATAGTCCCCGTCTGTGACGCAGTCAGAATTTGATGTAATATTTTGTCTTTTTCACTCATATACTTTCGATTATTTTAGATTCTACAAATGAAAGATATTTGTCGCTCATCTGTTGGTCAAGCAGACAAATTTGATTTGTAGGTTTGAAGTACTGTAATCTGTTAAGAGCTTCTTCAGCAGAAATGAATCCGGCCATATAAAGACGGACCGTATTCACAACACGGTCGTCAGCAACACCACCTTCGACGTAGTCATAATCCCTACAAGGTTGATTCCCAAGTCTGCTTTGAGTTATAAACTCAAGCCAATTTTGATTGTATGTTTTAAAAATCAAGGCTCGATATTCAGAGAGCAGATTCCGCTGTTTAAGGTGATAAGTGTTTACAATGGGAGGAAGCTCTCGTTCTTTTCCAATCTTAATAGCCCAATCTTTTGCTTGTGAAAAAATATCCGTCACGTAGAAGCCTGGTCCGAAATCAAGATTCGGTCTTCCCGCATTAACTTTTGGAGTTATAATTTCTTCGGTTCCACCGTGGTACACGGTCAAAACATCATACATATCAACAATTATTAATGAGATTCTCGTTTATGTAATAATTTTCTAAGATCGGAAATGATTAATTCCCAACTTTCAGTATGAAGAGTATCATAGCAAGCAAGGATATAACCTTCGGTCATATCAGCTTTCTCCATACGATTCAACATCTCTATATAATTGCTGTTCTCTGCATTAGCCACCCCTTCAATACATTGAGAAAGAAACCCGAATTTTACTTCGTCGTCGCTCAGATGAATCCATGTTTCTCCAGTGTGCTTGTCAATTTTTTCTTCCATAAATAATATGTAAAGAAAAGAGACGTTGACACGCTGACGTGTCAACGTCTCTTTAACTTGTGGAATTTGTTTACTCTTCGATGGCAGCCTGCGCCGCGGCTACGCGGGCGATGGGCACGCGATAGGGTGAGCAGCTGACGTAGTTCATGCCGAGTTTTGCGCAGAACTTGACAGATGAGGGTTCGCCGCCGTGCTCGCCGCAGATACCTACTTTGAGTTCGGGCTTGGTGGCGCGTCCCTTTTCAACACCCATCTTCACGAGCTGGCCTACACCTTCCTGGTCGAGAACTTCGAAGGGATCGGTCTTGATGATGCCGTGTTCCTTGTAGAATTTGAGGAACTTGGGAGCGTCGTCGCGAGAGAAGCCGAAGGTCATCTGGGTGAGGTCGTTGGTTCCGAACGAGAAGAAGTCGGCAACCTCTGCGATCTGGTTGGCAACGAGGGCTGCACGGGGAACTTCGATCATTGTACCTACTTTATAAGGTACGCTCTGACCTGCTTCTTCGAATACCTTGGCAGCGGTGATGTTGATCACGTCGGCCTGGTTCTGGATTTCCTTGAGCGATCCTACCAGAGGAATCATGATTTCAGGATGAACGTCGATGCCACGTGCCTTCACTGCGAGAGCTGCCTCGATGATGGCGCGGGTCTGCATCTCGGTGATTTCGGGATAGGTGATGCCGAGACGGCAGCCACGGTGACCGAGCATCGGGTTGAATTCTTCGAGCGAATCGACCTTAGCCTTGACTTCTTCGAGGGTGATGCCCATTTCTTCGGCCATTACCTTCTGAGTTGCGGTCTGGTGAGGTACGAATTCGTGCAACGGGGGATCGAGGAGACGGATTGTCACACCGTAGCCGTCCATAGCTTCGAAGATACCTTCGAAGTCGCCGCGCTGCATCGGGAGAAGTTTGGCGAGAGCCACACGACGGCCCTCTTCGTCAGAAGCGAGGATCATTTCGCGCACGGCCTTGATACGGTCGCCTTCGAAGAACATGTGTTCTGTACGGCAGAGACCGATGCCCTGTGCGCCGAAGTGACGAGCCTGCTTGGCATCGCGGGGTGAGTCGGCGTTGGTGCGGACAAGAGTCTTTGTATATTTGGCAGCGAGGTTCATGATTGCACCGAAGTCACCGCCGAGTTCGGGTTCGGTAGTGGGAACCTGACCGTTGTAAACTTCACCTGTCGAACCGTTGAGGGAGATCCAGTCACCTTCCTTGTAGACTTTGCCACCCATTTCAACAGTCTTTTCCTTGTAGTCGACGCGGATTTCACCTGCACCTGACACGCAGCATTTACCCATACCGCGGGCAACTACGGCTGCGTGAGAGGTCATACCGCCACGCATTGTGAGGATGCCCTGAGCGACTGCCATACCGCGGAGGTCTTCGGGAGAAGTCTCGATGCGGACGAGAACGACTTTGCGTTTCTTTTCGCTCCATGCCTCAGCGTCTTCAGCCGAGAACACGATCTGACCGGCGGCTGCGCCCGGAGATGCGGGGAGACCTTTGGCTACGACTTCGGCACGCTTGAGGGCCGATTTGTCAAATACCGGGTGGAGAAGTTCGTCGAGTTTCTGCGGTTCCATGCGGAGGAGCACAGTCTTTTCGTCGATCTCACCGGCGCGGAGAAGATCCATTGCGATCTTGACCATAGCTGCACCTGTGCGCTTGCCGTTGCGGGTCTGGAGCATCCAGAGCTTGCCGTCCTGGATTGTGAACTCCATGTCCTGCATGTCCTTATAGTAGTCTTCGAGACGGCCGGCGATGGCGATAAGTTCGGCGGCGCAGGTCGGCATTGATTCTTCGAGTGAAGGATATTTTTCGGCGCGGACTTCTTCGCTGATGCCCTGAAGGGCAGCCCAGCGGCGAGAACCTTCGACTGTGATCTGCTGAGGTGTGCGGATACCGGCAACCACGTCTTCGCCCTGAGCGTTGATGAGGTATTCGCCGTTGAAGATATTTTCACCGGTAGCGGCGTCGCGGCTGAAAGCCACGCCGGTAGCGGAATTGTCGCCCATGTTGCCGTAGACCATAGCCTGAACGTTGACGGCGGTTCCCCATTCTTCGGGGATCTGGTTCATGCGGCGGTAGATGATGGCGCGTTCGTTCATCCAGCTGTCAAATACAGCGCAGATGCCACCCCAGAGCTGTTCCCATGCGTCGTTGGGGAAATCTTTGCCGGTATATTCCTTTACGGCTGCCTTGAAGAGTTTCACGAGGTTCTGAAGATCTTCGACAGAAAGCTCGGTGTCAAGCTTGATGCCTTTTTCTTCTTTGACCTTATCCATGATTTCTTCGAAGGGGTCGATGTCAGCTTTGCTTTTGGGCTTCATGCCGAGCACCACGTCGCCATACATCTGTACGAAACGACGGTAGCTGTCCCATGCGAAACGGGCGTTGCCGCTCTTCTTGGCGAGAGATTCAACGGTGGCATCGTTCATGCCGAGGTTGAGGACTGTGTCCATCATGCCGGGCATAGATGCGCGGGCGCCTGAACGAACAGATACGAGAAGGGGATTTTCGGGATCGTTGAATTTTTTGCCTGTGAGCTGCTCGACGTGAGCTATTGCGGCCTGAACATCCTTGGTAAGATCCGAGACAACCTTGTCACGGCCATACTGGGTGTACTCGGTGCAGACTTCGGTAGTGATAGTGAAACCGGGAGGCACCGGCATACCGAGGAGGTTCATTTCGGCGAGGTTCGCGCCTTTGCCGCCGAGGAGATTGCGCATGGAGGCATTGCCTTCTGCTTTGCCGTCTCCAAAAGTATAAACTCTTTTCATTCTGTTAATTAGATATTGATAATAATGATGTTTTCTCGATGTTATGATAGAGTAGAGGTTAACATAAATGCAAAGATAATGATTTTTTCGGCTTAAAGCAATGTTTTTGTGTTTCTTTTGGCAAATTTAGGGACGGTTTGCCGCCGTGCGTGTCGTGTCATTCATAGTTGATGACACGGGAAGGTGGGATTGTCGTGATTATGGCCGAGGGCAGAATCAGCACGAGTGCAGAGACGAGTATGACACCCGCGTTCAGTATCAGCAGCGCTCCGAGGCTGAATTCCATGGGGACATGATCGAGATAATAGGCTTCCGGGTCAAGAGGTATGAGGCCTGTTTTGGATTGAAGCAATATTATGCCTGTGGCTATGAGATTGCCGATGAGCAGTCCCCACAGGAGCAGGCGTAGGGTCAGCCATATGAATGAGCGGCGGATCAGTGCATCCGAAGCTCCGAGTGCTTTCATGATTCCGATCATATTGACCCGACGCAATATCAGAATGAAAAGCGAGGAAACGAGGGTCAGGCAGGTGAGCAGGGACATGATGGTCAGTATGACCACCACATTGGTGTCCAGCAGGGCGAGCCAGTTGAAATAGAGCGCTGCTGCTGAGTGGACATCGGTTACGGCATATAACTTTTCGGAGCGGCCTGTGTAGAGGTCTTCCATAAGAGTCGCAGACAGAGCCGTGGCTGCTTCCGCGATTTGCTGATCGCTTCCGAGTCCGTTGATTTCGACTACTGTGCCGTGTTTTTCGTCAAGCCCTGCCAACGCGCTGAGCATCGGGAGTGAAGCGAATATGTAAGTATCGTCATATTCACTGAAATGAGTGTCATAGATTCCCGCGATTTTCAACCGGCGTGTGCGATAGCTGTCGCCGCCGAGAAAATAGGCGTCGATCCGGTCTCCGCAGCCGACCTCAAGCTTTTGAGCAAGGTTGTGTGATATAACTGTGTGGTATATAGTAGAGTCCGCATTGTAGTCCGGGATTGTCCCTGCTATCAAATTCTCGCGGACAAATTCCCAGTTATGGTTGCGGGCCATACCTTTTATGACCGCCCCGGTGAAATTTACCGCAGTCTTCAATATGACTGGCTGGCGTATTGTCAGAGTCGCCAACGCGTTTTCCGGGAGAGCCGACAGTGCCGGTGAAAGTTCGTCAATGTCAAGCAATGCTCCGCCGGCATCATTCGAGGGCGCTCTCAGAGAGACTGTGATCTGTGAGTCAAACCCCATGATCTTGTGGCGGATCTCGTCTTTGAATCCCATCATGACGGCAATAGACAACAGCATCACGATCACCGAAAGAGCTATCCCGGTGACCGCGATGACTATGCCTGACTGCGTTTTCCCTGAGGAAGACCGCAGACTGAGCCGACGTGCTATGAAGAGTGAAAGGTTCATGACGGCGGCAAAATTACGTAAATTCTGTGAGTTTTACCAATGCGGCTTCCCAAAATCTACACTAAGAGGGCGATATGATAGACTATGAAAGCCATGATCCAGGCGACGGCCGTATTGTAAATAACGGAGAAAAGACCATAGCGGGGATTGCCGGTTTCCTTGACTATTGCGGTGATAGTCGCTATGCATGGACAGTAAAGCAGCACAAAAATCATGAAACTGAGAGCCGTGGCGGCAGTGAAATCAGGCACTCCGGTCAGCTCGTTAGGGCTTGTGAGACGAGCTGAAAGAGTCTGTTCGGCAGCCTCTTCGTCACCCGTATAGAGTACTCCGAGTGTGGAAACCACGATCTCTTTCGCCGGCACTCCCGCAAGAGCGGCCACAGACGCACGCCAGTGGAAACCGAGCGGTTCGAGCAGCGGGTTGATGGCTTTTCCGGCCATTTCAAGATAGCTGTCGCGAGAAGGGTCGATGGCAGAATCATCGGTGACAGTCTCGGCTGATACATTCTGGGCTGATTCCCCGTCATGAATCGGGAAATAGTTCAGGGCCCAGATGATGATACTGGCGACAAGAATGACGCCGCCCATCTTACGCAGATATTGTTCTCCCTTGCCCCACATGTGGCGCAGAGTTGCTTTCAGAGTCGGGACACGGTAGGGGGGGAGCTCCATGACGAAAGGAGTGACGTCCTGTCCGAAGTGGAAGCGGCGGAGCATTCTGGCCGTCAGGCCTGCAATAAGTATGCCTGTGAAATACAGACACATGAAAACCAGTGTGGCATGATTGGGAAAGAAGGTCCCAATAAGCAGCACATAGATCGGCAGACGGGCCGAACAGCTGATGAAAGGGTTGATCAGGATAGTGATCAGTCGGCTTGAACGGCTCTCGATGGACCGGCAGGCCATGATTGAGGGCACAGTACAGCCAAATCCCATCACTAACGGAATGAATGATTTCCCATGCAAGCCGAGCCTGTGCATCACTTTGTCCATGATAAATGCGGCGCGGGCCATATAGCCTGAATCCTCCATGAATGAGATGCAGAGGTACAGGATCAGAATATTCGGAAGAAATACGATCACTCCGCCGACACCTCCGATGATACCGTCGGCAATCAGATCCTTGATCATGCCGTCAGGTAAATATTCTCTTACAATATTGCCAATCCATTCGACAGCGCTCTCAATCCATTCCATCGGATAAGAGCCAAGTTCAAACGTAGCCCAGAAGATAAGAGCCATTATACCGATGAAAATGGGAAAGCCGAACAGACGGTTGGTAACTATGGCGTCGATTATATGAGTCGAATTGATTTCTTCTTTTTTCGATTCTTCAAGAGTTTCGGCAAGCGCGCCGGCTATAAATCCGTACTTGGCATTTGCAATAGACATGTTGATGTCCGCGTCTTCCTGGATTTCAGAGAGCTTTTGCAGTTTCTTGTCGCGAAGGTCAAGGATATGAGCTCCGTCGGGGAGCGATCTGACCATGTTTTCCACTTCCGAATCTCCTTCAAGAAGCTTGATGGCGAGATAACGGGGCGAAAAATGGCGCCCGATGTGAGGGTCTTTTTTCAGCGTGTCCTTGATTTCGGTAAGCGCACGCTCTGTATCATTGCCGAGGTTGACATGTATGTGTCTGACTGTCGGGTCGGTGCCTTCATAAACGCTTATGACCGTGTCAAAGAGACTGTCGATTCCGGCCCCGTTGCGGGCCGATGTCGGGACGATAGGCACTCCGATCATTTCGCCCAAAGTTTTGAAATCAAGTTTCCGGCCTGAGCGCTCAAGTTCATCGGCCATGTTGAGCGCGATCACCATGCTGCGGTCCATGTCGATTAGTTCTGTCGTCAGATACAGGTTGCGCTCAAGATTCGATGCGTCCACGACATTGATGATCACGTCTGGAGTTTTGTCTTTTAAGTATCGTCTGACATAAAGTTCTTCCGGAGAGTAGGATGCGAGTGAATAGGTGCCGGGCAGATCTACTATATTGAAGCGGAAGCCTTTATATTTGAAAGTGCCTGATTTGGCATCTACTGTGACACCGCTGTAATTCCCGACGTGCTCGCGGGCACCTGAAGCGACGTTGAAGAGGGTGGTTTTCCCGCAGTTCGGGTTGCCGATTAAGGCTACATTGATCGTGCGCAGGCCTTTATCATGAGAGGGTGCTTGTATGTCATTTTCCCGGACGGTTTCAGTATGGTTTATCAGCGTGGCGTCTGAGATGTCGCTTGTGTCTTTTTCGGTAATGACTTCCACAAGTTCGGCTTCTGAGCGGCGCAGAGACACTTCATAGTCCATTATCTCATATTTCACCGGATCATGAAGAGGAGCGTCAAGCAAAACTTTAATTTCACGGCCGCGTACAAACCCCATTTCCAGCATCCGCTTGCGGAAGGCTCCGTGTCCGAGGATTTTTACGATTATTCCGGTTTCGCCAGGTTTAAGTTCTGATAGTCGCATAATTTCAATGATTTATCATTGTCAATGACATCTTCCGCGAGTCCCGCAATCGCTCGGAGGGATGACTGACGGAGCTGTCGTCTGAAAGAGTCTGCAAACTTACTCAATATTTACATAATAGAAAATACCTAAAAGTAGTGATGTCGATTAATCTTTGCACCGGGCAATATTTTGAGCAAATCTGAGTTATAAAAATGTATATATTTTTTATTCCTGATGCACTCACTCCGACTTACCACATTATTAATAATATCTGTCATGGTTCTGGGTACTTTTACGATAACTGCTCAGAACAAAAATGACTTCAACCCTGTGGAAACAGGCGTCAATTCTCTTAATATCGCTCCCGACGCGCGAGGCGCATCAATGGGCGACCTTGGCGCCGCTACCGAACCTGACGCCAACAGCCAGTTCTGGAATCCGTCGAAATATGCTTTTGCCTATTCGAGAGCGGCAGCTTCGCTGAGTTATACTCCATGGTTGCGCAAACTTGTCAACGATATTTTCCTTGCCAATCTTTCAGGATATTGGAAGATAGGATCGGAGGACAATCAGGCTGTTTCTGCCTCTCTGCGCTATTTCTCACTCGGCGAGGTTACGACCGATCCTACCGGAGGAACAGGCGGACAGACTCTGAACCCATATGAAATGTCGATAGATGTCGGTTACTCGCGTAAACTTTCCGAGAAATTCTCGATGGGCATCGTCTTCCGCTATATTTACAGCGATCTTGGCTTCGGATATGACAGCGAGACGAGTCAGTCGACCGGTGCATCTGCATTTGCCGCCGACATTGCGGGTTATTTCACCTCTTATCCCATTATCGGCCGCAATGAATGCCAGTGGTCATGGGGATGGAATATTTCCAATATAGGTTCGAAAGTCGAATATCAGAATGGCGACAATCCGGCATTCCTTCCCACCAATCTGCGAATCGGTACGTCGTTTACCTATCCGCTTGCCGATTACCACAACATTGCCTTCAATCTCGATCTCAACAAGCTCCTTGTACCGACAAAGCCCCGCCGTGCCGACTATCCGGAAGGCCCGGAGGGAGAGAAAGAATGGGTGATTGCCGAGGATGACTGGCGCAATATGTCACCTATTACAGGTATATTCAAATCGTTTACCGATGCTCCCGGCGGTTTCAAGGAAGAATTGCGCGAGATCTCATGGTCGCTTGGAGCTGAATATAATTACAATCAGCAGTTTTTCCTGCGTGCGGGATATTACTATCAGAACCCGACCAAAGGCAACCTGCAGTACTTCGGTCTCGGAGCCGGATTTGCGCTGAATGTGCTTCGTCTTGATGCCAGCTACATGCTTGCCACCGCGCAGACATCACCGCTTGATCAGACACTGCGCTTCACGCTTACATTCGACATGGACGGAATCAAGGAAATATTCGGACGAAAATAAAAAGCAACTGCCATGATGATACGTACCGGAATGGGTTATGACGTACATCGTCTCACCGATAATCGCGACCTTATACTCTGCGGTGTGAAAATTCCGTATGAAAAAGGTCTTCTCGGCCATAGCGACGCCGATGTGGCCCTGCACGCCCTGGCCGATGCTCTGCTTGGCGCTGCCGCCATGCGCGATATAGGCTATCATTTTCCAGACACCGACCAGGCATATGCCGGAGCCGACTCGCGTGTGCTTCTGCGCCGTGTGGTGGAGATGCTGACGGCAGAAGGTTTCAGCATTAATAATGTGGACGTGACCATCGTGGCGCAGCGGCCCAAACTTCTGACGTTTATTCCTCTGATGATTGAGAATATCGCTGCTGATCTTGGCATCGGTTTGCGTTATGTGTCGGTCAAGGCCACAACCACCGAACGTCTCGGTTTTGAAGGCCGTGGCGAAGGTATCTCGGCCTTTGCAGTCGCAACTGTTTCAGAATCCGGATCATGCAGCGAATGAATCGTCGGGAATGGCTTGCACGTGTAGGGAGTCTCGCTCTCGGCTCGATGGCTTTTTCATCATGCGGGCGCCCTGAATCGACTGTTGAAGTCGAAAGGGTGTCACCTCGTGTTGCCGAGGCATATGAACCGATCAGCCAGATCGACTGTGTGGCCTGCGATAACTGTATGCCCTGTCCTTATGGCATCAATATTCCGGACAATTTGATCTTTGTCGATCAGGCCCGTTACAGGGGCTATCTGCCCGGTGAGCTTGATGATCCGGATTTTAAAAAGAAAGCCGATCTGTTTTTCGACCGTTATCAGAACAGTATTCCTGATCCCGCGCAGGCTCAACATTGTATAAACTGTGGGGAATGTCTTCCGATGTGTCCCGATCAGATCGATATACCGCGTAGAATGACACAGATCACAGCCTTGACCGATCTGATCCGTAACCTCCGCTGTCTTGAGAAATGAAGAATTCTGTTAATTGTCTCCGATTGGTCCGCACGATATTGGCGATAATTGTTTTTTCGCTGTTTGTAGGGCTTTTTGCCGACTACGGTATGACTGTGCCGTCAATCGCGGCTTGGCTTGCCAGGGTTCAGATATTGCCGGCGGCAATGGCTTTCTCTCTTGCAACATTTATAGTATGGCTCTTGGTGACACTGCTTTTCGGGCGTATCTATTGCTCGACATTTTGTCCATTAGGCATATTTCAGGATATATGTTCACGCTTGCCGCGTATGCGTAAGCGCGTAAAACCACGCTGGCATTATCATTATTCGCTTCCTCACACCTCATTGCGTCACATCACTCTTTTTATTGTGGTGCTCTCAATTTTACTCGGCATTTCGGCCCTGACTTCATTGTTCGATCCATACAGCGTGTTCGGACGTTTTGGCATGAATGTCATCAAACCATTATGGGGAGAGATGTTGAACTTCTATTATGGAATGGAGAAACTGCCTCCGATCCGTGTCGCCGTCGCTTCCGGACTGGGCATTTCAATCGCGATTCTGACAATGCTGATTGTCGGAACGATTGCATTCCGCCACGGTCGCACGGTCTGCAACTCGATCTGTCCCGTGGGAACGACCCTGAGTTTCGTTTCCCGTTATTCTATTTTCCATATCGACATAAATACCGACAAGTGTATACAGTGCCGCCGGTGTGAACATAATTGCAAGTCATCATGTATTGATCTGACCTCTCATGTGGTCGATACATCGCGCTGTGTTGTGTGTTTCGACTGTCTGTCGGGCTGTCCGAACGATGCCATAAGCTATACGTTCAACCGTCATCAGCTGTCGATTCCCCTCATGCAGAAAGTACGCAATCCGGTAGCCGGATCTGCCGCCGGAATCCAGAGCGGACATCTTGACGCCGCATCGGAGCATAAAGTCGGGAAAACTCCGGCTTCTGCCTCCGCCCCTAAACCTCTTGACCGGCGCCGTTTTCTTGCCATAGGTGCTGTGGTGGCAGCTACTCCGGTTGTCGCGAAAGCAGCCGATATGTTGAAATCTGTGTGTTCTCAACGCAATGCTCTTCCGGTTCCTCCTCCGGGCATCCGTACCCGCAGGGAATTCCTTGACCGCTGTACATCATGCGGGCTATGTATCGACCATTGTCCTCAGGGTGTTCTGAAAGCATCCCTGGAAGAATATGGCTTATTGCGGGCACTTCATCCTGTCAAAGACTATGATCTTTCATGGTGTATCTACGATTGTACCCGTTGTTCGGATCTGTGTCCGACGGGAGCATTGCATCCTCTGACCGTATCTGAAAAACATCGCAGTCGTGTAGGTCTTGCAAGTGTTGACCGCGCGTTGTGTATCTCTTACAATGACGGTGTCAGCTGCGGCGCATGTTCGCGAAGATGTCCCGCCGGTGCAATTACAATGACCGCAGCTTCGGCTGACCATGGCCCGCTGCCGGTAGTCGACGCCTCGCGGTGTATCGGTTGCGGTGCGTGTCAGTATGTCTGTCCTTCCCGTCCGAAAGCAATAGTTGTGGGTGGCATTGCATAGGAATAAAATCAAATTTCAATTTTATGAAACAATATCTCGATCTGCTCAACAAGATAATGACTGAAGGTGTCGATCGCGGTGACCGTACAGGAACCGGCACCCGAAGCATATTTGGCTATCAGATGCGTTTTGACCTCAGCGACGGTTTTCCCTTGCTGACGACAAAGAAACTGCATCTCAAGTCGATCATCTATGAGCTGCTTTGGTTCCTTAAAGGCGATACCAATGTCCGTTATCTTCAGGAAAACGGAGTGCGCATCTGGAACGAGTGGGCCGATGCCGACGGCGAACTCGGCCCTGTCTATGGCTCGCAGTGGCGTTCATGGCCCGACTACAATGGCGGCCACATTGATCAGATCTCCGAGGTAATACGCACGATCAAGGAGAATCCCGAATCACGCCGCATCATAGTGAGTGCGTGGAACGTGGCAGCCCTCCCTGACATGGCTCTTCCTCCCTGTCATCTGTTGTTTCAGTTCTATGTGGCCGACGGACGACTTTCGCTGATGCTTTACCAGCGTAGCGCCGACTGCTTCCTCGGAGTACCTTTCAATATCGCTTCATATGCACTTCTACTGATGATGGTGGCTCAGGTGACTGGGTTGAAGCCCGGCGAATTTATTCACACCCTCGGTGACACACATATCTATCACAACCATTTCGAGCAGGTGAAAACCCAGCTCCAGCGTACTCCCGGTCGGTTGCCGCGTATGCGTCTCAATCCCGATGTGAAAGATATCTTTGATTTCAAATACGAGGATTTTCAACTTGAAGACTATGAGGCGCAGCCTCATATCAAAGCAACGGTAGCCGTATGACATCAATCGCACCGACAATCATTGTGGCTTGTACACGCGATTTCGCCATAGGCCGCAGCGGAGATCTCCTTTATCATATCAGCGACGACCTTAAACGTTTCAAGGCGCTGACGATGGGCCATCCGATCATTATGGGGCGCCGCACATTCGAGTCTTTCCCTAAAGGTGCTCTTCCGGGCCGTCGGAATATCGTTGTGACGCGCAATCCGGCTTACACAGCCCAAGGCATAGAAACTGCGACGTCGCTTGACGACGCATTAGCTTTATGTGGCGGCGATAGCCCGAACCCTTATATCATAGGCGGGGGAGAGGTTTACCGGCAGGCTCTTCCGTTGGCCGACAGGATAGAACTGACTCTGATAGACGCGCTCGCGCCGGATGCCGATACCCATTTCCCGCTACTGACATCTTCTGAATGGAAGATTCAGGATGATGACAATGGTGACAGACCATTCGAAATCGAATCTCTTGAATGGCCGCATACTGATCCGCTGTCCGGCGTAAGCTACACATTCCTGACATTGACAAGGATCTGAAACAAATAATCAAACAATATAAAGAGGCGCCCACAGTTGAATCATGTGGACGCCTCTTTGCGTGTCGTTTTTATAGATAGAATTATTTATTTTTGAGATACGCGTCGATCCCTTTTGCCGCATTGCGTCCGGAAGCGATGCAGCGGACAACGAGCGAGGCTCCGGTTGCCACGTCTCCGGCGGCGAAAACTTTCTCGTAGCTCGATTGGCCGTTCTCGGAGGTCTTGACATTTCCGCGGGCATCTTTGTCAAGCCCGAGAGTGTCGATGATTCCTTCAGCGACGGGATTGGTGAAGCCCATAGCCAAAAGGACAAGCTCGGCTTTGATCGTATCTTTCCTGCCTGTGTGGATGAGGTTCATACGTCCTGTTTCCGGATCTTTTTCCCATTCGACTTCTTCCACTTCAACTTCTTTGACACGGCCCTTGTCGTCGGCAACGAATTTGCGAGTGTCAAGCAGCCATCTGCGGTCACATCCTTCAAGATGCGAGCTTGAAGTTTTCAGGACTACGGGCCAGTAGGGCCAGGGAGTGGCAGGGTTGTCGCCGACCGGCGGTTTGGGCATGATTTCAATCTGTGTGACTGAAACAGCCCCCTGCCGGTGGGCGGTGCCTACGCAGTCGCTTCCGGTATCGCCGCCGCCGATCACAAGCACATTCTTTCCTTTGGCCGAAATGCGTTCCTCGCGGCTGATTTCTGTTCCGGCATTTACTCTGTTCTGCTGTTGGAGAAGTTCGAGCGCGAGATGCACACCTTTCAGGTCTCGGCCTTCGACTTTCAGATCACGGGCCACTTCCGCTCCCATTGCCAGACAGACGGCATCAAACTCCTTGAGCAGATCCTCGATCGCAATGTCGCTGCCGATTCTGACCCCACAGCGGAATTCAACACCTTCTTCTTCCATGAGAGCCAGACGGCGGTCGATGATGCTTTTGTTGAGCTTGAAGTCCGGAATGCCGAAGCGCAACAGACCGCCGGGCTTTTCGTTTTTCTCGAAAACCGTGACAGTGTGTCCCTTGCGGTTGAGCTGATTGGCACATGCAAGTCCGGCCGGACCGGAACCGATTACCGCGACGCGCCGTCCTGTCCGCTTTTTAGGAGGACGTGCGGTGACATAGCCTTCTGCAAAGGCGCGTTCAACGATTGCTGCCTCATTTTCGCGGATAGTGACAGGCTCATGCTGCTTGTTGAGCACACATCCTTTTTCGCAGAGAGCCGGGCAGACTCGGCCGGTGAATTCCGGAAAATCATCGGTCATGGTCAGTAGCTCATATGCACCTTTGATGTCATTCTTG
Source organism: uncultured Bacteroidales bacterium (assembly GCA_900544535.1). Taxonomy (GTDB): domain Bacteria; phylum Bacteroidota; class Bacteroidia; order Bacteroidales; family Muribaculaceae; genus Duncaniella. Next base: position 22,645 of record UQVH01000020.1, on the reverse strand, counting down.
TAGAGCCGGTCCTGCCATTCCGGCTGTCGGTTGCCCAACGGACAGCTCCAGTGGCAGAAAGGCACTCCGCACTCCATACAGCGCGATGCCTGAAGGCGGCGGTCCTCCGTGTTGAGTGTCTGTTCGACTTCCCCGTAGTCATTGACGCGGTCGTGAACCGGTCTGTATCCGGCTTCCTTACGCGGTATATTCAGAAATGCTGTGGGATTTCCCATCTTTTTGTCTTTTGAGTAGGTTAAGTAATAGGTAAGATCAATGATCAGTCCATCTGCATTGAGGCGATGCGACGTTCAAGGCTGGCGACTTTCTCGTCATGAAGCACTTTTTTGTATTCAATCGGAATCACCTTTATGAATTGGCCCACATAGTTGTCCCAGTCATTCAGCATCGCGCCTGCGAGCGGGCTGTGGGTGTGGCGGTAGTGGTTGCTGATCAGCTTGTAGAGCTCGCGGTTGTCGGCCATCTCCTCGATCAGCGAGAGTTCAACCATTTCCATGTTGCAGAAATAGTCAAAGTCTCCGTCCGGGTTCCACACATAGGCGATGCCGCCACTCATACCTGCCGCGAAGTTTCGTCCGGTGGAACCGAGCACCACAGTGCGGCCTCCGGTCATGTATTCGCAACAATGGTCTCCCACGCCTTCCACCACCGCTGTCGCGCCGGAGTTCCTGACGCAGAAACGCTCACCTACACGGCCGTTGATATAGATCTCGCCCGAAGTGGCACCGTAGAGAATCGTATTGCCGGCGATGATATTGGCTTCCGGGCTGAAGGTCGATCCCTGCGGTGGGACAATGACGATTTTGCCTCCGGAAAGGCCTTTGCCTACATAGTCGTTGGCATCACCTTCCAAGCGGAACGTTATGCCGTGGGCGAGAAATGCGCCGAAACTTTGACCCGCCGCACCTTTGAACGTGCAGTTGATTGTATTGTCAGGCAGACCGCTGTCACCGAATTTCTTTGCGATGACACCAGAAAGCATTGCTCCGACCGAGCGGTCTGTATTGCAGATCGGAAATTCGAGTTCGACAGGCATTCCTGACTCTATTGCCGGATAGCTGCGGCTGATGATCTCGCGGTCGAGCACATGGTCGATGTCATGCTTCTGCGCTATCACATTGATGATGGCGTTTGTCTGTGTCTCGGCAGGCATATGCAGTAGTCGGCTGAAATCAAGACCGCCTGTTTTTTCTCTCTCCATTCCTTCCTTTACAAACAGCAGGTCAGCGCGGCCAATGATGTCGTCGAGTTTTCTGACACCGATCTCAGCCATTGTCTCGCGGATCTCGCGGGCAAGGAAGCGGAAGAAGTTGATCACATATTCCGACCGTCCGGTAAAACGTTTGCGCAGTTCTTCGTTCTGTGTTGCCACTCCGACCGGACAGGTGTTTTTGTGGCATTTGCGCATCATGACACATCCGAGCACGATCAGCGCACTTGTCGCGAAGCCATATTCTTCGGCTCCGAGCATGGCCATGATTATGACATCGCGGGCACTTTTGAGCTGACCGTCCGCCTGAAGCTTTACCTGACCGCGCAGATTGTTTATGACAAGAGTCTGCTGGGTTTCTGCCAGACCGATTTCTACCGGCACACCGGCATAGCGGATAGAGCTGGCCGGAGATGCTCCCGTGCCGCCGTCGCTGCCGCTGATGGTGATGAGGTCGCTCTTCGCTTTGGCCACACCGGCGGCAATGGTGCCGACACCGCTCTCGGATACGAGTTTCACGCTGACTTTGGCTGCGGGATTGACATTCTTGAGATCGAATATCAGTTGTGCAAGGTCTTCGATTGAATAGATGTCATGATGAGGAGGTGGAGAGATGAGTGAGATACCGGGAATCGAGTGGCGGGTTTTGGCAATGATCTTGTCAACCTTGAATCCGGGCAGCTGGCCCCCTTCGCCAGGCTTTGCACCTTGGGCGACCTTGATCTGTATTTCGTCGGCATTGACAAGATATTCCGTCGTCACACCGAAGCGGCCTGAGGCGACCTGCTTGATCGCTGAGCGGGCAGAAGAACCGTCGGCACGCGGAGTGAAACGTTCGGGATCTTCGCCACCCTCACCGGTATTGCTTCGTGCGCCGATTGCGTTCATGGCTATGCCCAATGCCTCGTGGGCCTCACGACTGATCGAGCCGAAACTCATGGCGCCGGTGACGAAACGTTTCATGATCGCCTCTTCCGGCTCGACTTCGTCAACCGGAATAGGTTCGCCTCTGCGGAAGTCGAGGAAATCGCGGATGAATATAGGTTTGGGCTTGTTGTCGACCAGCGATGTGAACTCCTTGAATTTCTTATAGCTTCCGAGGCGTGTCGCAAGCTGGAGCGTGGCAATCGTTTCGGGATTCCATGCGTGACTTTCGCCGTCTTTGCGGAACGCATACTGTCCGATAAAGGGCAGGGGGCTTTCTGTGTCGAAATCTTCCGAGAATGCCTCGAGGTGAGCACCGGCGATGTCGCGCGTGAGCAGTTCGATGTCCACGCCGCCGATTTTACTGACGGTATTGCCGAAATATTCCATGCACAGCCCCTCTGAAAGACCGACTGCCTCAAACAGCTGCGCGCCCTTGTAGCTTGTGATGGTTGAGATACCCATTTTTGACATGACTTTCAGCAGACCTTTGTCGACAGCCTTGATATAGTTCTTCGCGGCGGTGTCGAAGTCGAGCTGGATGTCATGACGCTTTACAAGGTCGTCGATCACGGCAAATGCGAGATAGGGGTTGATGGCGCTGGCGCCATAGCCGCTCAGCAGCGCGAAGTGCATCACCTCGCGGGCATCGGCGGTTTCGATGATAAGCGCCGTCTGGATGCGTTTCTTGCGATCAATCAGGTGATGATGTACTGCAGAAGTGGCCAGAAGTGAAGGGACAGGTGCGTTTTTGCTGTCCACACCACGGTCTGAGAGCACTACATAGTTGCAGCCTTCGTCAACGGCTTCTTCCGCTTCACGGCACAGGCGCTCGATGGCCTTTACAAGACCTTCATGTCCTTCCGCGACCGGAAAAGTCATCGAGAGTTTGCGTGTGTTGAAGCCCTTGTAGCGCAGATTGCAGAGCAGATCCAGCTCACGGTTGGTTATGATCGGTCGTTTGAGCAACACCATTTTGCAAAGTTCCGGTGACGGATCAAGAAGATTGAGTTTCACGGCTCCGATATAGCTGTCGAGACTCATGACAAGTTCTTCGCGCAGCGGGTCGATGGCCGGATTGGTCACCTGTGCAAAATGCTGCCTGAAATAGTTGAACAACAATTGTGGTTCATCCGAAAAAACAGCTAAGGGAGTGTCCTTGCCCATTGAATTGACCGGTTCTTTTGCGTCCGTAAGCATCGGAGTGATGATTTTCTCCACTTCTTCACGGTTATAGAGGAAAGTGTGGAGCATACGGCGGAAATCCGTTACCGTATTTTCCACTTTACGCCCTGAACTGATATTGTCGAGATTGATGCGGTTGCGTGAAAGCCAGTCGCGGTAAGGGAATTCCGATGCCAGAGCTTCCTTAAGCTCTGCGTCGTGATAGATCTTGCCTTCCTCCATGTCGATCATCAGCATTTTGCCGGGACGCAGGCGCCCTTTTTCCTTTACCTCCGAGGCTTCGAAGGGGAGGACACCCATTTCGGATGCAAGTACGACCGTGTCGTTTTTGGTAATGAGATAGCGCGCCGGACGCAGACCGTTGCGGTCGAGCATCCCGCCGGCATAACGACCGTCGCTGAAAAGCAGGGCGGCGGGGCCGTCCCAAGCTTCCATCAGGATGGAGTTGTATTCATAGAACGCTTTCAGTTCCGGAGATATAGGGTTCTTATCGTTGAATGATTCCGGAATCAGCATGGCGAGCGCGCGCGGCAGACTCATTCCGGCCATAACGAAAAATTCCAGCACATTGTCGAGTGAGGCCGAATCACTCATGCCCGGCTGCACGATCGGTGTCATGTTACGGCCACCGAAAGTTTCCGGTTTCAGCATACATTCGCGGGCTTTCATCCACAGGCGGTTCCCCTGAATTGTATTGATCTCTCCATTGTGTCCGAGCATTCTGAACGGCTGTGCAAGTGACCAGGTGGGGAAAGTATTGGTGCTGAAACGTGAATGTACGAGAGCCATAGCCGTGGTGAAGCGCGGATTCATCAGGTCGGGATAGTAGTAGCGCAGCTGGAGGCTCGACAGCATCCCTTTGTAGATGATGATGCGTGATGAGAGGGATACAATGTAGAAATCATCCTTGCCCTCAAGCGACATTGAACGGACTTTGTTTTCCACAGCCCGACGCAACAGATAGAGGCGCAGTTCAACGGGCTCGTCGCTCTCCTCGTCGGAGACGAATATCTGCTTGATGACCGGTTCCGCGGCGCGTGCCACCGATCCGAGCTGTTCATTGTTGGTGGGGACATCGCGGACAGCAATTAGTTTGAGCCCAAGATCAATGGCTTCGCGTTCGATGATTCCAAGGATGATCTGACGCGAATCCTCGTCGTGCGGCATGAATACAAGCCCAGTTCCGTAACGACCTTTTTCAGGGACAGGGATTCCCTGCAATAGTATGAACTCGTGCGGAACCTGCACCATTATGCCTGCTCCGTCGCCGGTTTTCGGGTCGGCGCCTTCAGCTCCGCGATGTACCATGTGCTCAAGTACCTGGAGTCCTTTTTCTACAAGCTGGTGTGACTTGATACCCCTAACATTGACCAGAAGGCCTACTCCGCAGGCATCATGTTCGAAACGCGGATCGTAGAGTCCTTCTGCGGTTTTAATCATATTTTGCATATATTTTATATGGTAAGCGTTCATGTATGAATTTAATTTTCCTCCACACTCTTCAACCAGTCATTGTCTGATGGAAGGCTTTCGGTGGCATACTCTTCACCATGCTGCGAAGCATCGAGTCCGAGACGTTCGTTCCAGCCTGAAACTCTCATTGGAGTCACTTTGTCGGTGAGCCAGTAGAGACCGTAGCTCATGGTGAAAGTGTAGATGAATACCAGGCCAAGTACCAGTATGTGGTTCCAGAAAAATTCTCCGCGTGAAATCATGTCAGGGTCGCTTTTGGCAAAGAAGTCGTAGGCAAAAATGCCTGTGAGCACTGTGCCGATGATGCCTCCGAGTCCGTGGGTAGGGAACACATCGAGAGCGTCATCAAGGAGGTTGCTGTAACCCTTCCATGCCACGGCCATGTTGCAGCATACGGTTATGAACAAAGCGATGAACACACTCTGACCCAGAGAAACCCATCCGGCACAAGGCGTGATGGCTACCAGTCCGACGACAGCGCCGATGGCTGCACCCATTGCCGACGGCTTGTGGCCGCGCAGGGCGTCGAGTGCTATCCAGCCTACCATTGCGACAGCGGCTGCCGTATTGGTATTGAGAAAGGCCGATACAGCTATTCCGTCGGCTGCCAATGAACTTCCGCCGTTGAATCCGAACCAGCCTAACCAGAGCAATGCGGCTCCGAGGAGGACAAAAGGAACGTTGGCCGGTTTGCTGCTTTCGCCTGCGACCTGTTTGCGCCGGCCGAGGAACATGGCTCCGGCCAAAGCGGCAATGCCGGACGCGGCATGGACGACGATTCCTCCTGCATAGTCATGTACGTGCATCATGCCGAACAGTCCTTCAGGATGCCAGGTGCAATGAGCCAGCGGGCAATAAACCACTATCGTCCATAGTACCATGAACAGCAGGTAGCCTGAAAAATGGACTCTCTCAGCAAAAGCACCGGTAATGAGTGACGGTGTGATGATGGCGAATTTCATCTGAAACAATGCGAATAGAGCAAGCGGAATTGTCGTCGTGACGAGGCCGATCTGAGACAGGTCGGTCTTCACATCGGTGACATTCCCGACACCTACATTTTTCATCATGAAGAAATCAGTAGGATTGCCGATCACATGGCCTATGTCATCGCCGAATGCGAGGCCGAAACCGAAGATGACCCAGATCACACTGACAAAACCCATGACGATAAAACTCTGGAGCATGGTTGAGATGACGTTTTTCGGCCTTACCATACCGCCGTAGAAAAATGAAAGGCCAGGTGTCATCATCAGTACGAAAATAGTAGCTGTGATCATCCATGCCACATTGGCCCAGAGATGATCTCCAGGAAGATTGAAGAGATTGTCGGAAACTTCTGTACGCAGACCGATGACACTTGCCGCAATCAATGCGACCAAAACCGATAGCCAACCGATGTTGACTTTTTTACCTTTTGAAATCATACCTTTGACGAATTACTTGAATGTGTCGAATCAAAAAAACAATCTTAAAAATCCTTTCAGACTTTGCAAAAGTAGCATATTGTTTGATTATTCGCAAATAATTTGACAAATTTCTTTTATTTTGGTTGGTAATTTGGCAAATTTCTATCATTTTAAACGTACCTGCAATTGTATAAATCCCCCTCAGGAGTACTTTAAAAGCTTTTGGGCTCTTAAGGGAGGTAATAAACTAAAAAAATCTTAATAGGGGTGCTGCTTGTCCAATAAACATTAAAATTGTTTGCAAGTAACGTCAAAATCCTATACCTTTGAACCAAGTATTGTTTCATCTATTTTTTATTGGTTTATAAATTTAATAAACCCTATATAATAGTTATATAGCGCAATGGACGCAAATAAATTCGATTTCTCAGAGATAGCACCTTATAATGAAAAACAGTTTCGGCCAGCTATCGCCAAGATGGTATCGGAGCCTGGTTTTGAACATGCCATACGTTGGGTTCTCCCTGATATCGACTACGATAAATTCATTGGCCTGCTGACTGCCTGCAATAACAAGCAGGAGTTTCAGTCGCGTGTGATGGCCAATTTCCTCGATGAGCTTGAACGCAAGACAACAGCCGGCGTGACGGCGTCAGGTGCTGAAAAAATTGATCCCTCAAAGCGATATACATTTATTACCAACCATCGTGATATAGTACTGGACGCATCGTTTATCAATCTGATTTTCCTGCGCCGCAACATGCCGACTTCTGAAGTGGCTATTGGTGACAATCTGTTGATATACGAATGGATCACTCATCTGGTGAAACTGAACGGAAGTTTTATTGTCAAGCGCAATCTCCCGACACGTCAGGCACTTGACGCTGCCCGTCAGCTTTCGTCATATATCCATCATGCAATTACTGAAAAGCATGAAAGCGTATGGATTGCCCAGCGTCAGGGACGTGCCAAAGATTCGAGTGACCATACCCAGGAAAGCGTCTTGAAAATGCTTGCCCTTGCCGGTGGAGGTTCTCTGACTGAGAATCTGGCGGAGATCAATATATTTCCCGTTGCAATCTCATATGAATACGATCCCAACGATTATTTGAAGGCCCGTGAGTATCTGCTCCGCCACCGTGATCCGGAATTTAAGAAGAGCAAACGCGATGATCTCTTCTCGATGGAAACAGGATTGATGCAATATAAGGGGCGCGTCCACATCTCGTTTTCAAGCTGCATTACGCCGATGATAGAATCTATTCCGGCTGACACCGACAAGCAGGAAGCACTGAGCCGCATCTGCCATCAGATTGACAGCGGTATTCACTGTGGCTATAAGATATATCCGATAAATTATGTCGCTTACGATCATGCTTTTGACACTGATATGTATAGCGACCGATATACAGAAGAGGATATTGCGAAAGTCACCGAATATGTCGAAGGACAGCTTGATAAGGTGGATATTACTGATGTGACTCCTCAGGAACGCAACTTCATGAGGACATATATGTATATGATGTATGCAAATCCTCTTCGCAACAAACTTCTTGCGTCGGGTAGCTGTTGATATGTAAGAAAAAATTATCTCAACAGCTAATCGAAATAGTAGAATATTGATCCATGCGTCTTCCGCTCATACCGCTTCTGATTGTCATTGTCGTCAACATACTTGTTGACTCGTATATCTACAAGGCTTTGAAGCGTCGGTTTAAAAGCCGTGAGCCTGCTCAGATCCAGTTATGGACTGCTGTGGCCATGTTTGTGTTGATCATGACGGCTTTGTTTTTGCCCCGCACGGCGTCCAACAGTGCGCTGCTGGCTGTCATGTGGATGATTTATATTTATATTTCGGTTTATCTTGCAAAATATGTCTTTGTAATAATAGATCTGATCGCCCTCATTCCGCAGCTTTTTAAGCGAAAGCGCATCGGTTGGCTGTCGGTTGTTGCCGGTGTTACCGGAGTCGGTGTGTTCGCCGTCTTGCTCTGGGCTTCTTTGGTCAACAGATTCCGCCTTGACGTAAATGAGGTCGAGATCGGGATTGAAGGCTTGCCTGCTGAATTCGACGGCTACCGTATCGCACAGATTTCCGATCTGCATGTAGGAACATACGGCAACGACACGACATTTGTTTCGACTCTGGCCGACAGGGTGAATGCTCTTGATGCCGATCTGATTGTATTTACCGGAGATATCGTGAACTCCCGCGCGGCGGAACTTGTGCCGCACACAGTGCCGTTGTCACGCCTTTCTGCTCCAGACGGCGTTTTGTCGATACTCGGCAATCATGATTACGGCGATTATGCCTCATGGCCTGATGCGGCAGCCAAGTGTGACAATATGGAACTGCTTCAATCGCTCCAGAAAAAAATGGGCTGGCGGTTGCTCCTTAATGAAAATGTGATCCTACGGCGCGGACAGGATTCGATTTCTGTCATCGGTGTCGAAAATATCGGCGATCCCCCTTTCCCGGTCTATGGTTCATTGACAAAGGCATATCCGCAGCTGTCCGACAGCGTTGTCAAGATACTTCTGACTCACAATCCGGCTCATTGGGCCGACTCGATCGCTTCACGTCCCGGCATAAACATACCGCTCTCTCTTGCCGGCCACACACATGCGATGCAAATTGAAATTTTCGGCTGGTCTCCTGCAAAATACCGCTATCACACATGGGGCGGCCTTTATACGGATGAAGACAACAGCCATAAGTTATATGTCAATATAGGGACAGGCACCGTCGGCCTTCCGGCGCGTGTCGGAGCCACTCCAGAGATTACTCTATTCACTCTTAAAAACGCAAAAACATTATATTAATGGCCAACGTACACGCCAATGTAATCACTGCCGAACTCGGCAATTATCTGCGTAAACATGTGGCGGCATGTCTTCGCCTGCTTGATGAAGGAGCCACAATACCTTTCATCGCCCGCTACCGCAAGGAAGCTACCGGTGGAATGGATGAAGTGACTGTCCATTCCGTCCAGAAGCGTCATCAGGAACTTACTGAACTTGACAAACGCAAAGAATATATCCTTGATGTGATCCGCGAGAGGGGAGCGCTTACTCCTGAGCTTGAAGAGCGCATATCGGAGACTCTTGATCCGGTAGCGCTGGAGGATATATATCTTCCCTATAAACCGAAACGGAATACCCGCGCACAGGCGGCCCGCGCTCTAGGACTTGAGCCACTGGCCAAAATGATCATGGCTCAGAATTCTTCCGACATAGAGAAACAGGCCCGCAAGTTTGCCAAAGAGGCCGGAAGCATAAACGCTGCTTTGGCGGGCGCCTCCGATATAATCGCCGAGTGGGTCAGCGAAAGCGAAAAAGCCCGAAATCTGGTCAGATCGCGTTATCAGCGCTCGGCTGTCATAAATTCGAAGGTTATTTCCGGTAAAGAGGAGGAAGGAAAGAACTATCAGAACTATTTCGATTTTTCAGAACCGCTCCGGCTATGCAATTCCCATCGTTATCTCGCGATGCGTCGCGGTGAGGAAGAAGAGGTGCTCAAAGTCTCGATCACCATTGACGACGACGAGATGATCGACCGTCTCTCGCGTATGTTTATCCGTTCGGGTGCCACGGAAGAGTGTGCCTCTCTGGTCCGCGCCGCCGTGAAGGACGGTTACCGTCGTCTGATGCGTCCGTCGATTGAGAATGAGATCGCGGCCATCACAAAAGAAAAAAGCGATGCGGCCGCCATACAGATGTTTGCCGACAATGTGCGTCAGCTTCTCATGGCCGCACCTCTCGGACATAAACGCGTACTGGCCATTGATCCCGGTTTCCGCACGGGTTGCAAGCTTGTGGTTCTCGATGAGCAGGGAAATCTTCTTCAACACGATGTAATCTATCCGACTCCTCCGGCCAATGACTTTGTAGGTGCTGCCGATGCTCTCTGTTTCTACGTCGACCGCTACCGCATTGACGCTATCGCGATAGGAAACGGCACCGCCGGCCGCGAGACCGAGCGCTTTATTCGCGACGTCATGTTGCCGCGAAAGGTGCAGCTGTTCATGGTTAATGAAAACGGAGCTTCGGTCTATTCCGCTTCCGAGGTCGCCCGTGAAGAGTTCCCGGATGAGGATGTGACGGTGCGCGGAGCTGTGTCGATAGGGCGCCGTCTGATTGATCCTCTCGCCGAGTTGGTCAAGATAGATCCGAAATCGATCGGAGTAGGGCAGTACCAACATGCGGTCAATCAGGCAAAACTCAAGGATGCCCTTGACTATGTGGTCGAAAGTTGTGTGAACACAGTAGGTGTCAATGTCAATACAGCGTCGAAGCAGTTGCTTTCCTATGTATCGGGAATCGGACCGGCTTTGGCTGCGAATATAGTGAAATATCGTGCGGAAAACGGCGATTTCACCTCACGCGATCAGTTGTTGCAAGTGCCGCGTATGGGCGATAAGGCTTTCCAGCAGTGCGCGGGATTCTTGCGTATACCCGGCGCGGGCAATCCGCTTGACAATACGGGCGTGCATCCCGAACGTTATGAACTTGTCAGTCAGATCGCAGCCGATGCAAAGGCTGACGTCGCTCGTCTGACAAGAGATAAAAATCTTCTTCACAGCATCGAACTTGACCGCTATGTCACTAAGGAAGTCGGACTTCCGACGCTGACGGATATTGTGCTGGAACTTGAAAAACCCGGTCGTGACCCGCGCGAGACTGTCGAAGAGACTCCCTACGACGATGCCGTCAGAAAGATCGACGATCTCCATATAGGGCAGGAACTTACAGGCAAGGTAAACAATATCACCGCTTTCGGCGTGTTTGTCGACCTCGGTATGAAAGAAAACGGACTGATACACATCTCGCAGCTTTGCGACCGTTTTATCTCCTCTCCGTCAGAGGTGGTCAGCATCGGTCAGAATGTCCGTGTGAGAGTGATGGACATAGATACGTCGCGCGGACGTATCGCATTGACGATGAAAGGAGTGGCACAATGATAGAAAATTTGAATTCCTGTACGATAGGGCTGGGAAGCAATACGCCTGACCGTCAGTATCAGATCGAACAGGTGATAGAATACCTCCTCGGCATTCTCCAGCGTCCTTCGGCTTCAGCTGTCTATGAGTCGGAGGCTTTCAACGGCAAGGACAAGCCTTATCTCAACGCCGTCGTGCACGGCTACACTTCGCATGACAAGGACAGTATGATCAAGATGCTTAAAAAGTGGGAAGCCGATCACGGACGCACGATGGAGGATACGCTCAGCGGTGTGATCAAGATCGACTTGGATCTTGTCATCTGGAACGAGCATATCCTGAGACCGAAAGATTTCGAACGCCACTATTTCAACCGCGGTTATCGGGAGCTTCTTGCCAAAGGCGCTTTCGAGATTCTGTGAAAGTTTTTTATAATAGATATTTGTAAGACAACGACTGCGCGACGGCTATTCCGCCCGTCGCGCAGTCGTTTTATGATACCGGATTTTCTCAGCGGTATTGTATTTTCAGTGAGCCGTACATTGTTGCGGCCAAGGCGACGAAGAGCATGAGGCTTCCGAACAGAAGTGCATAGGTCGAGATGCACAGCATCACGTAGCAGAATCCGTAGATGATCGAAAGGACGCTGCAAATAGCGAGACCGACTCCTTTTGAGTTGAGCATCTTCCACATGTAGCATGTGATCAGCGCGACCGTCATTATTGCCGCTATCAGGTAACTGAGTTCGAACGACAGATGTTCCGACAGACCCAACAGCAGTGAATAGAACAGTATCAGAGCCACGCCGATGAGGAAGTAGTTGAACATCGGTATCGGGTGACGCATTGTGATCTCAGTGAAAAACACACTGAAAAAGGTGAGCACGATTATTATGAACGCATATTTGATCGCACGGCACACTTTCTGATAGCGGTCAACGCCGATAAGGAATTTCGCCCCGACAGATTCAAGCACACGGTAATCTGTTTCGGAAAGATTGGAATCCGATATCTCCCAGCGGGCTGTGAATCCGTCTTTCCCCACCGTGCGTTGGGCCGGGAGTGTCTCTCCGCTGAACGATGGGTTAGGAGCATTTCCTATGATGCTTATGGTATTATTGTCAGCCATCGGCATGAAATAGATGCCTCCTGAACCTCGTGCCTTAAGCGATGTGCTGAACGGAATGTCCACATCCTCCTTGAAATCCGAGATATTAATATGGGTATAAAGCGATGCATCTGACCGTTGCCAGTCATATTCTCTGTCACCGACTTTCAGTTTCCCGGTCTCGGTGATATTTTGCGGGTCCAGGTCAATATAGATTCTGATGGAATCATTCGCAAGGCCTTTGAGGGCGGAGTGTTTGAAATGACCTCTCATGGCGATTGCGGCAGTGAACACTTCCGCTTCATAGATGCTGCGGTGGAGTGTCATGGCCTCTATATTGGCCTGAATATTGAGTTTTGCAGGGTTGAGTCCTGCGGGGCGCAGACTGTCGGTATCAGGTTCGACCGAGATGAAAGGTCCGCTAATGCTGATGCGGTCGCCCCACTGGGCTGTGATCTCTTCGGATACGTTCGTATTGGTCGACTGGCGGTCATAAGCCATGAGCCATACAACCATTGCGCCTATCATGAGCACACAGCAGATGGCGCCCATCAGGACGATTTTGATGCCTATCGACATTTTGCCGGGGCGGGGCTGTGGAGGCATCACCGGCAGCGGTGGCGGGGTAATGCGTGGCGGTTGAGCTGACATTGCGGTTTACTGGATGGTGAGTTCGCTGTTTATAACCTTGAGTTTTAGAGTGAAATACATCGCTACGGCGAGAATCGCGAAGAGTGAGAGGCTGCCGATGAGCAGGGCGAGCGAACCCATGTAGAGCAAGAGCAGTATCAGGGCATATTCGACAAGTAAAATCACGACCGTGAGCAATACGGCTTTCATCTTGCCCATGATTCCTTTGACGAAGGTCCCGATCATGCCGACGGTCATGGCCGTAACCACGCCATAGCCGATATAGAATGGCATTTTCTCTGCCATAGCTAACAGAAGCAGGAAGAAAAGGCAGAGTGCGCAGCCTATCAGGCCGTACTGGAGATAGTTGATCGCCTTGCGGAAGGCAATTTCTATCAAAGTGAGCGACAGGAGGCTTATGGCGCACACCGCAAAGCAATAGCCAGTTGAGTTGGAAACCATTGTCTGGGCTGCCTCGCTCAACAGGTTGAGTTCGGCGCGGCTCGATGCGAGGCTGCTGATGCCGGAGGCGAGCAGAGTGAATATAAGTGAGATGCCGATGACGAAGAGAGTCTGGAGACCGAGCCAGTTCATGGTATATTTCGGCTCCCGAATTTCAGGGATCTGCGGAGCGGGTGTGGTCGGTGACTGGAAGTCGGAGGAGATCTGTGGTTCCATAAGTGTTATAAGGTTGATAATGAATGGTAAACGATGTCAGCCGTGAGGCCTTTCCTCCACTCCGGCTGTACAGATGCAAAATTAGTGAAATATCTGAGATTTTCAACCGTTCGTCAATATTTTGAGTACTTTATTTATCAGCTTTTTTTAGCAGTGATTTTGCGGTATTGTATACCGTTTCTATGTCGGTGAAAAGGTTGCACCATACGATTACAAGTGTTGATCCCCTGCGAAATGCAATGCACCGTTCAGGAGCTTCCGCAGGGATGTCAGGTCCGATATAGTTGTTGTCGGGAATATCGCTCAGCCACTTGGCAAGAGCCATATCGCATGAGGGGAATGTAACGCAGTCAACGCTTATGCGGGTGGAATCATCCATCATCACTACGCGGAAGCTGTCGCAGTAGTCTATCGAGTTTATATCCCCCGGCGTGGCGGCATATTTTAGAAAATCTGTTATTATCCGGTCACGCCACTCGGCTGTCGGCATCATGGCGCAACTGTCAGCCACTATTCTGCCGTCTGTTCGGCAAAACATGACCTGTTCCAACATCTCCTGCCCGGACGCTAAACCTGCGGAGAGGGCAAGAAGAATCAATATCGCTATATGGCGGAGCTGATTATACATTTGAGTATGTAAAAGGCTAAGAATCCTGCAAATATCGAGTTTGTCTGGAAAGCTATTATCACAATGAAAAAAGGATACGAGTAATATTTTCGCTGGGGATAGCGGCGAAAATATGCACGCTCGCGTTGCGGTGTAAATCGGTGTTTTCCCAATAATCTCTTTGAAGACAAGACAACAGCAAGCGCACAGGCGGCACAAATGGATAATATTACAAGAACTGTGTTGACCGTTTGCTCTCTGAGCATCACAGTTGTGCAAAGCAACAGCAATACGAGTGGCGGCAAAACGAAAAAGCACTCTATGTAAAACCACATACTCCATTGTGCCGGGCCACCTTTGCCCGTATAATATAGGTGGTCGAGCCAGTTGAATTTGTATTTACGCTGAAATGCCATTGCCTTTAGGAGATGGGATAGTCGGAATCGCAACGTATGAAAAAAACAGCGCGAGCCACTCTTACCCGCGCTGCTTTTTAGATGTCGGTTTTATGTCAGTTATTTTCCATGCTGATGGAACCGTCCGGCGCGATTCTGAACTTAAGCTGGTAGTACACTTCCGAGCTTTTGCCGTTGGCCTCCACTTTTTCTTTCCCAATCTCCTGCACATTTATTTCCAGCACGGCCTCATAGCCTTTATCGCGCGGTTCGTATGTGATGAGATAGTCTTCAAGATTGAGAAACTTGAACCCTTCGGGAATCATGGCTTTGCAGTCATTGATATTCTTGAGCAGGGTGGCGGCTGAAAGGTCCAATGGTGTCAGCTCGTCATAGTTGATGTCTTTGTAGCCATCGAGTGGTTTGGGGTCGCCGAGTTTCGGAAGCACCATCTGGGAGATTTTTTCATTTTCAGCATTCACCATGTATACCTGGGCCAGGCTGAGCTCGTTGCTGCACTCGTCGTTGACGCCCTTGTTGGTGACTAAGAGTCTGAACGGCTTCCAGCCCTTGTCGAACTCGCTCACCTGTTTGGCAAGAGATTCGTAAGTAGATTTTGAGTCCATACTGGGAGAACCGAATTCGGCAGCTTTTTCCGCAAGGCCACACGATGTAAGCGCCATCGTTGCGGCCGCAATCACAGAGAGAAGGATTTTTTTCATTTTGAAATGATTATGAATAGGTTTATAATAGAAACAAAAGTACAAAAAAGGCCGGAGACTACCCCCCCCCGATAGTTAAATATGGTTAATTATTGTATTCTGTTGTTGAAAAGCAGCAATTTAATAAAATCCCGGCACAAATGGCACGGGGCGAGGCGGTTTTATTGCTCATAATCGCCCGAATGTCAGCGGAAATCGTTAGCTTTGCATATTCCATTGCGATATGAACGGAATTACTGAGATATGGGAGGCTGTCAGCCGCAAGGTCGGCGAACATTTCGAGTGGGCGCAGGCTCACCCGAAGTCCGCATATCTGTTTGTCACAATTCTGCTTGCTTTCTGGCTGACCGGGGTGTTGCGCCGGTGGAAATGGGCGTGCGAGTGGCAGTACCACGGCAAACTGTGGCTTTTCGACGACTGCAAGCCCGAAACTAAACGCTGCATATATATCGTTATACTCAGTATAGCGCTGATTGTCAGCCTGACAATGCTATTTATGTAAAAGTGACGGTATGGGAAAGGATAATTGCGACGGTAAATATCGGTTCTATCTCTGGGATTACCTTTGGTGGCAGGGGGAGAAATTGCAGCAGTCAAGGCCGCAAGGTAGGGTTAATGGTTCCTTTTTGTTGTATGGCTACATTATAGCACTAATCATTCTGCCATTGATGTGCTTATCTTCTTGGCTTTTCCCTGACTGGTTTTCCCCTGACAACGTGATGATACACCTTATCGTATGGGTTGTTGTCGTTTTGACCGGATATAGCTGGATTGAATGGATATACCGCCGACGTAGAAACGCCGTGCTGAAACACTATGCCAAGCATAGTTTCCACGAAGCCGTTGCCGTTATATTGGTCATCCTATCGACTGCCATTATGATTTTTCTGATGTGGCTTTGGGACAATTGTAAGCATTAAGCCGTAATGCTGTTTGTTAGTAACTTATTCAATAACCAAAATATCTCCAAAGATATTTGAAAGCATTTTTCTATACTCTTTCATATCTTCGATTATCATTATATTTTATGGCTACTAACGTAATGCTAACAGCGGATTGGGCTGTTATTTTCTTTAAGTATATTCATATCCTGTCCTCCTCCAAAATGTCGTCCAACGGGCTTTTTACATGGCTCATGTAAGTGTCGGCTATGTGGTGTCATATGAGAGTTTTCCATTATGCAGTGGTTTGTTGGAGGGGACGTTAGTTCATCTGCAAAGCTACTAAAAATCGGAGAGGTAGTGATTGCTTGAGGCTGACTTTTTTTGAGCTTACGCCCGGTTTCGGCTTTATTCCGTCGGACTGGGAGGTGGCAGGATGATTTTCGAGAACGGGCTGTCGCGGAGGGTGCGGTGGGGGATGCGGGCGTCGGTGAGTTCGCGCAGGTAGCGGTCGTGACGGCGGCGGTTGAGGTCGGCGCTGAGCACGATGGTGTCGGGACAGATTTCGGCTGCGATTTCCTCGACTTTTCCACGGAAGCCGTTGCAGACAAGCGCGTAGTTGATATGGCACGTCTGCGGAACGACCTGCGAGTGGTCGGAAATCAGCAGAATGGTGAACCCGGCGTCACCTTTTGCGCCGTTGGCGGGGCCGGAGGTCGGTGTGAAGATGAACAGGTTGTCTTCGCGACGGAAAAGCGGCGAATGGCAGTGCGCGGGGAGGGGGCGGATCGAGTCGATGCCCCGTTTCAGCATAAACAGCCCGTAGCGTTGCGAATATGTGTCGGTTATGTCGCCGGTTTCATGGCGCGGGGCGGTGGTGGCGAGCATGAGGGAGCGATTGTGGCGTATGAGCAGCGATGTCTGCCGTCCGGTGCGCGGAATGTAGACCTCCGCGCCGGGGCCGACCGTGTTTCCGCCGACGAAAAGAGTGAATGCGGTGAAAAGTGCCAACAGTAGCGTAGCCGTGGCATAGGCGGCGCGGCGTTTGTAGAGCCACATTGCAATGGCCGTCAGCGTGAGGAACCAGGCGGCGAGTGTAAGCGGCGTGATGAGAAGTCCGTCGGCCACGGCTCCTGGCAGTGTGCTGACAGCCTCTGAAATTCGGAGGATTACGCCGTAAAGGCTGTCGGTCAGTCCCGCGAGCCAAAGGCAAGGGAAGCCTGCGGCGTTGGCAAGCAGAAGTACGATGCCACCGCTGAGGATGAAGGGGAGCAGGAGGGCGCAGACGAAATTGACGGGTAGTGAGTAGAGCGGGAAAATGTGGAAATAGTAGGCGCTGACAATCCCGGTGCCTAAGATGGCGGCCAGCGTGACGGCGGGATAGGAGGCGAGCGACCGTGCTATGGTCTGACGTCGGCTGAACGGATTGAGCTTTTCGGCAAACAGCAGTATCGCGGCCACGGCGAAAAACGACAGCTGAAAGCCTATCGTGTAGAGCGCCTGCGGTGTGAACAGCAGTATCAGCAGAGCGGCGAGGCAGAGCGAGTTGAACGGCGCGCGGACCCGCTGAAGGAGGACGGAGAGCATGAATACCGTGGCCATGATGACCGCGCGGACAACCGACGGTGTCAGGCCGGTCATGATGGCAAAGGCCCAGAGCAGCGCGATGAGAAGAACGGTGCGCAAACGGCGCATGTCACAGAGATATAAAGGCAGCAGCATCACCGAGAGAATGATGATTAGAATGCCTACATGGAGACCGCTGAGTGCGAGAATGTGCGAGAGCCCGGTGACGGAGAACATGTCGCGGGTGTCGGGAGCGAGCATCGAGCGGTCGCCTGTCAGCGCGGCGTTCAGAAAGGCTTTTGTGTCGCTGTTTAACGGAGATCGAGCTATCAGAAGTGTGACTTTCTCGCGCTGACGGCGGATGGAGTTGAACAATCCCGGTTCGGGACAGAGTATTGAAAGGCTGTCGGGTGACACGAGGGTCTGTCCGACAACGCCGTTGAGCCGCAGTCTGGCGTTATAGTCAATCTCGTCGGGAAGATCAGGATCGAAGTCGAGCGGGCTGAGCCGGGCGGCGAAGGCTATGCGTTGCCGTTCGTCAACCGTCGGCACAGAAGAGGGTACGTAAATTTTTATCCTGAATGGCCGCACAGACTTGCCGTCGCACGAATCGATGTCGACAATGATAACCTGAGTCGGCTCATAACGGCGCACTTCCGTCGCCACGCCTGAAAAGCCGGCATTGCGTCCCGCCAGCCCGACCTGGAGGGGATGCGGAGAGTGGAGGTCAGCGACTGTTGCACCGAGGCAGAGGGCTGCAAAAAGGATTGCGGCATAGTGACGGCGGAGAAGCACAGCCACTATCGCCGCTCCAAGTGGCAGAAATATAAAAAATCCGCTCATACCGCACCCCTGCAACAGTATTCCGCCGATAAAAGCGACGGTAAAGGGGAGGAGAGGTATGAGCGACAATTTCATTACAGATTCCAGATGTTCCAGGATTCGAATGCCTGGAGCAGGAGCATTTCAAGACCGTTTTTGACCTCAGCACCGTAAGCGCGTGATTTCTTCATAAATGTGGTCACGTCGGGATTATAGATGAGGTCATAACAGAGGTGGTCAGGTGTAAGAAGGTCATAGGGGATGTCGGGGCAGCGGTCGACATTGGGATACATGCCGAGAGGCGTGCAGTTGACTATGATACGGTGGCTTTCCATCACTTCGGGCGTCAGATCGGAATACGAAAGCTGTCCTTCCAAGGGAGTGCGTGAGACAAATACTGGTTCGACTCCGAGGTTGATAAGCGCGCGGTTGATGGCTTTCGAAGCGCCGCCAGTTCCGAGAATGAGCGCCTTTGTTCGTTTGGGGTTGATCAGGGGTGCGATGGAGTTCTGAAATCCCATTGCGTCGCTGTTGTAGCCCTTGAGGCGGACGTCGCCATTCTTGTCGCGTATGATCTTGATGACGTTTACGGCTCCGATCAGCGCGGCTTCCGAATCCATTTCGCCCATATAGGGGATCACCTGTTCCTTGTAGGGGATGGTGACATTCAGACCTGCGAGGTTCGGATTCTCGGAAATGGCTTCCATCAGGTCGCCGATTTCGGGTATCTCAAAATTGACATATTCGGCGTCGATGTTTTCGGATTCGAACATATTGTTGAAATAGTTCATCGAAAAGGAGTGGGTGAGGGGAAAGCCGATCAACCCGTAAACTTTGTGGCGTGGCAGTGACATATCAGTTTTTCAGTTATAAGGATTGTTTTGGATGCGAAAAATGTTGGAAAGTGCGGTATTTGCGTTCAGGAGACTTTCGGTTCGGGCCGCAATGCCTCCCAGGGGATCAGTACGAAATTGAGCCGCGGACCTTTCAGTAGATAGACCCTGAACCGTGAAGTGGATTTGACGGCGATGATGTCTGTCCAGGGGATGGTTTCAGGATCAGGAACGGGGAGCGGGGGGAGGGGTGCACGTTCTTTGTCGGAAGCTATCGGGAGCAGTGTGCGCTTAGAGGCATGTTTCCCTCCCTCGGCACACTCTTTCTTTTCTTCCGGAAGATAGACGAGCCGGAGCGATCTGTTGTCGTCGATCTCCACTCGCTTCCTGATCACCGCGCGACGCGCTTCCGGCGTAAGCATATAATATGTATAAAGGAATGACATCAGCATCGGCACTACGATAAACACAAGCATCAGCGCTATCAGCAGGAAGCGCT
This sequence comes from uncultured Bacteroidales bacterium, assembly GCA_900544535.1. GTDB lineage: Bacteria > Bacteroidota > Bacteroidia > Bacteroidales > Muribaculaceae > Duncaniella. The sequence continues at coordinate 2,764 of UQVH01000020.1, read as the reverse complement.
CGTCAAAGATGAAGCCGACAGCCGTGCACAGCAGGATGGGGAGGAGGAGTGTCCAGCCGTAGCGCGGAAGCCACAAGTGCATCAGCACCGACAGGTAGTCGCCGGAAGTCGTTGAGAATGCTTGAGTCGTTGTCACTTCTTGTAGGGATATGATGATTGGTCTATCAAATGTTTACAAAGCACCGGTCAGTCGATGAAACGACGTGTAAGATCGCCGTAGGCTTCGATGTGGCGGTCGCGCAGGAATGGCCACCAGCGGCGCACCTGCTCTGAGCGCTTCATGTCGATCTCTATCACGGCCTCGGCTTCGGCATTGTCGGGCGCGAGATAGAGAAGTTCACCCTGAGGTCCGGCGACAAAACTTGAACCCCAGAAAGAGATGCCGTTTGTGGCACCTGAGGGATCGGGTTCGTGACCAACGCGATTGACTGTGACAACCGGCAGCCCGTTGGCTACGGCATGTCCGCGCTGCACAGTCATCCATGCCTCACGCTGCCGTTTTTTCTCATCGGGAGTATCGGTGCTTTCCCAGCCTATGGCAGTCGGGTAGATCAGCATTTCCGCTCCGTTCATGGCCATGAGCCGTGCTGCTTCTGGATACCACTGGTCCCAGCAGACGAGTACACCGAGTTTGCCGACAGAGGTCTGTATAGGCTTGAAACCGAGATCTCCGGGAGTGAAATAGAATTTTTCGTAATATGCGGGATCGTCGGGAATGTGCATCTTGCGGTATTTCCCCGCCAGTGATCCGTCGCGTTCAAACACTAAGGATGTATTGTGATACAGACCGGCGGCACGACGTTCAAAAAGAGATGTCACAAGGACCACGCCTGCCTCACGGGCTACCGACGAGTAAAATTCCACAACCGGGGAATCGGATTCGAGGCTTACGGCAAGGTCGAAATTGTCGACGGTCTCCACCTGGCAGAAATAGAGCGAATCATGAAGCTCCTGGAGGACTACTAAATCAGCCCCCTCGGCAGCGAGCTTTCTGACTTTTTCGGCAAGCCGACGGCGGTTGTTTTCTATATCGGGAGTATTGTGTTGCTGGATGATGCCTACAAACATATTTTTCTGCTTCTTTATATAGGATTGATGATTGGTTTTGAGTCGGATTTACTTAGCCGGGAGGTTTGGCGCGTCCCACCGGCCGTCGTGTATACCTTTGACGGCGCCTTCAGGCAGTTGCATGGTTACGCAGTGAAGCGAACCATGCTGACGGATCAGGGGAATGCAGTCTATGCCGCAGATCTCGTGGTCAGGGAATGATATTTTAAGCGTCTGTGCGGCAAGGAAATCTTTACGTTTCTGACCGTAAGTCGGCATGAGGATGCGTGTGGGCGTAATGAGAAAATTAGCGTATGTCGCCGGCAGGATTTCGCCGTCCATCTCGATTACGTCAGGTAAAGGAAGCTCTATGAGGTTATAGGGCTGATCGGACGGCGTCCGTAACGTCATGAGTTCCTCTTTCATTTTCACCAATTCCGCATGGTTGGGGTTGTCAGGTTCGCCCGGCCCACAATAAATTATGGTATCGTGTGGGGCAAGACGGGCAAGAGTGTCGATATGGCTGTCGGTGTCGTCACCAATCAAAGCTCCGTGGCCCAGAAAAAGTATGTGGTTCAGACCGAAGGCCGAGCGGAGATAGCCGGCGATCTGCGAGCGGTTCCATTGGCCGTTGCGGTTCGGGGAGAGCAGGCATTCCGATGTGGTCAGAAGCGTGTCTTCGCCGTCCGACTCGATCGAGCCTCCTTCCAGCACGAAGTTAAGGCGGTTTTCAATCCCGGAGTTGAAGAATCCGAGAGCGTCAAGGCGTGATGTGATGCGGTTGTCTTTATCGGCCGCAAATTTCAGTCCCCAGCCATTGAACTTGAAGTCGAGAGGCAAAAGGCGTCCTTCGGATTCGACTGTGATAGGCCCGAAATCGCGTGCCCACGTGTCGTTGGTCGGGATGTCGAAGAATTTTACACGCGACGGATCGAAATTATGTTCCGCGATGGAGGGGAGACAGAATTCTGACGGACCTACAAGAGCCACGCAAAGGCCCCCCGCGGTGATTGAACGCACGATGTCTGCGATACATCTGCGGGCTTCGGGCAATATGTAGGCCCAATCGGTATTTTCGTGGGGCCACGCCAAAAGTATGCAGCCCTGGTTCTCCCATTCAGCCGGGAGTCGGCGTGAGGCCGTGGCGGAATGTGCCACGGAAGAATTATTCGTCATATTCATCTTTGAGGTTATCCCAAATAGAATCCTGAGATTCGAAATACTCTTCGCAATAATCAAGGAAACCTCTTTTCTCAGAGCTTCCCACTTCGTCGCACCATTGGCGATAGCTTGCGCGGAGTTCCGGATCTTCGTGGATCATTTTTTTGAATTCGGCCTCGGCGATGTCTGTGCTCCCGTAATGTGTGAGCATACTGTCGAAAAGGCCGGTGATATCGTCCATTTTAATTATTAGGTTTAGGGTAAGAAAATTAGATTGTTAAAAGTCAGCTTGACGTTTGTTATGACTTGTATAAATAATTTAACAGTAAGGTGTTAATATTGTTCAAAATTAGCGCTTAGTTGTGACATGAGCAAATTTTAAATTATAAAAAGCCCTAAAAGGAAATGATGGTCTGTCCCGGAATTTTATGTGAGAACCAATAAATAGGCCTGAGTGTTGATATAACAGGAATCTGAATGATTTATATAATATAATTAAGGTAAGTAGATGTTGAAAATTAGTTTATATCAAATTTTTTGCGTATCTTTGTGTGAA
>UQVH01000019.1 GCA_900544535.1 uncultured Bacteroidales bacterium | reverse complement strand
GAGGAGATTTGATGATTCTTACCTCAAAGTTTTGCACTTCGATCTGGAATCTTCATGTTCGGGAAGTAGAACGCGAAGCTTCGCGGAAGAAAGAGGTGTGAATTTCTGAATGTAAAGTTAATCATTAGAAAGGTGATCTGCAACTGCCTGAAGAGAGTTTAACAGGTGTTTAACAAGATTTATTATTCAAAAATAATCATAATAGGAGGGCTGCGGGTCAGAGACGCTCCCTATATAATTAAGGTGTAAATGGAGCTAATAAGGGAGAATGATGACATTTGTAGCGCGCTCTATCATAATTGACTGATAATAAATAAGATCTACTTTCTATATCGAAAAGTAAATTGCATGAAAGAAATCTTATTTATTATTATTTAACACCAAAACATGAAAGACTTAATCCAAGGTCGTAGTCTCCGACTGCGGCAATTTTCCTTTGCGACACATTGGAAAACCATGCTTCTCCTGTTGGTGCTCTGCGTAGGCTTCAATGCCAACGCACAGAATATCACCGTATCCGGTACGGTGATCGACGGCACCGAAGAACCCATGATTGGAGCTACCGTTACGGTGGAAGGCACCAAGAATGCCGTTGCCACCGACATCGACGGTAACTTTACCCTCAAGAATGTTGCCAAGAACGCCACTCTCGTAGTGTCGTACATTGGTTATAAGACAGAAAAAGTCGCCGTCAACGGCCAGACCCACATCAACATCACTCTCGTCGAAGACTCCGAGGCCCTTGAAGAAGTCGTAGTCATCGGTTACGGCGGCACACGTGCCCGTCGCGACCTGACCGGTTCGGTAGGTTCGGTTTCAGGCGCCAAACTCGCTGCAGTGCCCGTGACCTCGGCCGCTGTCGCCCTTCAGGGTAAGGTAGCCGGTGTGCAGGTTACCACAGTCGACGGTCAGCCGGGTGCCGACATCAACATCCGCGTACGTGGTGCGACATCCGTGACCCAGTCGAACGATCCTCTTTACATCGTGGACGGTTTCCAGGTTGACAACATCAACGACATCCCACCGAGCGACATCCAGAGCATCGACATCCTCAAGGATGCCTCACTGACAGCAATCTATGGTGCGAAGGGTGGTAACGGCGTTGTGATCGTGACTACCAAGTCAGCTCAGGAAGGCAAGACCCAGGTATCGTTCAACGCCCAGGGTTCCGTAAGCCACATCTCCAAGCAGCTCGACCTGATGAATGCCTATGATTTCGTTGACTATCAGTGGGACTTTGCCACCGGTCGTTCAAAATCGTCATCTTCAGCACGTCTGTTCCGTTATAACTTCGGTAATATTCGCGACCTTGATCTCTACAAACAGGCTCCGACCCACGACTGGCAGGATGAGGTGATGGGCAACAACCCGTTCTCTTACTCGACCAACGTATCAATTGGCGGCGGTAACGACAAGACCCGCTACAACATTTCTCTTACTCAGTCTGATGACCGTGGTATCATTATGGGTTCAGGCGTTCGCCGTACCAACATCCACACCAAGCTGTCGACCAAGATCCTCCCGAATCTTACTCTCCAGTTCAACCCGAAAGTATCGTATCGCCGCGACGAAGGCGCCGGAGGTGACAACGTGGGTACCGGAGGTATCATTGACGTGCTCCGCTACCGTCCGACCAACGGTATTCGCGAACTTGGTGAAATCTTCTGGACTCCCGGCGCAGCCGATCCTGATCAGGAAGCCTTGTTCCAATACACTAATCCTGTCAATGACATTAAAACGAACGTAAGAAAGAAACATTCTTATACCATTGCCAATCAGGCTGCTTTGGAATACAAGCCGATCACCGGCCTTACCCTCCGCACCGAAGGCAATTTCACTTTCTCGTTCGCTGACGACAACCGTTTCTATGGCCCTCTGACCTCTGAAGGATTGAAGAACCAGACTCTTCCTGTGGCTCAGATAGATAAAAAGCAGACCAACCAGTACACCTGGACCACCACCGCTTCCTACGATTGGTCTATCAAGGAAAAGCATAATTTCTATGCTCTCGTCGGCTTTGAACTTTACCACAAGCAGTCGGAGTCATCTACTCAGAAGAACCGCTATTTCCCACGCGAAATTACTGCCGACAAGGCTTGGAACAACATGGGACTCGGCAAACCCTGGGTGTCGACAACCAGCCTCGGCACTGCCGACCGCACTACTTCATACTTCGGTCAGCTCAGCTATAACTACGATCACAAATATCTCCTCTCGGCAACTTTCCGTGCTGACGGTTCTACCATGTTCGCACCGGGCCACCAGTGGGGTTACTTCCCCTCTGTATCCGGCGCATGGGTTATCTCAAGCGAGGAATTCATGAAGGACATCACCTGGCTCAACGAACTCAAGTTCCGTGCCGCCATCGGTAAGGCCGGTAACAACCGTATCAAGGCTGATATGTGGCGTTATCTCTATACTTCCAATTCGTCCGGCGGTCCCAACTTCGGTGAATCGACTCTGAACCCCGACGGCGAAATCTATTACGATACATCCAACTATCTTCCCAATCCTGATATTAAGTGGGAGACCACTCTGACCCGTAACTTCGCCTTTGACATCGCTCTGTTCAACAACCGTCTGCGCATCACTCCTGAATACTACTGGAACACCACCTCGGATCTTATCTATGAGGCTGACGTGCTGACAACTCTCGGTTACGGCAAACAGTACCAGAACATCGGTCAGGTGACCAACCGCGGTTTCGAACTTTCGGTCAGCGGCGACATTCTCCGCGGAAAAGACTATGTCCTCTCTGCCAACTTCAACCTTGGCGCCAACAAGATGAAAGTCGACAAACTTACAGGTGACGAAGATTTTCTCGAACTCCGTCACAGCCGCGCACACTCTGACGCCGGCAACAACTATCGTCTCAAAGTGGGCGGTGAGGTAGGTCTTATCTACGGTTATGTTTACGACGGTCTTTACGGCTTCGACGAATTTACCTACAATAGCGCAAAGCAGGCTTACGATCCCATTCCCCAAGTGTTTGATGAAAACGGCAAGTTGGTTTCCGGAACCGTACTCATGGACGGCATGTATAATTCCAATGACCAGGGTGCTCAGACGCAGCCCGGTAAGCCGAAATTCAAGGATATGAACGGCGACGGAATCATCGACCAGAATGACAAGGTGGTCATTGGCCGCACCACTCCCAAACTTCAGGGCGGTTTCGGCCTCAACGGCCAGTGGAAGAACTTTGACTTCACAGCGAACTTCACTTTCTTCCTTGACTTTGACGTTTACAACGCCACTGCCTATCGCCTTTCTTCGTCAATGAGCAATAAGAACAACTTCTATAATGTTCTTTCATCGTTCAACAAGTCGAACCGTTGGACATATACGGATACCGAAGCCCGTTGGGAGCACATGCTCGGCAACAGCCAGGCTACATGGCCTAACTTCGAAGGTTCCGGCGTGCCCATGGTTACACCCGAAGGCACAGAGCGTAAGGAAATCTGGGGTTATGAAAGATACCAGTATGTCAACCGCAACCGTACCGAATGGAACCCGGCTGATGTGACAAAGGAATACACAATCTCTCGCTTTGTTGAAGACGGCTCGTTCCTCCGTTGCAACGATATCACTGTCGGTTACAGCCTCCCGCAGAACATCATTTCAAAAATTGGCATGTCGAAGTGCCGTTTCTATGGTTCTGTAACCAATCCTTTCATAATCACAAGCTACTCAGGCTACGATCCTGAAGTTGACGTGCAGAGCGGTCTTACACCTTCTTACGATATGAACCGCTATCCGCGCTCACGCAGCTATGTGTTTGGTGTCAACCTCACATTCTAATAAAATCATAATACCAATTACGGAATATACACAATGAAATTTCGCAATATATTCATAGCAAGTCTCTCGGCTGTGGCCTTGGCAGCATGCTCCGATTATCTGGAGGTGGATGCTCCTTCTCAGAATGATCCGGGCTACGTCTTTTCAGACAAAACCGAGATGAACAATGCCCTCAATGGTATCTACACAGCCATGTTAAGCGGTGATACCTATGGCGACAAAATTTTCTCGACCTACGTCATGAACACTGACGTGGACTTTAAGACCAACTCCGGCCGTACACTGACCGGTTCCAACTGGTATCGTTATGATGGCGATCCCATGGGTGGCAGCATCAGCGCCACCTGGAAACAGCAGTATGCGACCATCGAACTCACCAACCTCTTCATTGAAGGTGCGGAATCATCGGCTCTCTACAAGACCGGAGAGGACGAATATGATCCTGAAATACTGCAGATGATCGGTGAGGCTAAAGTGGCCCGTGCCATCGTTTACCATGATCTTATCTGGATGTTCGGTGATGTGCCTTTCTCTTTCAGCTCTTCACGTACTTCGACCGAGAAAATCTATCCTATTATGGATCGTGCAGAAATTCTCGACAAACTCATCGAAGATCTCAAAGTGATTTCCGAAGACATGAAGTTTGCCGATGAACTTACAGACGGCGTTGAACGCATTTCAAAAGAAATGGCTTGGTCAATGATCGCCCGTATCGCTCAGACTGCCGCCGGTTATACCCTCCGTCCCGACGGAATGACTTACGGCAAAATGGAGCGCATGAACGGCGAACGTTATACCGAATATTATGAAATCGCCAGAGATTATGCGGCCAAAGTCATTGATTCTCAGAAACACAAACTCAACAAGAAGTTCTATGAAGTATTCTATGACGAATGCAACTTCCTTCCTGCTTCCGGCGATGATGTGATTTGGGAAATACCTTTTGGAAAGACTGCCAACGGACGTGTCGGCTATGCCCACGGTATCAAACTCGCATCTTACCAGAGCGAGACTCCCCATGCCTACGGCGAAGCTAAATCCGATGTCCGTCTCAACGGTATTTATCGCTACATGTTCAACGAGAAAGATGTGCGCCGTGATTATGTCAATCAGCTTACCAAATACAATGCTCCTGCCGGAGAAGCCTTGTTTGACAATGACTACACTGTTTCCAACGGGAAATGGTCAAAACTTTGGGTAAATGGCGGCCTCGGTAACCAGACTACCGACAAAACCGGCATCAACTTCCCCTTCATGCGTTATACTGACGTGCTTCTCATGTATGCCGAAGCTGTAAATGAGACAGAGCATGGTGTAAGCGGTCCTAATGGCGCCAAAGCCATTGATGCTCTTACCCAGGTCCGTCGCCGTGCATTCCCCGACAATCCTGAACTTGTTGAACCGTACATCGCAAGCCGCACTTCGGAAGAGGACTTCCGCAAGGCTGTGCTTGATGAACGTAAGTTTGAATTTGCAGGCGAAAACATGCGTTGGCGTGATCTTGTACGTCATGATCTTCTTGCAGAGACTGTCTACTGGACATTCTATCGCTATATCGCTCTTGCTGAATCTTCGGAGTCTACATCTTCATATCTCTCAGCAGTTTCAGCCTACGATTTTGACGGAAACGACGAAGCATATGACAAGGTCCCGTTCACAATCTACTCTGTACGCAACGTTGATAACTCCATGACTGAAGACGGCGTTCAGAAACCCGTTTATGAGAAAAACGTGTTCCCTAATCAGTCGGTAAAAGTTTGCCGTATCCTCAATCCTTACAAACAGATGTCTTCGCAGGAAGTGAACAACATGGGACTTTCTGATGTGGTATCTGAAATCATCGAATGGTCTAAGGAAGGTTCTATCCGTAATGAGCTCCGCAATTCACTTCGCGGTTATATCTATATGACTTCCGATGAAGGTGACGAAAATGGTGCAGGTGGAACAATCTGGATCAACGACAACGGCTCTTGGAGCATGGATTCACGCGACCTCGCTACATTCCCCAACCGCAAAAATCTTCCGGTCATCCGTTATATTCTTCCCATTCCCCAGTCTGTCGTGGACCGTTCTCATGGTCGTTACGAAAACAAGTATGGTTACAAGAATTCTTAACTTGAATAATTAAACAGAAAATGAAAAAAATCATATATGCCCTTACGCTGTGCATCGCCGCAGGCATGACTTCGTGTACGGACGATGATACCGCATACTCGCCGTCAGACCTCGACCGCATGCCCAGAACAATGTTCCGCCAGGAACATTCCACAAATATCAAGCCGGAGAATGACGATTATGCCTCCAAACTCGTCCCAGGAACCCGAAACACCGTACAGCTTCACTGGTACGGTGTGAGCGGTGCCGCAGGTTATGAGATCCGCTATGCCGAAAACCTGAATACGGGTCTCATGGAAGACTGGGACAACCCGGCCAAAATCGAGGAGTCATTCATTGTCGGCCCGGAACAGACTTCTTGCATAATCAAGAATCTTAATTATGGTTCCGACTATCGCTTTATCATCCGTGTGCTTTCACCCAAAGGCGAAGGCCATCATTCCGAATGGTATGGTCTCGGCGGTGGTCGTGAATGGGAGGACTTTTGCGGCATCAGTACCGATAAGTCCTATACTCGTCCTGCAATCTGCAGTCAGAAAGATAAAGACTACACGGCTGTGACTGTGGCTTACAAACTTTCTTATGATCCTGCCGATTATGCTAAATCGGACCTTTTGGAAACATTGGAAGACGGCACCCCCAACCCCGACTGCATTACCACCCGTTTCCCGATTGATGGCAACAACAATTTCGTAGTATCGTCTATCGTGGTTAAGGCCGCACCATTCAATCCCGAAGCTAAAATGCCTGACGGATTTGTCAATGGTGTGCACGTCCTCACTGATGCTGAAAAGGCGGCTGGAGAAATACGTCTGACAGGTCTGTCTGAGAACTCAGGCTACTATATCTATCTCCGCAATGATGACAAACTCATCTCATATGAGAATATGTCAGGCCAGATGGTCACTTCTGACATAGACGCAAACTTCAATCCGATGTTTGTGCGTACCAAGGGTGATCCTGCTGATCCGATCATCATCGAGCCTATTGTTGACCCCAACGATACAATTCCCGGCGCTGTCGAATATAATGCGACCCGAATAGACACTATCATCACCAACTTCGTCAACTCAAATGAACTTGCCGAAGGTCAGGTATTCTATCTCCGTGGTGGTCATAATTATTATACTGACGGTAATCCTCTTGTTCAGAAAGGCTTTACCCTTGCAACTTATCCTGAAGACCTTGAAAATGGCAAGCGTGCTGTCGTCTATCTCGGTGGTATCGCTCTCAAGGGTGGCAACCCTGTGACCGGTAACTGGGTTCTCGGTAAGAATAAGGAAACAGGAGACGTGGACGCTCCGATTGAGATCGGTGATGTGATCTTCGAAGGCATTGACTTCCAGTGTCCTCTTGCCCGTAACTTTGGCGACGGAAGTGCAACCGGTAACTATTTTGTCAACATGTACTCCGGTGGTCTTGCTGTAACCTTCGAGTCTTTCCAACTCAAGAATTGTACATTCCAAGGATTCACCCGCGGCTTCTTCCGTGTTCAGGGTCCTCGCTACAAAATCTTCAAGAAGATTCTTGTTGAAGACTGTCTCTTCTACAATCAGGGATATTACGACAATAACGGTCGTGGATACTCATGGTTCGCAGGCGACGGTAACAATGCGAAATCAAATCTCTACAATGACTTCCAGATGCGCCGTTGCACATTCTACGATTCACCCCGTCATGCACTTATCTCGGATAACAACAAAGACCTTCTCTGGGGCAGTGACATCCATTTCAATATCGCTATTGAAAATTGTACATTCATCAACTTCTCGACTCGTTCGTCCGGACGTATGCTTTTCGACCTGCGCTATATGCCGAACGATTCAAGAATTACATTCAAGAACAACCTTATTGTTCTCGCAGCAGATCCGAATGACAAACGTGACCTCAACCAGTCTGCATCTGACTTCCGCAGTGTAGCCGGCGAAGGACGAGTTACTTGGGATATCAGTGACAACTACTCGCTTGGCTGCCGTGATAAACATATGACGAACGACGGAATCTTCACCAGCGCTGCTTTCTCAGCCAAGAAAAACTCCGTAGGTGACAAATGGGACTGGACTCCGGGCCTTGTATCCGGTAATGCAGATGACCTCATTGTCAAGACTGGCGCTACACCTCTTCGTGCTGATGAATTCTTCCAGAATCCGAATCCTCGCAACAAAGACTTTAATAAAGCTAAGCCAACCAAGCTGGATCACGCAGCTCCCGACAACATTTTTGAGGCTCTCAAAGTCCGCAGTTCAGATTCTAAAGTACAGGCTTCTGAAATCTATCAGAAGCGTATCGGCGACCCGCGCTGGTATTGATACTGTAAATTGAACCGATCTAAACCAGCTGACCGGCGCAAGCGAATATAATCGCAACCGTCCCGGCCGCCACAAATATCAGGCTTCCCGACCACCCCGGCCGGGAAGCCTTTTTTATTACCCCTTCCAAAACTCCCGGCTCTCTCAGCCATCTCAGTTCTTCCAGTCTTCCCAGTCATCTCAGCACTCCCAGTTCTCTCAGCCATCCCGGTTCTCCCAAATCTCTCAGCATTCCCAGCTCTCCCCAACCCCCTCCTAGGTGAAATTTTTATCCCGGCTGCCGTGCTTTAGCGCGGCATCTTCCACCCATTATCCCCCTCGCTGAAATTTCATTTTGCTCATTAGCTGAAAAATTATTAATTTTGCACCACTAATACCAATTACAAAACTTAATGAGCCAACTAATCACCATTTCCCCGTCCCCGCATGCGCATACGCCGGTGACTGTCCGCAGGCTGATGCTCAACGTCATCGTAGCCCTGCTTCCCGCCGTGGCACTTGCGCTCTATTGCTTTGGTCTTGGAGCAGCCATCGTGATAGTCACTTCTATCGTCGGTTGCATCGCAGTCGAATATCTTATCGCGCGTTTCATGCTTGGTCAGAAACCGACCATCGGAAACCTCTCCGCAGTGCTCACAGGTCTCCTGCTTGCTCTCAATCTCCCGTCAAACCTCCCGATCTGGACTGTGCTCATCGGTTGCGTCATCGCAATCGGCATCGGCAAAATGACATTCGGCGGTCTTGGCTGCAACATCTTCAACCCCGCCCTCGTCGGCCGCGTCTTCCTTCTGCTATCCTTCCCCGTGCAGATGACCACTTGGCCGCTTCCGATGGAAAACCGTCTCGCTTACCTCGACGCAACCACCGGCGCAACCACTCTCGGCCAGCTTAAAATGGCCCAGATCACCGGAGCCGACGTCGACATCCTCAACCACGCCCTCGGATTCACCGGCGGCTCGATGGGTGAGATGGGTGCCATCGCCCTACTGATCGGTTTCGTCTACCTCCTTTGCACACGCACCATTACCTGGCACATCCCCGTCTCGATCCTCGCCACCGTGGCCCTTTTCTCGCTCTGCATCGGCGTCAATCCCGGCGTGCAGCTTGTCACCGGCGGTCTGATGCTCGGCGCCATCTTCATGGCCACCGACTATGTCACCTCGCCTATGAGCCGTTCGGGCATGATCGTCTACGGCATCATGATCGGCCTGATCACCGTCATCATCCGTCAGTGGGGCGCATATCCTGAAGGCGTATCCTTCGCAATTCTTATCATGAATGGTCTCACTCCGCTCATCAACCGTTATTTCAAACCCCGCAAGTTCGGAGAAGGGAGGGTAGCAGCATGAAATCCACTCTTGTAAACATGGTGCTCTCGCTCGGAGTCATCACCGTAGTCGCCGCAGCCGCACTCGCAGGCGTCTACACAGCCACAAAGGCTCCGATCGAACAGGCCAAAGCCGAAAAGCAGAAAGCAGCCATCGGACAGGTGCTTCCTGAAATCAGCTTCAACAACAATCCCGCTGACGAAGCCGCCGAAATCACCGTCAACGGCGAGACCGTCACCGTATTTCCCGCCCGTCAGGACGGCGAGATCGTAGGCATCGCCGTCGAGAGCCACGACACAAACGGCTTCTCAGGCAACATCACCGTGATGTATGGCTTCAATCCCTCAGGCGACATCACAGGTTATGCCGTGATGCAGCATGCCGAGACCCCCGGACTCGGTTCGAAGATGGAAGAATGGTTCCGCAACCCGGCCCACAGCATCATCGGACTCAACGCCGCAACCTCGAATCTCACCGTCAGCAAAGACGGCGGCGATGTCGACGCGATCACCGCTGCGACCATCTCTTCACGTGCGTTCCTGCGCGCTCTCACTCTCGCCAACCAGGCTTCACAGCAATTTGTTGACCGCCAATAATCTCATACCCAAGCCATGAACGATAAACTAAGAATACTTTTCAACGGTATCATAGCCGAAAACCCGACATTCGTCCTGATGCTGGGTATGTGTCCCACACTCGGCACCACCGGTAGTGCCATCAACGGCATGAGCATGGGACTCGCCACAATGGCAGTGCTCATCTGCTCCAACGTGGTCATCTCACTGATCAAGAACTTCGTGCCCTCCAAAGTGCGCATCCCGGCCTACATCGTGGTCATCGCCGCTTTCGTGTCGGTGCTCCAGCTCGTGATGGAAGCCTACGTTCCCTCGCTCTACGCGACTCTCGGCATCTTCATCCCTCTGATTGTGGTAAACTGTATCGTGCTCGGCCGCGCCGAAGCCTTTGCCTCGCGCCACGGCGTTCTCGACAGCTGTCTTGACGGCATCGGCATCGGTCTCGGATTCACCATCGCGCTCACCCTCCTCGGAGCCGTGCGCGAGTTCCTCGGAACAGGCAAGATCTTCGATCTCACCGTCTATCCCGAACAGTTCGGCTCGCTCGTCTTTGTGCTCGCTCCCGGCGCGTTCATCGCCCTCGGTCTGCTCATCGCACTCTTCACAAAGATCAGAACCGCAAAGTGCTAACCAGTCTCATCCTCTAACAGTCAGAAACAATGCTCGAATATATTTCCATCATCATAACGGCAATCTTTGTCAACAACATCGTATTTGCCCAGTTCCTCGGCATTTGCCCCTTCATCGGCGTGTCGCGCAAACTGTCGAGCGCCGTCGGCATGGGTGCGGCAGTGACCTTTGTAATGATCCTCGCCACAGCCATCACCTGGCTCCTTCAGGATCTCGTCCTGACCCCCTTCGGTCTGGGCTTCATGCAGACGATCGTCTTCATCCTCGTGATCGCCGCCCTCGTGCAGATGCTTGAGATCATCCTCAAGAAAATCGCCCCCGTGCTTTACAGCGCCCTCGGTGTATTCCTTCCGCTGATCACAACCAACTGCGCCGTGCTCGGCGTTGCCATCACCGTGGTCCAGAAAGGTATGAATCTCGGTGAAAGCGTCGTCTACGCTTTTGCGACCGCTGTCGGTTTCACAATGGCTATCTCCATTTTCGCAGGTATCCGCGAGCAGTTAGCCATGACCTCCGTACCCAAAGCAATGCGCGGGGTGCCTATCGCAATGATCTGCGCCGGCCTTCTCGCTATGGCCTTCATGGGCTTCTCAGGTATCAAGATCGGCTGATCCCCCTCGCCAAGAATATAAAAAACGACTGCCATTGCTGCATCTTACGCAACAATGGCAGTCGTTTTTTATGGCAGGTTGTCATTCGTGCTTTTTGCGACCGAACGACGGGTCGATTCTGATCAGGTAGGTCACGCCTATTGTCGCCAGGCAGCAGACCATCGTCCACAGGAAAAAGTTCTGATAACCGATCGTCTCCTGAATCCATCCCGCAGCCATACCCGGCAGCATCATGCCGAGCGCCATGAATCCGGTGCAGATGCTGTAATGAGCGGTGCGGTGGCGTCCTTCGGAGAAATAGATCAGATAGAGCATGTAGGCCGTAAAACCGAATCCGTAGCCGAACTGCTCTATGAAAACGCAGATGTTGATCACCGGAAGCGACGGCGATGGTACAAAGCTCAGATAGACGAATGTCAGACACGTCAGCGACATGCTCCACGCCATCGGCCGCAGCCAGAATTTCAGACCTTTGCGCGCGGCCACGATACCGCCGATGATGCCTCCGACCGTCAGGCCGATGATGCCCACAGTCCCGTAGACGATGCCGACCTGCGCCGTGCTGAGTCCCAGACCTCCGGCGTCAGTCGGATCAAGGAGGAAAGGATTGATGAGCTTGACAAGCTGTGCTTCCGGCAGACGGTAGAGCAGCATGAACACGATCGCCACCCACACCTGTTTCTTCCTGAAAAATTCGGCGAAGACGTCGATAAACTCCTTCCAGACCTCGGAGGCAGAGCGCAGAGCGGCGCCTTTGCGCTCCACTTTCGGCATAGCCCAGGAGTGGTATAGCGCGAAGCCTAAAAACAGCAGCGAGAGAATGCCGAAAATGATGGCCCACGACAGCGGAATGTCGCCCGTAGAGGTCTCCAAGGCTCCTGCAATGATGACCAACACTCCCTGGCCTACGACGGTTGCCACGCGGTAGAACGTCGAGCGTATCCCGACGTAGAGCGACTGCTGGTGCTCGGTCAGCGCAAGCATATAATAGCCGTCGGCGGCGATGTCGTGGGTGGCCGAGGTGAATCCTACGAGCCAGAATACGGCCAATGTCAGTGAAAACCACAGCGGGGTGGGTAGCGCGAATGCTATTCCCGCGAATGCCGCGGCGATCAGCCATTGCATCGTGAGCGTCCAGCGCCTCTTTGTGCTGATGATGTCGACAAAGGGACTCCAGAACGGTTTGATGACCCACGGCAGGTAGAGCCAGCCGGTGTAGAGGGCGATGTCTGTGTTGGAAATGCCGAGGCGCTTGTACATGATGACCGAAATAGTCATCACGGCCACATAGGGCAGGCCTTGGGCAAAATAGAGAGTCGGAATCCACGCCCATGGACTCCGACTCCCGGTCAGTTTTTTAGTCACTTTTTCAGATTTACGTTTTTGACGCCTTCGCCTTCGGTGATCTTATCGCCGGGCACATCGACGGTGACATTCTTGAGGGTGAGGCCGTCAACATGGTTGAGCATGAAGCCGGCGTCGGCACGGAAGCGCGAATCGGTGATGACCACGTTCTTCATCGGCATTTCTGGCAGGCCGTTGAAGAGTGCGGCGCGTTTGGCCGAACGGCATACAACGTCCTTGATATAGATGTTGCGGAACGAGGGGGTCTCTTCGGTCACGGGAGGCACGGGGGCGCCGGGCTTGATGCCGTAGTACATATCGAAGATCAGTGCCTCGCCGGCTATGTCGGTCATCTTGATGTTGTCGACGTAGATGTTCTCGACAACACCTCCGCGGCCACGGGTCGATTTGAAGCGCAGACCGACGTCGGTGCCGATGAACACGCTGTTGCGGATCACAATGTCCTTGCAGCCGCCCGACATCTCGGAACCGATCACGAAACCACCGTGACCGTGATATACCGTGCAGCCTTCGATCACCACGTCTTTGCAGGGGATTCCGCGTTCGCGGCCGTCCTTATCCTTGCCCGACTTTATGCAGATGGCGTCGTCGCCCACGTCGAAGCGGCTGTTGATCACCAACACGCGGTTGCACGACTCGATGTCGATGCCGTCGCCGTTCTGCGCATACCAGGGATTGCGGACATTGAGGTTGTCGATGATGAGGTTTTCGCAGAGCAGCGGGTGGAGATTCCAGGCCGGTGAGTTCTCGAAAGTCGCGTCTTTCAGAAGCACGTTCTTGCAGCCGATGAACGAGAGCAGAACCGGACGCAGGAAGTCGTGAGCATACTCAACGGTCTCCTTGTCGCCGCGGTGCACCTTGTTCTGAAGGTCTTTGTTCTCATAGACCTCGCGGATGCGCTCGTTGGGGAACCAGACGTCGCCCTTGGCGTTTGTGCAGCCGCTTTTCAGCAGCTCTTTCCACTGGTTGTCGGTCATTTTACCCTTCTTGACCGGACGCCATTTCTGTCCGTTGCCGTTGAAAGTGCCGTCGCCGGTGATGGCGATGTCATGTTTGTCGCGGGCCGAGAGGGGAGAGGTTGCGCGGTGGGTGGTGAGGCCTTCCCAGTCGGAGGCTACCGCCGGATAGTCGGCGAGGTTTTCGCTGAAAAGTACCAGTGCGCCGCGTTCGAGGTGTAGCTCTACATTGCTTTCGAAATTGATTGGACCTGTGTACCATATTCCTTCCGGCACGACGAGTCGTCCGCCCCCTTTCGATGCGAGATGTGCCATAGCTTTGGCGAAAGCCTCGGTGTTGAGGGTCACGCCGTCGTTGACGCCACCGAAATCGGTGATCTTCACTTCATAGGCCGGAATTACGGGAGCCGCGACCTGAGGCTGCTTGATAGGGAGATTCTTGTAATAGGAAGAGTAGTCAGTGGTCTGGGCAGCGGCGCCTGTCATCTGGCCGAGAGCCAGCGCCAGCCCCACTGCGTAGGCTGAAAGACTTCTAAGTTTCATGAGTTTAGATATATGATTTGAATTAATTGAATTTGCAAAGGGTTAAGCCTTAGATGCCGGTTTTTACCACCGCTTAATAAATTTCATGATAAGAGTTGTCGTAAAGATAAACAGTGGTGGTGTATTTGTCAAGCGGTTTGGCCTGATTTATGATGTAATTGAGCATTTGGGCCGACAGCTTTGAAAGGTCCATGTAGTAGACCGGTCCATACTCCTCCATGATGGCTGAAGTTCCCTGCCTTGTCAGAGTCAGTTTGTATCCGGTCTCGGAATTCTTTTCCTCGCTGATGGTCGTGGCATCCTTACTGTCTTCATAGCTCGCATCGTAGTAATCGCATGTGAATGCGTAGGGGCAAACCAGCTTTCCGTCAGCTATGCGGCCGATATAGAATGTTGCCAAGCCATTCATATCATCGCCGGAGAAATACATGCCGTATTCCCCTTCAATACCGCTGCCGGTATTTAGAATCATGAAATATGGCTTGGCCGGTTTGGCGGAGGCTGTGATGGGTGTAATTTCCGAGATTTTGCAATATTTTGCACTTACCCAGCCATTGGAAGGACCTTGTGGACCTTCGGTGCCTATATTTAGCAGTTCGACCCATCCCGGCTGTTCGGCCACCACGGGAGCCATATCATTGAAAAGTACCGGCTTTATGTTGCCACCGGTTTTGGAGGCCCAGTAGCCCAGGCAAGTCAGCGGAGTTTCGTAATCCTCGATTTTAGCTTCATTATATACCATTCGCTGTGCAGACGTCGAGGGCGCTTTGCGGATGTTGATGCCCTCCTCGGCCGTACATACGGCAACCTTATTCCAGACAGGAGCCTTAACGTTGAAAGGGAAAGTGACAGCCTCGCAGCCAAGAGCGGTCAAAACCGCCGTCACAGCGAATAAAACAGTTCTCATGATATTGGTTTTGAAGTTATTATATAAGTTTAATCGGAGAGCTTATTCCAAACTTCTACAAAGATAGCACATTAATCCGGTATTATTGTCATTCTTTTAGAAAAATTCAGATTGCAGATGGACACGGTTTAAACGTTGTATTTCATTAAAAGATAATTGTCTTGAATAAAATTCAATTATTCGTATTACAGCCATAATGGATCGTTTTCCCATCCGGCTGGGAATCCCATTGCAAAGACATCTACATTTGGATGGGCTTTTAGAGGGCGTTTCATAACAACAGTTAAAATCTGAGCGAAAGTTTTGAGGTGAATATGGTTCTGAATCGAAGGAGCATAGCGAGCTATGTGACTGAGATGAAGAGCCATAGGCGCCCAAAACTTTCGCAGGCGATGGTATTGTTCGTTTCTTCTGTCAATAATTTCATCTTTAAGTAATTTAAAGTTACCTTAGTACTGGTGTCTCTTTTGCTAAATTATTGAAACTCGTCAGTCGCATAGCTCGCTATGCTCCTTCCTCATTTACAATAATTTATCTAAAAGATACACCACTCAGATTTTAACTCTTGTTATGAAACACCCTCTTAATAACGATTTCAGTTGCTGTTTGAAATCGTTATTGGGATGTGTAGCATCCTGCAGATATGCAAGACAACAAATTTGAGCATATAATTT
The DNA here is from genome assembly GCA_900544535.1 of uncultured Bacteroidales bacterium. Classification (GTDB taxonomy): domain Bacteria; phylum Bacteroidota; class Bacteroidia; order Bacteroidales; family Muribaculaceae; genus Duncaniella. Next base: position 43,830 of record UQVH01000019.1, on the reverse strand, counting down.
TGTGTCTTGAGTTTTTGAGCAATCAATCCAATTGCCATTAAGATTATGAGGCAACTGCGGTTTGAAAGGGAATCTTCTATTCCATATTCTGGAATGGTGAGCCAAGCAGTTACGGAGAGCAACCGCACATTTGCACCAGCTTTCAAGTATTTTATGTTGCGGAAGATTGAACTCCCGTGCAATTCGTTTTTTAATTACATTATCGGATAGATTACAAAAAATACGTGACAGAGTACCGAAAGAAATGACTTCCAATGTTTTCCAGACAGGCGGGATTATCGGATTGGAATAATTCTCAAAATGTTCTTGGATAAAATCTTCCTTTGACCGAAAAACTTCTTGCTGAATCCGGATTGTACAATCTGTGAAAATTTTCTTATCTGAAAACAAATTCCTATCCATAATCCAAAATGCACCATAGATTATAGAAAAATGGTGGATAAGTTTCGATCTAAGAGCTATTTCAAAACTTTGGATAGCTGTAAAAAGCAATGCACGAAGTTTTTTATCGAAGAAATATAAATTGACTGCATTGTCGAAATGGCTGTTAGGCTTGAAGATGTGTGTTGTCTTATCCTGTTCCATTGGACGAAGATAATTCGCTAAACGGAAATAGCTCATAATTCTCAATTGTGCCAAAGCGTCATTATCATTACTGATAATTAATCTACGATTTTTGAGCAATTGAAGGATCTGAGGATAATCCAACGGCGGTTTTGTATAATCCATAAGTGTACAAAAGCAAAAGTTCCGCCCTGGTACGCATTAAAAAGAGGCGTGGCGGAAATTGTCGTTACAAACGATAGTGTAATATAATCAAATATGCAAATTTTGAAGACTATTATTTTGAATAAATCTGCGGGAAAGAAAACCCTGAATCAAAAAGGTTGCCAATTGTAAAAGTTATACCGTAATTGTTTAACAGACTGTTTCATAGGATTGGAACAGATTCATGATTATTTCATTATTGATCGGACATTCTTTTTAACCGCCTGATCTCAATACATTTTCGTGAGTGTGGAGTCGGGGTAGTAGCGGGAGAGGATTTCGGAGTAGGTGTAGCCGCGGTCGGCCATGATGGCGGCACCGATCTGACAGAGACCTACGCCGTGGCCCCAGCCTGCGCCGCGGAGGGTGAAGCCTGCGGGGACGCCGTCGCTGCCGTCGGGCATCGGCTCGACGACGAAAGCCGAACTGTAAAGATGGCTGTCCGAGAGGGTGCGCCGGATCATAAGTTCCTTGCCGATGGTGATTTCTCCTTTAGTGCCGGTGATTTTCAGCTCGCGGATGCGCCCGGAGGTGCCGCGGGTCAGGGGGGTGAGGCTCATGATCGCGCCCAAATCACGTCCGAGGCGTTCGCGGATAAGGCGTGAGATCTTTTCCTGCGTCAGGGTCTCGGTCCAGCGGTAGAAATCGGACGTCTCCTGATCGTAACCGTTGAGCACCTGCGCGAGCACACGGCGGTCGGCGGTGTTGCAGAACGCTTCCGGTTTGTCGAGAATCCAGCTGAGGGCATTTTCTTCGATGCTGAGATCCGGAAAGTCGAGCGGGTCCACGGCGTCGCGCCGGGCCTGGAGATATGGACGCGGACTGTCGTCCCAGCATGTTTCAAAGACTTCGAACACTCCGCCGCAGCACTTTGAGAAGCGCGTGTCGCACAGCTCGCCTCTGTGGGTCAGCACCATTCCGCGCGTGTCGGCCACGGCTCCCGCGGCGACGGCGGTTGAGATGCGTGTGATCCCCTGATAGCGCTGGCAGTGGTCGTCGGCGCAGACATCGAAGTTGAGATGATCCTCGCGGTCCCAGTATTTTATCAGCGAAGGCCCCGGATTGAGCGCCCTGACGTCGGACCGGCTTTCGGCAGGGGTGATCGGCGTTGCTCCGCGCGATATCATCGACAGCACCCATCCGCGCGAGATAACCGCGTGGGCACGAAGCAGTTCAAGCGAGGAGGTCGAACTCATTTCACTGGAGATCACGCTGACAAGATAGTCCTCAACGTTTACCTCGTTGATCGCCGTGACTTTGCCGTTTTCGACAATCAGCTGCAGCGCGCCGCGGAAACGCTGGTTCTCCTTGCGTTCCCAGTGGAAATCCACCCCGATTGTCACCCCTTCAAGCTCGAAACTGTCGCCGAGATATGAAGTCGGCTCGAATTCGATAGAGGGATAAGTCTTCCCGTTCCAGCTGACGGCGAGGCCCGATTCACTGATGCTGACTTCCTGACGGCCTGAAACCATCTCGCCTGAGGGGAGGATGTAGAGTCCTGTGAGGGTGAAAGTTATGGTCGGGGCGCTGAGTATGCCGACTTTTACGCGCGGTTCTTTTGGCATTATCGGGGACTGTTTAAGTGGTTGTTGAAAAGCATGATGGAATTGACTCCGGTAGGGACGCTTTTCAAAGCGTCCTCCATTATAATAAGCTATTCCTTAGGTGGTTGCGGACGCGATGAATCGCGTCCCTACACATTTGTTAGAAAATTGGTGACGGTTTCAGTTAATTCTTCTTCGGAGAGGCCCACTTCGGCGAGGATCGAGGCGGCCGAGGTGAGATCGAGGCGGTCGAAGTCCTCCGGACGCGAGCATACGAGGGTGCCGAGCATCTCGATTGTCGCCGGGCTGACGAGCAGCTGACCAGGCTCTGTGCCGTAGACGGCGGGGCGGTGGCGGCGACGCGGTGCCACGAACGTCCGGAGACCGCCGTCAGGGAGCGTCACCATAGCGATGTTGACCATCGGTTCGGGATCGGCCGGGGGAAGGGCTGCGAGCAGACGGCTGAGAATTTTTTTTGTCGTTTCGGCCGTCGGTGCGTCGATCAGGAAGAAGGGATAGGGTGTGCGTCCGGGCTGACTTCTGAAGAGGGTGCCGTCGGCGATCGCAGCGATTTTTTCCAACGGCAGGGCCGCATCGAGGATATTTGCGGCAGTCTCCTTCGTCACGGCCTGAAAATGCAGATGATCGGGGGCCGAAGCACCGCAACGCGGACCGTTGTAGAAGACGCACATATCGGGGAGCACGGTCGTCAGCCGCGCCATGTCGGCGATGTGTCCGGCGAAGCTCTGCGCTTCGTGGTGGCAGGAGGCTATGGTGTAGTGGACCGGTGCGAGCGGGTATGGGTTGACCAGTATCTCGTAGCCTCCCTCCCGGATTGCCCCCTGTTCCGGCGGCCGGTTTGCGGCGCAGAGGAAACATGGGCGTGCGGCGATGCTCCGCGAGTCGGTTTTGGCGGTGATGGAGGCCCGGCGGTGGTTGACAAGCACCTTGCGCAGTTGCCATCCCCCGCCGTCGGTCAGCATGACGGCTCCGGCAAGCGATTTTTCGAGATTGCGGAAGTTGTCGCGGGCCAAAGGCCAGGCCGATAGCTCGCTCCGGAAGAATGCGTCGTGATCAGTCATTGTTGAGGTGTTGGCGTGAGAGAAGTTCGATGGTGCGCACACGGTCTTTATAGAGATTGTTGGCGTTGATGCGGTCTTCGCTCAGGGCGTGGTCGGAATTACCCTCCCAGCGACGGCAGGAGTAGAGAGATTCATAGATGCGCCCGATCGGATAGCGGCGGCTGACGGCAAGTCCCATCGAATAGTCCTCGCCATAGCTGACATCAGGAAATCCGATCTCGCGGGCCACGGGGGTGTAGAATGCACGTGGAGCGCCGAGTCCGTTGATGCGTAGGGCGTTGTTAGGCCCGTTTTCGTCAGTCCATTCGGCGTGGTCGATCAGGCCAGGAGGCAGCGGCGAGCCGTTGAAATCGGTCAGCATATAGGAACCGATGACCATTCCGGCACCCGTTTCGCGGAATTTTGCGACGATCATTTCGAGTGTGTCCGGTCGGCTGTAAATGTCGTCGCTGTCAAGCTGCACTGCGAAACGGCCGCAGTCGGGGCTGTTGATGCCTAAGTTCCAGCAACCGCCGATACCGGGTGCGGGCGCCGGTGCAGGGGCAGTTCGGATTATTCTGAGCCGCGGATTTTCCGCTGCGATTCCGTCGAGGATTTCTGATGTGCCGTCGGTACTGCGGTTGTCGATCACAATGACGTTGAAGTCAAAAGTGGTTTCCTGAGCTAAAGCGCTGCGCACGGCGTCGGCTATCGTCCGGCATCGGTTGCGCACAGGGATGATCACCGAGGCCTCGACCGGAAAAGTCCCCTCGGCATGGTTGAGTCGTTTGATTTTCTCAGGAGTGATGAGCGCGGCGAGGGCCTTCAGATGAGCTGTGGCGGCTTTTTCCATCTCGATCTGTGAACTGCGGTTACGTGGATCGACATATTTGAACTGTTCTTCCCCCTCCTCCGCGGACGTATCCTTTTTGGGCGAAGCTATATAGAGAGATTCGGGAATATGCAATACCGGCCCTTTGCGCGAGAGTCGCAGACGCAGATCATACCAGCCCGCGGCCTCGAAGTCATCGGTCATTTCGCTGACGGCCTCGCGGAGCATGGCAGGATCGACGGCTACGATCTTGCCGAAATCGAAGTCATCACGGATCGCTCCGAACTGGCAGTCGATCAGACGGTGTCGTTGCTCGGAGCCGTCGGAGTTTAGGGTCAGATAGTCGCAATAAGCCATTGCGGCACCGGATTCGCGGAGCACCTGCGTCAGTCTGTGTTCGCCGCCGGGCGTGAAAGTCACGCTATCGTCCGACAGATTGATCAAAACGGGAGCCTCACCGGCCGTCATGGCCAACTCTCTCATGGCCTGGGTTGAGAATCGTGATTTCATGATTTTTGCAAAAGGCGCTTCCTGTGCGCGGACCTCCACGCCACGCCTCATTGCAAAGTTCGTAAATTTCCCTCGATAATCGGCAAAGATTTGTGAGGATTCAAATTGAATCGCATATGTACTGATAGGGAAAATTGTAGTATTTTACATTCGTGTGAAATAAATATTATATATTTGCGTTATAATGAAAAGGATTAAGCAATGAAGAACATTAGTAATAGCTACGAAAAAATGGTCAGTCAGGTACCACCTGAAATAAAAGAAGAAATTAACCTGTCTTTCGCAATATCCAATAAAATCGACGCACTCATGCAGGAACGCGGTCTGTCAAAGAAACAGTTTGCCGACCAGTTGGGAAAGCGTCCGAGCGAGATAACAAGGTGGTTGAGCGGACAGCACAATTTCACTGTTTCCACACTTGCAATGCTGTCGGCTTTTTTTGGCAAATCAATAATATCTGTCTGAATCTCTATCCCGTATGAACAAGTTTCTTAGACTTGATTCTGAATAGCTTGGCACGATCCTAATTAGTTCAGGCATTCCTGTCGGGGCCTTTGCGGGGTTTGCGTGGGGTGGAGTTGTTGCGTTCAGAGGATTCGCTGCGTTCGGCGGTTTCGTTGGGGCGCAGATTGCGCGGAGTTCGGGTCTGCATCGGAGCGGTCGGCGGCTCGTTGGCAATTATGGTCTCCGGAACAACTTTCGGTCGCGCGCCGGGGTGGACTCCTTCGGGTGTGGTGAAGAAGTCGAGAATCTGTTTCATCAATGCGTCACGCTCGAAACTTCCAGTGATGGTTTCGAAGGGGAAACCGAGTGTCACGGCCCTGTGTGTGCCGGGATCGAAAGCCACACCGGCTATGTAGTCGTTTTCGGTATAGCGCAGGATAGGACTGCCGTTGGATTTGTCGATCGGACTGAATGATTCCGGCGATTCCACGGCATAGCAGTCGGCGTTAAGCTCCTGACGGAAAGTGAACGACAGACCTGAGCGGAACTCGCTGTATTTTGATTTGACCTCGCGGACTTTCCCTGTAATCGTGGCTTTGGCCTGACGCCACTGGAGTCCGAGGACCGAGTGACCGAAACGGGCGTCGGAAACACGCCGCTCGCTGTCGGAGAAGCGGTTGTCGAAAAGATCCGAGCCGATATAGCTGCCCGACATAAACAGAGCGCCTCCGCCGTCGCAGAACTCGCTCAAGCGCTGTTTCAGTTCCTCGGTAAAGGGCTTGAACTTACGTTCCTGCGAAGTCCCGACCGTGATCTCCTTCTGCTTGCCGAGGATGAGGTCGATGATGCGGACTTCAGGCATATTGTCGACAAACGCATCCACTCCTGCCGAGATGAAAGAGAATCCCGCGGCGCGGACTGATTCACCATGAACGTAGACGAAATCAAAGGTATTTCCGGCAAAAAGCTCAGTCTCGTATGTGGCATGGCTGGCGCCGTGGCCCGGCGAATCGTTGGAGGTCCATTCGACTCCGGGGCGGAACTCGGTCTGATAGCCGGTGAACTGCATGTCCTGAATATAGGGAACGCCGTGATCCTCCTGATAGTCAAAGCCGACGCGGCCTGTGGCGTAGATTTCAGCCGGACCGGAGATGCGGGTGAAACCGTTGACGATCAGCACTTGCGGCTTGTCGGTACCGGTGTTGCACAGCGAAAGGATCTCGGAGGGAAAGCTGACGCCTCCGTCGTTGGCTGCCACTACCTTGTAGCTGTAAATGCGGTTGTCGCTGACGCGCACCGTCAGCTGCGGATCGTCGGTGATGGCCAGTTCGGTAAATGCGCCGTCGTCCACACGCTCGTAGACTATATAATAGGTGGGCCGGGCTGACGGTTCGAGCGGATCATCGACTCCCTGCCATGTCAGCAGATATTCGGTTCCTGTTCCCGCGATGCGGAAATGGCTGACGGGCAGAGGCTCGACCACGTAGGGGACACCGTCTTTCTCATGCAGATATTTCAGAATCCCCTTGTAGATGGCACGGCTGACGTCGAAACGGAAATTCGGGTCAAGACCGTAGCGCATATCCGCGAAATTCTGATGGCTCAGAAGCTCGATAAGCATGGCCGGAACCTTTGTGTCCATCACTTCGCGATAAGGTTTGTCGCGCAACTGACGGCGGGTCCATGTAGGCTCATAGAGCGTCTGTATGTCGCTGACAATCTGATCTGTCACAATGTCGGCAAAGCGCTTGGATGTGGTGCGCGCTTCGCCGCTGCCGAGACGGTCGCCTTTGGTATAGACGATCGGCATGGTGCCTATGGTCGTTTCCGGATCGGAAGTCGTGCCGGCATCGGTATGGAAAGCGAAAGAGAGATCGACGGGAATTCCCAGTCCTTTCTCTCCCGGAAGCTGCGAAGAACCTCCGGCAAGATAGTTGACCCACAGAGCACGGCTCTTGTAGTCGTCCTCATAGTCGTTCTGCCCACTTGTGACGCTGTAAACCGACGATGGTACACCGGCCCATTGCATCCAGTAGCGCGCTCCTTCGGTGAAACGGGGATAGTTGCTGATAGTAGGTTCTCCGCCCGGCGCCGAACGGCTGACATTGCCCATTCCGCCTCCTATGCGGACGGCATCGGCGGTGATAACCTTGTCTTTTTCCGACGAAATGTTGGTGAGTTCCACCGTCGGGCTGTTGCTCTTGCCTGCGGCAAAGGGGAAGGTGCCGAGATATACCCAGGTGCCTCCGCCTATGTGCTGGTTGACTTCAAACTCCTCGCTTCCGGCAAGCGAGTTGACTGTATATCGCGCATCGCGGGCGCTGTTGGGGAGCGAGGCATAGCTCACATAGACTGCATAGTTGCCGCCTTCGGGAAAATCGGCATACCACGAGGCTGTCGAGGCTTTCGCCGGATCGGTCACCGTGGCGACCTCGCGCACCGAACCCATGCGGAAAGGATTGTCGCCGTCGCCAAGGATCTCCTTTTTGTAGCCGAAGCCCTTGATCCCTTGTGCGGCTGTCCATTTGTGCTGTCCGTTTTTCTCGTTGTAGTCTTTCTGTGCGAAACCGCCGTCCATGTCGACGATTATTTCCTGAGTCGAGGTGTCGCGCTCGCGCGGGGTCATCACATAGGCTCCCGCGTTTTCAAGCATCGGGATCAGGTAGGGAAGCACGTAGGCCTGCGGATAGAGATCCTCCACGGTTCCCATCAGGCGAGCGCGCTGCCACATCCAGCGGTCTTCGTTCTGATCGAAATAGCGGCCGTGGCTTTGCCATAGAGCGATATTTTTGCCGGCAAGACCTTTTGGGGCAGTCGGAGCGTCGACACGGGTGACAAAGGGTTCACGCGCCGGACGCGGGACCTGGGGAGCGGAGGCCACTTTAGTGGTCCGGGCTTTTTTCGCCTTGCTCTTCTTGGGCGTTTTGGTAGCCGCGCCCGCAAAGAGCGCGCAGAATATCATCAGTATGGAAAGAATCTGTCTCATAAGCGTTGGCCTCCTGACTCTATGGAGATATAACGTCCGGGAAGAGGCTTAAACATTTCCGCGGAGGCCGTTTTTCATTAGATTTCAGGAAGTTTCGGAAATTTTAAATCATTTCTACTCTCTTTGGCAGCATGGCCGGTTACCGCCGGTGTGACGGAGGATCAGCAGTGTGGTTCCGGGCGCAGGCGGTAGTTGTTGCGCAGCGATTCGAACTCTGCGCTCACGGTGGCACCGGGAGTGGAGAGATTGCGCAGAATGTGGTCGGCATCAATGTCATAGCCGAGCATTGCCTCGCTTACAGTCTCCGGTATGGGATTCACGGCAGGCAGTCCGGCTGTGAGTTCTTCGGCTGTTATTTCAATGTCGAGTTTGTCATGGAGATGTGCGGCAAGTGCTTCAAGAACCATGCGTGTGGCGCGGATCTTCCCTTCGGCGGAATAGCCTGCGATGTGTGGAGTGGCCACCACAGCCTCTGAAAGCAGTTCGGGGTCGATGTTCGGCTCGTTTTCCCAGCAGTCGATTGCCGCTCCTGAGATGATGCCGTCATGCAGGGCCGCTTTGAGAGCCGCAGTGTCGGCGACGGCGCCGCGGGCGGCGTTGATGATCAACGGGCGCCGCTGTGTCATTGAAAGGAAGTCGCGGTCAATGAGGTGGAATGTCGGATGCGCCCCCTCTTTCGTGTAGGGTGTATGTATAGAGATGAAATCCGACCCGGCTGCAAGCTCTGCGAGTGTGCGGTAGTCATAAACTCCGTCACCGCTTTCCTCACGCGGAGGGTCATTGATGATGGTCTTCATCCCCAGACCGAGAGCCCAGCGGTTGAGTATGGAGCCGACATTGCCTGCTCCGATGATGCCGAGAGTCTTGCCCGCAAGCGGTTCGGCCTCAGGAAGGAAAGTGCGGATAGCCGACAGGACATATTGGGCTACGGCGGGAGCGTTGCAGCCCGGAGCATTGGCCACGGTGATCCCGCGCGAACGGCAATAGTCGAGGTCGATGTGGTCGGTACCGATTGTTGCGGTACCGATGAATGTACATTTCGAGCCGTCGAGCAGCGAAGCGTCGCAGCGGGTGCGGGTGCGTGTCAGGAGTATGTCAGCGTCGCTGACGATGTCGGCTGAGATGTCGGCGCCGGGAAGGAGTATCAGTTCGCCGAGGCTTCGGACAGCGTCGGCTATATAGGGTATGTTGCGGTCGGCTACGATTTTCATGTGTCGGTTGTATGTTTATGTGGTGTGTGTTCAGCCCAGCATCGCCCAGAGATATATGCCGAAATAGGCTGCCATAAGGGTGACGACAGCTATATAGCCGCGGCGCATTACGGTGAAGCGGAAGAAATGGCCCACCTGAAATGCAACGCAGGCATTGAGCAGGGTGATGTAGAGCGCAAGGTTTGTAAAATTGATAATGGCGAAGATACCTGTCGCGATCGACAGCATGGTCAGCATTCCGTTGTAGGCGCGGGCCTGGGCATTGAAGCCGAGTATCTTGATGAGGTTGATGTTGCCGAAGAGGAAGCCTGTCAGCAGTGTCAGCGCGGCAGCCGCGATCAGCGGCCAACCCGACGGATCGGCAAGCAGCATCGAGGGAGGAGTGAAGCAGAATTGCGGTATCTCAGGTACAGGCGCGAGGCCGAGTCCCCAGGTGATCCAGGCCGGTGTGATGTTTCCGAGAATGGCCGCGAGGATTTTCTTGAACGAGAATATCCTCATCTGCCCCAATGCGGCTATGAACACCGGAATATAGAGTGCGAAAGAATATTCGGTGAGCTGACCGAGACCAATGAGGAAGAAGATCAGGAAAACACGCCGGGAGCTTGCGCGCAGATTGTAGATGCTGAATGTCAGCCACACGGCACCCATCATTGTCAGGGCAAGCAGCGAGGAGGCGCCCAGACAGCCCATCACCGAAGGAGTGCAGGCGGTGATGAAGACAAAATATGCGGCGAAGAAAGCTGATGTGGTGCGCAGGAGGTTGAAATGGCGGTTGATCATGATCATCACCGTTCCGGTGGCAAGCACTGTCAGCATGTTGAGCCACATTGACAGGCTGCCCGGTGCGAGCCAGGACGATGGCGTCGGGAAAGCAATGGTCCGGAAGTCGCCGATGTGCTGGATTCTGTCGGCAAGTCCGGCCTGTACGGTCATAAAAACCGCCGCGAGGCCTATGAGCACGCCCATGCCTCGCGAACGGATTATGCGGGTAAATGTGAGTTCTTTACGGGTCATCCGCGGATTTCACTCAGTTTTTTAAGATCCTGTCCGATATCACGGCGCATGTATTTGCCGTTGAACTCCACTGCGTCGGCTGCTGCATAGCTGTTGGCCAGTGCGGCGTCAATAGAATCACCGTAGGCGCTGCAGGCTATCACACGGCCTCCGGCGGTCAGAAGCGAGCCGTCGGCGTCGCGCTTTGTTCCGGCGTGGAAAAGTATGGCATTGGCCATAGGATCGTCGGCTCCGGTGATCTCCTCGCCTTTGTTGTAGCTGCCGGGATAGCCGCCTGACACGACCATGACGGTGGTTGCGTAGCGCGGATCTTCGGCGAGGGGCAGTGTGCCGAGGTTGCCTTTGGCTGCGGCTTCGAGCAGGGGAAGCAGGTCGGAGGCAATGCGCAGCATGACCACCTCGGTTTCCGGATCACCCATGCGGACATTGTATTCGATCACCATCGGTTCGCCTTCCACTTCGATCAGGCCGAGGAAGATAAAGCCGCGGTAGGTGATGCCTTCGGCCACGAGACCATTGACGGTCGGAAGAATGATACGTTCCTCGACTTTGCGCATGAATTCGCTGTCGGCGAACACTACGGGGCTTACTGCGCCCATGCCGCCGGTGTTGAGGCCGGTGTCACCTTCGCCGATACGCTTGTAGTCTTTGGCGACAGGCAGGATACGGTAGCCGCCGTTGCCGTCGGTCAGCACGAACACCGAGCACTCGATTCCTTTGAGGAACTCTTCGATCACCACTGTCGCCGACGACTTGCCGAACATGCCGCCGAGCATCTCGCGCAGCGAGGCCTTGGCTTCGTCCAGAGAGTCGAGGATCAGCACGCCCTTTCCGGCAGCGAGACCGTCGGCCTTGAGCACGTAGGGGGCTTTGAGTGATTCGAGGAACTTACAACCCTCTTCTACGGTCTCGGCAGTGAAACTGCGGTAGGCCGCTGTGGGGATCGAGTGGCGCATCATGAACTGTTTTGCAAAATCCTTGCTCCCTTCGAGCGCGGCGCCGGCTTTTGACGGGCCTACGATCAGGGGAGCGCCTTCGAAGGCCTGAAAATAGTCATAGATACCGGCCACGAGGGGATCTTCATTGCCGACAACGATCATATCGATCGAGTTTGCCTTGCAGAACTCAGCAATGGCGGGGAAATCGAGCGGTGAGAGGCTTACGTTTTCGCCATATGCGTCAGTGCCGCCGTTGCCGGGAGCGATGAAGAGTTTTTCCAGACGGGGAGAGAGTGATATTTTCCATGCGAGGGCACATTCGCGGCCTCCCGATCCGAGGAGCAGCACTCTGAGCTTTTCTCCCTGTTCGGCGAGTGTCTCACCGGCATTGAAGGGGCTTTTTTCAGGCGCGTTGCTGACGGGATGGCGCAGAGTGTTGAGATTCTGTTGGAGTGACATGGCTTTGGAAATATGATTAGCGTGTTTAGAATTTGAAATGTGAAATGAAGAAAATGGAGGGATCGGGTGACCAACGGAGGGAGAGCCTATGCCTCACCTTCGCTTGACTTATTGTCGATGTCGGGACGTTTCCAGCGGCGGCGTGTTCTCATGAATGGGCCGTCAGGCGCGGGAATCGAGGGCCGCTTCGGCGCCTCTCCGAGTGACTTGAGTGCGTGTGGATTGCGGTGGCGCGACAGCAGCTGTTCGGCCTCGCTCTGAGCAGCGGTTTCCTCCTTGAATTTGCGGCGGCGTTCCTCGCTGCGGGCATATCCGCCTTTCTGCGGACGGTATTTGTCCTCCAATTTGTTGGGCTTGCGGCGCGCGGGTCCGGCATCTTTGCCTCCCATACCCTTTTCGCGGGCGTCGCGGCGCCATTCGCTGTCGCTCTTGCGTGCGGGCTGGCGGCGTTCCTTGCGGTCGGGAGCCTCTTCCTTGAGTACGCCACCTTCGCGGCGGAAATCGCTCTTGGTGCCTTCGAAGATGACGTATTCACGCAGCTCGCAATCGAGACCGCCGTTCTGCATGGCTTCCTTAACCGAGGGAGTCAGGCCGATGGCTGTCAGATAGTCGATGTTCGACGAGATGACCCAGGCATGGTAGCCGAGGAACACTCGCTTGAACTTGGTGCCCAGAAGCTTGTAGAGCTGCTCCATGTCCTGCACGTTGATGCGCTCGCCGTAGGGCGGGTTAGTGATGAGTACACCCGGCACACCTCCGGCTGGTGCCTCGTCCCATAGCTGGAGAGGTTTGATGCGGAGGCTGATATATTCGTCGACTCCGGCTGAGAGAATATTGCGTTCGGCGATCGCCACGGCTTTGGGCGAGATGTCGGAGCCGTAGATCTTGAACGGCACATCGCGGTGGCCGGAATCCTCGGCCATGATTTTTTCGAAGAGTTCAGGATCGTAGTCGCGCCAGTGTTCGAATGCGAAATCCTTGCGGAAGCTGCCGGGCTTGATTCCGGCGGCGATCATGGCTGCCTCGATAAGGAAAGTGCCGGAACCGCACATCGGATCGACGAAAGGACTGTCGCCGCGCCATCCGCTCTTGAGGATGATACCTGCGGCGAGGACCTCGTTGATAGGCGCTTCGGTCTGTGCCACACGCCATCCACGCTTGTGGAGCGACTCGCCCGACGAGTTTAGCGAGAGAGTGACGCGGTCGCCGTCAATGTGAACGTTGATCATTACGTCGGCATCGTTGAGGCGCACACCCGGACGCTTGTCCTGACCAAAACGGTCTTTGAAATAGTCGACAATGGCGTCTTTGACACGATAGGTAACAAAACGTGAGTGGGTGAACTCGGAAGAGTGAGAGGTCGTGTCGATCGAGAATGTCTTTTCGATCGACATCACATCGCTCCAGTTGTATTCCTTCACCATCTCATAGAGCGAATCGGTGTCTTTTGCAATGAACTTGTAGATCGGCTTGAGGATGGAGAGAGCAGTGCGGCAGCAGATGTTGGCACGATAGAGCATGGCGAGATCTCCTTCGAAAGATACCATGCGGCGTCCCGGCTCGACGTTTACGGCTCCGAGCTGACGGAGTTCTTCGGCGAGAATATCTTCAAGACCCTTGAAGGTCTTTGCAACCATTTCAAAACGATGTTCCATGTGACAATTTGTATAGTTTGCTTTGGTTTTAATCTGTGGTATGCCGGAGAGAAGCGGGGAAGAGGAGAAAGGGACCGTTTCAGCGGGCCGAGCGGAAATTGTCGGCGCGGGCCTGGACCAGTTTTTCGCCGGGCGCCACATCGCGTGTGACCCAGAGGTTGCCGCCGATGACGGCGCCGTCTCCGATGGTCACGCGGCCCAGGATGGTAGAGTTGGAGTAGATCACCACGCCGTCACCTATGATCGGATGACGCGGGATACCCTTGACGGGATTGTTCGAGTCGTCAGTGACGAAACTTTTGGCTCCGAGAGTCACGCCCTGATAGAGTTTGACGTCATGGCCTATTATCGCCGTGGCTCCGATCACCACGCCCGTGCCGTGGTCAATGACGAAGCCTTCGCCTATCTGTGCTCCGGGATGGATGTCGATTCCGGTGTCGGAGTGGGCCTGTTCAGTGATCATGCGGGGGACTATCGGGACACCGAGCTCAAGCAGGCGGTGGGCTATGCGGTAACTCATTGTGGCACGGAATCCCGGATAGCAGACGATGACCTCATGGGTAGAGGTTGCGGCCGGATCGCCGAGATATGTGGCGTCAATATCGGTGTCAAGTATATGGCGCAGGGCCGGAAGGCTTCCTATGAACTCATCGGCGACAATCCCGGCACGGTGGTGCGGGTCGGATATTGAATGTCCGTAACGGTTTTTGTCGAAACAGAGGCCTGCGGTGATCTGTTCGGTAAGCAAGCGCTGGAGTTCATGACATTCGAGTGTCATGACTGACCGCATGACCGACGGCGCAAGGTCGGCATCGGTCAGGAAACCGGGAAACATAAGGCGTGAGGCGAGGTCTGTGATACGGCGCACTGCACTGTTGGAAAGCAATGGCTCCCCTTGGCCTGAACGGGCTGGGCACACGTGGCGCATGTCATCCATGCTGCAAAGGCGACCTATCACCTCGTCAATCTGAAACCGCTTTTCCGGATTCTTTTCCATAATTTCACATATCCCTGTGCGATGACTGCAAAGTTACGATTTTTGGACAGCCTATAAAAATAATTGCCTAACTTTTTTGCACTGCGGTATTACCGGAAATTTTGTGAGATCCGGTGTATTGCCGTATGAGTGAGGTGATAAATACGGTGAAAAGCGGGAACATCACTATTCCGCCGACCGAGAGCACACAGCCGAGCACTTTTCCCGGCACAGTCACCGGGTAGATGTCACAGCCGAGAGTCGTGGCGTTCATGCACGCCCACCATAGGGCTGTCCCGAAATTTTCGACATCGTGGTTCAGTCCTTCCTCGAAATAGAAGAATATCAGGCTGCCGAGATAGATGAACGATGCGAGGATCACAATGTAAGAAGCTAAGAAGGAAGTCAGGCGGTTGCGCGAGAAGGCGCCGACGACGATAGCCATAGCCATGACTCCGCGGGCCAGCGGGATGAAGCGCACAAGAAACAGCTGTTCCTGTGTCAGCGGTATATGGAGCACGCTGATGATGTTGAGGTAGGGGATCGAGAGCAGCAGGAAGAGGATGCGGTTGCGGACATAATGCCAGCGGTCGGTGGCCGCGTATAGTTCTATGAAAAAGTCTGCCATGAACACCACGCACACCCAGAACTGGAAGTGCATGTAGAATGAATCTTCCAGAAAATTAAGCCCTTTGAACGTGTCGGCCGAGATAAAAACTATCAGCATGACCGAAAGCACGATAATGCTCCAGTGCAGGAAGTCGATCAGATATTTGTGTGTGTGAAGCCCGGAGGCGGCTTTTTCCTCGTTCATAAAAATAAAATCGTGAAACTCTATGTCTTATCAACATCACACGGCCCCCGGAAGTTTTCCGGAAGCCGTGTAAAAAAAACTGTATCTTCAAAAACGGGGCCGCGCGGCGCCTGACTTTATGTCCGGGTGCCGCGCGGCTTTAAGAGGTTTGTCGCTTTATTCTTTCAGCGGATTAGAGGACGCTTGAAATGTTGAAGCGGGCGAATTCGAGGTCGTTGGCTGCCTGCTTGGCGAGCTTGTTGTCAAGCTTGATGGCCTGACGGAGGTTTGAAGTCACCATCTGGTCATTGTTGGTGCGGGCACCGAGGACGGCCATGAGGTAGTAAGTGGTGGCGTCGGGAGCAGAGATGGCTGCGAGGGTCGATTTGGCCTTGCTGTAATCTTTGGAGAGGATCTGGGCGAGAGCGGCGTTGTTGCTCTTGTCGTTGCCGAATGCCTTGACAGCGGCGTTTACATCACCCTGCTGGAGGTAATATACACCGAGTGCTGAGCCGAGTTCAGGAACACCGCCGGCTTTGCCGAATGCCTGGTTGGCTGCGCGGAGATCATTGTTGACGAGTGCTACGAGACCCTGGTTCATCTGGGCTTCAGGAGCCGAAGAGTTCACGCGGGCTGCTTTCTTGAAGCTTGCCATTGCTGCGTCGTAGTCACCCTGCTGATAGAGCACCTTGCCGAGGTTGTTGAAGCCGCGGTAGTCGTTGGGGTAGAGGTTGGTGGCTGCGGTGTAGATGGCTTTCTTGCGGTTGAGGTCGTCGGTGAGGGTTGCGCCGTAGAGAAGTTCGTCAACGCTGAGAGTAGAAGGATCGGTGTCGAATGCCTTGTTGATCTCTTCGTCGCTCTTGCCGATCACGTTCACGCTTGCTGTGATGCGTGAGTAGCGGAGCTGCGGGAGGATTTCGTCGGCGAGCTGGTCGAATACGCTTGAAAGGTTGCGGATCTCACGTTCGCGCTGTTCGGGATCTTTGTACATCGAGAGTACGCTGATGATAAGGTCCTTGTCCTGGATGTTGCTGGCTGCGACGAGCTTCTGGAAGCCTTCCCAGTCTTCGGGGGTGAAGTTGGCGGTCAGTTCGCCGAATTCAGTCACCTTGTCTTTCTTGAGCTGCTTGTCGAGATAGCCCTTGGTGTTGGTCTCGCGGTTTTCGGCGAGGCGGGTGTTGAAGTCGAGCGATCCGTCGGGCGAAGCGTAGGACTGGATGTTGATTTCCTCGATCTTGCGGTTTTCGTCATCAGCTGCGGCCTTGATGTCGCGGTTGAGGCGTAGCACTTCGTCGCTCTTGAGTTCGCTTTCGCGGAGGTTGGCCTGGTTGATGAGGAAGTGGATGTCAGCCGAATATTTTTCGTTGATGATGCGCTGGAACTTGTCGGCGGCGGTGGCGGGATCAACGGTGCCTGCATCGGCGAGAGCCGCTGTGGCGATGATGCCGTCGGCTACTTTCACGCGGGGAAGCACATACTGTTTGCCTTTCTGGTCGACTGTGAAGCCGAGGAAGAGTTCCGAACGCTGCATTTCGGGCTTGTAGGCATAGTTCACGGGGATGGTGACTGTACCGCCGTTCTCGTAAGAGATGACACGGTTGTTGCCGCGTACTTTCTCACCCTGGAATGCCTGGGGAGTACCGGCTACTTCGGTGCCGTTGAAAGTGAGGTAGGGGGTCACAGTCACGGTTGCGTTCTTCACGAAGAATTTCGGGGGAATGTTTCCGGTCACTGTTGCGGGGACATTCTGGCCCACAACTTCGAGCGGATTGGGATTGGTGCTGAAGTAATCAGCTGCAAACTGATTCATCTTCTTGCCGCAACCGGTCAGCACGAGAGCTGAGCCGAAGAGGAGTGAGAAAGCAGATTTCTTATCCATAGCAAAGTTTAATAAAATATGTGATAGGAGTATTGATTATGATTTTATGGAAGCAAAGTTACAACCTTTATCGCGAATATCCCAAAATAATGAAAATAATTGTTGTAAAAAGAGGCCGATTTGGTGAATTAATTGTACTTTTGCCGGATAATAATGCGCGATAGTGCGCGCTTTCGGACAGATAATTACAGATAAATTCAGAAATAATTCAGAAAAAAACGAAAAGAGCCGATGAGAAGATGGCGTATTGAAGACAGCTCGGAGCTGTACAATATTCAGGGTTGGGGACGACAGTATTTCTCCATCAATGAGAAAGGCAACGTGACTGTGACGCCCCGGGAAGGGTTTGCGTCAGTTGATCTGCGTGAGGTCATGGATGAATTGCAGGTCCGCGACATTACTTCACCTGTGTTGCTTCGTTTCCCCGACATTCTCGACAACCGCATCGAAAAGATTTCAAACTGTTTTGCCAAAGCTTCGAAACAGTATGACTATAAGGCCCAGAACTACATCATCTATCCTATCAAGGTCAATCAGATGAGACCCGTGGTCGAGGAGATCGTCACCCACGGCGAGAAATTCAACATCGGTCTTGAAGCCGGCTCGAAACCGGAACTTCACGCTGTTCTGGCAACAAACATCAAGGAAAATGCCCTGATCATCTGCAACGGCTACAAGGATCAGACCTATATCGAACTGGCCCTGCTCGCACAGAAAATGGGGCGCCGCATCTATCTTGTGGTCGAGAAACTCAATGAACTCCGTATCATATCTGAGGTAGCGAAGCGCATCGGCATTGACCCCAATATCGGTATCCGCATCAAACTCGCCTCTTCCGGCTCAGGGAAATGGGAGACCAGCGGCGGCGACCAGTCCAAATTCGGTCTCAATTCCTCCGAACTTCTTGAAGCGCTTGATTTCATGGAGCGCAACAAGATGAAGCATTGCCTGAAACTTATCCACTTCCATATCGGCAGCCAGATCACCAAGATCCGCCGCATAAAGAATGCTATCCGCGAGGCCACGCAGTTCTATGTCCAGCTTACAAACATGGGCTTCGACATCGACTTCATGGACATAGGCGGCGGTCTCGGCGTAGACTACGACGGCACACGCAACTCCGCTTCCGGCAGCTCGATGAACTATTCCATTCAGGAGTATGCCAACGACGCTGTGTCGGCCATCGTCGATGCCTGCGAGAAAAACGGACTCAAACAACCCAATATCATCAACGAGAGCGGACGTTCGCTGACAGCCCACCATTCCGTCCTTGTTTTCGAGGTGCTTGAAACCACCCAGCTTCCCATTTGGAAAGACTCGAAGGATATACAGGAGGATGACCACGAACTTGCCAAAGAACTCTACGAGATTTGGGACCAGCTCAATCAGCAGCGCCTCTTGGAGAGCTGGCACGATGCTTTGCAGATCCGCGAGGAGGCGCTCGACCTCTTCAGCCTCGGTTTGCTTGACCTGCGCACGCGTGCTCAGATCGAGGAACTTTTCTGGAGCATCGCCCGTGAGGTCGGAGAGATCGCCGACAGTATGAAACATGCCCCCGAAGAGCTGCGCAAGGTTGCCAAGATGGTCCCCGACAAATATTTCTGCAACTTCTCGCTTTTCCAGTCGCTGACCGACTCTTGGGCCATAGACCAGGTTTTCCCGATCATCCCTCTGTCGCGCCTCGACGAGAAGCCCTCGCGTACCTGCACCATTCAGGACATCACCTGCGACAGCGACGGAAAAATCTCCAACTTCATATCCTCGCAGGGCGGCACAGCCAGCTCCCTTCCGGTCCATCCCGTCAAGCCCGGCGAACCATATTATCTCGGTGTCTTCCTTGTCGGCGCCTATCAGGAGATCCTCGGCGACATGCACAATCTTTTCGGCGACACCAATGCCGTGCATATCTCGGTCTACAAGGACCGCTATGAGATCGACCGCATCATTGACGGAGAGACCGTGGCCGATGTGCTCGACTATGTGCAGTTCAATCCCAAGAAACTCGTCCGCAACGTCGAGGCATGGGTGACTTCGTCGATGAAAGCCGGTAGCATAACCCCTGAGGAGGGCCGCGAGTTCCTGAGCAACTATCGTTCGGGCCTCTACGGTTACACCTACATCGAAAAAGACTGACAACCTGCGGACCTGAAGCCGGATCTATGAGATACTTCATGCAGCTATCCTACCGCGGCGCGCCTTTCCACGGCTGGCAGTCCCAGCCGGGCGAGGTGACGGTCCAGTCGGTGCTTGAGGACGCTCTGTCGATGATTCTGCGCCGGCCGATGAAGATTACCGGCGCCGGCCGCACCGATGCCGGGGTCAACGCCCGCATGATGGTGGCCCATTTCGATGCCGGGGCGCCGCTGTCCGATCCCGACGGCTTGGTCCGCAAACTCAACGCCGTGGTCGGTAAGGATATAGCCGTACAGAAGATCTGGGAAGTCGCGCCTGACAGCCACGCCCGATTCGATGCCGTCAGCCGTACATATCATTATTATGCCGTCACCGAAAAGACCCCCTTCTTCTATCCTCTGAGCTGGAAAGCGCCTGCGACCCTTGACTTTGAGGCTATGAACCGCGCGGCCGAAATTCTGCTTGAGACTTCTGACTTCACATCATTTTCAAAGCTCCATACCGACGTCAAGACCAACATCTGCCGTGTGTCTTATGCCCGCTGGGAGCGCCTTGGCGATCATGAGTGGGTCTTTGTCATCACCGCCGACCGCTTCCTGCGCAATATGGTGCGCGCTGTCGTCGGAACCCTCGTGGAGGTCGGCCGCGGCAAGATGTCGATAGAGCGTTTCCGCGAAGTGATCGACCGTCGTGACCGCTGCGCCGCAGGTACCTCCATGCCTGGGGAGGCTCTCTTCCTGTGGGAGGTGAAATATTAGCAACCTCTGAATCCTCTTTTTCTCCGTTAACAATGAAATTCAAAATATTAGCTCTCTTCCTTTCTATCGCCGCAGCCGGATTTCTTTTCGGATCGTGTGGTGGTTCGTCGCGCGCTTCGGGAGATTCCGCTAAGGGCGACACGCTTACCTCCGTCTCCTCGCTGCTGACTCTCGTCGACTGCGGAGACTATGTTGTCGCGGATGTGAAAAATCCCTGGGACAGCACGCGTCTGCTTCACCGCTATATTCTTCTGCCCGATTCGGTTTCAGTGCCCGACGCTCTGCCGGAAGGGACTCTGGTCAGGACACCGCTGAAAAATTCGCTCGTCTATTCCGGCGTTCATGCCGGTGCCATTCGCGAACTTGGAGCGATAGACGCTGTAAAAGGTGTGGCCGACGCGGCTTATTTCACTATGGCCGAAATCGGAGAGGGGTTGCGCGACGGTTCTGTGACTGATGTGGGCTCGTCGATGTCGCCCGATGTCGAGAAAGTGACAGTACTTGGTCCTGACGCCATACTTGCGTCCCCTTATCAGAATTCATCATACGGCGTCATCGAAAGCCTCGGCATACCTATTATAGAATGTGCCGACTACATGGAATCCACTCCTCTCGGCCGTGCCGAATGGATAAGACTGCTCGGCGAACTCTATGGGCGCCGCGCGGAGGCCGACAGCATTTATCGCCAGGTCGTGCATGACTATTCCGAACTTGCCTCGCGTGTCTCGTCAGTCACTTCGCGCCCTAAAGTGATCACGGAGAGGGTGATGAACGGAGTGTGGTTTGTGCCCGGTGGCCGCAGCTACATGTCATGGCTGATCACCGATGCGGGCGGTTTCAATCCCTGGGAGGACACAGCCGATGCCGGTTCGCTCCAGCTCGATTTTTCGTCGGTGTTCGACAAAGCATACGACGCCGACATCTGGCTCATCCGCAATTATGGACCCGGACTGACGCTTTCGGAGCTGAAAAAATCCTATGCTCTAAACTCGCGTCTGAAAGCCTTTGAAAAAGGCGACGTCTATGTGGCCGATACCTCCGTGTCGACTCTCTTTGATGATTTCCCTTTCCACCCCGAAAAACTTCTGCGTGAATATATCATTTTATTCCACGGCTCGGACTATGCCGGAGCCGACACCACGCAGTACTACAAGCGCATACAGCCATGACCCCGCAGCTATCGCTCTCCACGCGCCGTGAACATCTGTCGCTCTGGGGGCTTCTGTTTCTGACAGCGGTCCTTTTCATTCTCTGCCTGTTCATCGGCTCGGTCCACATCCCTCCGCGCGAGGTACTGACTATCCTGACCGGAGGCGATCCTTCGCGTCCCTCGTGGCCCGTCATAGTCATAGGCTCGCGTCTCATCACCGCCATTGTGGCGCTTCTTTCCGGTGGAGCGCTCGCCATCGCCGGGCTTATGCTTCAGACCAACTTTGCCAACCCCCTTGCCGGGCCTTCGATCCTTGGAGTCTCCACCGGATCGAGTCTCGGAGTGGC
Source organism: uncultured Bacteroidales bacterium (assembly GCA_900544535.1). Taxonomy (GTDB): domain Bacteria; phylum Bacteroidota; class Bacteroidia; order Bacteroidales; family Muribaculaceae; genus Duncaniella. Next base: position 22,369 of record UQVH01000019.1, on the reverse strand, counting down.
CATCGTAATGCTTGCTTTCGGTGGTGCCCTCGGTTTCATCGGAGAGTCACTTGGCATCATCCTCGCGGCCATAGCCGGAGCCATGCTTGTGCTCGGACTGCTCCTGGTCTTCTCCCGTATGCTCAATTCCTCGACCATGCTGCTGATTGTCGGAATCCTTGTCGGCTATCTCAGCTCATCGGCCGTCTCCCTGCTCAACTTTTTCGCCACTCAGGAAGGGGTCCACTCGTTCGTCATCTGGGGCCTCGGTTCCTTTTCCGGAGTCTCGCTTCCGCGCCTGTTGGTGTTTGCTCCGCTGACAGTACTGTTCATCGCCCTGGCTATGCTCATGGTGAAACCCCTTGACGCCATGCTCCTCGGCGATTCCTATGCGGCCAACCTCGGTATCGACGTCCGCCGTTCGCGCAACCGGCTGCTGGTCCTCTCCGGAGTGCTGACCGCTCTTGTGACAGCTTTCTGCGGCCCGATAGCCTTCGTGGGTATGGTCGTGCCACATGTCGCCCGGCTGCTCACACGCAGTACCCGCCACCTTATACTGATGCCGGCCACAGCTCTTGCCGGAGCCTCACTCGGACTGTTCTGTGTGCTTCTTAGTGTGCTCCCAGGCTCGCGCGGCATAATCCCGATCAACGCCATCACCCCGATCATCGGCGTTCCGGTCATCCTCTATGTCATCCTCAACCGCAGCCGCCTCAATCTTTTCGGCTGACCGGGGGCGCCGTTTTCGCGGGTGGAAAATTATGCTTACCTTTGCACCCGGAAAAAATCAAAATAATATATTAACCACGCGACTGAATAAAACAATTATGATTACTCAGGAACAATTAAAAGAGACTTTTGAGCGCAAGCTGGCGCTGAGGAGGTATCTTTGACATCGACAGCAAGAAAATCCAGTTAGAGGAGGAAGAACTCCGCACTCATGTGCCCGATTTCTGGGAGCACCCCAAAGAAGCCCAGGCACAGATGAAAAAAATCAAGGATCTCCAGGCGTGGATCGAAGGCTACGAGGAGATCGACAAGATCGTCAATGAACTCCAGCTCGCATGGGACTTCCTCAAGGAGGGCCTTGTCGAAGAGTCGGAGATCGACGCGCTTTATGCCGACGCCATCACCAAGATCGAAAACCTCGAACTCCGCAACATGCTTCGCCGCGAGGAAGACAAGCTTGGCGTGGTGCTCAAAATCAACTCCGGAGCCGGCGGCACCGAGAGTCAGGACTGGGCCTCGATGCTCATGCGCATGTATCTGCGCTGGTGTGAGGACCATGGCTACAAGACCTCAATCGCCAACCTCCTTGAAGGTGACGAAGCCGGCATCAAGTCCTGCACCATCAACGTTGAGGGCGATTTTGCCTACGGCTATCTCAAGAGCGAGAACGGCGTCCATCGTCTCGTGCGCGTCTCCCCCTACAACGCCCAGGGCAAGCGCATGACATCTTTCGCCTCCGTGTTCGTCACCCCGCTTGTCGACGACACCATCGAGGTCAAGGTCGATCCCGCGCTCCTTTCGTGGGACACTTTCCGTTCGGGCGGCGCAGGCGGTCAGAACGTCAACAAGGTTGAATCCGGCGTGCGTCTGCGCTACCAGTTCACCGACCCCTATACCGGCGAGCAGGAAGAAATCCTTATCGAGAACACCGAGACCCGTGACCAGCCCAAGAACAAGGAGAACGCCATGCGGCAGCTGCGCTCCATCCTCTATGATAAGGAACTCCAGCACCGTCTCCAGGAGCAGGCCAAGATCGAAGCCGGCAAGATGAAGATTGAATGGGGATCGCAGATTCGCAGCTACGTCTTCGACGACCGCCGTGTCAAAGACCACCGCACCAACTATCAGACCAGCGACGTTGGCGGCGTGATGGACGGCGACCTCGACGCCTTCATCAAAGCCTACCTCATGGAATTCGCCGGCAACGAGGAATAACCGCCCGGTCGGGTCGACGTCATAAACCCGATATTCCCAGTCGGGACGCGATTAATCGCGTCCGCAACCGATTAGAAATCAACGCGCCCCGCGTGGAATCGGCCGACTGACGTCCCTTGGCACTTGCGTCCGTCAGGATGCCGATTCATAATAACCCGCGTATCCCTTGCGTCCGTAGGACGCCGATTTACTAATAGCCCGTGACACCCGCGCGCAGCGCCGGGTGTCACGGGTTAATGATTTATACAATAAGGTGTCCGTCAGGACACCGATTAACTTCACCCGATAGGCTTGACGATCTCTACCCGCATCCCAAGCGCGTCGATAATGCGGTAGAAAACCGTCACACTCGGAGTAATAAACCCGTTCTCAATCCGCGAAATATACGACTTGGTGACATTCAGCTTCTTCGCCAGTTCTGTCTGGGTAACATGAGCCTCACGTCTGGTATCGCGGATTAATTGCCCGGTGAAAAACGCTTCAGCCTCTTCGATGAATTTGTCATGTTCTGCTGTACCGGGCTTGCCGTACTTTGCGTCAAGAACAGCACCATAGTCTCTGATTGTAGTGTTATTTTCGGTGTTCATAATATGCTTGCTTTATTTTGATTGCTTTTTCGATTTCCTGACTCGGTGTTTTTTGAGATTTCTTTTGAAATCCGTTAAAGAGTACTACAATGTTTCCATTGTCGAATATAAAGAACACTCGGTATATATTGCTTTCCCATTCGACACGTAGTTCAAAAAGCCCGTCACGTAGAGCCTTGACAAACTTTTTTGATACCTTGTGCTGAATGCGGAGCAATCCAAGTGCATAATCTATTTTTTCTTGTGTTTTCTTGTCCAGAGACTCCATAAATTCTTCAAAATAGCCTCCGAACGTTATTATCCTCCTTAACATAGTGCAAATTTACAGAATGTTTAATTATATTACAACTTTTACGATTAAAAGTTTCAATATAATGCAAAAATGTGCTCTTATTTTATCATCTTCACTCCCAGCACTCCGTCTCACCGGCGATTTCGGGGATAGTCGACGAGTGGTAGACCGGATCTTTGCCCGCGCGCTTCTGCGCCTGATAATCCTTGAGCAGCCGGACGGCATATTTGCCCAACATGACGATAGCCGCGAGATTGCAGAGCGTCATGAGCGCCATTGTAATATCGGCGAAGCCCCACACGAGATCAAGCGACACGACAGCCCCGGCATAGACTATCGCTCCGACCAACAGGCGGTAAACCTTGATCGCAAGATCATTGTCGCGGATGAAACGGATATTCGTCTCCCCGTAGTAATAATTGGCGATGATGCTTGTGAAAGCGAAAAAGAAGATAGCGATGCTCACGAATATCGACCCGTAGTTATGGCCCCCGCCCAGCCCCGTGTCGATCGCATGTTGCGTCAGTACTATTCCGTCATGACCCTGTTCGAAAATACCGCTGCAAAGTATGATGAACGCCGTCGCCGTGCACACCAACAGCGTGTCCGTATACACGCCGAGCGTCTGAATCAGACCCTGCTTGACAGGATGGCTCACCGACGCGGTAGCCGCCGCATTCGGAGTCGAACCCTCGCCCGCCTCGTTGCTGAACAGACCGCGCTTGATCCCCATGACCATCGCCGCGCCTACGGTCCCGCCCAACACCTCATCGGCACCGAAAGCATTGCTTACGATCAGCATCAGGATCTCAGGGAAGCGGCCGATGTTCATGACTATGATCACAGCCGCCAGCACTATGTAGGCGATCGCCATCACCGGCACCACGATCTCGCTCACACGTGAGATTCGTTGGACACCGCCGCAGATCACCGCTAATGTCAGCAGACACAAAGCCCATGCCGTAGCCTCGCGCGGCACGGCAAACGACGACGCCAGAGCGTCGGAAATCGTGTTGGACTGCACCGAATTGAACGCGAAACCGAACGTCAGAGTGATCAGCACCGCAAACGTCACCGCCCACCACCGTTTGTGCAGCCCTTTCAGGATGTAATAAGCCGGACCCCCCATAAACGACTTGTCACCCTTGACCTTGAACAGCTGAGCTAAGGTCGATTCCACGAAAGCGCTCGCCGCCCCAAGAATCGCTATGACCCACATCCAGAACACCGCGCCGGGACCTCCTAAGGCTATCGCCGAAGCCACTCCGGCAAGATTTCCGGTCCCGACACGCGAGGCAATCGACATCGCAAACGCCTGAAACGAACTGATCGACCCGTGGGCCGGAGCGTCGTTCCTGCGCTTGTCGTTGTCGCGCTTGCCTGAACGCACGAGCAGCCGCAGCATCTCGCCGACCATTCTGAACTGCACCCCGCGGGTGGCGATCGTGAAAAAAACGGCCGCCGCGAGCAGAACGCCGACCAACACATAATCCGTCAGCACACCGCTGACGGCATTGACAATATTCTGGAGAGTGGAGCTGAAACCTGGGGTAGGGGTCATGGCTAAGCTGAAAGGATGATTGTTGATGGTTTGTAAAAACAGAGAGGCACCTGATGCAGTGATAACGGAAACAACCACCTGTTGGTTTAGCTCCGTCAGGGATTCTGCATCAGATGCCCTCTATGACGCCTGCCTGGGCAGGCGCGGTATTGCATTATTCATTCATCAGGCAATGCCGAGATCCTTTTTCAGGGCCTCGATCTTTGCATCGGCGAGTTTGCCGCACTTGTCGTAGTCCTCGACCTTTTCCATCGGAACCTTGACCTCCATGTAGAACTTGATCTTAGGCTCTGTTCCCGAAGGACGCACTGAAACCTTCGAACCGTCCTCGGTGAAATACTGAAGCACGTTTGAAGTGCAGGGGAAGTCGAGCTTTTCGGTGGTGTTGGTGTCGACATTGATGAGGTTGAGGGCGCCGTAGTCCTTGATGATCTTCACGGGGCTGCCTGCAAGTGACTTCGGCGGATTTTCGCGGAAGCTCTTCATCATGGCCTGGATCTCTTCGGCACCGGTCTTGCCCGGACGTACCACCGACACACCTACCTCATGGCTGAAACCATATTTCAGATAGATGTCGGCGAGCATGGCCTGGAAGTCCATACCCTTGTCCTTTGCCCATGCGCATGCCTCGGCCATGAGCGAGATGGCTGAAACAGCGTCCTTGTCGCGGCAGAAAGTCTCTGCAAGGAAACCGTAGCTCTCCTCGCCGCCGCCGAGATAGCGGAGCACGTCCTCGTTGTCGCGCATCACGGCTGCGATCCACTTGAAGCCGGTGTAGCAGTCGAACAGGCGCACGTTCATCGCCTCGCAGATAGCCTTGATGGTCTCGGTGGTCACGATGGTCTTCACGGCAAACTCATTACCCTTGAGCAGACCAAGCTCCTTGTTGCGGGTGATGATGTAGTTCAGAAGGATCATCACGATCTGATTGCCGTTGAGCAGCACATACTCGCCGCTGTTGTCGCGGATCACGCAGCCGATGCGGTCGGCGTCGGGGTCCGAAGCCATCACGATGTCAGCGTTGACCTCCTTGGCCTTTGCGATAGCCATTGCCATAGCCGACGGGACTTCGGGGTTGGGCGACTCAACTGTCGGGAACTCGCCGCTGGGTAAATCCTGTTCGGGAACATGGATGATGTTGGTGAAGCCATAGTTGCGGAGCGAAGCCGGGATCAGTTCTACGCCGGTGCCGTGGATCGGAGTGTAGACGATCTTCAGATCCTTGTGACGCTCGATCACGTCGGGGCTGAGCGACAGACCCTTGATCTTGTCGAGATAGATCTTGTCGACATCGGCGCCGATGATCTGGATCTTCGACTTGTCGCCGTTAAACTTGATTTCTTTTACGCTCTTGATGCGGTTTACATGGTCGATGATGTTGACATCGTGCGGAGCGATGATCTGCGCGCCGTCTTCCCAGTAAGCCTTGTAGCCGTTATAGATCTTCGGGTTGTGAGATGCAGTGATGTTCACGCCGCTCTGGCAGCCGAAGTGACGGATGGCGAACGAAAGTTCCGGGGTGGGGCGGAAGTTGTCGAAAAGATACACCTTGATGCCGTTGGCCGAGAAAATATCGGCTACGATCTCAGCGAACTTGCGCGAATTGTTGCGCACGTCATGACCCACGGCCACGCTGATTTCGGGCAGATCCTTGAAAGCCTCTTTCAGATAGTTGGCCAGACCCTGGGTAGCCGCACCCACAGTATAGATATTCATACGGTTCGAGCCTGCGCCCATGATGCCGCGCAGACCGCCTGTTCCGAACTCAAGATCCTTGTAGAACGATTCGATTAATTCTGTCTTATCCTCGGCGTCAAGCATACGTTTGACTTCCTGACGGGTCTCTTCGTCATAACCCTCACCGAGCCAGACCTGAGCCTTAGCGGTGACCTCTTTAAGCAGTTGTTCGTTTTCCATAATTAATTATAGGGGGAGTATAAATGATTTTTCATGTCGTCGGCACCGTGCGAAAAAGCCGCCGGAGCCTCACATCAGTTTTTCAATGGTGATAAGGCAAATTTACGGCCTTTTACGGAAATAACAAAGAAAACACCCCAAAAATGTTAAAACCCGCTATAAAATAGGTTAATAGTCCTTTACCACCCCCTCCCTCCCAATCCCTGCCTTTACCCGCCCCCCTACTTCTGTTCCTTCCCGCCTTTGTCGTCCGTTTCTTCTCGCCTTTGTCTCCGGTTCCGCGAGCTTGCTCGCGGAAAAATCCCGTGTCCAGCCTCGCCCGGTGTCAGGCAAGCCGCGTTAGCGGCGGGGCGAATCCAGGCCACCGCAAGGGCCCCGTCAGGGGTCCGCAGCCGTGGTATCGCATCCCCCTCCCCACCACCCAAAGCTCCGTAGGAGCGACACATTCTGCTATCGCACCAACCGCTCCCACCTTATAATACCCCGTATGGACCGCTCCTTGCCGCTAACATCCCGCTCTCTTTCCGCCATGCTTCCGGCCCACATTCCTCCCATACCCCCGTGAGGGGGAGCGAAAGCGCCGCCGGAAGCTCGGAGAGCTTGAATTTTCCGAAACCCCAGGGTGAGCGAGCGCCGTAGGCCGAGCGGTGCCTGGGGCACGAACACCTCCACAGAGCCCTGCCTCGAAGAGGCTGGTTAACACAGCTCGGATCTATCTTCCAACCAATCCCGCTGAAAATCAGAAATATTTTATCCTCCCTATTGCCGAAATGAAAAATAGTCCATATCTTTGCCAACGCATATCGTCCGCAGAAGCCCGGTATGGGATGACGTGGGCGGGATGCAAAAGACATAATTGAAAAGCGTTTATCCGCGCTGATTCTTGACGTTCAGAAATTCTCGCAAAATTTCATATTCATGTCAAGGATTGAGCAACGGTAGATGCCCGTGGATGTGTAATATCCTGCATCCGGCACCGTATTCCGTGAGGAATACCGCCGGGCATTTATTGCATATACAAGCGTGGGCTTCTGCGTTGCCGTCCGACATGAATAGGGCAATGCGAGAAGCCTCTGAACGTAGGACGGTAACAGATACAGACTCCTGCGCTTTTTCTTTGTAAACCAATCAGCCCGAATCCGGGGAGCTTATAGGGCCTGATTAAAAATCATGAAACAAAACAAAAACGAAGAACTCCAGTCAAGACGCCAGTTCTTCAAGAATGCCGCTAAGGGAGCATTGCCTATCCTTGGCGCGATCGCGTTGGCCAATATGCCGATTATTGCTAAAGCCAGCGAAACAGAAATGGGATGCAAATACGGATGTTCAAGCGGTTGTTATTCTTCTTGTGCGGGAAGTTGCAAATCGTCTTGTTCTGGAACATGTAAACATGCATGTGAAGGCTGTAAGTATACTTGTTCTGGCTCATGCAAAAATTCTTGTAGCGGCACTTGTAAGCATTCCGCATCGTATTGATCTACTTTATCCTCCGCATAATTATTCCCATATTGTGCGGAGGGCTTGATCTTTTAGTACTTCCCATACTATGTGTCTCAATCAAGAAATGTTAGATGTATAAATTGTAATTATGACCAACGTTGAATTAAAGCCAAATGCCAATACGTGGAAATCTGGGGTTGCAAAAAATATTACGTTTATTGTGACAAAAGATTGCCAATTAGCTTGTAAATATTGTTATCTCGTAGGCAAGAATGAGAAAGAACGAATGCAATGGCCAGTAGCCAAAAAGGCTATTGATTATATATTAAGTCATGAGCAAGAATTTGCAGAAGCATCTGTTATTTGGGATTTTATTGGAGGAGAACCATTTCTTGAGATAGAGCTTATTGATAAAATCTGCGATTATCTTAAAACAGAGATGTATCGATTAAATCATCATTGGTTTAATTCGTACCGTTTTTCTTTTTCCACCAATGGCATTAATTATGCGTCTGAGAGAGTTCAGAATTATATTGAAAAGAATAAGGCGCATCTCTCGATTGGGATAACGATTGATGGGACAAGACAAAAACATGATTTGAATCGTATTTGGAAAGGAGATGGTGTTGAAAAAGGTAGCTATGATGATGTGGTAAAAAATATCCCATTGTGGGTAAAGCAATTTCCACAAGCAGCGACCAAAGTTACAATTAGCAGTCCTGATATTCCTTATATAAAAGAATCAGTACTCCATCTATATTCTCTTGGCATAAAGGAGGTAAATATTAATTGCGTATTTGAGGATGTTTGGAGGGAGAGTGATGACATATTGTATGAAGAGCAATTAATTGCATTGGCCGATGAAATTATTGATAACGATCTATATAAAGATTATGCGTGCTCTTTTTTCTCTGAAACAATCGGAAAGCCAATAGATCCAAAAGTTGACAATCAAAACTGGTGTGGCGCCGGTAAGATGCTTGCTATTGATGCTGCTGGAAATTTCTATCCATGCACTCGATTTGCCGGATATTCATTGCGAAGCAAAAATCCTGTTATAATAGGGAATATCCATGATGGTATAAATCAGAATTTATTACGTCCGTTCTTATCACTTGAACGTACTACGCAATCCTCTCAAAAATGTATAGATTGTGATGTGGCAAGTGGTTGTGCTTGGTGTCAGGGAGAAAACTATGATGCCGCATTTACACCTACAATATATCAGCGTTCGACTGCAATATGTAAAATGCACAAGGCACGTGTTCGGGCTAATAATTATTATTGGAACAAACTTTTCCATAAGCTTGAGACTCAAGGGAACGCTGATGGATATGAAAATTTTACTAACAAACAATCCCTTGCACCCTGTTAAATATGCTGAAATACCTTATCATTCAGTTAGATGACACATCTGTCTCTTTCTGTCATTACAATGCCAGATCAGCAAAGGTAGGTCTGATTCCACAGACCATCCTTGAAGAGGCATTGTTTTGGTCTATGAAAGAGAATCTTACTGTCCAGTTTACTTATCCGAATTATGAGTTGTCCAACGAATATAAAGAATCCATATCCCACGTGTTTCATGTGGATATTGTTTCTTCGACTTGTGAAGACTCAGAGTTACGGTCAAAGGCAGACGTCGTTGTATTCGACTCATTGTCCTCAATTCAGGATTATCCATTTTCATCTGAGCAGTCTTATGTATTTAGAGGTACCCTAAATGAATTGGTTGAAAATTCAATGATGATTAGTTCCATCCTGCCGAATGTAAGTAGGATCAATATTGTGGTTACGGATGTGCCCTCGTTTACTAAAGAGAATCAGTTGAAATATGAGGCTTTTCTAACAAATATTTCTCATAAAATTGCTGATGAGTACCAACGGGATCATGGTGTACAGTTCAATGTGCTGACCGATCGAATTCTGTTGGATAATATGAATAATTGTAATGCTGGTGTTGAATCAATAACACTTTGTCCTGATGGTAAATTTTACATTTGTCCGGCCTTTTATAATGATACTGCCGACAGATATTCAGTCGGAAATCTTAAGGATGGACTCGATATAAAAAATTCACAGTTATATCGCATTGATCATGCTCCTATTTGTCGTATTTGCGACGCATTTCACTGCCGCAGATGTGTCTGGCTCAACCGTAAAATGACCTTAGAAGTTAACACTCCGAGTCATGAACAGTGTGTCATGGCTCATATTGAACGTAATGCTTCGCGGACGCTTCTGAGCCATATTCGGGAAATAGGACAGTTCCTGCCAGAAAAAGAGATTCCTGAACTTACTTATCTTGATCCATTTAATAAACTAATTAACAATTCAGATGAATAATGTAATTATGAAAAAGTATTTAACCATTATTTTAGTCGGGCTTCTTTTTATAAGCATGTGTGCATGTGATCGTGATGATGAGCCGTCTACCGGTTCTTCATCAAATACGACCTCAAAATCAGAAATAAAGCCTGAAATAGATAGGGTCTCCGATGTTACATCGAAGTCTGATTTCGCTGTTACTTTCCGCGTTAAAAGTGTCGATTTCCCAAATGTGACAATGAAGTATAGTCGTGAAACCGCAAAAACGGCTAACCCGTCATTGAATAGAACAAGTCATCCTGCCATCGCTAATGTTACAGAGGTTAAATCTAAAGGATATTCGTGGTACTATTATAAAGCCATTCATACCGGTTTTAATGGAGGAAATTACATTTATTATCAAATATCAGCATCAAATAAGAAAGGGTCCGATAAATCGTCTGTTAGTTATTGTAGCATTAAGCGATGAATACTTCTTATCCTATTAATAATATGGTGGTCAACAAATACAAATCTTAAACGACAATGAAAAAAGCAGTAGGTCGCGTGACAGAAGCCGAACGCGATGAAATCCAGTCACTTTTTGAGCGCCGCAACGGCCTTAATGAACTTGCTAAAATCCTGACAGCCGACAATACCGAACTCTACGAACGTCTCGTTCGGGATCTTGGCGAGACCGGCACCAGATTTCAGAACTGGTGGGACACAAATTCCGCCAAATACAACTGGGAAAGTTCTGATAACGGAAACTGGGAAATCAATTTTGACGATTGTACAATCTATTTGGTAACCACAGAGGAATAATATTTATATGGTAATCTGTATGATCGGTGCGACTGAAATCATTCTTATCAGCGCCGTTATTCTCCTGATTTTCGGAGGAAAGAAGTTGCCTGAACTCATGAAAGGAATGGGCAAAGGCGTGAAAAGCTTTAAGGAAGGCATGAACGAGCCGACCGAGGAAGAAATGAATCGTCGTGTCGAAGAAGAAATCCGGCGACGTGCCGATGCAAAACAGAATCAGCATCCGGCTGAAAAATTGGAGTCTGAAAAGTGAGCCAGCCGGAAACAGCCAATGGACTTCTGACATTCGGAGGGCATCTTGACATTCTGCGCAAGATGCTTTTCCGGATTCTATGTGTGGTCATAATCCTGGCAGGTGTCATCTTCTGCTTCAAAACGGAGACATTCGCCATCCTCCTTGCACCGCACAACTACGACTTCTGCACATTCCGCACAATCGAATCGCTTTTACAGCATTTGGGCTGGGACTTTCACTTCACGGAATATCACATTCCGCTCATAAGCACCGAACTGTCGGCCCAGTTCATGACCCACATAACGGTGTCGTGCCTCCTTGCGGCTTTGCTTGCCTCGCCCTATATCTTGTTCGAGCTTTTCCGCTTCATCTCGCCCGCTCTCTATGAAAGTGAGAAGCGCTATTCCTATCTCGTGGCAGGAGTCATCTACCTCCTCTTTATCCTCGGCCTACTGATGAGCTATTTCGTTCTGTTCCCGATCTCATTCCAGTTTTTGGCCACCTATCAGGTCGATGAAGAAATCGTAAGCACCATCACCCTCGATTCCTATATCTCCACGTTCACTACGCTGACATTCCTGATGGGGATCGTATTCCAGTTGCCCGTTTTCGCCTTTGTCCTCGGAAAGATGGGGTTTATCGGAGCGGCGACTTTGCGTAACTACCGCTCCTATGCGTTTGTCCTGATCATGATAATCGCGGCGGTCATCACTCCTCCTGATCTTTTTACCCTCATTTTGGTCACAATTCCGATCTATGCCCTCTATGAACTGAGCATTCTCGTCCTTGCAAAGTGGGGCCCTGTGTTTGATGAAGATGAAGTTGCCGTGGACGAAGATATGGCGACAGATGAAGAGGACGGAAACATTGAAGAACCTGAAACGGTAGCATAACACTTGTCCCCGCCTGCAATTTTTTTTGATTTTCTTTGCGATTCTTTGTAATTTTGCACCTTTGAAGCTGTGGGCGTGGGGCTTGGACCCTCTCAGACCGGCTTCTGAAACCGATTAAGAGTTACTTAAATCAAACAACCATATCAGGTTCTTTATGTATAGAACGAAAACATGCGGAGAACTCCGCCTCAGTGATGCCGGACAGGACGTTACCCTCGCCGGCTGGGTGCAGCGCGCCCGAAAGATGGGTGGCATGACTTTTGTTGACGTGCGTGACCGCTACGGTATCACCCAGGTGGTCTTCAATGTCGAAAACGACGCCGCCCTCTGTGAGGCCGCCAATCACCTCGGCCGCGAATTTGTGGTGCAGATCACCGGTAAAGTTGCCGAGCGCACAAGCAAGAATCCCAACCTCTCCACCGGCGACATCGAAATCATTGCCTCGGAGCTTAAGATTCTCAACCGCAGCGAAGTGCCCCCCTTCACCATTGAAGACGACACCGACGGCGGCGACGACCTCCGCATGAAATACCGCTACCTCGACCTGCGCCGTGGCTGCGTCCGCCGCAATCTCGAACTCCGCCACCGCATGGCCTTCGAGATCCGCCGCTATCTCGACTCCAAAGGCTTCCTTGAAGTCGAGACCCCGGTGCTCATCAAGTCTACCCCCGAAGGCGCCCGCGACTTCGTGGTGCCCTCACGCATGAATCCCGGCGAGTTCTATGCACTTCCTCAGTCACCCCAGACCTTCAAGCAGCTCCTGATGGTCAGCGGTTTTGACCGTTACTTCCAGATCGTCAAATGTTTCCGCGACGAAGACCTCCGCGCCGACCGTCAGCCCGAATTTACCCAGATTGACTGCGAAATGTCGTTCGTCACTCAGGAAGACGTGCTTCAGATGTTCGAGGGTCTCGTCAAACACATATTTAAATATGTAAAGGACATCGACTTCACCGAACCCTTCCCCCGCATGACTTGGGCCGACGCCATGCGTCTCTACGGTTCCGACAAACCCGACACCCGTTTCGGCATGGAATTCGTGGAACTCAAGGACCTCACCGGCGGCAAAGGTTTCGCCGTGCTTGACGACGCCGAATATGTCGGCGCCATCGTGGCCCCCGGCTGCGCAGGCTACACCCGCAAGCAGCTCGACCAGCTCACCGACTTCGTGAAGCGCCCGCAGGTAGGCGCCAAAGGCATGATGTGGGTCAAGATCGAAGACGACGGCTCCATCAAATCGTCAGTCTCCAAATTCTACACCGAAGACGAGCTCCGCGCCTGGGCCGACCGTGCCGGAGCCAAGGCAGGCGACCTCATGCTCATCCTCGCCGGTCCGACAATGAAGACCCGCAAGCAGCTTTGCGAACTTCGTCTTGAAATGGGCTCGCGTCTCGGCCTGCGCGACCCGCAGAAATTCTCCTGCCTCTGGGTTGTCGACTTCCCCCTCTTCGAATGGGACGAGGAAACGCAGCGCTACTACGCCATGCACCATCCCTTCACCTCGCCCAACCCCGACGACATCCATCTGCTCGACAGCGACACCGGCGCCGTCCGTGCGACAGCTTATGACATGGTGGTCAACGGCAACGAACTTGGCGGCGGCTCGATCCGTATCCACGAAGCCGAACTTCAGGACAAGATGTTCCGTCTGCTCGGTCTCACCGAAGAAGACGCACAGTATAAATTCGGCTTCCTGATGAACGCCTTCAAGTTCGGCGCGCCCCCTCACGGAGGCCTCGCATTCGGCTTCGACCGTTTTGTCAGCATCCTCGCCGGACTCGACTCGATCCGCGACGTCATCGCCTTCCCGAAAAACAACTCCGGACGCGACATGATGATCGACGCCCCCTCGGCCATCGACGACTCGCAGCTCGACGAACTTTGTATCCGTCTCGACCTCAAAGACAAGGAATAATCCGCGCCACCGATGACAGAGCCGAGAATCAGCGACATAATAGAGAGCATCGAAGCCTTTGCTCCGCGCTCGCTCCAGGAGTCGTGGGACAACACCGGCTGGCAGCTCCGCCCCGCATCCGCGTCAAACGACTGCACGGGAGTCATGTTCTGTCTGGACGTGACCCCGGCAGTGGTCGACGAAGCCGTCAGCGAAGGCTGCAACCTCATAGTCTCTCACCACCCTCTGCTCTTCCGCGGACTGAAACAGATCACCCCCGACGCCCCCGCCCAGCGCGCCCTGCTCACAGCCATCCGCAACGGCATCTACATCTACTCCTCCCATACGGCCCTCGACAACGCGCGCGCCGGAGTCTCCCACCGACTCGGCGAGATGCTGGGCCTTATGGACATCCGCGTCCTCTCGCCGCGCCAGGCCGACCCCGCGACCGGGCTCGGCATCGTCGGCGACTTCCATCATGCGTTGCCGGAGGCTGACTTTCTCAGCCGCGTCAGGGAGGTCTACCGGGCCGAATCGCTACGCGTCTCCGACTGCCCGAAGACTGAAAACGGAGTGCAGAACGTGGCTCTGTGCAGCGGATCGGGAGGCGAATTCATCCCAGCAGCCATTGCTGCCGGAGCCGACGCCTACATCACCTCCGATGTCCGTTATCACGACTTCGTCGATTTCGGCCGCGACATTCTCATCGTCGATGTCGGCCATTTCGAGAGCGAAATCTGCACTAAGTCAATTTTTTCGGCCATAGTTTCAGAAAAATTTCCTAACTTTGCAGTCCGGCAGTCACGTGCCGAGCGCAACCCCCTGCGCTACGTCTGAAAAACAAAAAAATCCACATATACCAATATGGCGATAGAGCAAAACAAAAACGAACAGACCCTTTCTGTCGAGCAGCGTCTCCGCGCTCTTTACGAACTCCAGACCATCCTCTCCGAGATCGACCGCATCAAGACCATCCGCGGTGAGCTTCCCGAAGAAGTCCGCGACTTGGAGGACAACATTGAGGGTCTTCACACCCGTGTCGATAAATTCAAAGCCGAGATCGAGGACCTCCGTGTGAAATCGGCCAAGGAGAAATCAAACATCGAGCAGGCTCAGGCACAGATTGCCACCTACAAGCAGCAGCTCGACAACGTCCGCAACAATCGCGAGTTTGATTTGTTATCTAAAGAGATTGAATATCAGACCCTCGAAATCCAGCTCTCCGAAAAGCGCATTAACCAGTATGCCCGCGAGATCGATGGCAAGAATGCCGACATTGCCGCCGCCGAGGAAACACTTGCCGACCGCAACCACATCCTTGCCGACAAGCGCCAGCAGCTTGAGGAAATTGTCTCCGAGACCAAGAAAGACGAAGAGCGTCTGCGCCTCCAGGCCAAGGAACTCGAACCCAAGATCGACGCCCGCACTCTGACTGCCTTCAAGCGTATCCGCAAGAATGCCCGCAACGGTCTCGGCGTGGTCTACATCCAGCGCAACGCCTGCGGCGGTTGCTTCAACCGCATCCCCCCGCAGAAACAGATGGAGATCAAGATGCACAAGAAGATCATCGTCTGCGAATACTGCGGCCGCATCATGATCGACCCCGAACTCGCCGGTGTCACCGAAGGAGAAGCCTGATTCCGGGCCGCGCACCTCTCTGACGGTGCGACCGTGTCTCAGGTATCACTCTGAAGTTGAACCGACTAAACAAAACTGAAAAATTATGGAAAAGATTCTCCCCGGCAAATATGTCGAAATAAGCTACGATCTCTTCGAGGTCGCCCCGGACGGAACCGAAACTCTCGTCCACAACGTCACCGACGACGAGCCCGAACGCTTCATCTTCGGCGTCACCAAAGGCATGATCCGTCCTTTGGAACGCGCCCTCGACGGCCTTGAACAGGGCCGTGAATTCGACGTCCCCGTCAATGCCGGCGAAGGCTTCCCCTATAACCCCGACGACGTGGCCGAGCTTGCCAAAAGCATCTTCATGGTCGACGGAAAATTCGACGCCGAAACCATTCGCGAAGGCGCCTATATCCCGATGATGACAGCCGACGGCTACCGCATCACCGGAAAAGTCAAGAAAGTCACCGACGAACACGTAGTCATGGACTTCAACCATCCCCTCGTAGGCAAGGACCTGCGCTTCAAGGGCAAGGTGGTGACCGTCCGCGACGCCACCCCCGAAGAACTTCATCCCTCCTGCGGAGGCGGATGTTGCGGAGGCTGCGGCGACAACGGTTGCGGAGGCGACGACTCGTGCGGCTGTGACGGCTGCGGCAAATAAGACCGCTCCCGGCGTCACGGCACCACTGCCAAAATATACGATTAATAATCTCAACACCATTACCACAATTCATGGCAACAACTGCTGACTTTAAAAACGGTATGTGCCTCGACATCGACGGCAACTACTTTTTCATCGTTGAATTCCTTCATGTAAAGCCCGGCAAAGGCCCCGCTTTCGTCCGCACCAAACTCAAAAACGTCAAGACCGGCCGCGTCATCGACAAGACCTGGAACTCCGGCGTGAAAGTAAATGAAGTGCGCATCGAGCGCCGTCCCTACCAGTATCTCTACAAAGACGATATGGGCTACAACTTCATGCACACCGAGACTTTCGAACAGGTGGCCCTCCCCGGCGAAAGCATCGACGGCGTTCAGTTCCTCAAGGAAGGTGACATCTGTGAAGCTATGGTTCACGCCGCTTCCGAAACCATCCTCACCTGCGAGATGCCCACCAGCGTAGTGCTCGAAATCACCTACACCGAACCCGGCATCAAGGGCGACACCGCAACCAACACCCTCAAGCCCGCCACTCTCGAAACCGGCGCTGAGGTCCGCGTACCCCTCTTCTGCAACATCGGCGACAAAGTGCGTATCGACACCCGCGACGGTTCATACGTTGAACGTATCAAGGAATAATCCTGCCGTCATGTCAGTCCGATGGCTGACCGGCAATGCAACCATATGAAAATATTGACGAGCCATGGGAAACACCTTCCTGCGGCTCGTCAACTTTTTGAGGATAATGCCCCGGTTATCCCGGTCGTCCGGTAGGGACGCTTCAGTAGGGACGCTTTTCAAAGCGTCCTCCGTCAACGTTCCCAGCCACCGATGATTACCCCTATTGTGATGGAGGACGCTTTAAAAAGCGTCCCTACCGCAAAACCGTCCCAATATCTTCTAAAACTTACAGTCATGAATATCAAGAATATCTGTGAAGAAATCTATTATGTCGGAGTCAACGACCGCACAACCCACCGTTTCGAAGCGCTGTGGCCGATACCCGACGGTGTGAGCTACAACTCCTATATCGTTAAAGGCGCTGAAAAGACCGCTCTGATCGACGGGGTCGAACTCAGCGCCTGCGACCGTCTGCGCGAAAACATCAGCGAGACCATCGGCGCTGCGGCTCCGGACTATCTGATCATCAACCACATGGAACCTGACCATTCCGGCTCTGTCCGTGTGCTCCGTCAGATGTTTCCTGAGATGATCATCGTCGGCAACGCCAAGACCCTTGAGATGGTCAGGGGCTTCTACGGCATCGAGGACAATGTCATGAAGATTGCCGACGGCGACACCCTCGATCTGGGCGGCCTCACGCTGAAATTCATCCTCACACCTATGGTCCACTGGCCCGAAACCATGATGACATGGGTTGCCGAGCGCGCTGTGCTCTTCACCGGCGACGCTTTCGGCTGTTTCGGCGCTCTCAACGGGGCCGTTATTGACCGCGACATGGACACTGCGCCGTACTATCCGGAGATGTACCGCTACTACTCGAACATCGTCGGCAAATACGGCATGTTCGTGCAGAAAGCCTTTGCCAAAATCT
Organism: uncultured Bacteroidales bacterium; assembly: GCA_900544535.1. Taxonomy (GTDB): domain Bacteria; phylum Bacteroidota; class Bacteroidia; order Bacteroidales; family Muribaculaceae; genus Duncaniella. The sequence goes on along the minus strand of UQVH01000019.1, from coordinate 4,651 downwards.
CGGCTCTGAAGGTCAGCTTCATCTGTCCGACCCACGGTCCGGTATGGCACGACGAGATCGACCGCGTCGGCTCCGTCTACGACCGTCTGAGCCGCTATGAAGGAGAGGTAGGAGTGACGGTGGTCTACGGATCGATGTACGGCAACACCGCCGAGATGGCCGAAGCCATAGCCGCGCGTCTTGCCGAAAGAGGCATCCGCAACATCCGCGTCCACGATGCGTCGGTCTCGCACCTGTCCTACATTCTCAGCGACATTTTCCGCTTCAAGGGCCTGATAGTAGGCGCTCCGACATATTCCAACACCCTTTTCCCGCCGGTTGAGGCCGTCATGAACGCTATAAAGACCCGCGACCTGAAAAACCGTGTGACCGGTGTGTTTGGCTCCTTCTGCTGGGCTCCGCAGGCTGTCAAGCGCATCAGCCAGTATTTCGGCGAATGCAACCTTTACAACGACGAAATTGTTTCAGTTGAAGCGAAGCAGGCTCCCGGAGCCGACGATCTCGCCCGTTGCCGGCAGCTGGCCGACGCCGTGGCCGACCGCCTTCTTCAGGTCTGACTCCTCTCAACCCTCTGAAAAAATGGAGACAAACGAAAATAAAATCGAGCGCCATCCCTTCCCGCCCTTTATTCCTGAGGATGCCAGGGTGCTGATCATGGGGACCTTCCCGCCGAAACCCGTGCGCTGGTCGATGGAGTTTTACTACCCCAACAAGACCAATGATTTCTGGCGCGTCATGGGCATTATCTTCTATGACGATGTCGATCATTTCCGTCTGCCCGACGGGAGTTTCGACGAGGCGATGATCCGCTCTTTCCTCCGGGATAAGGGGATAGCCCTCCACGACACCGGCGCCGCCGTCATCCGGCTGAAAGACAATGCGTCCGACAAGTTTCTCCAGATCGTTGAGCCTGTCAGGCTCGGAGAGCTGCTGGAGCAGATGCCCGACTGCCGCTACATAGCCACCACCGGCGAGAAAGCGGCGGGAGTCATCGCCGGACTGACTTCCACGCCTGTCCCGAAAATAGGCGAGTGGGTGACGGCCCTCTGGCCTGCCGACGGCCGCACTCTGCATATCACACGTATGCCGTCCACCTCGCGCGCCTATCCGCTCGCCGTGGCTAAGAAAGCCGAGGCCTACCGTCAGCTGTTTCTGAAAGCCGGGCTGGTCGGGTAATTTTCCATTGCCATCCATCAACCATCCGGAATCGGCCTCTGAAATCAGCCATCCGGATGCGGACGCGATTAATCGCGTCCCTACCCAATAAATTTTTAACAAACAATACTCTTAAAAACCGCCACTTAAACATGTTGGATCTCATCCCGCTTTTAGCGCTTTTCGACCCGGCCGGCATCATGGCCGATTTTTTCCGAGCCGACCCTATGACGGTCTATCTGCTTGTTCTGGGCTTCATGGTCATTGAAAGCTCCTTCATCCCCTTTCCCTCCGAAGTGATCGTACCCCCGGCTGCCTACCTCGCATGCACCAAAGGCGACGTGAATATAATCGCAGTTGTCGGACTGGCCACTGTCGGGGCCATCATCGGAGCCTTGATCAACTACTATCTCTCGATCTGGATCGGTCGTCCAATAGTCTACCGCTTCGCCAACAGCCGCATAGGCCACGCCTGCCTGATCGACGAGGCCAAAGTGCGCCATGCCGAGGAATACTTTGACCGCCACGGTGCCGCGTCGACTTTCATCGGGCGCCTGATTCCCGCCGTGCGTCAGCTGATCTCTATCCCGGCAGGACTCGCGCGCATGAACGTCGGCAAGTTCGTGCTTTTCACAGGCCTCGGCGCCCTCACCTGGAACATCGTGCTCGGCGCTCTCGGTTACTGGCTTGGAAGGATGGTCCCTCAGGATCAGCTTTACGCCAAAGTAGAGGAATATAACGACTATCTGACCTACGTCGGCCTCGCCATCGGAGTCATCTGTGTGGCCGTGATCCTCTGGAACGCATTCAAGCCCCGTCACAAGGAAGGTAAAAACTGAATCATATTCAGAATTGCTTATTGGAAAATAAATGTGTACTTTTGTAACCGAACAGTACACCCAACACCCAAAAGGAATGATTCAAGTCGCCCCCTCGCTGCTCTCAGCTGATTTCACCCGCATAGGTGAGGCTGTGGACATGATCAACAGAAGCCGTGCATCGCTCATCCACATCGATGTGATGGACGGAATGTTTGTCCCGAACATCACCGTCGGTTTTCCGGTGATCGAGTCGATCAGTCGCATCGCCGTAAAGCCACTCGACGTGCACATGATGGTCTGCGATCCGGGCCGCTACATAGAGAATCTGCGCGCCGCCGGAGCCGATATAGTCAGCGTCCATCAGGAAGCCTGCACTCATCTCGACAGCGTCATCCGCTCGATCCGTGACGCGGGGATGAAGGCCGCCGTGGCCCTCAATCCGGCGACTCCGGTGATGATGCTGCGCGATGTCATCCGCGATCTTGACATGGTGCTCATAATGAGCGTCAATCCCGGTTTCGGGGGGCAGAGTTTCATCCCCAACGCCGTCCGCAAGGTTAGCGAGCTGCGCGCGCTGATTGCCGAAACCGGCTCCGAGGCCGTCATCGAGATCGACGGCGGAGTGAATCTTAAGACCGCTCCGGCACTGATCGAAGCCGGGGCCGACATTCTCGTGGCCGGAAGCTATGTCTTCAAGGCTCCCGACCCTGAGAAAGCTATTTCCGATCTTATAGGTTGTTTTTAAACAACCTCTTATTGACTTGAGCGAATGAACATACGCGACATACGAATCGAGAATTTCGACTATCCGCTGCCCGACGACCGAATCGCCGGGCATCCTTTGGCCGAACGCGACAACTGCCTGCTGCTCTTCAAGGACGCGCAGGGCGCGCTGAGCACCCGCCGCTTCTACGAGCTGTCCGGTCTGCTCCCCGCAGGCTCCATGCTGGTCTACAACAACACCCGCGTCATCAACGCGCGTCTGCGTTTCCGCAAGGGAGAGGCTTCCGACGGCGCCTTGATCGAGATTTTCTGTCTCGAACCCGCCGATCCGGCCGACTATGCCTGCAATTTCGCCTCGACATCAGAGTGCTCCTGGACCTGCTTTGTCGGCAACTCCAAGCGCTGGAAGAGCGGCCCACTGCTGATGCCGCTGTCCATCGGAGGCCGGGAGCTGACTCTGCGCGCCGAGCGTGTGGGGCGCGAGGGCAACACTTCAGTGGTACGTTTCAGCTGGGACGACCCCGCCGTGACTTTCAGCACCATCATCTCGGCGGTAGGCGAGATCCCTATTCCGCCCTATCTTAACCGCGGGACTGAGGAGAGCGATGCGCAGGACTATCAGACCGTTTTCTCGCATATCGACGGTTCTGTCGCCGCTCCGACCGCCGGACTCCACTTCACTCCGCGTGTGCTCGACGCGATCGACGCCGCGGGGATCGCGCGCCGCGAACTGACGCTCCATGTCGGCGCCGGAACTTTCCAGCCGGTCAAGTCCGACACCATCGGCGAGCACGACATGCACAGCGAGTTTATAGCCGTCGGGCGTCCGCTGATCGAAGAGCTCGCCGCCACCGACCGGCGGGTGATCGCTGTCGGGACAACATCCGTGCGCACTCTCGAAAGCCTCTATCACCTCGGATGCCGTCTGTCACAAGGGCTGCCGGCCGACACTCTTCCGCAGTGGTATCCCTACGATCCGTCGCACCCGTCGCTGTCGGTTCCGGAAGCCATGAAGGCCATTCTCGACCGTCTCGACGCCACCGGCGAGGACACCTTTGTGGCTTCGACACGCCTGATGATCGCACCCGGCTACCGCTACCGTATAGTCTCAGGCATGGTCACTAATTTCCATCAGCCGAAGTCGACGCTTCTGCTGCTCGTCTCGGCCTTTCTTGAAAGCAACCCTGCCAACCCCGCCTGGCGCGAGATCTACGACTATGCGCTTGCCGACAGCCGCTACCGCTTCCTGTCATACGGCGACGCCTGCCTGTTTCTCTGAGAGGGCGTTTCATGACAATGAGTTCTGGGCGGCGAGACGCCTCATTTCCTTACGTGCCTCGCGCCGCAGTTCCTGCTCTATGAGGCGGCGCTGACGGCGGTTCATCGGCTTTGGTGCGGGCGCCGGTTCAGGCTCGGCTGCCGCAACGGGTATTTCAGCAGTCGTTTCCGCGAGTTCCGAAACCGCCTGCTTGTGGCCTGAAGTCATGCTTTTGCGGCGTTTGAATGATCTGGCGCGGGCCTTGGCCGAACGCTCCATAGCACGGTCGATTTCAGCGCACAATGTGCTCAGGACCAGCTTTGTATTTATGTCGCCGCATTCTTCGGGAGTAATCTCCCCGGCCATGTATAATTCGATGACGTGCATCATGTCGTCGATAGCGCGCGGTATGTCGTAGGCATAGCCGTACGTTTCGGCGAGCAGAAAGCACACTGCTTTGACCCGCTCTTGGATTTCGTCGTAAAATTTCTGTGATACAGGCCGCTGCACCTTTTCAGCGGCTTTCAGGCGTGTCTTTTTCATAACTAAGGGGTTGATTGGTTGGGTTTGGTTTTCTGCCACAAATATACGGCCTGAAGATCCCGAAAAGGTGCGATAATGCGGAGCGACGCAATTTTTTTTTATTACTGTCCGCTAAACTTTAGAGGGCGATTGAAAAAATAGGACCGATTCC
>UQVH01000018.1 GCA_900544535.1 uncultured Bacteroidales bacterium | reverse complement strand
TTCACACAAAGATACGCAAAAAATTTGATATAAACTAATTTTCAACATCTACTTATTTTTATTTATGAGACACATGTTGATCCTTTGGCTTGCCTTAGCCTTTGCAGGCATGTCAGCCCCGATTCACGCACAGACGGCTGCTTCAGTGCCGGCGATCACACCCGAAGGTTTTGTCACGCCCGGCGGTGCGATGAGCGTCCCTCCGCGCCCGTCGCGTCCGACGGTCGGTCTTGTGCTGAGCGGCGGCGGGGCCAAGGGCATAGCGCACATCGGCATGATCCAGGCTCTGGAAGATGCCGGAATTCCTATCGACTATATCACCGGCACATCAATGGGTGCGATCGTCGGCGGTCTATATGCCGCGGGCTATTCTCCAGCCGAGATGATTGACCTTATCGCTTCAAAAGGATTCGGCTACTGGAGCACGGGACGGATCGATCCGGCCGATACGTATTATTTCAACTCGCGGCGCGACACTCCGTCGTTCGTGACTCTCAACATCGGCAAGGACTCGACACAGATCACCTCCGTACTGCCGATCAGCCTGATCAACCCGATCCCGATGAACTATGCCTTTTTCGAGCTGTTCAGCCCCTACACCCTGCAATGCGGAGGCGATTTCAACCGCCTCTTTGTACCCTACCGCTGCGTGACCTCCAATGTCTACGCCAAACACAAGGTCGTATTGGGCCGCGGACCGCTCGGCGACGCCGTCAGGATGTCGATGTCGTTTCCGATGATTTTCGAGCCGATCGAACTGAACGGTGTGCCGATGTATGACGGAGGTATCTATGACAACTATCCGGTCGACGTCATGATGGAGGAGTTCGCTCCTGATGCAGTCATCGGCGTCAATGTGGGATCGGGCAAGACCAAGCCTGACTCGCGCAACATGATGGATCAGCTTGAAGAGATGATCATGCAGCCGGACAACTATCCTTTCCCCACAGACAAGGGGATCAGCATACGCATAAATCTCGACGAATTCGGACTTCTGGCATTCGACAAGTACAAGGCCATCTACGACATAGGCTACAAGCGCGGGCTGGAAATGATGGACTCCATCAAGTCTAAGATCAGTGTGCGCACCCAGCCTGGAGCCGTCCGTCAGGCGCGCCTGAGATTCAAGAAAGCCACACCGCAGGTGCGCATCGACAGCATCTCGGTCAGCGGAGGCAAACCTGTGGAAAATGCCTATCTGCAATCGTTTTTCGAGCATCGCCGCAATGACGCAACCCTTGATCTCACGCAGGGTCGTGATGCCTACTATCGTGCGGCAACCGTCGTCGGAGTCCAGAACTTTGTGCCGACACCCCGCTTCAATGTGCGCGACAGCCTTGTGGATATTGATTTCAAGGCCATCATCAAAGATCCGTTCACGGTAGGTGTCGGCGGCTATATCTCGTCGTCAACCAATAGTATGCTGTTTTTCAATACAGGTTACAACAAATTGAGTTTCCGCACACTGCGGGCCAATGTCAATGCGTGGCTCGGACAGAGCTACATGGCGGCGTCGGGCGATTTCGCATTCATGTTCAACTCGACGCATCCATCGGCCCTGGTGGCACGGATTGTAAGCTCACGGCAGAAATATCACGAGACCGAGAAACTGTTCTATCAGATCCATGAGCCTGACTTCGTGGTCAAATCCGAGAGTTTCGCCCAGCTCTTTTACAGCATGGCTCCCGCGCTGCGCTCCCAGCTGACTGCGGGTGCCGGTTTCGGCCATCTGACGGACAAATTTCACGCCCGCCTTCTCGGCGACGGAGTGATGTCAGGCAAAAACACCGGCCTGTCGGATCTCGGCGAGCTTTTTGCCTCCTGGGAACTCAACACGCTCGACAACCAGCTCAACCCGACTTCAGGCATAGATCTGCGGGCCGGTGTGCTCGGTGCCATCGGCCGATACCGCTACAAATCAAAAGAAAATAAGGCTTATTCCTACAAACGTCACCTCAAGTGGATGCAGCTGTCGGCTTCATTCGCCGACTACATCGGAGTCAGCAAGAATGTCTCTCTGGGTATTCTGAGCAATGCGCTGCTCTCGACCCGCAAACTGCTTCCGACCTATGACGCCTCGATCGTTGCCGCCGAGGCTTTCCACCCCACACCGTCGAGCTACAACTATTTCAATACCAAACTCCGGGCCAACTCCTATGTGACGGCCGGTGTGGCTCCAGTGTGGAAGATTTCAGGATCGTTTCAGTTGCGCGGATCGTTTCACTGCTTCATGCCGCTGCGCAAGATCGTCTACGACAACGGGAGCGCCGCCTATGGCAAATGGCTGCATGATCCGGAATTTTTCGGCGAGCTGCAGGCTGTCATAGCCTTGCCTTTCGGGTCGATCAGCGCCTACGGAAACTACACGCCCGCCCACGACAACAACTGGAATTTCGGCATCTCGATCGGCGCCTTCATCCTTGCGCCGCGCTTTCTGAAGTAGGAGGCCACGGGCGTCCCTCGATCAGAAGAGTCCGGCAACCTGCCGCGGCAGCCGGAATGATGTCCTTGTCCATGCTGTCGCCTATGGCAAGAATCTCCGCCGGGGGCAGGCCGAGTGCTTCGGCGCCGAGGCGGAAGATTGCGGGATCGGGCTTGCGCACACCGGCTCTGGCGCTTTCGATCACCGCTGTGAAAAAGCGGCGCAGACCGAAATCTTCGAGCACGGCGTCAAGATTGCCGTAGAAATTCGACACGACGGCAAGAGGATAGTCCTGCGAAAGTTTCTCAAGCATTCCGGCGGCCTCCGCCGTGCAGCTGCGGGCGCTTTCGTAGCAGCTGCGGGCCGCTTTTTCGCAGGTCCGGCTGTCGGGCCGCGGAGCGATCATCGAACTTTCGGCCACGATCTTCCTGTGCATAAGCTCAAGGAATGTGTCGGTCGGAGCGACAGCTCCCGGTATGGCCAGAGCGCGCTCGCCGTGGATATAGGCAGGTATGAAATCTTCGGCTGACAGACGGACCCCCGCATCGCGCCAGGCGTCGAGGATGATGTGGCTCCAGTGGTCGCCGTGGCTGTCGAGAGTGCCCCCGTAGTCGAAGATTATGCCTCTGATCCCTGCCGGGATGCGGGAGGGTAGATCAGTATAGTCCATCTCTGAGGCGGGTGATGAAGCGTTTGCAGATTTTCTCGTGGCGCACGATCATGTAAACTAACAGGACGTTGAACACCGTCAGTTCGGCCACGAAATAGAGCCACGGCTGTCCGATGAACAGCGCCGTGAAAAGAGTGATCACCCTCCAGTTGAACGAAAGGATATTGGTATACTTCATCAGCGGCAGCGACGCGCGGCGGAAATCCTCGCGGAAACTGCGTGGAATCTCGCCGCCGGGGTAGCGGCTGTGAAGCTCGCGGCGCAGGGCCTGCATGGAAGGCGACGTCGCTTCCTGCTGGCGCGTGTAGGTCAGATAGACGGCCATCGAGAGGCGTTTCCAGAAGTGTGTGCGCCAGCTGACGCCGCTTTCGTCGAGCTGACGCCGCAGCTGGGAGGCGCTGTCAAGCTCGCTCCCTTCCTCGCCTTTGAGGAAATAGAGGTGGAACTGGCGGTAATAGTCGGCCATAGCGGCCTGTTTGGTGTGGCAGATCCCTGTGACGACTGCCGTCACCCACAGAATCCACGGATGTTCGCTGAAAAATGGCGAGAAAGTGTTTTCGCGCAGCACGATCGCAATGTAGATCGCCGCAAACCAGAAATCGCCGCAGAGACCGTCGAGGATGCGTCCGACGCGCGAATACTGCCGGGTGATGCGCGCTAACTGTCCGTCGGCGCTGTCGAATGAATTGGCCCAGACGAGCAGGAGCATTCCCGCGACATTGATCCATATGTCTGGAAAATAGAAGAGCACACCGGCGCCGATGCCGAGAAAGATCGCGGCGATGGTGATGGCGTTGGGCGAGATGCCGAAGCGCGCAGCCAGCCGCGCCCACATATAGCCTATGGGGCGGTAGAAAGCCAGGTCGATACCCTCTTCGGTGTCCATCGACTTGAGCGAGCGGCGGTATTCGTCATCCTTGAGCTTCATTTGCCGTCAGGAGAAGATGGTGAGGCTATGTAGCCGGCATAGGCGCGCATGAAACGTGCGAAAGCCGGAATTTTCATCAGTACGTATTCAAACAGGCCGTATCCGAGGAGTGTGCAGCCGATTCCGGCGAGCACGTCGAGGATATAGTGGTGCGAGGTATAGACCGCCGTGAACCAGATGCCGAGGCAGATGAAGGCGAAGAGTGCGCGCAGCCAGTTGGAGCAGCGGGCGCGCAGCGAGTAGAGGAAGGCGATCAGCATGTAGGCCGCGTGGAGCGAGGGCATGGCGGCGAAGACGTTGGCGTTGCGCGAGTAGAGCCAGTGGAAGACGCTCAGGCCCGTCATCTCGTCCCATTTTCCGAGTCCGGCCACCTCTCCGGGAGTGCCGACGATGAAGTCGAAGCCGTGGGAAGCCACATACCACGGCGGAGCAGCGGGATGGATGTAGTAAATGCCGAAGCCGATGAAGTTGACCAGCAGGAAGACCAGCGAGAAGTGGAGATAGACCGGATACTGGCGCTTGAAATAGAGCCAGATGCCGAAGAGTATCGGCACCGGGACCCAGCACAGGTAGAAAAGTCCGGACATGAAGTCCATGAAGCGGCAGCCGTTGGCGGCGAAGAATTCGTTGGGGGTCAGCGTTCCGGCAGCCGAAGCGATGCCGAAAAGGTTTTTCTCGCAGTCGTAGAGATCGCGGATGTCGACCGGATTGACCTCATAGTTGGGGACGATGTTCATCCAGTCGTAGGAGATGGCGAAGACAGCGAACGGCAGCATCGCTACTACGAAGCGGCGCGAGGTGGCCGTGATGAAGAGCAGCACGGTCAGAGTTCCCGCGATGTAGAGGTGCTCCGGACGGAAGCCCACGCAGAGGCTTGTCACGGCGAGCCAGAGCAGCACCACAGGTATGATGACAGCCGTCTCGCGACGTGTCGGAAGTGAAATTCCTGTCATGATGACTATCGGTGTGGCGACGGAGAGCGGTCGCGGTTATGGTTTTAGGATGATGTTTGATCGTGGGGTGCGCTTACTTTTTGGCAAGCAGGCGGCGGCAGTGGTTGATGCGGGCAAAGGCTGTGATGTTGGCGAACACGGCGATCACTCCCATGCACACGATCAGTATGCTGACCGCGTCGAATTTTGCCGGGTCTACACATTGGCCAGTAATACCTGTGGCGAGGGCGCCGATGGTGGTGACAACCACACGTTCGGGGCGCTGCATGAAGCCCACCTTGCATTCGAGGCCGAGGCCTTCGGCGCGGGCGCGTACATAGCTGACCATGATGGAACCCACGAGGGCCACGAAGGTGATCAGCGCGCCGATCACGTAGCCGGTCTGGATCAGGTAATAGCTCAGACCTCCGAGGGTGAAGAGTTCGCAGTAGCGGTCGAGCACCGAGTCATACATAGCTCCGAAAGTCGATGTCATGTTGCCGATGCGGGCCACCTGGCCGTCGAGCATGTCGAAAAGCGAGAAGAGGATGATGACCACGCCGCCCCAGGTCATGAGCGCGTAGTTCATCTCGACGCCGGGAGTTGCCGTATAGCCCGCATAGACGAAGATCGCCGCCGCGGCGATGTTGCCGAGCAGACCGATGGTCGTCACCATGTTCGGGGTCACGCCTATGCGGATGAGGAAGCGCACGAAGGGATTGATAATGAAGTAGATGCCTTGCTGGAGGCTATCGCGGAAACGCTTGAATGTCGATGATTTCTGTGTCATTGTCATTTCGTTTTCAGCCATTGTTTTCGATTTTTGATGTTTTTTTGACAAAAAGGTTGACTATGCGTATCGCATAGTGGTCGAAGCCTGTCTTGCGGTAGACGAAATTGCGCTGGAGCACGAAGTTCCATCCCCAGGAGACAGCGAGCGACGCCGCCAGACGCGATGCTGCGAAGATGCCGTCGGGCCTGAAGCCGAGGTCGAGCAGCCACTGCCAGTGGCTCAGGAGAGTGGCCAGTCCGGTGGTGCCGTACATGTTGAGCAGCAGCGATCCGGTCCAGACGAGGAAATATTTGACCCCGACGGCTCTGACGCTCTGTCCGGCGGCGTGGAAGGTGAAGCGGTAGTTGATGCAGCAGTTGACTATCCCTCCGGCGATCGCTCCGATGGCCACCGAGAGGTTGGAGCGGTAAAACGGATCGAGAGCCACGAAGACGAAGGAGTAGAGCAGCATACTGGTGCCCAGGTCTATCCACGACGCTACCTGCGACGAGACCGACGAGCGCAGGAAGGTCGAAACCAGACCTCCTCCGTGGAGAAATTTATCTTTCAGCTCACTGTATTTTGCCATGTGTCGGTTGATTGCTTGTTTGGTTTGGTAGCGTTATGAGAAGAAATACATGCCTAAGGCGAGGATAACGGCGCTGTAAATTCCGGCCAGTATGTCGTCGGCCATTATCCCGGTGCCTCCGGGCAGATCCTCCATTTTTCTGACGCCTAATGGCTTGACAATATCGAAGAAGCGGAAGAGCAGCAGCGACAGCGCGGCCCACAGCCAGAACCCTCCGCTTGCGAGCGGACACGGCTGCGCGGCGAACACCGAGAGCGGCAGCATGGCTATCCACTGGCCGACGGTCTCGTCCATCACAACGCGCGAGGGGTCGGGACCCCAGTAGCGTTCGGCAATTCCGGCCGACCAGATGCCGAGGGCGGTGAAGACAACGATGAGGCCCAGTGTGGCCAGGAATGTGCATGTGACATGCCCTGTCAGGCTCAGGGGGAGCCAGAGAATCAGGCCGACGACGGCTCCGGCCGTTCCCGGACCGTAGGGCCAGTATCCGGCGCCGAACGAAGTCGCTATGAAGCGCGGCAGGAAGGGAAATCGGGAGTTTTCAGTCATTTTCGGTTTGATTTTCGGGCGTTATGTTCTTTGATCTCCGAGAGGATCGCGCGGGCTATCACAGCCGAAGCCTCGGCGCGGCATGGCGCGAAACTCGGCCAGTCGTTGAAATCGATGATGGTGAAGGAGCCGTCGGGGAGGATGATGGCGTCGCCGCCGTAGATCCTGATGTCGAGGGCTTCGGCGGCGCGGTTGCAAACCTCCTTGAGCCTGTCGTGGTCAAACTTCGGCTTCCCCTCGTCGGTGCCGCGGGCCTCGCGTGATCCGTAATGGAAGAAGCAGTGGAACCAGGGTGTGCCGTAGACACCGTAGAATTTCAGCAGCTCCCCTTCGATGTGGCGGTTGATGACAGCGCGCTTGATTCCGCGCAGGAAATATTCCTGCACCACCTCCTGGGCCTCTTCGGGATGGCGCACGTAGGTGACGTCCTCCTTGTGCATCGTGTGGAAATCGCCGCGCTTGATCCAGGCTTTTGTCATTCCGGCCTGCTTCATGCGCTCGGTGACCACCTCGTTGGTGTTGACTATCAGACTGTCGGGCGTCGGGATGTTGCTGCCGATGAGTATGCGGGTGAGGCGTTCGCGGGTGCAGTTCTCGATGCCGTAGCCTGAGTTGATGACCAGGGCGCCGCGGTCTTCCATCTGCTGGAGTATCGGGAAAGAGCGGTGGTGGCGACACATGCTGATGACAATGTCTTCGGTCACCTGTCCGGCCATCAGCTGCTCCTCGCTGTAAATTTTCACCTCGCAGCCGCGTTTGCGCAGCTGTTCGGCCGTGAGGTTCAGAATGGCGGCGTCGTTGCCGATGTGGTTGGGCGAATATGCGCCGGCTCTCATGATTCCGGCTATCTTTATGTCAGCCATTGTATCGTGATTAGTCTCCCTCGCGGGGAGTTGATTGGTTACTTAAGAAGGTTTCGGCTTCGCGCAGGTCAGCGGCATGGTCGGCGTCGATGATTTTCGAGAAGGGCCGCGCCTTGAGCCGCAGTCCGGCTGCCACCAGCGAGCGCTGGAAGTCGCGCATACGGGTTTTTCCGGCAGCCGCGCAGTCGTCTAAGAGGCCGAAAGCCGCGGGACGCAGGGCATAGATTCCGCCGGAGACATAGTGCGTGTCGGGCAGCGGACGGTCAAGGAATCCCGTGATTTCTCCCTCGGCATCGGTGGCCACATAGAGGGGTTTCTCATCGGCCACGTAGGAGGTCACGGCCATATAGCCGTCGGCTTCCGGATCGGCCTCGAACTCGGCGATAAAGCGTCGGAACTCATCGGGCAGGAAGACGGTGTCGACCGTCAGCAGGCAGAAAGGCCGCGTGCGGTCCATCGACTTCGAGAGCTCTCTGAAACTCTCCATCGAGCCGGCTGTTGATTTGACCGTCAGGCGCAACTCGCAGCCGTCGGGCCGCAGCGAGCGCAGATAGTCGGCCACCTCGGTCATCTCCTCATTGACTATTATATATATGACGCGCGCGCCCGCGCGGGAGAGCACTTCGGTCAGACGCCCGATCATCGGCTTGCCGCCGAGGCGCACCAAAGGCTTGGGGAGATCCATACCCTCCATTTTCAGGCGTGAGCCCTGTCCGGCGGCTATGATTGCGAAGTCCATGCTGCGTTGTTTTTTTGAGGCAGGCTCTTATCCGCGGTCGGTGGGGAGTTTGTCGCTGCCCTTGTCGAAATTCTGTTTGCGCAGAGGGTTGGCCGTAGCCTCGGCCTCGCGGCGGCGGTTGCGCCAGATGTCAATGGCCGCATAGATGGCCTCGCGCATCGACTGCTCCTCGGCTTTGCCCTGTCCGGCAATGTCGTAGGCCGTGCCGTGGTCGGGAGAGGTGCGCACGTAGGGGAGGCCCGCCGTGAAGTTCACGCCGTTTTCGGCCGCCAGCAGCTTGAAGGGTATGAGTCCCTGATCGTGATACATCGCCAGGACGCCGTCAAACTTCGTGTAGGCTCCGCTGCCGAAGAATCCGTCGGCGGGGTAGGGACCGAAAGCAAGGACCTTGCGCTTCGTGGCCTCGGCTATGGCGGGGGCTATGATCTCGGTCTCTTCGGTGCCTATCACTCCGGCGTCGCCGGCGTGGGGGTTGAGGCCCAACACGGCGATGCGCGGACCGTGGATGCCGAAATCTTCGACAAGCGAACGGTTGAAGGCCACGATCTTTTCTGTGACGCTCTTAGTGGTGATCCCCTCGGCCACTTTTGCTATCGGGTCATGGATAGTCACGAGTGCCACACGCAGGTTTCCGCCGCACATGATCATCATGGCCCGCTGCCCTTCGCCGATTCGCTCCTGGAGATATTCCGTATGTCCGGGGAAGTTGAAGGCGTCGCTGTGGATGGTCTGCTTGTTGATCGGGGCTGTGACGAGCACGTCGATCAGCCCGGCGCGCAGGTCGGTCGTGGCGCGTTCCAGTGCTGCGAGGGCAGCCTGTCCGGCTGTCGGAGTGGCCTGTCCGGGCTCCACTTTGCAGTCCTCGCCGACCACGTTGATGATGTTGATCTGTTCCTCGGCGGCCTTGTCGGGGCTGTCGATCTGGAAGAGCTTGAAATCGGGGAGCTCGATGCTCTTGCGGTAGAAATTGGCTATTTTCGCCGAGCCGTAGATCACCGGAGTGCATAGCTCGGCTATGCGTACGTCGCCCAAAGCCTTGAGCAGCACTTCATAACCGATGCCATTGATGTCGCCGTGGGTGATCCCGACACGGATTTTTCTATCTTGTTCCATTTTGTCTGTGCATAATGTGATCGGAGGCGGGCGCCGCAACCGGCAGCCCGTACCATCCTCAATTAAGTGGTAAAGTTACTAAAAAACTCCTCGTGTCATCTCCCGCCGCCATAGGTTTAACATTTATTAAACCTAATTATCCTCGGCACTCCCGATCGCGCGTCCGCGGTGCCTGTGATCCCGCCTGCCTGCTGCGGACGCGATTGAATTGCGTCCCTACATCTTCCTTTTAACTGTTAATAATTCCTAACGATGTTGTCGCGCGTTGAAATCTCCTGATAAATTGCGTATATTTGTGGCCGAATTGTATAGCTTAACTTTACTATTAACTATCTTCTTCTCATTATCTACATTTTTTAATTGAGACCTTTACAGACCACACTATGCGCTTAAGTAACTTATTGGTAGGCGCCACTCTTGCAGGCGCCATACTCACCGCATGTACTACCGACGAGATCACTATACCTAAGAGTGAACTCTACGCGCGTGAGTTCATCAAGAAATTCGGCGTGATTGACCCCGATCGAGATTTCAACGCCGCGACACACTCAGGAGTAACAGTTGTAACCACCCGCCCAACCGACGTTAAAATTTACGCCGACATCAACGGCAAACGATACATCTTTGCCGAAGGCCGCAAAATCTCCGGCACAACCCCCATCACATTCGACGTCCCCGCCTCAGTCAAAGAGGTGCTGGTCGATATGGACGGACGGCTTATTAAAACGCCTCTCGGAGGAACAGTCCGCGCCAACTCAACCGGCCGCGCCATCTGGGAGAAAAAAGACGCAGTTGTCGAGATTTCACGTACTGATTATCGCATCCTGACCAATGAAGGTGTTATGGCTTTTAGAGACTATCTTCCTGAAAATAAAGATAATCTTGGCAAAGTTACTCAGAATTTCAGTTTTATTGCTAACGGAGATTTTACTATTTATCCGGTGTTTTGGCAAACGGATGGCTTTAATACTTTAGGAATCTATTATATTGACGAGGAAGCCAATGAAATGGTGTATATCCCGTTCTATACTAATAAAATTATTCCTGTTGACGGCACGAAAGGCAATTTGTTATATCTTAAAGAGGGTTTAAGTTCTGAAAATTATGTTGAGGCAAAAAATAATATACCCCTCAAAGATTCTGAAAAGCCGTTGGATGCCGCAACTGCAATCGGTCAAAATGAATTAACTCCTGAAGCTTTTAATCTTAGAGGCTTGACCAGTTTTTTGGACTTTGAAGAGCAAGATTGGAGTGTATTTAAAAGAAGGTGGATGGTAAAACAGAAAGAGCATGTTAAATATTATTTTGATCTAACTCATTTTATAAACGCATTTGATCTGGATTATTTATGCAATGATCCGAATTTTGATCAAAGCAAGGTTTTTATATCCGGAATTGAATGTGAAGCAAAGGATGCAAATCATGTCAATATCACACATATATCTGTGGGTGGCTTAAATGAGTGGATCTATCCCGGTGACAGTCAGTCGAGCCATCCGGGTTTTGAGATTCAGTCATGGAAGTCACGAGGTATTCATGTGCATATTGAGCCTGGTACAAAATTCGGCATGTATCTTCGAGCATGGTATAATAGTGATCCGGTTGATAAAAAACCTTCGATCGATAATGTTGATATTGTACGTGTGCCTCTTGATGCCGACGGTATGCCTAAGGATGACGGTTATCGCCGTTTCTATTCCGAAGCTAAGTATAATGAAGTGAAGGGAGGTTCGAATGTTTTTGGCGCCACCTACATGTATGATGCTCCTTCAGGTATCTCATATCGTGTACTCGGATTCGAGGATTATGGTGAGACCCACGACCTTAACGACATGATGTTCTTCATCTCGTCGGCCAAACCGCAGGAAATTCCCGATGTCGATGACAAGGACAACCCCGACCCCGAAGTCTATCAGTGGCTGATTGCCGCAGAGGACTTGGCCGGTACATATGACTGGGACTTCAACGACGCAGTGTTTGCTGTCAGCGCCACCACAATTGTTGACGGTGAGGACAACAAAGCCACCAAGACTGAAATCACAGTCGAACCCCTCGCCGCAGGCGGTACACTGCCTATCTATGTAATGTTCAACGGCGACATCTCCGTTGAAAACAGCGAAGGAACACTCGAAAACCTCGGTCTCGGACACTACAACATAGGTCCGGAGCTCCACCGCTGGCTCGGCGGCTACTACCGCACCCCGATCAACGTCAAGGAAGACGTTGCCACTGCAACCGGTAAGCCTCTGAAATTCACCGTCGCAGGCGAATGGTCGCTGACCGACAAATATCAGAACAAACCCCAGTGGTCCGAAAACGATGTCAAGGGCATGGGAGGCTTCTATGTCCTCGTCAACCCCGGCAACACCCTGAACCAGATGCAGATGACAATCAGCAAATTTGAGGAAGCCAATCTCGATGATGAAAAGCACTTCCACAAAGTAACCCCGCCATCGTCGTTCGACAAGCAGGATCAGGTAGTCGTATCTCCCGAAATGCTCTGCCTTGAGACCCACTGGTGCTGGCCCAAGGAAGAGCAGGGCATCCACGAAGTCTACTACTACTTCCAGCCGTGGCTCAATGGCGAAGCAACCGAATGGTATTCTCTCCCTGAACACTGGGACGCCGCCCGCGTAGTCACCCGCAAATAACCGATATTTCCCCACACCTACAACATCCGCCTCCCGTTCCCCCGGTTAGGCGGATGTTTTTTATTACCGTGCATATGTTGGAAATCGGATGCTCCGGGGAGCATCCGCCTGTCACGATACGCATGACGTTTGGACCGGGCGGTGGTGTTGCAAAGCCTTGAAAAGGCTATGTTCCCGGAACCTCAGGCTGAGCGAGCGCTGGAGCCATCGGCGGAGGCAGCGAGCGGTGCCTGGGGATAGTCCCGATCGCGCAAACCCCTGCATCGGAGATGCTGGCTAACATCCTGACCGTTAACCAGCTTCTCCGAAGCAGGGACACGTGCTGCATGGCATGGGCCCAGGCACCGCTCGGCCCTGAGGGCACTCGCTCAGCCTGGGGTTCCGAAAATCAACCCTCTTCGAGGGTTTCGCTGCTGCGCGGGTTGTCGGCACCGATCCATGAGCTTCCGGAAAAATTTTTGTTCCCGGTTGCTGCATTTTAATGCAGCGCATTCCGGATGGCCGCCGCCACCGCTCCTCCCTCCCCCATTGCGCCCGTGTGAAGCGGCTGCACCACGGTGCAGCCCTACAAGAGGAAAACGATTTTTCCCTTGCCTTTTCAGGATTTTGTTGTAACTTTGCATGTCCCAATCATTAACGATCATGAACATATCATATAACTGGCTAAAGAAATATCTCGACTTCAATCTGACTCCCGACGAGCTCGCCGCCGCCCTCACCTCCATCGGACTTGAGACCGGATCGGTAGAGGAAGTGGAGTCGATCCGCGGCGGCCTCCGCGGCATTGTCATCGGCAAAGTCCTGACATGTGTCGAGCACCCCAACAGCGACCATCTCCACATCACCACCGTGGACCTCGGCGACGGCGCCGAGACTCAGATCGTCTGCGGAGCGCCCAACGTGGCCGCCGGCCAGACAGTGGTTGTAGCCACCGTAGGTACAACCCTCTATGACGGAGACAAGGAATTCGCCATCAAGAAATCAAAAATCCGCGGCGTCGAATCGTTCGGCATGATCTGCGCCGAAGACGAAATCGGCGTCGGATCGTCACACGACGGCATCATCGTCATCACCGACGATGTCAAGCCCGGCACCCCCGCCGCCGAATATTACGGCCTCACCTCCGACTGGCTCCTTGAGGTAGACCTCACCCCCAACCGCATCGACGCCGCCTCGCACTACGGCGTGGCCCGCGACCTCTCAGCCTGGATGGCCGCCCACACCGAAGCCGCCCAGCTGTGCCGTCCCTCGACCGAAGCCTTCGCCCTCGACCGCCCCGACGGCGGAATCACCGTCCGCGTCGAGAACACCGACGCCTGCCCGCGCTACTGCGGCGTCACCGTCCGCGGCGTCACCGTCAGGGAATCACCCAAATGGCTCAAAGACGCCCTCTCGACCATCGGCCTGCGCCCGATCAACAATATCGTCGATATCACCAACTATCTGCTTCACGCAATGGGCCAGCCGCTCCACTGCTTCGACGTCGCCAAGATCGCCGGCGGAGAAGTCGTGGTCAAGAACGCCCGCGAAGGTGAGAAGTTCGTCACCCTCGACGGCGTCGAACACACACTCGACTCGCGCGACCTGATGATCTGCGACGCCGAAGTGCCGATGTGTATCGCCGGAGTCTTCGGCGGCCTCGACTCAGGAGTCACTGAAAGCGCCACCGACATCTTCCTCGAAAGCGCCTACTTCAACCCCACCTCCGTCCGCAAGACAGCGCGCCGCCACGGACTCAACACCGACGCATCCTTCCGCTACGAGCGCGGAGTCGATCCCAACAACACCCTCTACGTCCTCCGTCTGGCCGCCCTCATGGTCAAGGAACTCGCCGGAGGCGAAATCTGCGGCCCGCTGACCGACATCTATCCCTCGGTCATCGAACCCGCCCGCGTCGACCTCGGCTTTGACTATCTCAACGCCCTCGTCGGCAAGGAAATCCCCGCCGACACCGTCGTTTCAATCCTCAAGAGCCTCGAAATGAATCTCCTTGAGGTCACCGACCGCAATGTCGTCATGGATGTGCCGACCTACCGCGTCGACGTCACCCGTCCCTGCGACGTGGTCGAAGACGTGCTCCGCATCTACGGCTACAACAACGTAGAAATCAGCGACAGTGTCCGTTCGGCCCTCTCGTCGCAGACCTTCGAGGACCGCGACAACACCCTGCGCAACCTCGTCAGCGAGCAGCTCTGCGCCGAGGGCTTCAACGAAATCCTCAACAACTCCCTCACCGCCGAAGCCTACTACAACGAGCTTCCCGACTATCCCGCCGACCATTGTGTCAAGCTGCTCAACCCCCTGAGCAACGACCTGAACGTCATGCGTCAGACACTCCTCTTCGGCGGTCTGGAATCGCTCGCCCACAATATCAACCGCAAGATGGCCGACCTCCGCATGTTTGAGTTCGGCAACGTCTACTTCTTCAATCCCGCCGCCGAATCGACCGCCGACCGTGTGCTCGCCCCTTACAGCGAAAGCTCGCGCCTCGCCCTGTGGATGACCGGCGCCCTCCGTCCCGGAAACTGGGCACGCAAGGAGGAAGAAGCCACCGTCTACGACCTCAAGGCTGTCGTCGCCAACATTTTCGCCCGCCTCGGCATCAGTCAGGCTGAAATCAGGCTGTCGGCAAGTCAGTCATGTCTCTACGCCGCCGGCCTCGACATAGCCACCCGCTCAGGAAAGGCCCTCGGCTCGCTCGGCATCCTCTCGAAGAAGATCGCCGCCCGTCTCGACATCAAGCAGCCCGTGGTCTACTGCGAACTTGACTGGCACGCCCTCGTCAACCTCTCCATCCGCAAGAAAGTCAGCTACTCGCCTCTGGCGCGCACCATGCCCGTCAAGCGTGACTTGGCCCTCCTGCTCGACAAGAGCGTCAGCATGGAGCAGGTCGAAGCCACCGTCCGCGAGAGCGAGCGCCGTCTGCTCAAGGACGTGACCCTCTTCGACGTCTACGAAGGCAAGAACCTCCCCGAAGGCAAGAAATCATATGCCATCGCCCTCACCCTTCAGGACGACGAAAAGACTCTCCAGGACAAGCAGATCGAAGCCGTCATGAACAAGGTTATCGCCAACCTCACCAAGAAACTCGGCGCCGAACTCCGCTGATCCTCCCAAAACTCTCATAAAATCTCATAACTCTCATAAAAAATCTCATAAACCGCAATGGGAAGAGCATTTGAATATCGTAAAGCACGTAAACTCAAACGTTGGGGTAACATGTCGCGCACATTTACCCGCATAGGTAAGGAAATCACCATCGCCGCCAAGGCCGGCGGACCCGATCCCGCCACCAACCCCCGTCTGCGCGCCCTCATGCAGAACGCAAAGGCCGCAAACATGCCCAAAGACACTGTCGAACGCGCAATCAAGAAAGCAACCGACAAGGACGCAGGCGACTACAAGGAAATCACCTATGAAGGATACGGCCCCCACGGCATCGCAATCTTCGTCGAAGCTGCTACCGACAACAACACCCGCACCGTGGCCAACGTCCGCTCCTACTTCACCAAACACGGCGGCAGCCTCGGCACCCAGGGCTCGCTGACATTCCTCTTCGACCACAAGAGCGTCTTCAAGATCAAACCCAAGGACGGCGTGTCGCTCGAAGACCTCGAACTCGAACTGATCGACTACGGCGTAGACGAACTCGAAGACATTGTCGACGACGAGACCGGCGAAGAGCAGGTGATCCTCTACGGCGCGTTCGAAGAATACTCCAACATCCAGAAATATCTTGAGGACAACGGCTTCGAGATCATCTCTTCGGAGTTCGAGCGCATCCCCAACGATCTCAAGGAAGTGACAGCCGAACAGCGTGCCGCCATCGAGAAACTTCTCGAAAAGATCGAAGAGGACGAAGATGTTCAGAACGTATTCCACAATATGAAAGAAGAAGACTGAATCTCATGCCTCTCTCACGCAAATTGACCAACGTTTGCGCCGCACTCCTGCTTCTGATCCTGACCGGATCATGCGGGGGTGCGCGCCGTTTAGATGTGAAGCCGTCAGATCCTTCCATCCTTTATATGGGCCGCATTCTATGGGCCGACTCTCTCGCGCCTCAGATCACCTGGCCCGGCACCACCGCCATGCTGAATTTCGAGGGCACCGGCATTGCCATGGCCGCAAGTCCCGGCAGCGGACAGTTTATGGTCGAGATCGACGGCGGCGAGCCTTTCAAGATCAACTTCACCCCTGAAGACTCGCTCATCACCCTCGCCGACTCCCTCCCCGCCGGCGCCCACTCGCTGCGCGTGGTTTATGCCATCGAGGGCTACGAGAAGAACGCCAGCTTCCGCGGTTTCACCGTTACCGGCGAAGGTGCGCGTCTGCTGCCGCCCCCCGAACGCCCCGCGCTGAAAATGGAGTTCATCGGCAACTCCATCACCTGCGGCTACGGCACCGAGGAGACCGATCCTTCGGTCGGATTCAGCTACGACACCGAAAACCATACTCTCGGCTACGCCTATCTGACGGCCCGCGCCCTTGATGCCGATTTCAACGTCGTGGCCCGCTCAGGCATAGGCATGTACCGCTCCTACGGCGGTCCGCGCGAAGGCACTCCCGACCAGCGTATGCCTGTCGAGTATGACCGGACGCTCATCTACAATCCGGACCACTACTGGAACCACTCCTCGTTCCATCCCGACATCATCTGCATCAACCTGGGCACCAACGACACCTCGCTCGATGACTACGACATCGACAGTTTTGAACTGGCCTACCGTAAGTTCCTCACGCATCTGCGTATGCTCCATCCGCATGCCAAGATCGTGCTGCTGACCGGATCGATGCTTCACGGCAAGGCTCTGGAAGATGTCAAGGGCGCTCTCGACCGTCTGAGCGATCCCGAAAAGCAGATCTACCGCTTCGACATGTCGGAACAGACCGGCGATCTCGGCTACGGAGCCAACTATCATCCCTCCAAGGCTCAGGCCGCCAAAATGGCCGAAGAACTGACTGCCTACATCCGCACCAACCTCCTCTGACCGGTTCCGTTGCACCCCGGTGCCCTCACGGCACCGCCCCGTCCCCCCGGTAGGGACGCTTTTCAAAGCGTCCTCCACCGCCCGTAACTCTAAGAACTCCCAAAGTTCTCAGAACTCCCAGTCCTCCCAAAACTCCCAGTTCACCCACCATCATTGACTAACCCCCTTCCCTCTTGGACGACGCATTCTCATCGCTCCTGCGCGAGCGAATCCTGATACTTGACGGTGCCATGGGCACCATGATCCAGTCTTACGGCCTGAGCGAGGCCGATTTCCGCGGCACGCGTTTTGCCGACTGGCCCACCGACCTGCGCGGCAACAACGACCTCCTTGTGCTCACCCGCCCGGATGTGATAAGTGAGATCGCCTCGCGCTACATCGACGCCGGAGCCGACATCATCAGCACCGACACTTTCAATGCCAACGCCATCTCAATGGCCGACTACGGCATGGAGCATCTTGTCGGCGAGATCAACCGCGAGGCCGCCGCTCTGCTGCGCGGGCTCGCCGACCGCAGTTCGTCCGACACCGGGCGTCGCATCTGGGTCGCAGGTTCGATAGGCCCGACTAACAAGACGGCCTCCATGAGTCCCGATGTCAATGATCCTGCCTTCCGTGCCGTGACCTACGACGATCTTTTCGCCGCCTACCGCGAACAGGTCGAAGGGCTGATCGAGGGGGGAGTGGATCTGCTGCTCTTCGAGACCATTTTCGACTCCCTCAACCTCAAGGCCGGACTTGACGCCGCCCGCGAGGTCATGGACTCCTTGGGCCGCGAGCTTCCGGTGATGCTGTCCATCACCCTTTCGGGCCACGACGGCCGCACTTTCTCCGGCCAGACTATCCCGGCCTTCCTCGCTTCGGTCGAACACTTCCCGATAGCCTCCGTCGGCATCAACTGCTCCTTCGGTGCGGCCGAGATGAAGCCCCACCTGCGCGAGCTTTCCAAGATCGCCGCCTGTCCGGTCAGTTGCCATCCCAATGCCGGACTTCCCAACGCCATGGGTGAGTATGAGGAAACCCCTGAGACAATGGCCCGGCGCATCGGTGAATTTGCCGACGAGGGACTCGTGAACATCGTCGGCGGATGCTGCGGTACCACTCCCGCCCACATCGCCGCTATCAGCCGCGCGGTTGCCGGAAAGACTCCGCGCACCGTTCCCGTCCCTGCGGCCTCCGGTATGCACCTTTCGGGCCTCGAACGCCTCGACGTGAAGCCCGACAGTCTCTTTGTCAACGTCGGCGAGCGCTGCAACGTGGCCGGATCACGCAAGTTCCTGCGCCTGATCAAGGAGGGGAGTCTCGACGAGGCCCTGACCATAGCCCGCAAGCAGGTCGAGGACGGCGCCCAGATCATCGACATCAATATGGACGACGGCATGATGGATGCCCGCAAGGAGATGTGCGGTTTCCTCAACCTCATAGCCTCCGAACCTGACATCGCGCGTGTGCCCGTCATGATCGACTCCTCCGACTGGGCGGTCATCGAGGCCGCGCTGAAATGTGTGCAGGGCAAGTCGATCGTCAACTCCATCTCGCTTAAGGAGGGTGAGAAGGTGTTTCTCGACCACGCGCGCCGTATCCGCCGTCTCGGTGCCGCCGCAGTGGTCATGGCCTTTGACGAGAAAGGGCAGGCCGACACTTTTGAGCGCAAGACCGAGGTCTGCGCCCGTGCCTACCGCCTGCTCACGGAGCGCGTGGGCTTCAATCCAGAAGATATTATTTTCGACCCCAACATACTCGCCATAGCCACCGGCATGAAGGAGCACGACCGCTACGGGCTCGACTTCATCCGCGCCGTGGAGTGGATCAAGGCCAACCTGCCCGGCGCCAAGGTGAGCGGCGGCGTCAGCAATCTCTCCTTCTCTTTCCGGGGCAACAACTACCTGCGCGAGGCCATGCACGCCGTCTTCCTCTACCATGCCATAGCCAAAGGCATGGACATGGGCATTGTCAATCCTTCGTCATCGGTCACATACGACGAGATCGACCCCGCGTTGCGCGAGCTGATCGAGGACGTCGTGCTCTACCGCCGCGAGGATGCCGCCGAGGATCTGATGGCCCGCGCCCAGGAGATGCTTGCCGAAAAGGAGCAGGGAAACGCTTCCGGCTCTCAACCTCATGCAGAAGCCTGGCGCTCGCTCCCGCTTGACGAACGTCTGACCTACGCGCTTGTCAAGGGAATCCACGACCATCTCGAAGAGGACCTTGACGAGGCTCTCGCCGAGGGCCGCGATCCGGTCGACATCATCGACGGCCCCCTGATGGAGGGCATGAATCGCGTCGGCACTCTCTTCGGCGAGGGCAAGATGTTTCTGCCGCAGGTTGTCAAGACCGCCCGCACCATGAAGTGTGCCGTCAGCATTCTCCAACCTGCAATCGAGAGCCGCCGCGACAGCCGTCAGGCCGAAAAGGCCGGAAAGGTGGTCTTCGCGACCGTCAAAGGCGACGTCCACGACATCGGCAAGAACATTGTCTCCATCGTCCTCGCATGCAACAACTACGAGGTGATCGACCTCGGTGTGATGGTGCCTGCGGAGGAGATCGTGGCCACCGCGCTGCGCGAGAAGCCTGACCTTGTCTGCCTGTCGGGTCTCATCACCCCCTCCCTTGAGGAAATGGCCCGTGTGGTCAGGCTCATGGAGCAGACCGGGTTGAAAATACCCGTGATGGTCGGCGGCGCGACAACCTCGCGCATCCACACCGCCGTGAAGATCGCCCCCAACTATTCCGCCCCCGTCATCCATGTCCCGGACGCTTCGCAGAATCCCCTCATAGCCGCCCGTCTGCTCAATCCGGAGACCTGCGGCGATTATATCGCCGAACTTCGCGAACAGTACGAGGCCCTGCGCGAGCGCGAACGCCTCCGCACCGCCCCCACTGTCTCTCTTGCCGAGGCACGCCGCCGTTCGGTCAGAAACTCATTGAAACCCTATACTCCGGTCCGTCCCGCGGTCATGGGCCGCACGGTGCTTGACATTCCTGTTGCCGAAGTCGTGCCTTACATCAACTGGCACTTCTTCTTCAACGCCTGGAAGATGCCCGGCGACTATGCCTCGGTTGTCGCTCTCCACGACTGTCCCGCCTGCCGCCGTGCGTGGATTGAAAAGAATACCCCCTCCGATCCTGCTAAAGGTGAGGAGGTCATCCGCCTTTACCGCGACGCCGCGGCCTTGCTTGACAGCTGGGTGTCCGCCGGACGCTGCGTCCGCGCGGTCGTCAGCCTCTCAGAGGCTCATTCCGAGGGCGACGACATCGTCATCGGCTCCGTCCGCATCCCCGCTCTCCGTTCCCAGGTCCTCGCCGCCGGTGAGCCCTCGCGCAGTCTGGCCGATTATGTGGCCCCTGAGGGCGACTATGCCGGAGTTTTTGCCGTGAGCCTTGATTTTGCCGATGAGGTCCGCGACGCCGACGCCGCAGGCGACAGCTACCGTTCGCTCCTCGTGCAGTCTCTTGCCCACCGTCTCGCCGAGGCCGCTTCCGAGTGGCTCCACGCCAAAGTGCGCCGCGAGCTGTGGTGCTATGCTCCCGCTGAGGATCTTTCGGTAAAAGAGCTTTTCCAGGCGCGTTACAGCGGCATCCGTCCTGCCGTCGGCTACCCCTCGCTACCCGATCAGAAGCTCACCTTCGTGCTCGACGGCCTCCTCGGTCTGAAAGAGATCGGTGTCTCACTGACCTCCAACGGCGCTATGGAGCCTTCCGCCACCGTCTGCGGCCTCTATATAGCCCACCCCGAAGCATCTTACTTCATGCTCGGCCGCATCGCCGCCGATCAGATAGCCGACTATGCCACGCGCCGCTCTCTCTCACCCGACGAGGTCAGAACACTACTTGGTTATTAATCATCATTACGCCATGTTAAAACGCATCTTATTTTTCGCGACTCTCCTCAGCTTTGCCTTTTTCCCTTCGCGCCTTGAGGCTCAGGAGCTTTCAAGCGCAGAGATCATGACCACCTCCGAATCGGTCGCCTCTTATTTCATCAGCCATTATCCCGATGTCGGCGCCAAGAGCTATGTCGGAGGCAAGGAGCGCAACAGCAAGATCTGGACCCGCGGTATCTTCTACGAGGGACTGCTCAACATATACCGCGAGAACCCGCGTAAAGACTGGCTGAAATACACCTCCGACTGGGGCGAGTTCCACAAATGGATAAGCAGTTCCGACACGGAGGCCAAGAATAATAATGCCGACTATCAGTGCTGCGGGCAGGCCTATCTCCAGATGTATAAGATGGACCCGCAGGAGGTGCGCATGACACATATCAAGATGCGTATCGACAACATGATCGCCACCGGCAGGATCAATTTCTGGACCTGGGTGGACGCTATTCAGATGAGTATGCCCGTGATGGCCCTTCTCGGCGACATCACCGGCGAAACATCCTATTGGGAACACATGTATAAGATGTATATGTACACCCGCGATTCGCAGGGAGGCAGCAAGAAGGGTGGGGGACAGCCGTTGTTCAACACTTCGACCGGACTCTGGTACCGCGACTATCAGTTCGATCCTCCCTACCGCGACAAAACCGAGACCGACAAGGACTGCTACTGGAGCCGCGGCAACGGCTGGGTCTACATGGCCCTTGCCCGCATCATGCAGTTCACCCCTGAAAGCGAAGCCCACCGGAGTCAGTATGTCAGCGATTTCCGAGCCATGAGCCGCGGTCTGCTCGACTGTCAGCGCGCCGACGGCTCGTGGAACGTCAGTCTCGCCGCTCCATCCAATTTCGGCGCTGCCGGAAGCGAGGGCCCGGAGATGACCGGAACGTCCCTCTTTGTCGGAGGCATGGCCTGGGGTGTGCGCGTCGGTCTGCTCGATCGCGAGACTTATCTTCCCGCCATCGTCAGAGGCTGGGAGTCGATGAAAGCTGCCGTGCATCCCTCGACCGGTTTTGTCGGCTATCTTCAGGGCACCGGTTCCAAGCCTGAGGACGGCGGTCCGATCACCTACAATTCCGTGCCCGATTTCGAGGATTTCGGCTACGGTTGCTGGCTGTGGGGCGCTGCTGAGGTCCATGCCCTCGCCGTGCAGTTTGAAAACCTTTCCGGAATCGAAGAGACTCTTATCGACCGCCCCTCGGAGGCCGGCTCTGATGACTATTACGACCTTCTCGGCCGCAAGACAACCGAGCCTCTTCCCGGCCATCTCTATATCCATGACCGGAAGCTGATAAAGTACTAACACTAACAAACCTATTCTCTCTCCCAATGCTCATCAAGACTTATGGAGCCGCCGTGCAGGGGATCGACGCCCTTGTAGTCACTGTTGAGGCGGCCGCCGAACCGGGTGTCTCGTTCAATCTCGTCGGCATGGCCGACACGGCCGTAAAGGAAAGTTACCAGCGTGTGGTCTCGGCTCTTACGCAGTCGGGCTTCAAATGGCCGCGCCGGCGCGTGGTCGTCAATCTCTCTCCAGCAGATGTGCGCAAAGAGGGTGCGGCCTATGATCTTCCGATCGCTGTCGGTGTCCTTGCAGCCTGTGAACAGATCACACCCTCCGTCCCTCTGGACTCGTTCATGATCATGGGTGAATTGTCGCTCGACGGCTCCCTGCTGCCGATCAAAGGGGTGCTCCCGATGGCCATAAAGGCCCGTGAACTCGGTTTCAGGGGCATGATTGTGCCTGTGGCCAATGTCACCGAGGGAGCCGTGGTCAACAATCTGGAAGTCTACGGTATGTCATCGCTGCGCGAGGTCGTGGACTTCATCACCGGTCAGAGCGATGCACAGCCCGTCAGCGTCAACACCCGTGAGGAGTTCGCCCGCGCCTCTTCCGTCTTCGACTGCGATTTCTCCGAAGTCAAGGGGCAGGAGAGTGTCAAGAGAGCCTTAGAAGTTGCTTGTGCCGGCGGTCACAACATTCTGATGGTAGGCCCTCCCGGAGCTGGTAAGTCGATGATGGCCAAACGCATACCCACCATCCTCCCGCCTCTGACTCTCGCCGAGGCTTTGGAAACGACCAAGATCCACTCCGTAGCCGGAAAACTCAGGAGCGGATCGCGGCTTATGACCCAGCGCCCCTACCGTTCGCCCCATCACACCATTTCGCCCGTGGCGCTTGTAGGCGGAGGCTCCAATCCGGCCCCCGGTGAGATCTCCCTCGCCCACAACGGCGTCCTTTTTCTCGACGAGTTTCCGGAATTTTCCCGTCAGGTGCTTGAAGTCATGCGACAGCCGCTTGAAGACCGCCACATCACCATCTCACGTGCCAAATACACCATCGACTATCCCGCCGGCTTCATGCTCGTGGCCTCCATGAATCCCTGTCCCTGCGGCTATTACAACCATCCGACCAAAGAGTGCATCTGCACCTCGGCTGCCGTGCAGAAATACCTCAACCGCATCAGCGGCCCGCTGCTCGACCGCATCGACTTGCAGGTCGAGATCTTCCCCGTCCCTTTCGACGAACTCTCGTCAGCCCGTGAGGGTGAAAAGAGCGAAGAAATCAAGCGTCGTGTCATCTGTGCGCGCGAAATCCAGGCCCTGCGCTTTGCCGGAGAGAAAGGCATCCACTGCAACGCCCGGATGAACTCGCGCCTCCTGCGCACCTACGCCGCCATCGACTCCGAAGGGCTCGAAACCCTCCGCGAAGCCATGACGCGCCTCGACATGAGCGCCCGCGCCTACGACCGCATCCTCAAAGTCGCCCGCACCATCGCCGACCTCGAACAAGCCACCGCCCTCCTCGCTACCGCCTCCCAAGCCATCCCCGCTGAAGCCCTGCGGGCCGCAGTAAAAGCCCCGATCAAGCCCTGGCATCTCTCCGAAGCCCTCTCATACCGCAACCTCGACCGTGCCTCCTGGGGCCAGACCGTCAACAAACTCCCCTTCTGACCGCCGTCCCCTCCGCTACCCTTTTCCCGCTCTGCCTATCTGCCCGTCGGCCCTCCTTCTCGCTCCTGTCCTCTTTGCGTTCCCGTCTGCAAATGCCCTGCTCCCTTGTCGCCCCTATCCCTTCTCGCTAAAGCTCAAAGCCAAAAGCAAAAATTTTTGTTCCTGCCTTGAGCTTTAGCGAAAGTTCCAGCAAAACCTCCACCCCTAACTCCTCCTCAAAAATGAATAAAATCTTACGTGCGCCCTGGCATGACTACACCCAAAAGTGCATTTACATGGTCACCATCAACAAGAGTCCTCTTATCCCCGCATTTGGAACTCTTGAAGGCGACCATCGCCTCCCGGTAGGGCAAAAAGGAAGCTCATTTGTGAGTGCATCAGCAATAGGCTCTGCCATCAAGAATGTTCTTCGCAACTTTCGACTGATCGAACCGAACATAAGGATTCTGCAATACTCGCTGATGCCCGATCATCTTCATATCCTCCTTTTTGTAGAAGAGCCGACCGAAGAAATATTGGGGAGGATTATAGCCCGTTTTAAAGTTGAGGTTGATAAAAGCGCAGGTATGGAAAAAGTTTTTGCTAAAGGATTCAACGATCAGATTCTCAAGCCCTCCCGTTCCCTCGACACCATCTACCGCTACATCCGCTCCAACCCCTACCGCCTCGCAGTCCGACGGGCCTATCCTGACTTTTTCAGGCGCGTTTATGGAGTCACCATCGGCGGAAAGCGCTACCAGACCTACGGCAACCAGTTCCTCCTGCGCAACCCCTTCAAAGAGCAGGTCGTTGTTCATCGCCGTGACAGCGAACAGACGCGCGCCCGCAACCGCGAACTGTGGCTCCACACCGCCGCCAACGGCGGAGTCCTCGTCTCCCCCTTCATCTCCCCGGCAGAAAAGACAATCAGAAAAGAAGCCGAAGAAAGCGGCGGCAAGATCATCCTCATCACCAACCTTCCCTTCACCGACCGCTACAAACCCGCCGAACACGACTTCTCCCTCTGCCTCGCCGGCCGCCTCCTCATCATCGCCCCCCTCGACCCGCCCACCACCCCAGATCTCTCCCGCAGCGCCTGCCTGGAGATGAACAACCTCGCCTCCGTCATCATGTCGCTGTCATAGGTTGCAAACTCGAAAGTTTTCGCTATTTTTGCATGGAGAATAGTATTGAACGGATGAATTATGAATGAGAATATGGTAGATACTGACCGTCGGGTTCCGGCCGGACGGGGATGGCTGGCGCTGTCGCCCGTCATCGTTTTCCTGTTGCTTTATGTGGCTGTCTCGGTGATACTCAACGACTTCTACAAAATGCCGATCGCTGTCGCCCTTGTGGCTGCGTCGGTCTGGGCCGTCATCATCTACCGCGGACAGCCCCTTGCCGCCCGCATCGAGACCTTCTCGCGCGCCGCCGGACACTCCAACATCCTCTACATGATCTGGGTTTTTATCCTCGCCGGTGCCTTCGCTACCGTCGCAAAGGAAATCGGAGCCGTCGACGCCACCGTAAGCCTCACGCTGCGCGTCTGTCCGCCCCAGTTCGTCGTCCCGACCCTCTTCTTCGCCGCCTGCTTCATCTCGCTCTCCGTCGGCACATCCGTCGGCACCGTCGTCGCACTGACCCCTCTCGCCGTCGAGATCGCCCAGACTGTCGACGGCACCGTCCCCTTCTACGTCGCCGTAGTGCTCGGCGGAGCCTTTTTCGGCGACAACCTCTCCTTCATCTCCGACACCACAATTGCCGCCACCCGCTCTCAGGGCTGCGGAATGGCCGACAAATTCAAGGCCAACCTATGGATAGCCCTCCCCGCCGCCTTCGTGACACTGATTCTCTATATGATCATGAGCAAGGACTCCCCTGAAATCGTACTCCCTGAAGAGAGCGATCCCTGGCTCATTCTGCCCTATATCGTGGTGCTCGCCACAGCCATTGCCGGAATCAACGTCACCGTCGTGCTCTCCCTTGGCATACTCTCGGCCTTCATCATGGGGCTGCTCGACGGCTTCACGCTCATCGACATGGCAGGCTATGCGGGAGCCGGAATCGACGGCATGGGCGACCTGATCATCATCACCCTCCTTGCCGCGGGAATGCTGGGGATCATCAAAGCCGCCGGAGGCATACGCTTCCTGCTCCAGGGGCTGAGCACACGCATCAGCGGCAAACGCGGCGCGCAGGCCATCCTCGCCCTCCTCGTCGGTCTGGTCAACCTCTGCACCGCCAACAACACCGTGGCCATCATCACCGTCGGCGGCATAGCCCGCGACATCGCCGAGCGCTACGGCATCGACCCGCGCAAAAGCGCCTCGCTCCTCGACTCGGCCTCCTGTGTGGTGCAGTGCCTGATCCCCTACGGTGCCCAGACCCTCCTGGCCACCTCCCTTGCCGGAATCTCCCCGGCCTCGCCTTTCCCTTACCTCTACTATCCCTGGGCGCTCGCTGCAATGATCGCCCTCTCGATCATATTCCTCTTTCCCCGCCGCCTGAACTAAACGCTCAAAGCAACTAACGGCCATGTCACGCAATCTCCTTGCCCGCTACATCTGGATCATAGACACCATACGCCGCTACGGCTCCATCACCCGCGAGAGGCTCAACGAGCTATGGATGCAGTCGCCCTACTCGGACGGCGACCCTATGCCGCGCCGCACCTTCTACAACTACCGCACGGCCATTGAGGAGCTTTTCAATATCAATATTGAGTGCAACACGGCCACCTACGAATACTACATCGACTCCGGCGACTCGCATCAGGAGAGCGTCACCGACTGGCTGCTCAACTCCGCGGCCATGAGCAACGTCCTGTCCAACGTCAGCGACATCTCCGACTGCATCTTCCTTGAGGACGTCCCCTCGGCGCGGCTCTATCTCTCGCAGGTCATCTCGGCCCTGCGCGGGCGCCATCCGCTGCGCTTCACATACCGTCCCTACACGCGCGTCAACCCCACCCGCGATGTGGTCGTCGAGCCTTACTTCCTCAAGATCTTCCGTCAGCGCTGGTATGTCACCGGTCTCAACATCCGCGACGGCCTTGTCAAGACCTACGCCCTCGACCGCATGGAGGATGTCAAGGTCGATGCCGAGACCTTTGAGCGCGACCCCTCGTTCGATCCGGAGAGCTTCGTGAAGGACTCGTTCGGCATCATCTTCACTCAGGCCGAACCGCGCGATGTCGTCATCCGCACCTCGCCCCGCCAGGCCAAGTATCTGCGTGCACTCCCGCTGCATCCCTCGCAACACGAGGAGATCCACGACGACTATTCGCTCTTCCACTACCGTCTGCGCCTCACCCCCGACCTCGTTCAGGAACTCCTGTCCCACGGTCCCGACATCCGTGTTGTCGAGCCGCCTGAACTGCGCGCGATGGTCACAACTGCCCTCCGCGACGCCCTCAAACAATATGACTGATCCCTTTCCACAAAGAATTCAGAGTATGAGACTGTTGTTTTACATCGCCTTTCTGCTGCTCGTCACCGGCTGCGTGGTTTCCTCCTCCCCAGGCTTCGAGGACGAGGAACGGTTGCTCGGCACCGATCCGCAGGCCGCTTTCGAACGCCTGAGCGCCTACGATGTCGCCGGGTTCGACGATTCGGCCACTATGGCCCGCTGGGCGTTGCTTTACAGCGAGGCTATGGCCGCGAGCCGCATGTGGACACCAACCGACACCATCATCAACATCGCCATAGACTATTACGGACGCCGTCCGCAGTCGGCCGACTATCTCCGCGCCCGCGAGATCCGCGCCGCGATGGAAACCTGTGACAACAAAGACGCCCTCGTCACGGCGCTCTACGGGCAGAAAGAGAAGGAATATCAGCTCTACCGCGAGCGCCTGCGCCGGCAGCAATACCTCTTCGCGGCTGTCATTGTCGTGCTCTGTGCCTGCGGAATCATCCTCTGGCTGCGTCAGCGGCTGAAAACCCAGTCGGTCCGCAACGAGACGCTGATCTCCGAGGCCTCACGTTTGCGCGAGGGCTTGCAGAGGCAGCAGTCGGAATGCAGCCGTCTTGAAAACCGTCTTTCGGGAGTGCTGGAGAAGCGTTTCAGTCTCATCGACGAACTTTGCGAGACCTACTATCAGTCGCAGGGCACCGCAAGCGAGCGCAAGGCCATCGCCGAAAAGGTCAAATCGCACATCGAGGCCTTGCGGTCGGAAGACGGGCTTTTCCGCGAGATGGAGCGCACGGTCAATGACTCCCGCGCCAATCTTGCCGCCCTCCTGCGTGAGGAGATGCCCGACATCCGCCCCGACGACTACCGCCTCGCGGTCTATCTTGCGGCCAATCTTTCCAACCGCACCATTGCACTCCTGCTCGGCGAGAGCATCGAGGTTGTCTACAAGCGCAAATCGCGTCTCAAAAGCCGCATCTCCGCCCTCGCAACCCCGCGGAAGGAGCTGTTGATGTCGATTTTCCGCTGATGATTTCCGGCGGTCAGAAATTTCTGGCGTCACTTTGCGCAAACGGCTGTTAAATAGAAGTTTGCTGATGCGTCGGTCAGATCGTTTATTTGGATAATCGGCCCCGCAGGCAGTAATTTTGGAGTATTGAAATCAGCTCGAAAAATTACTGTTGTCATGCGAAAACAAATCCTGTTATTACTTCTGATCCTTCTGGCTCCGGCTGCCGTCGGCGCTCAGACCGCCGCAGTCCCCGACTCGCTTTCATGCGAATTGCAGGAGGTCGTGGTGACCTCCCGTCAGCCCGCCACGCGCCTCGCCGGACATACGCTTGTCTCCACCATTCCCGGCACACCTCTGCAAAATCTCGGCACGGCTCTTGACGTGCTCGCCCAGCTCCCTCTGATCGGCGTGGCTGACAATGAAGTCACCGTGACGGGGCGGGGGACACCTGAAATCTTCATTGACGGCCGTCCGCTGACCGACCCTGACGAACTCCGGCGCCTCCTGTCGGAAAACCTGCGCCGTGTTGAGCTTGACATGGCCCCAGGAGCCGAATATGCCAGCACAACGCGGGCTGTCATCCGCATCTCCACGCGCCGCAACTTCATCGACGGTTTTTCGCTCACCGAAAAAGCCGACCTGACGATGCGCCGCCGCTTTTCGGCAAACGACATGCTTGATCTCGCTTACCGCGCCCGCGCCTGGGATTTTTTCGTCAGCGGGACTCTCAGCCGCAACCGCAGTCTCGCCAAAGGTTCGACCATCAACCGTCTTGTCCTGGACGGAGACCCTGTGCTTGTCGGAAGCTCGCAGCACAGCGACGCGCTCTCTGGGTCCGCCGCCGTCAAAGCGGGGCTTAATTATGCCTCCGATGCCCGTTCGGGGGGTGCTTATTACCGTTTTGCTCCCGAAAGATCCTCGCTTGACAATACGGGGCAGGAATGGCTTGACGCCGGGTCCCCTCTGCTCCGCCGGATCGGCCGCCACATCCATGGCCGCAGCCATCTGCTCTCGCTCTACTACGAGGAGACGCTGGGCGAGGACGGACGCCTGCATTTCGATGTCGACTACAACCGGACTAACTCTGACAGCCGTGTCTCCACCGTCTATCCCGACGCCGCAATTGACGCTGTCAGCTCTGACCAGTACCGCCGTTCATCCCTCTTAGCGGCAAAACTTTACGCCAATTTTCCCCTCTTCGGTGGTAAAATCACCCTCGGTACTCAGGATTCCTACACCCGTACGCGCCTCGACTTCCGGATGCTCAACGAGATCGTCGGCGGCTACATCCCTTCGGTTCTAACCGATGTCAGGCAGACTTCCGCCGCGCTTTTCGGCTCCTGGGACCGCAGTTTCGGAAATCTCTCGCTCACGGCGGGGCTGCGCTTCGAGTATGCCGACTATGATTTCCGCCGCGACGGTAAGCGCGACAGCCGCCTTTGCCGCCGCGACCGCCTGCTGACTCCCGATCTCCGCATCGCTTATGCTTTCAGCGAAGAGGCGCAGGTTGATCTGAGCTATCGCATGGCCGTCGTGAAGCCACCTTACTCACATCTGACCGGCGGACTCAACTATGTCGGCATTCACGAGATCGAGGGCGGCAATCAGGCCTTGCGCGACGAGCGGATGCACGACTTCCGCCTGTTCGGCTCCTGGCGCGGCTTCATGTTGCAGGCCGATTTCACCCGCAGCCTCGACAGCTATGCCTTTGTCAAAGAGATCTATCCCGCCCCGACGCTCCAGTTGCTGCTCCATCCGGTCAACATCGACGTCTCGGCTCTTGATCTCTTCCTCATCTGGGGTGGCCGTATCGGCTGCTGGATGCCCGAACTATCGGCCGGAGTCTATCGCCAGTGGCTCACGTTGGGAGGCCGCGACTATGACCGTCCGATCTTCTCCTACGACTTCAAGAACATCGTCACCCTCCCTAAAGAGTTTCTGCTCACCGTAAATCTTTCCGGACAGAGCGAGGGCGACATGCACACCAACCGTTTCGGCTCTACGCTGTGCCGTATGGACCTCTCGGTTGAAAAATCGCTCCTGAAAAAGTCGCTCAGCCTCAGACTGACCGCCACCGACCTGCTCAACACCCGCAACAACGACTGGTCGATGCGCACCTTCGGCATCTCCGTCGACAAGCGCCAGAGCTACGACCGCCGCGGTCTCACCCTCTCGCTCATCTACCGCCTCCACCCCCGCAAAAGCACCTACAAAGGCCAGTCCGCCTCCCCCTCCGAACTCAAACGGCTGTAACCTGCAATATATTATGGCTGAGAAAAATCAACCTATAAGTTGCAAAATCATACATATATGATTAACTTTGCAATTGGATATATGTTTATATAATATGAAGTTTGTACGGATAATCGACGGATTTGACCATCTTTGGGCTGTCAAGGCTCAGGATAAAGAAGCGGATGAACTCACGGTTCTATTCCGTAACTGGACTAATGGCGAGTATCTTCTTGATTTCTTTATGGAAAACATGGGGGACCTTAAAAGTTACTTCCATATTGACCGACTCGATGAAGCCGTAAATGACACATTTGAGGATGCCGAGGCGTTACAGGAACTCGTTCTTGAAATTCCATATACCGAGCATCTTGACGACCTCTTCAAGCCGCTTGATGTCACCGATACCCGCGTCCATGAGTTAAGCCGTGAAAAAGCCCGTAACTGGGATCGTGACCGTCATGCAAGTTGGCTTCGGATCTACGCAATCAGGCTCGAACCGAATGTCTATATCGTAACCGGTGGAGCAATAAAACTTACGCGTACAATGCAGGAGCGCGAGCATACGGCTCTCGAATTGCAAAAGCTGAACCGCTGTAAGGCCTTCCTTAAAGCCAACGGCGTATTTGATCAGGACAGTTTTGTTGAACTAACAAATGAATAATATTATGGCAAGCAAAGCAATTAAATTTTTGGAAGAACATCGGAGCGAGACTCCTTCTCGGTTCGCGGAAGAAGCCGCATGGCGAAAAGAAAATGAAAGCTGGCTACGCTGGTCGCGTCAGCTTGCCGTAGCACTTATTGGCTATATGCAGGACAACGGCTTAAAAAGAGCAGACCTCGCCGCCCGTCTGGGCGTGAGTCCGCAGTATGTCAGCAAGCTCTTGTCTGGTACCGAAAACCTCAGTTTCAAGAGTCTGGCCAATATAGAGGACAAACTCGGCATTTCTTGTTTCGCGATGGCATAAGTGATTTTATAATATCAGTCGGAAGATACCGCTGCTATCGTCCTTTAGATCATAAATCAATCCCGGCCTCTCAATACGGAGGAGCCGGGATTGTTTTATGGTTGAATATGTCGGTAATGATACCGGGGCAGGGCGGCTTACCAGATGACTACGCGCTCGGATTCGGGGCGGAACATGGGCTGGCCTTCGGTGATGGAGAAGGCTTCGAAGAAGGGTGTGATGTTGCGGAGGGTGACGTTGACACGGTTGCAGCCGAGCGAGTGGACGTCGCCGGTGGTCAGCGAGCGGATCTCTTCGTCACGGATATTGTTGGCCCAGAGGCTTGCATAGTTCATATAGAACACCTGGAGGGGATCGAAGCCGTCTATCTTGGCTTCGGGCGACTTGATGTCGACACCTTTCTTGGCCTGAGCGTCAAGGAAAGCGGTCATGGCGATGCGGAGACCTCCCTGGTCAGCGATATTCTCGCCGAGAGTGTACTGTCCGTTGGCGTGAACTCCGGGGAGCACTTCGACCTCGTCGAACTGAGCGATGAGAGCTTTGGTCTTTTCAGTGAACTTGGCTGCGTCCTCAGGAGTCCACCAGTCGGTCATGTTGCCGTTGGCGTCGAAGTTGCGGCCCTGGTCGTCGAAACCGTGGGTCATCTCGTGGCCGATCACCACGCCGATGCCGCCGTAGTTCTCGGCGTCGGAAGCGTTCGGATCGAAGAAGGGAGCCTGGAGGATGGCGGCGGGGAAGACGATCTCGTTGGCTAACGGGTTGTAGTAGGCGTTGACGGTCTGAGGAGTCATGCCCCATTCGGTACGGTCAACCGGTTTGCCCCACTTGGCGTAGGTCTCAGCCTGATGCCACATGCTGACGTTGTGCATGTTCTCGTAGTAGCTGAGCTTGGGGTCGATCTTCATTGTGGTGTAATCCTTCCACTTGTCGGGATAACCGATCTTCACGGTGAAGGCTGCGAGCTTTTCGTGGGCGCGGGCCTTGGTGGTGTCGCTCATCCAGTCGAGGTTGTCGATATGCTTGCCGAGAGCCACACGGAGATTCTCGACGAGTCCGAGCATATAATCCTTTGACGACTGGGGGAAATATTTTGCAACGTAGAGTTCGCCGACAGCCTCGCCGAGAGCACCCTCGGTGGCGTCGATGGCACGCTTCCAGAGCGGACGGAGTTCCTGAACGCCGCTCATCACTTTGGAGAACTCGAAGTTGGCCTGTGTGAAGTTGTCGCTGAGCTTAGAAGCAGCCTGGCTGACGTATTTCCAGAGGTAATAGTCCTTGATCTCGCGGTCGGAGAGCGAGCCCATGAGCTTGTCGGCCTGAGCCGCGAATTTCGGCTCCATCACGATCAGAGTGTCAGGAGACTGGATGCCCATTGTCTCGATGAAGAAACGGTCCCAGTTCACGTTGGGATAAAGTTCCTTGACCTGGGCGAAAGTGCGGGGATTGTACATGCGCGGGATGTCGCGGCTTTCCTCGCGGGTGAGGGTTTCCTGAGCCAGTGCGGTCTCGATCTTCATTACATTGTCGACGATGCGGGCGGCGTCGGCTGCGGAGTAGCCGGCATTCTGCATCTGGTCGGAGATGAGTTTCTTGTAGGCGTTGCGGACGGAGGTGTTGCGCTCGTCGTCAAGCAGATAGTAGTCGCGGTCGCCCATACCCATGCCTCCGCTGGAGAGATA
This sequence comes from uncultured Bacteroidales bacterium, assembly GCA_900544535.1. Taxonomy (GTDB): domain Bacteria; phylum Bacteroidota; class Bacteroidia; order Bacteroidales; family Muribaculaceae; genus Duncaniella. The sequence continues at coordinate 28,925 of UQVH01000018.1, read as the reverse complement.
CATGGCGTAGACCTGCGAATTGGCGAGGTCTTCCATCGGGCCTGCGCCGAAGAAGGGGCTCGCATAGTTGCCGTGCATCCAGAGGAAGAGATCCTCCATGCCTTCGTGAGGAGTTTCCTCGATCTTCTTGAGGTCGGCGAGGATCGGGGTGGCGCCTTCGCGGTTGCGGCGGGCGGTGTCCATGGCCTGCGAGTAGACGGTCCATACCTTATAGGCTACGCTGCCCGGTTCGGGGTTGGTGTTGCCGAGGTTGGTGATCAGCTGCTTTACGCGGCTTTCGGATGAGTCGTTGAGGATGTCGAACTGTCCGTAGCGGGCATGTTCGGCAGTCAGGGGGTTGGCTTCCATCCAGCCCTTGTTCACATAGGTGTAGAAATCCGCACCGGGGGCCACCGTTGTGTCAAGATAGGCCACGTTGAGGCTGGCCAGGTGTTCGGAGGCACGGTGGTTGCACGATGCTGTGGCTAATGTCATAGTCATGGCAACTGCTGTGAGGGGTAATAACTTCATTGTGAAGAGATATTGGTTATTGTTTCGATTGGTTTTCGAGAGAGGAGAGGATGGTCTGCAGTTCTTCCTCGGTTGCTGTGAGGCGTGAGCGGCAGGCTTTCAGCAGCTCGGTTGCGCGGCGGGTGTAGGCTGCGAGACGGTCGATGTCGCAGTTGTCGCTCTGCATCGTGCGCAGGATGGCTTCGAGCTCGCTGAGGCTCTCGGCGTAGGTCATTTTGTCGGCGGGTCTGGATTCAGGCATCGGAGATGTGGCTGTCGGTTAGAGAGAGTTTGTGATAAGGAGGGGACTGGTGGCGAGGAGAGAGATCCGGCAGGTTCAGCTGAGCACCGGATGGCTCTCGATGGCTTCGGTGATGCGCGAGAAGATCTCGTCGACAAGGCCTGAGCCGGGAATGGCGCGGTAGGTGCCCTCGGCGCTGTAATAGTCTCTCAGAGGAGAGGTTGTCGAGTGGTAGACTTTCAGTCGGTTGCCGATGGTTTCGGGGTTGTCGTCCGAACGGCCGCTCTGCTGGCCGCGCTTGATGAGGCGCTCCATGAGTTCCTCGTCGTCTACTTCAAGTCCGATTACGGAGTGAACCTCTTCGCCGCGTTCGCGGAGCATTTTCTTGAGGGCTTCGGCCTGGGGGATGGTGCGGGGGAAGCCGTCGAAAATGAATCCCTTCGACTGCGGGCGCAGACGGTCAACCTCTTTTGCAAGGATGTCGACCATGAGGTCATCGGGGATGAGCTGGCCCTTGGAGATGTAACTGTCGGCGATCTTGCCGAGTTCAGAACCTGCGGCTATTTCCTTGCGCAGGACGTCGCCGGTTGAAATGTGAGTCAGACCGTAGCGGTCGATCAGTTTTTCGCTTTGTGTGCCCTTGCCGCTTCCGGGGGCACCGAAAATCACAAGATTAAACATTCTTTATCCTTAAAAATTGGAAAATTTGCCATCGTTGTCCGCCGTGGCGTCCCGGTCGGGAAGAATCCGGCGGACAGCCGGAAATGTCCGGCAGGCTATTCGTCAAGTATATAAATATCCTGAAGATTGCGGGCGAGGCCGTCGATGTCGAGGCCGTAGCCGATGATGAATTTCTTGGGAATCTCGAATCCCACGTAGTCGGCGCGGAGTTCGGGGTGCTGGAGTGCTTCCGGCTTGAAAAGCAGGGTGGCGATCCGGATGGATGCGGGATTCTGCTTGCGGAGCTCTTCAAGCAGGCTTACCATTGTGTTGCCGGTGTCGATGATGTCTTCGACGAGGATGATATGGCGTCCTTCGAGTTTTTCGCTCAGCCCCATGATCTGCTTGACAGTGCCTGTTGAGCCGGTGCCCTCATAGCTTTTGAAACGCATGAATGTCAGCTCCGCGTCGATGTCTTCGCATGCGCGGAACAGGTCGATTGCAAACGGTGCGGCTCCGTTGAGCACACAGATGAACAGAGGTGTGACGCCCGCGCAGTCGGCTTTGATGGCGGATGCCAGTTCCTTGACTCTTGACTGGATCTGAGAGTTGTCGATATAGGGATGGAAGGTCATCCCCTGATAGCATTTCTGTTTCATGGTTCCTGGCGGAAAATTTGGCGCAAAGTTACAAAAAATTCTTTATAATTCAGCGCTATTTTCTGCCGGGAGAAACAATCGGTTGCGTCAGTACCGTTATTTCTTCTTTTTGCGCCGGTCGTTGTGGATCTTGATGCCGAACACTATGGCCGATGAGACCGTGGTGATGGTGTTGGTGATCATCAGCGGCCAGTTGCCGAGCATGATGCCCTGGATTACGAAAAAGATGCTGCCGAAGCCTAAGAGCAGGAAGGTGGGCATGGCTATGCCGTCGGTGTCGCGGGTACGGATGGTGTAGATGGCCTGGGGCAGGTAGCCGCAGATCATGCAGATGGCGGCCGCATAGCCGACGATGTTTATGATCAGAGGTGATGCCATAATCGTTTTGAGGTTGATTGTTGTTCTTATATCAGGATTAATAATATTTTAACGCCCCCGTCAACTTTAATGTTGTGAAAATTTCATAATTTTGCACGTTTAATGTAATATCATTGACTTATCATGCGCTCAACCTCAGCCCTCAGACTGCTGTTCATCGCGGTTGTCACCACCTTCTTCGTCGCCTGTGCGAGCATGGGACGCCCGGAGGGAGGACCCCGCGACGAGACTCCGCCTGTCTATGTCCGCTCCAACCCCAAGCCGGGCCAGCTACGGTTTGACGGAAACAAGATCACGGTCGATTTCGACGAGAATGTGGCCATCGACGACCCGATGACCAAGGTGGTCGTGTCGCCCGCGCAGCGCACCACCCCCGTAGTCACCGCCAACGGCAGGCGCATCACGGTGGAACTGCGCGACACCCTCCTGCCGAACACCACCTATACGATCGACTTCGCCGATGCCATAAAGGACCTCAACGAGAGCAATGTGCTCGACGGTCTGGCCCTCGATTTCTCGACCGGCGACACGATCGACACCCTGCGCATGTCGGGCATGGTCTTCGAGGCACGCACCTTAGAGCCGGCCCAGGGAATGCTCGTCGGTGTCTATTCCAACCTGTCGGACACGGCCATCTCGACCCTCCCCTTCGAGCGCATCACCAAGACCAACCAGCTTGGCCAGTTCACGCTCCGCAATCTCAAGCCCGGCACCTACCGGATCTATGCCGTCAACGACGTCAACCGCGACTATCACTGGGACCGTTCGGAAGATGTGGCGTTTTTCGACGTGACGCTGTCGCCCTCGACCGAGGCCGCACAGTTTACCGACACTCTGGTCAATATGGCCGGAGAGGATTCCGTCGTGACCTATCCCGGCACACGCTTCCTGCCCGACGACATATTGCTGACATGGTTCAACGAGGGCTATGTCCCGCAGTATCTCCGTAAATACGAGCGGCCCGAACCGCGCAACATAGATTTCGAGTTTTCGACTAAAGCCGACACGCTCCCCATACTCAAGCTCCTGAATACCCACCGCGCCGGAGAGGCGAGCGATAAATGGTCTGTCCTCCAGGCTTCGCCCACGCTCGACACTCTGCGCTACTGGATCACCGACACCGCCCTCGTCTCGCTCGACACTCTCATGATCGAGGCTCGCTACATACGTACCGACACTCTCGAACAGCTGTCGTGGACCACCGACACTCTGCGCATCGTGACCAAGAATGCCCGTATGCGCCGCAAGCAGATGGAGGAAGAGGCCAAGCAGCTCGCCAAGGCACGTGAAGAGGAACGCAAGGAGCTGGCGCGGCAGGGCGTGAATCTCGATTCGCTCGACGCGGCCGACACCATTCCCCCGCCACAACCTCCGCTCAGTTTCAGGGCTGTCAGCCCGACGGCGCAGGATCTGAACCTGCCCGTGATCTTCCAGTCGGGAACGCCGATTGCGTCGGTCGATTCGGCCGGCATACATCTTGAGGAGATGATCGACTCCGTCTGGTACAGGCGTCAGGCGCCTCCGCTGCGTGTCATAGGACCGTACAGCACCATGAAACTTATAGGCCGCTATGAGTGGGAACCGGGCGCGCATTACCGCCTGACCATCGACTCGGCCACCGTGCGCGATGTCTACGGTCTGGTCAATCATCCTCTGGTCCACGAATTCAATGCCAAGAAATTAGAGGATTACTCTACGCTCAACTTCAACATCAGCGGTCTGGACGGGCGCCCGGCAGTTGTCGAGGTGCTCGATGGTTCCGACAAGGTGGTGGCCTCCGCGCCGGTCAAGGGCAGCACAGGGCGTGTGGAGTACCTCACCCCCGGCACCTATTATGCCCGTCTGTACATCGACGCCGACTCCAACGGAGTCTACACCAACGGTCTGCTCGATTCAATCCAGCCTGAGGAGGTCTACTATTATCCTAAAAAGATCACGCTGAAGAAAAACTGGGGAGTGGAACAGACCTGGAACATCACCGAACTGCCTCTTGAGATGCAGAAGCCTCAGGAAATCAAGAAAAACAAGCCCAAACGCAAACGCGGTGAGGCCGAAGAGACCAATGGCGACGAAGAGGAAGAAGACGAATTCTTCGACGATCCCTTCATGAACGCGGCCTCGCGCCGCCAGATCGGCAACAGCAACTACAACAACAGCTACGACACCCGCCGCAGGTATTGACGGTGTTATTGTCTAACCGCCTGCCTGCCTGACGCGGACGCGATTAATCGCGTCCCTACTGGGCTCTACATTGCAAAAAAACATCCGCCCTCCGGTGAGGGAGAGCGGATGTCGTCGGTTTTGTAGGTTGGGTTTGTAGTAGTGTTATATGATTGTCAATTACTACCTTATCTGATAATTACTTTTGAAACCTTGTTGCCCTGACGGCGGATGTAGAGGCCGCTTTCGGGATTCTCGACGCGGACGCCCTGAAGATTGAAGAATTCGACGGGAGCGTCATCGGCGTTGAGTTCGATGTCGGCAATGCTGCTTTCACCTTCGGCGGGATAGAAGAGGGAGAGAAGTTTGCCGTTGGAGTTGATGATGACTTCCTTATTTTTATTGACGGCTGCGATGATTGCGGGGGTGAGATTGAAAGTATAGGTCACGGTGCCGTCATTGTTGGTCTTGGAGGTAGAGGCGGCTTCCTGATCGGTCCAAGAGGAGTTCATGAGCTGTGCATATTCAACTGCCGATGCGAATGTAACCGAGAGTCTGGTGGCGGTTTCGGGGATTACGGTGAAGATGCTTGTGCCGCAGAAGCGTTCGCCGTAGGCTACCACACCTTTGGCATCGAATGTCCCGGCGCGTTCGATTTTAGTGAGCACACAGCCTCCGTCACCCTGTCCGAAAATAGAGCCGCCGCAGTTGTCAAGCATTTCCTGAGTGACGCCTACGATCACAGATCCTGTGGCGATGTCTTTTTGGTCGATCTTGGCCGAGCCGAGAAGATTAGCCCAGTTGGAACCTTTGACAATGACCTGCGAGCCTGAGCCTGCTTCCGAGAATGTCAGCTTGAGAATATCGCCGGCATTCAGTTTCGAGGGAGTGAGAGCGGGCCCCTGATTCCATGATGAGAAAGTGAATTCGCCTTCCCAGAGGAGGTTTTCGTCAATGGTCTTGTCGGTGACATAGGTCACTTTTGTAACGGTCATGCCGTAGCCCTGTAAGCGGAGACCGTTTTCCTTGATTGTGGCAATGTCTTTGGCTCCTAAGGGGAGGTCGGTTTTGGTGGAGCCGGCCTCGACGCTGATGCACTGGTAGGAGTTGCCCAGTTCGGTAGCCGCTTCGAGTGGAGTCCATCCTGAGCCGTTGCTGCAAGGCTTGTATTGCCAGTATGAGCAGTCGGTGTCGAGTGTGTAGTGGAAAGTGAGGACAGCTGATTCGTTGTCGAGGACCGACAGGTCTGAGGCGGGGACTCCGAATGATTCGCTCCAGCTTGTACCGAAATTGCAGCTGCCTTCCCAAAGTGTGATTTCAGCTGCGGATGCGGACAATGATGCTGCCGCAATGGCTGCACATGTGAGTAAATGTTTGATCATAAGCGTAAAATGTGATTTAGGTAAGAGAATTTATGTGTTGAGAGTGTTTTGTGGTCGTGGTCGGTCGGTTTGCTGTTATGCGGTTTGTCTTGTCGTGAGGTCAGGTCTGTGAGACTTGTCGCGATGGATGTAAAATCGTTTTTTGCAAAATTATGCAAAAAGGTGTGGTCGTGATGATACTTTTTTATCATTTTCATGTGCAAAACTGCGCATTTATGCACGTGTCAGACGTCGGACAAGGCGTCGCGCGGCACGGCGTGCTTCCTGCTCGCAGAGGCGTCGCTCGCGGCGGTTACGGGGCACGAAGGGTTCTTCCGGGTCGCCGTCCGGCTCTGTTTCGGATGTGTCAGTTTCAGCCGGCAGGGCGCAGTCTTGCACGGCGGCGTTTGCCTGAGAGGCTGATTCGGGGGAGCCTGCCGGTGTTTCAGGGGCTGTCTTTCCGGTGCGGCGACGACGGGCACGGGCAGAGCGCCCGACGGCCTTGTCTATCTCGCTGCGCAGCAGGGCGAAGGTCAGGACCACGGCGGGGTCGGCGGTGTCCGTGGGACCGGTTCCGTCTGTGAGATAGCGGTCTATGCAGTCCATTGTGGTGCTGACGGCATCGGTGCGTCCGATGAGTCCGAGCGATTCGCTGACGCGGGCGGTGATGGAGGCGTAGAATTTACGGGATACGGGGCGAGTGAAGGCGGGAGCATGTTTTTTCATAGCGGTGCTGTGTTTTTTTGAGGGTGATTCTATACTGCAAAGATATTGCCCTCGAAGCGCGTTTTGGTGCGATAATGCGGAGATAAGATTTTTTAACATGCGTGGCCGCAAAAAAGCAGTCGGTCCGATAAATTCATCGGACCGACCGGCTTTCGCGCTTCAGGATGGGCTTGAACCAACGACCCCCTGATTAACAGTCAGGTGCTCTAACCAACTGAGCTACTGAAGCAGGTGCAATTTATCTTCGGGCTCTCCCGAAATTTGCGATGCAAAATTACACCGTTTTTTTTAATTATGCAACCTTTTGGACGAAAATTTGAAAAATAGTTTTAATTTTCAGCGATTTCGGCCTTCTGGCGCATCAGATGAGGCTCACGGTGACGTAGGCCATGTGGGCGACGATGGCGGCCACGATGCCTCCGATGGTATGGGCGAGGATGGCTTTGGGGGTAAGCTCGCGGTAACCGAGCGAGTCGAGCATGGCGGTATGGGTGCTCAGGTAGCCGCTCCAGCACATGCCGATGGCGGTGAACACGGCTATGGCGTTGCCGTCGATCCATCCCTGCGAGGCGAAGTTGGGCACGAGGCTGAGGGCCGCGCCGACGGCTCCGAGGGCGGTGATCGGGAAAGCCACGAGGTGCGGGTCGTTGAAGCCGAAGAGCCATTCAAAGATGACGTTGATCTTTGATGCGAGCCAGGGGAGCAGCTCGATGCCCTCGTAGGCGGCTCCTGTGTAGCCGTTTTCAGAGGCTCCGAAAGTGAGGATCATGACCAGTGTGGAGATGATCAGCACACCGGGGATGATGGCTATGCCGACGTCGACACCCGTACGGCCGCCGTCAAGCAGTGAATTGAGGGTGCGGATGAACACGGATTTGGTTTCGACCTTCGTCTCTTCTTCCTCGATCTTGTCGGCATCCTTGACTACGGCGTCCTCGACTGCGAAGTTCGGATATGCCTTGATGACGAAATACTGCATGAGGCGCGTCGACACGATGCACCCGCAGAAGGCGCCGAAGAGGCCGATGACAGGCTCCATGTAGTAGCCCTGGCCGACCATGAAGACCATGACGAGAAGTCCCATGCCGAAGGCGGTGCCGAAGTTGGTGAGCGATATATACTGGAACTTCTTGAAATAGCGGCAGAAGCGGCGGTCCTGCGAGAGGGAGATGATGGCGGGGTTGTCGCTGAGGAAGGTCATTGTGGCTCCGAGTGCGGCCACGCCGGGGAGGTTGAAGAGGGGGCGCATCAGAGGGCGCAGGATGTTTTCAAGCAGCTTGACCACGCCGAATTCGACGAACAGACGCCCGATGGCGCCGGTGACCACGCAGATGCCCATCAGATAGAAGACCGTGTTGAGCAGCAGGTCGTGGGCGGTGTGCATGATGGTGTTGAGCATGTTTGGCAACCCCATGATTGACCCTACATACCAGAAGAGGGCGAGGACGATCACAAGGCAGGGGACGCCGGTGGGGATGATGCGTTTGAGCGAGAATGAGCGCGGGCGGGCCGAGCTTTCGGTTTTTTCCATGATTGTGGATTTCAACGGTTGTGGTTAGAATTGAAGGTCGTGAAGATGGTGCCGGAGGCGCGTCCGGTGTTGTATGTATTGTGTGAGGGGAGGAATCAGCGTTTGAAAGAGAGGAGGTTCATGTTCCATTTGACGCCGAAGTCGACGAGCATCGTCTTGTTCTGCATCACGTCGGCGGTGTTGCCGTTGCTGCCCCACGAGTAGAAGAGGTTGGCGTGGAGGCGCAGGGTCTGACGGCCGTCGGCGAGGGGGAAGAATTCGGCACCTGCGCCGGCCATTTTCATCTCCGTGCCGGGAGTGACGCAGAGATCGGCGTCGGTGTGGGTGCGGTTGACGTCGTAGGTCATTTTGCCGAATATTTTCCACTTGGGAGTGGGTTTATAGGCGAGTTCGCCCATGACCGACATGTCGCGCAGGAAGAAGGTCTGGTGAGCTGCGGCGCGGTTCATGAGGTCGAGTTCGAGCGAGACTTTGTCGACTGTAAACTTGTTGCCAAGCGCCAGATAGCTTATATAGCGGTCAGGGGCATATTCGATGAGGTTGGCCGACCAGATGGCGTCGAAAATGCCGTGGTGGCCGTTCCACATGAGGTTGTAGGCATACATGTCGCGGTTTTCCGAGGTGTAGAAGGGGCTTTCGCAGAGCTGGAAGGTGAGTTTATCCGAAGCCGAGGGGCGGAAGCTGACCGAGGCGCCGATCTGATAGCAGGGAATGTTGTTCCAGAAGACGGAGCAGCCGTAGAGGTCGATCGGGGCGCGGTCGTATTCCCATCCGCCGATGCCTACCACCTGTTTGCCTCCTGCCACGGACCAGCGTCCGAAGTCGTAGTTGAGATAGACCCAGTCAGTGGCGTCGAAAAACGAAGCGTCCTTGTGCGGCTTGTTCAGGCGCTGGCGCCATGAATAGCTCAGGCCGTCGGTGATGTTGCCGTCGACGCGGAAGTTGATGTATTTTCCTTCAAAACCCGTGTTGTCCTTGACTGTGGTCCCGTCGAGCCAGTCGTGCTGGTAGTCAAGGCGCACTTCCGCCTGAAATTTGAGCAGAGTGTCGGTTGCCGGTTCGTCAGCACACACAAAGGGAGCTGCCGTCAGGCATAAAAATAAAAGTGTTTTCCTCATTTGGTGGTATTTAAGGCTGTTTAACGGTATCGTTGTGTTAACGGAATTTAAGTGTGGCAAAGATAAATTAATTTATTCAGATTCCAAAAATAAAATGACCGCTTTGTGAGGTTGCAAAGCGGTCATCAGGATGTTTTTTCAAATAGGAGGTTGTTAAACAATCTCTAAATCGGTCGTTACAGACAGCGTTTTTTCAGAAAGTGAACTGGAGCATGGTCTGGAGTCTGTTGTCGTGGTGGGAGCTGCCGTCCATGTCGACGCGACGGCCGTAGATGTATTCGATGCCGGTCGAGATATGGGGCGTGATCTGCCAGATGACGTTGGCGAGGGCATATTGCGCGTACTTGTACTGTGATGTCCAGGGAGTCTCGCCTCCGGAATAGCGCGGGGCGTAGTTTCTGACGTGGCTGTAAGTTGTGGTGGCGTAGACTTTTGGAGAGATGTTGTACTGGAGGCTGAGATAGCCGCCCCAAGCCCTGACGGTCTTGAGCCGTCCGCTGTCATCGCCTTTGGGCACCATGTCGAGGCCGCCTTCATAGAGATCCTGGAAATAGCTGGTGATACCCTGTCCGTAGGCCGCCTGATAGTAGGCGGTCACGAAAGGAGTCATCGAGGCGCTGCCGCTCATCTTGATTCCCCAGCCCACATTGTCGCGGTTTTTGTCGGCCACGACGTCGCGGTACATCAGGTTGCGGATTATCCCCGACAGGCGCAGCCAGCTTTTGCCTCCGCCCCAGGCATACTGCACATAGGCCGGGATGTCGGGCACACGCTGGTTGACCGTGTAGCTCTTGTCGCCGACGGTCGCCGAGAGCATCGGCATTTCGGCGCCGACTCCGACGCTCCAGTGCTTGCCGAAACTGTGGCGGTAGTCGAGGACCCCGTGGGGTATGGCCGTGAAGCCGGGAGGACCTTCGTTGTCGATGCTCGGCGGAGCGGCGGCCATGTCGGAGAAGAGGCTGTAATCAAAGCCGGCGGTAATGCCGCGGTATTTCACGTAGGCATATTGCAGATCGAAAGCATAGTTTCCGCCTGTGAGGTTGAAGTCGATGTAGACGCCGACCTGGTTTTCATTGCCGGGCATGGCCACGAAATTGAGATAGAGGCCGCTGGAAGCCGCGCTGAACTGTACCAGACCGCCGTCGCCCTTGCGCGGGTTCATCGGAATGGCCGAGGTGGTGAAGTCGAAACCGTTGTCGATTGGGTCGCCCCAGTCGTAGGAAACGGTCGCTTTGGCCGTCCCTCCGATTCCGAGATAGAATTTACGGTCCTTGCCGACGATGGCGAAGTTCGGTGCTCCGGTCTTGCGGAAGGTTTTCGGCGCGTTGTCAACAAAGATCTCGTAGACGTTGATTTCGACATTCTCAGGTTCGGGGTTCCGGTCCGAGTTGAGGATGCTGACCTCTCCGGTGTCGGGAGTAGTCGGGTGGTTCTGTGCGTATGCCGCGGGAAGTGTGCACAGAACAGCGGTCAAAACAGTGAAACGGGTAAGTGGACTCATAAACTTTGGTGGGGGGATGTGGTTGAAAAGTATGGTTGCGTCGCGAGGTTCTGAACACCCTCTAATAATAGGAGCGGTCGATGCGGAAAACGAACGATTTCCTGAAAATGATCACGATTACGGTGAACACAGCCAGCAGGATCGCGTTGAGCACGAAGGGGAAGGCATTGTCGAGTCTGTGTGGGTCGAAAATGCTTCTGAAAAAGTCGACAATGAAAGGAGTGGCGCTGATCGAGATGTAGTTGGCCGCAAGCACGATGGCGAGCGCAAGAGTCGATTTGGCCGGATCGGTCACGATCTGGGTGGCCTTGTCATAGATCAGCGGCTGGAACACTCCGTAGCCGAATCCGACGAGCGCCGAGGCCAGACACATGATGCCGAAATGGCGTCCGACCACCATCAGTATGATGCCGGCGGCCATGACTATGGTCGAGACTATGAGCGTCGACTGGCGCAACACCTTTATTATATAAGGGAGCACGAATCCGGGCAGAAAGACCGCGAGGAAGAAGATGGCCGTCACGGTGCCTACGTCGGAGTCGCCCAGCCCGTCGGCCTGCATGAGGAAGGGTGTGTAGTAGCTGACGATGACTGTGGCGTAGCACACGAAGAAGTAGACGGCGATGAGCGACCATGTGCGCGAGACGATAAAACTGCCTCTGACCCTGCCGATTGTCCCGTATTGGTCGGCACCGCTCTGAACGGAGACCGGTGTCGTGTGGATAGCCTTTGCGGGCGATCCTGCCACGGCGGCTTTCGCAGCGGCCTTGATGGTGGCTTTCATCTTCGGATCGGGGGCTTCCGGGGCCGGGTTAAGGTCGGCTTTGGGGATACCCCTGAGAAAGACGGAGAGCACTAACGGAATGGCCGGAATCAGGTAGACAAGAAAGGGCAGGCGCCAGTTGCCGTGGCTCAGCCAGCCGACAACGTAGGTGGCCACCACGAGCGCCATGTTGGATATGCCGGACTTGATGCCGAGCTGGCGCATACGGTATTTCCCCACGAAGGTGTCGGCGAGGAGTCCCGCGGCGAGCGGGATAAGCAGTCCGCAGCCCATTCCGAGGATGCAGCTGATCACGATGAGGTCGACCATGTTGCGCGCAAACAGATAGAGGATGCCGCTTGCGAGGTAGATGGCGAGCGCGACCACCACGATGCTTGTCTTGCTCTTCGACAGCGAGAGTTTGCCGGAAAGCAGCACGAAGGGAATGATGAAAAGGTTGGGCAACACCGTAAGGAGCTGTATCTCCAGTTCGGATGTGTGCGGAAAGATCCGGTCAAGGCTGCCGAGCATCGGGGTGATTGCGAGGCCCGGCAGGTTGACTGTCAGCGATATTGACCAGATTGCGATCAGGGTCATCAGGGGGATGGTGCCCTTTCCGGTGTTGATTTTCATTTGGATTCGTCGGCTTTTGCGTTGTCAGCTTTTGCTTGATTCAGAGTATCATAGGCGTCGGCCTGCGGAGATTCGGAGCCGTTGTAGGCTTTGGCGGCCTCCGCGGCGATTTTGGCGGCCTCGGCGGGAGTGGCGCCGTTTTCCTCGGCGAGGATGCGGGCGTCGGTGGCGGCTATGTCGGCAGGAGTGGGCTGATAGTCGGCGCTCCACTTGGAGATCTGGTCAGGCTTGCGGTTTTCGATCTGCCAGTCGAAGGGATAGAAGTCGGCTTTGGGGTTTCTCCACGATGGTTTGCGCTTCGAGAAGACGATCAGAGGCACGCAGAAGAAGATCAGGGCGCCGCAGAAAATGATCAGAACGTAGACCAGCGGGCTGCCGGTATTGATCTGGGAGGGCGGGAAGAAGCTGAGGATCATGGCGACGAAGGCGCCGAGAATACCGATGCCGGCCACGACGATCTCACCGAATTTGCCGCCCGGAACGCGGAATCCGCGTGGCTTCTGCGGCTGGGTGCGGCGCAGACGGATGAAAGCGAAGTAGATCATCAGCACGAGGATCAGATAGATGACAGTGGCCATCTGCGACATCACCTGATAGGCCGATTCGACGGAGGGAAGGACCACGAGCACCAGTGACAGAAGGCTGACGAAGATCGCCTGCACGTAGAGGATCGGCTTGTTGACACCGTTTTTGTTGGTCTTCTGGAGGCTCTTTGGAAGATAGCCGCTCTCGCCGACGGCTACAAGACCGGTCGACGGTCCCGCGATGATGACGCTGACCTGACCGATCACGCCGAAGGTGATCAGAAGAGCCATGACATTGCCGAGCCAGGGAACACCGATCGAGGCCCAGAGATCATTGTAGGCCACAAGCAGCGACGCGAGAAGGTTGATGTCTTTCGCGGGAACGACGAAGCCTATGGCGAGTGTGGCGAAGACGAAGAGCAGCACGATCACAGCGACAGCGAGGAACATGGCGCGCGGGAACTGGCGGGCCGGGTCCTTCATGTTCTGCACGTGGACGGCGTTCATCTCCATGCCTCCGTAGAAGAGGAAGATAGAAGCGGCGAGCACGATGGTGCCGATTTTGGTGAAATCGGGGAAGAATGACTCGTGGGTGAGCATGATCGGCTTGCCCATGCAGAGATAGGCCACGCCGAGGATGATGAGGATGGCGCCGGGGACTATCGTGCCGAAGAGACCGCCGAGGGTACTGAGCAACTTCGACGATTTCATGCCCTTGAAGGCCACGAAATTGGTGATCCAGTAGACGGCGAGGACCACGATGAGGGTGTAGATTTTGTTGGCCGACAGTTTGGCGTCGAAGGATTCTGGCCAGAAAATGTAGGCGAGCGATACGGCCGCGAACATCAGCACTGCCGGAAACCAGATGACGAGTGTCTGCCATTCGAGGTACATCGCCGACCATCCCCATTTGGGACCGAATGCTTCGGATACCCAGCGGTAGAGGCCGCCGGAGTGGGTATAGGTGGAGGCGAGCTCGGCGCAGACCATCGAGAACGGGATCAGGAAGACGATTGCGGCGAAAAGATAATAGAAAATAGACTGGATGCCGAATTCGGCCTGCGAGGGAAGTCCGCGCAGACTGACGACAGTCGTGATGATCATCACTGTCATGGCTCCGGTCGATATAAGGGCACCTGTCGGTTTGCCCGGTTTAGGCTTGTTGCCTGGCTGGGGAGTTGTCTGAGTAGCCATAGCCTGTGTGTTTTAAGTGAAACGGGATTGTGGGGTGAGAAGAGAAGAAAAGAAACGGGGCCGGCGGTTATGCCGGCCCCCGTTGTATGCTTGAATTTATGCTGTCGGACTGTTTAGAGCTCCACTACCGGATAGACTTCGCCGATCTTGGTTCCGACTTTGTAGTGTGTACCCTTGTGAGCTGACATTGACACGTTCATGTTGGCTGAGAAGAGGTAGACGATATCCGAGCCGCCGAACTGGAAGTAGGAGATTTCGTCGCCTTTCTTAAGGGCCATGCCCTCTTCGGCTGTAACGACAACTGACGATACCTGCGGCATGGCGATCGGGAGGATGGCCACATAGCCGTATTTGGTTTCGAGGACGATAAGACCGCGGGTCTGCATGAATTCATAGCCGGCCTGGTCGGGAGCGGTGGCGCGCCATGCCTCTACCTGATTGGTGGCGGGATCGACCTTGTCGGGGACAGCCACGAGGTCAACGTAGCAGGCACCCTGGATGACACGTGCCTCGCGGACGATACCTGACAGAGGCGCATGCTGACGGTGGTAGTCGGTCCAGCTCAGGAACGAGTGGCACCACATGCCGCCTTTGAATTTATCCTTGTAGGGGCTGCCTTCGAGGAGTTCGTCGATGCTCCAGTCGAGACCTTTGATACGTACATGAGTGTCAGGGCGGATTTCCCACTGGCCTCCGAAGCAGGCGTCGGCGGGGTGAACGATGATCTTGTCGTCGTCAATTGCGGCGATAGGACGGTAGCCGGGTTTCACGTGGCGCGCGAACATCTGGTTGAATGTCTTCCAGCCGCCGCGCGGTTCGAGATATTCGTCCATGTTGTAGACGGCACAGTCATAGAACGACTTGACGCTGTCGGCAGTGATCGATTCGGGGCTGTCGAGCCAGTCGCCTATGGCGTAGCAGTAATTGACCATCCATTTAGACAGCGGCGAAAGTTCGGGCTGCTGATCGGCCGGAGCGCACGGAGTCTGGAGCGATTTGACAGGTTCCTGATCGAGAAGGAAGAACGAGCGGAAGAGGTGCTGGTAAACGTGTGTGCCTTCCTTGTTTTCGGCAGGTACCCAGTGCATGTAGGCTTCGAGATAGTCGAGATAGTCGTCGATGGTCTTCATGTCGGAGAGGCCGGGGATCTTATAGGAAACCACCTTTGCGATTGCCTGATTGAATTTGTCTTCCCAGTTGTTTTCTTTGATAAGATCGGCAAGCTCCTGCACGGCGGGAGAATACTTCTTGTTGTCAGCCATAATTAAATGTGTTTTTAAACGGTTGTAAATAATTTATTGTCTGGACCGGACATTCAGGCTCCGAAGAAGCATTCTCCGCCACCGTCATGGCCGTGTGTCTTTCTTTAGGTTTGCTTGATAAGGAGGTTTGCACTTTCTTACCCGCATTCAATTAATCAACACCTGGAAATGAAAAAATCCTTTTGCAATCAAAGATTTAACATTTTGAACGTTTGTCGCAGGGTCGTGTCCGCGCTGCCGCTCACGGACACGACCGTTTCTGTGGCATTTTTTTTGAAGAAGATGCTTTTTGCACCGCGGAAAGTTTTCCGGTGCGATTGTTAAGAGGTTGTTTTTAAACAACCTCTAAAATTAATCACGCTGTTAACATGTTTAAACGAGATTGATATTTTGATTGTTGTAATTATTGACTAACTTTGGTCTCCGTTTCAGAACAGTGTCGTAAAAATCTGTCATCAGTTCACCATCACTCAGGATTATGAAAAAACTAACCCTTTTCGCAGCGTCGTTTGTGTTGCTCTGTATGCTTGCCTCGGCCGCGACCCGCAGCAAGAAAAACGAAATCTCGCGCAATCTCGACATATTCAACGCGCTCTACAAGGAGCTCCAGACTTTCTATGTCGACTCGATTGACGCCGAAAAGTCGATCAACACGGCCATCGCGGCGATGCTCGACGACATCGACCCCTATACCGAATATTTCTCCGCCAAGGACCAGGATGCCTTCCGCACGATGACCACCGGCGAGTACGGCGGCATCGGCTCCGTCATCCAGCAGAGCGATGAGGGTGTGATCATAGCCGAGCCCTATGAGGGAAGTCCGGCTCAGAAAGCCGGTCTGCGTCCCGGCGATCTTTTCGTGACGATCGACGGCGACACAGTCCTCGGCTGGACCTCCGACCGCGTCAGCAACAAGCTGAAAGGTCAGAGCGGATCGACTCTCCGCTTAGTCATGAAGCGCCCCTGGACTTCCGACTCGATCAAGACCTTCGAGTTCAAGCGCGCGAAGATACAGATTCCCCCCGTGCCCTACGTCGGCATGGTCCGTCCGGGCATCGGCTACATCGGACTCAACACTTTCTCCGAAAAGAGCTATCCTGAGGTGCGCGCCGGAGTGGAGCGTCTGATAAAGGAGGGAGCCAAAGGGCTTATCCTTGACCTGCGCGGCAACGGCGGCGGTCTTGTGGAGAGTGCCGTGGAGATCCTCGGTCTCTTCCTGCCTAAAGGGACTGCCGTGCTGACCACCCGCGGCAGGGGTGTGCTCAACGAGAAAGTCTACAAGACAAGCGTCAACCCCATCGACACCAAAATACCTCTCGCCGTGCTTGTCGACGGCAGTTCGGCTTCGGCCTCGGAGATCGTCTCAGGCGCTCTCCAGGATCTTGACCGCGCGGTGATCATCGGCAGCCGTTCGTTCGGCAAGGGGCTTGTGCAGAGCACCCGCGAGCTACCCTACGACGGTATGCTCAAGGTGACTGTGGCCAAATATTACATCCCCTCAGGCCGTCTTATCCAGGCCATCGACTACTCGCGCCGCAACCCTGACGGCTCCGTGGCCCGCATCCCCGACAGTCTGACAAACGTATTTAAGACCGCGGGCGGACGCGAGGTGCGCGACGGCGGCGGCATCACCCCCGACATCAAGATCGAATATCCCGAAGTCAACCGCATGACCTACAATGTGGTCCGCGACAACTGGGCCTTCAACTTCGCCAACAAGTATGCCGCGACCCACGACACCATTGCTCCGCCGGAGACTTTCGAGGTGACCGATGAGATCTACGGGGAGTTCAAGGACTTCATCGATCCCGCGAAGTTCAACTATGACAAGGTCTGCGAGAGCGCTGTCAAACAGCTGCGCGAGATTGCCACCGCCGAGGGCTACATGAACGACTCGACCTCCGCACAGTTCGACATCCTCGCCGGACTTCTGCGCCACGACCTCGGCCACGATCTTGACATCAACCGTAAGAACCTCACCCCCTACCTCGCCGGAGAACTTCTGAGCCGCTACTATTTCAACCGCGGCGAGGTCATCTACTCGCTGCGCGACGACCGCGCCGTCGACTCGGCGGTCACCGTCCTCTCGACCCCGCGCTTCGGCGAAATTCTTGGGAAAAAGAAATTATGATCACCATACAGCAATTAAGCGATGAATTCATGTCGTCACGCCGCCGTGAAGCCCTTCAGAAGGCTCTCGGCGGCGAGGCTGCGATTATATCCGTCTACAATTTGGCAGGTTCGGCTCCCGCGATGATGCTCGGAGCGCTGCCGGGCCGCGCTGTCCCGACAGTGGTCGTCGGCGACTCGCTCGACGACGCGGGATATATCTACCACGATCTCAGCCGCATCCTCGGCGAGGACCGGGTGCTGCTCTTCCCGTCGGGCTACAAGCGCGACATCAAATACGGCCAGGTCGATCCCCCCTCGCAGATCCTGCGCACGGAGGCCCTGAACCAGTGGCATTCGGACCGCGCGCCGCTCTATGTGGTCACCTATCCTGAGGCTTTAGCCGAGAAGGTGGCGCGTCGCGAGGTGATTGACCGCCATACGCTCCACCTGTCGAAGGACCGCTCGGCTGATCTTACGGAAACTATCGGCTGGCTGCGCGAAAACGGCTTTGCGGAGGCCGACTATGTCTATGAGCCCGGCCAGTTCGCTGCTCGCGGCTCGATCCTCGACATCTTCGGTTACAGCCACGAGCTTCCCTTCCGCATCGACTTCTTCGGCGACGAGATAGACTCGATCCGCACCTTCAACATCGAAACCCAGCTGTCGGAACGGCAATTAGAGGAAGTGGCCATCACATCCGGGGTGGCCTCGCAGTCGTCGGGTGAGTCGTTGTTGGAATATATCGATCCCTCGACCCTGTTTGTGGTCCGCGACGCTCTCTACACCGTGGAGCGCGTCAGGGCCATCGGAGCCGAAGAGCTCTCGCAGAGCGCCTTGGCGGCTGTCGACGACTCGACCGACACCAACGCCATGAAGCAGGTGGTTGACGGCGAGGAGTTCACGCGCCGTTTCAGCTCGTTCCGCCAGCTGCGTTTCACTGCCGCAGCGCAGCCCGATCCCGCCGCCGGGGCCTCGATCGACTTCCGCTGTTCCCCGCAGGCCATCTACCACAAGAATTTCGAGCTGATCAGCGAGAGTTTCACCAAATTTCTTGCCGACGGCTACCGCATCTACATTCTCAGCGACAGCGAGAAGCAGATCGAGCGCCTGAAAGTGATTTTCGCCGACCGCGGCGACGAGATAGACTTCGCGCCGGTGATGCCCACCGTCCACGAAGGTTTCACCGACCATTCGCTGAAGATCTGCGTCTTCACCGATCACCAGATTTTCGACCGCTTCCACAAATACACCCTCAAGAGCGACCGCGCCCGCTCAGGCAAGCTCGCACTCTCGCTCAAGGAGCTGAGCGCCATCGAGCCGGGCGATTTCATAGTCCACGTGGACCATGGCGTCGGCAAGTTCGCCGGACTGCTGCGCACCGACGTCAATGGCAAGACCCAGGAGATGATCAAGTTAGTTTATGCCAACGACGACATCATCTTCGTCTCCATCCACGCTCTTCACAAGCTTGCCAAATACCGCGGCAAGGAGGGCGTGCCGCCGAAGATCAACAAGCTCGGCTCCGGGGCGTGGAACAAGATGAAGGAGCGCACCAAGTCGAAGCTCAAGGATATTGCCCGCGACCTCATAAAGCTCTATGCCGCCCGCAAGGAGGAGAAGGGCCACGCTTTCGCCCCCGACAGCTATCTCCAGCAGGAATTGGAGGCGTCGTTCATCTACGAGGACACCCCGGACCAGCTGACGGCCACCAAGGCCGTGAAGGCCGACATGGAGAGCGACAAGCCTATGGACCGCCTGATCTGCGGCGATGTGGGCTTCGGCAAGACCGAAATCGCCATCCGCGCGGCTTTCAAGGCGGCGGTCGACGGGAAGCAGACGGCTGTGCTGGTCCCGACGACGGTACTTGCCTATCAGCATTTCAACACTTTCAGCGAGCGCCTCAAGGATCTGCCGGTGAGGGTGGACTACATCTCCCGCGCCCGCACGGCCAAGCAGGTCAAGGAGATAATCCGCGATCTGGCCGACGGGAAGATCGACATCCTCATAGGCACCCACAAGCTCATCGGCAAGGAAGTGCGCTTCAAGGATCTCGGTCTGCTGATCGTCGACGAGGAGCAGAAGTTCGGCGTGGCGGTCAAGGAGAAGCTTAAGCAGATGAAGGTCAACGTCGATACCCTGACCATGAGCGCCACGCCGATACCGCGTACGCTCCAGTTTTCGCTGATGGGAGCGAGGGACCTGACGTCGCTCAACACCCCGCCGGCCAACCGCTATCCGATCATCACCAATGTCTGCGCGGGTGGTGACGACATCGTCGCCGAGGCCGTCAATTTCGAACTTTCGCGCAACGGGCAGGTGTTCATGATCAACAACCGCATCGAGGGGCTCTATGACTTAGAGGCCCAGGTGAAACGCCTTGTGCCCGACGCGCGTGTGATCGTGGCTCACGGTCAGATGCCACCCGAAAAGCTCGAAAAGGCCATCATCGACTTCGCCAACCATGACTACGACGTGCTGATAGCCACTACCATCATCGAGAGCGGCATAGACATGCCCAACGTTAACACCATCATCGTCAACAACGCGCAGAATTTCGGCCTCAGCGAACTGCATCAGCTGCGCGGGCGCGTGGGGCGCAGCAATCGCAAGGCGTTCTGCTATCTGCTTGTGCCTCCCCACATTCCGCTGACGCCCGTGGCGCGCCGCCGCCTCCAGGCCATCGAGAGTTTCAGCGATCTCGGCAGCGGAATCCATATCGCCATGCAGGACCTCGACATCCGCGGGGCGGGCAACCTTTTGGGAGCGGAGCAGTCGGGTTTCATCGCGGATCTGGGCTACGAGACCTATCAGAAGATCCTCAAGGAGGCTGTCACGGAGCTGCGCACGGAGGAGTTTTCGGATCTCAGTCAGGCTGACCGCCTCGACGGGGAGGAGACGGATTTCGTGGCCGACTGCGTGATAGAGAGCGACATGGAGCTGCTTCTGCCGGCTGACTATGTGCCGACGGAGAGCGAGCGCATCGCGCTGTATCAGGAACTTGACGGCATTGAGCGCGAACTGGATCTCCAGGCGTTCAAGAGCCGCCTGACGGACCGTTTCGGGGCCATTCCGCCGGTGACGGCGGAGCTGCTGCGCATTCCGCGTCTGCGGAGCCTGGCGCGCCGTCTCGGCATCGAGAAGGTGGCGCTGAAGCAGGGCCGGATGTATACTTATTTTGTCGACGAGAGCAACAAGGCTTACTATCAGTCGGAGATGTTCGGGAAGATGCTGGGCTATCTGACGTCGCATCCGCGGCGGGTGCAGATCCGCGAGCGCGGGGGGAAGCGCTCGTTTGCCATCGCCGACGTGCCCAATGTCGAGACCGCTGTGGCCATCCTCAGTGAGATAGTAGGGTAGAGGGCCGCGCCGCAGGGCGCGGAACCGCACCGGGGCCATCCGGAATGCGCCGCATTAAAATGCGGCAACCGAAACAAAAATTTTACCGCACAATAGCCCCCGGCACCTTGCGCGATGCGCATGTGTCGGGGGCTATGATAAATCGGCGTCCTGCGGACGCCCGTTCGCGGGCGCGATGGTGCGGGGGGTGTTTACTTCACGAGGACTTTGGTCACTTTGGAGCCCTGACGGCGGATGTAGATGCCGGCTGCGGGGTTCTCGACGCGGATGCCCTGGAGGTTGAAGTATTCGACGGGAGCGTTTTCGTCAGCCTCGATGTCGGCGATACCGCTCTTCTTGTCGATCAGGATGTCGGTGACAATGATGTTACGGTAGTGAAGAGCATTGGTCTGTTTGCCGGTCAGAGAGAACTGGATTGTCTTGCCTGCATAGGGAGTGAGGTCGATTTCCGCTGTGTCGAATTCCGAGTTGGATACTGTTTTTGACCAGACTTCCTCACCATTGATTTTCACAGTCAGGATATTTGCGGCCGACATACTGCCGTTGTTGGAGTATTTGAATGTCATCTGATTTTCCGATCCTGCGGGAATCTCGATGAGACCGCTTATAAGCGAAGCCTGTGAGCCATAGGCCTGTCCGTTCAGACATGCGACAGGCACATCTTCAATGGAATTTACAAAGTCCCACGAAGCGCGGTAGCCGTACTGGCCTTCGTTGGTGGAGTTGTACATCGGGTTGTGGGCCTCGTTGCCGGCGAAGTTCTCGGAGTAGGGGAGTTCGGCAGGTTTGCCGACTGCGATGCCGTTGAGATCAATGCCGTTGAGCGAGGGACCGCCGTTGGTCACTGCGTAGGCTTTGAAGTTGAAGAATTTCTGGTCTACGGTAGTCTCAGGGAGGAGTTCGACGGTGGCGTTGTCGCCTTCGAGCTCGAAGGTCTTGATCAGGGTGGCGCCGTCGTAGGCTTCGATCTTGACGGTTACGAGATCAGGATTGACGAACATAGTTCCATAGAAATCATAGAGGGGCTTTTTCCAGGTAAATTTCACCATGCCGGTCGAAGTCTGCTCTGCGGTGATGCTTTCGAGTTCTTTGGGAATCTGGAGGCCGGCTTTGGCCGAGGCTTCGACGAGATCGGAATTGCCTTTGGAGTTGACCGCACGGACTGCATATTTGTTCAGGCCGTTGGCCGCTTCTTTGTCGGTGTAGGTGTAGACCTTACCTTTCTCAGGATTGTTGACAGTGTTGATCACCTTATCGCCACGGAGGAATTCGAGGGCGGTCAGTTCGGCAAGGTCGTTGCCGGCGGCGTCAGTTGTCGGAGCTTTGGCTGAGAGGACTACATAAAGATCGCCGTCGGCGGCGGCAGTGGCGGTGAAGTCGGTCGGAGCGCCGGGCATATCGCCGGAAGCGGCTTCAATGATGCTGATGTCGAAGACAATCAGGTTGGCTGAATTATACTTGTCGTCATTGTTGTAAAGGCCGACGTAATAAACCCCGTTGGCGGAGGGAGTCATAGTCCCTTCGATGGAGAAGAAGTTGCTTTCGGGGAAGAATCCTTTGCCGAAGTATCCCTTCTGTTCGAGAGCCTGATTTGTCAGGGCTTCGGCGGTCGGTTCTGTACCGTAGTAAATACCGAGGTTGGTATTCTGACCGTTTGTGGCGGCAACGTTGTATTTTACGTAATATTTCTTTCCGGCTTCAAGTTTGATGGCGGGGGAGATGAGCCAGGAATTCTTGTATTCGTAGGCGCTTGCCGAGGTTATATATCGCGATCCGACTCCTGCGTTGGGGCAGCTGTAAAAAGGAGCGGCTCCGGCTGTGAAATATTGGAAAATCTGGCGGGGTGTTGCATCGCCTATCTGCGGACAGAGTATGGTCCAGTCGGCAAGCGTTTCAGGCTCGTCGAACGCGAGGCTGTAAGGAACGGTCAGGGCTTTGGGGCCTTCTTCAACTGCTTCAACGTAGGTGAATTTGTCGAAGACGGGAGTGCCGAGTTTGCGGGCAATGCGGTAGACGGTACCGACAGCCTGATATTCCGCAGGAATCTCAAGGGTATATTCTTCTCCTCCCTGATCGACAGTTTTAGAAGCTTCGACTGAATTTCCGTTGGCTGTAAAGGTTATTGCGGCGTTTGCAACAACAGTGCTTTTTGCCAAGACTTTGATTTGCGAGCAGTTGATCGGAAGAGCGAATTCGATATATGAGCCGGATCTGGCGGCAAGAGTCAGATAAGAGTTGGTTGAAGTTGAAGTAGATACTATTTTCGCAGCTCTTGCAAAAGAATATTCAATCTGTGTTGCTTCAGATGTTCCTTTTATTGCAGAGACACCGCTGTTGTTTGTCGGGCCGAATCTGTCTTTCGTTGTCCAGTCTTCGACGATGTCGGCGGCCCAAGCTGCCGAAAAGCTGCTTAACATTACGGCCAGAAGGGTTAGTAAGGTTTTTCTCATACAGTTTAAAAATGTTAGAAGGTTAATGTGATATTGGTGTTGAATGATTGGCGTAATCGATTGGCGTATTTTGATTTCAGATAATGCTTAATCGCAAAGTTAATCCTTCTGCGATTAATATTGTTTAGTGTTTGTGTTAAAACTGTTTAAAATGCGGCAGCCGGGACAAAAATTTTTCCGGTAATACGCTGTGGCCGGAGTGGTGCGTCCGGATGTGACCAGACCGTTGTAGGGACGCGATTAATCGCGTCCGCGTCAGGCGACGTGTTAACCAGCCTCTACGAGGCAGGCGCTCTTGCGACCGGGGTGACCCCAGGCACCGCTTGCGGCCTGCGCCTATGGCTCCGGCGCTTGCTCACCCTGGGGTTTCTGAAACTCAGGCTCTCCGAGCCTCTGCGGGGGCTGTGCAGGCGCCTGCGGTGGCGACGCCCGTGGTGGGGGTAAAAGGCGGATGTCTGCGGGCGCGGTGTCGGAAAACAACCATGGATGGGATAAAAAGCGGACGCTGCGGGGCGCAAAAAAGCGGCCGCTTCCCCGGTGGGCGGGGAGGCGGCCGTTGTTAGATATATGTCGATTCGGTTTGTAGTCCGTTAGGTGATTATTTAACAATCACTTTGGTGACTTTGTTGCCCTGACGACGGATGTAGAGGCCGTTTTCGGGGTTGTCGACATGGATGCCCTGGAGGTTGAAGTATTCAACAGGGGCGTTTTCATCAGCTACAATGTCGGCGATGCCGGTGGTAGAGAGGCCGGAGATGTATTCGGGTTCCTGTATACCAGGAGTGTTAAGATAGGCTTCAAGTTTGCCTTTGATAATGACGGTTTTGCCTACGTTCTGTGGATTGTCCTGGATGTTGAGGGTGGTAACGATTTCATCTTTTTGGAGGTTGACTCCGATTTTCTTGCCATCATCTCCAACAAGCACAATGTTGTTCGGAGTGAGGACTGTGGTCTCTATGATAACGCCGTTCTCACCATGATCGGCGCATTTATCACTGATAGTACCTTGTATGTAGAAAGGACCAGCGTTGAGGTTGTTCATGGCGAGGACGTCGGCGGGTGTCAGCGGATCTGCTTCGGTGCCTTGATGTGCCACTGTGATGGCTGTGATGGCTACGGTTGCGGTGTGTTCGCCATATTTGAGGGTGATAGTACCGTTGTAATTCTTAGCTTCACTGCCGGTAAAAGTGACGTCAAAACCTGCAGCCAATGCCTCGGCGGTGAGGGTTGCAGGAGCAGAGAATGCTTCATTGTCGACAGTGACGGTGATGTCCTCGGTCAGACCTTCGGCATTGCCCTTGATGGTCTTAGTCTGAGTGCCGTTGAAGGGAGTGGCGAAAGCAAGGTCGCTCACGGCAGTAGTCAAGGTTGAGCCGCTTTCAATAGCTTCAATATAGGTGAATGTATCGAAGAGGGGAGTACCATAATTTCTGTCAATTCTGTAAATAGTCCCGGCTTTACGATTTTCTCCAGCTAACTGAATGGTATATTCTGTTCCCGCTTTGTCAACAGCATACCCAGTTTCAATAGTATTACCATTTGCAGAAAAGTTGATTTTAGCATTAGCTTTAACTGTGCTGCTTGTCTTAAGCTTGATTTCTGAACAGTTGATCGGTAGTGAGAACTCGACATAGGCTCCTGCTCTGTTACCAAAAGAAAGGTAGGCAGCTTGTGCTGTAACGTTTGGTATAACTTTAGCTGCTTTGCAGAATTTATAATCAATCCCGGTTGCTTCGGAATGACCAGGTTTGGCGGTAGCTTGGGTGGAGGTTGCTGTTGGACCTACGGCGACTCGTGTTGTCCAATCTTCGACGATGTCGGCGGCGTAGGCTGACGAGAGGGTGAATAGTACGGTCAATAGGGTGAGTAAAGATTTTCTCATACAGTTTAAAAATGTTAGAAAGGTTATTGTAATGTTGGTATAAATGATTAGCGTAATAGATTGGCGTGTCTTGATTTCGATCAATGTATAATTACAAAGGTAAGTCTTCTGCAATTAATATTGTTTAGTGTTTGCGTTAAAACTATTTAAAAAGCGGACACCTGCGGGCAGGGGACGCAAAAAAGCGGCCGCTTCCCTGATGGACGGGGAGGCGGCCGTTGTTAGATATATGTCGATTCGGTTTGTAGTCCGGGAGGTGATTATTTAACAATCACTTTGGTGACTTTGTTGCCCTGACGACGGATGTAGAGGCCGTTTTCGGGGTTGTCGACACGGATGCCCTGAAGGTTGAAGTATTCAACAGGGGCGTTTTCGTCTGCTACAATGTCGGCAATGCCGGTGGTATCGTCAACTTTTTCGTAGTTTGTGACATACAGACTGGGGGCGTTGTTGAAAATGGATACGACAAAGGTTACATTGTAGGTCCCAGCCGGAACACTGGCAATCTGGTAGTTATTGTAGAATTTAACGGCATTTCCATCAACGGTTCCGCTGACATCGCCTTTTGCGGCTGTTGCTTCGGCAAAAACAACATTTTCGATTGTCATGACTTTGTTGACATCAGCGACGGTTATATCTGCGAAATTAGCTTTAGCAGGGGTGAAGCCGTTGTTTTCGGTTGAGGGTTGCATACCGGTGGGATTGGTGATTTCAGGAGTAGCGTCTTTAAAAAGTTCGTAATTTCCAACCCAACCTGCGGGGATGACATCGCCTACGTTGTAATCAATAGCTCCGTAGATCTGTATGAAATCAGTACCGTCAAAAACGAAGTTGTTGTTGTAATTTTTGAAAGCGACAGTCACAGGATAGTTGATATATAACTTTTCTGTTTTATCGGTAACTGTCATTGTTTCGGCAATAGAGTTGACTGTCTTGAGGACATTGATGGTGTATGATGCTTTGCCAGCAAGGAATTTGTCGGTTGATTCGCTTGTAGCAGTAATGACGGCGGTACCGATGCCGGTGATTTCAACTTCGCCGGTGGTGCTGTTCACTTTGGCAACATTTTCGTTGTCGGAAGAATATGTAGGAGCGGGAGCACCTTCTGCGCATGTGAATTTGGGAGCCTCAAAGGTTGATCCATACGGAAGGTTTACAGTTGCCTCGGAGAAAGCATAGTTGGCCTCTGCTTTGTCAGATTTGCCATAAACAGTGATTTTTGAGAAGGAAATGGCCTTACCGTTATCTTTTTGTTGCGGAATTACGAAGCCTACTTTGTAATATTTATTTTCGGCAGGTTCAGGGATGGTAATAGTCCAATCAGTGCTTGCAGCGGTAGGCAAGGTTAATGCTGTCCCTGTCACACCGGTGAAATCGTCTGTGTCAGAGATGTATAAGGTTGCTGATGTGATTGCGGTACTACTATAACGAGTGTCTATGTGAGCAACAATTTTAGATACGGGGGTTGCATATGGACCAGTATAGAAGTAAGGCTCTGATGCGTTCTTTTTACTGCCTGCGGCGATGAAATTCCATTGGTTATTATAGTTGTTAAAGCCGTAAAAAGTCCATTTGCCATCAGTCGATTTAGAAGTAGCGGTATATCCATTTGTTTTTTCGTAATCTGTACTTCCATTTTTGAACTGGATAGATGCGAGCTCATCCTGAGCGCTGGCTGCGCCGAGGCCGAGAAGCATAATCGCGAGTGTGAGTAAAGTTTTTTTCATAAGCATTTGAAATTTAAATGGTTAAGCGTTTTATGTTGTTTCTGTGTTTCCGGTGTTGAAGAGTGAGGGTGATGTTAGACTACAAAGGTAAGGTATATTGGCTTAATATAAGTTAGTATTTGTGTTAAAAATTGATTAAAAAGTCGGGTTTGCGGCCGGGGGGATGCGTGGCGGGTGAGGTGTGGGTGACAGGGGGTGAAACTTTTGGTGCCGGGTGTGTGTTGTAATTGGTGAAAGTATTAAGAATTTTACACCGTTTTAACTATCCGATAAAATTATGAGTGAGAAAAAATCGAAATCCGGAACGACGGTCTGGCTTGTTGTCGGGGTCGTTGTACTGATCATCCTGCTTTTCCTGTGGCTGACGATCGCAGATTTTTTCGGTGACACGGATGTGGCTGCGGCCATTATGCCTGCGCTCTGAGAGGGATGGGCCGTGTCAGAAAAAAGCAAGAACCGCGGAAGTTTTTTCGCCTCCCGGCGATACGACTTGCGGTTCTTTTGAATGTCCGGGCGATGGAGTTGGGGGACGCCCGGACGGGCGGGTATTACTTTCTTTAAGCTTTCTTGGCTACGCGGCGCTCCTTGATACGGGCTTTTTTGCCGGTGAGGTTGCGGAGGTAGTAGAGTTTAGCGCGACGCACTTTACCATATTTGTTGATGGTAATAGAGTCGATAAACGGTGATTCGATGGGGAAGATACGCTCTACGCCGATGTTGTCGGAGATTTTGCGTACGGTGAAGCGGCGCTTGTCGCCGTCGCCGGAGATGCGGATGACAACACCGCGGTACTGCTGGATACGTTCCTTGTTGCCTTCCTTGATGCGGTAAGCGACGGTGATAGTGTCGCCGGGCTGGAAGTCAGGGTGCTGTTTGCCTGTGGCGAAAGCTTCTTCAGCAACTTTAATTAAGTCCATTTTTCTATACGTATATTAAAAATGTTAACAATGCTCGCAATATACGCAGGCTGCTTGTCCGTGCCAGAGATTGCGAATTCGGCTGCAAAGATAGTGTAAAATCTGTTTATCTGCAAGCGTTTGGGGAGTTTTTTGTTTGAGAGAGTTCGAGGAGGAGCTCGTCGATGAGATAGATTTCAGAGCGGGCGTGCAGGTCGGCTATCCCTTTTTCGATCAGTTCAAAAGTCCGGGAGTTATAGAAAAGTTCCATGGCTTTTTCGACCGGGAGTTTCAGTTTTTTTGCCAGTCCGTCGATGATGCGTGCATATTTCATTTGTAAAACGATTCGTCGTCCGTCCATGAGTTTATAGTATTGTGGATGATGAGAAGTGCAGGAAACGGTCTATCGCAAGCTGATTTCTGAAACAGATCTGATGGTTGGGCTTTTCAAATCTGAGCCGTTCCAAGGCGTCGGTTTTCGATATGTCGCCGGAGAAGTACAGGTCGATTGTCCGGAAAATTTTGTCGTCGGCGATTCCGCCTTCAATTATGTCGTAATCAGCGACAGGTCGGTTGCTGCGGTTGGCCATGATGAAGTCAAGCCATTCTTCATCATAAGCCGTGAATTTTTTGAAGTTGGCCTGGGTGTAATCGCTCTCAAGGATATATTCATTGAGGACTGCGGGTTTTCCGCGCAGGAGGAAACGCTGGCCGTAGGTGCGGGCCTGTTCGCGGAGCATGGTGCAATAGAAGCCTTTGCCGAAGTCGAGTCCTTCGCGTGAGTGAAGAATGTCGGGGGCGGGAATTTCAATTGTGGATGTGTGGTAGATTTTCATTTGATCACCCCTCTTTCTCTCATCAGACTGACAAGATCGTCGGTTATATAGTCGGAGCCATAGGAATGCAGGACGTCATAGCCCGGTACGATGTAGGAGCCGAGGATGTCGGAATCTTTGAGCATCCGGAATATAACGGGCTGGGAGAGATTGAGCTTTTCGGACAATGCGCCGATACAATATGTCGTGAAGTCTAACTGATCAAATGTCATGAAACAAGGAGTTTGTTTCGCAAAGATAGGATTATTTTGTTGAAAAATCATTGTGTAAAAGGAATTTTTTACTTGGGGATGGGGCGTCCTCAGGGGCTGTGGTTTTGGATGGTTCCCCCCTTTTTTATAAGGAGCGCCGTAGGTGCGAAACGTTTGTCGTTTTGTTTCGCACCTACGGCGCTCTTTTTCTTTTTTGCGTGTTTACCACAGCTTCGAACCGCTATGCGGCTCTTGCAGTGGCTTGGATTCGACC
>UQVH01000017.1 GCA_900544535.1 uncultured Bacteroidales bacterium | reverse complement strand
CGGTTTAGGCCGCCCCCGCCGCTTGGGCATCCCCTCGCCAGAAGGAGTGAGGAGAATTGATGATTCTTACTTCAAAGTTTTGCACTTCGATTTGGAATCTTCAATGCGCATATTCGGTCGCATATTCGGTTTAAACAACCTCTTAGCAATTTTGCAAGGTTTATCCGAGATTTTATAACATATCTTCGCAGTGGCAGAGTTACCTTTGCAACAATTTTGGATATCATGAATATGGATTGGTCCGTGTTTACGATTCTTTTTGTTAATGAAAAAGTCATTATAACCAATGTCATTTAAATTGTTCCCCCTTTCAGTGCCTTGTGCCATGGCTTTTGCTTCTGTCATGATGGTTTCATGCGGCAGCCATAACCATTCCGACAATCCCTCGTCCGAGGAAAAAGGGCATGATCATCATGATGAGATCGTTATGTCTCCTTCTGATGCCAATCGTTTTGGAGTCAAAGCTGAAGCCATAGTGAAAGCACCTTTTGCCGAGGTTGTCAAAACGGTAGGCGAGATTTTGCCCGCGACCTCTGACAGAGCTGTTGTCAGCGCTCCGACTTCCGGAATCGTGAGGCTTGCCAACGGGATTGAACTTGGCCGGAATGTCCGTCCCGGAGAAGTCATTGCCGTCGTTTCTGCAAAGAATATGAGCGGGGGCGATGTCAATGCTGCCGCAAAGGCCAATCTTCAGGCTGCGAAGCGTGAACTTGACCGCCTTGAACCGCTGCTGAAAGACGGGATTGTTACAAAAAAGGATTATAATGAGGCCTTGAGGGCATACGAAGAGGCCAAAAGCGCTTTTAGCCCTGTCGCAGCCGGCGGAAGCGCGGTTGCCGGAATTCAGGGCGTGATCTCGGATCTGCCTGTAAACGACGGTGCTTATGTGGATGCGGGCCAGACTATTGCCGTTATCGGACGCAACTCACGTCTGACTTTGCGCGCTTTGCTTCCGGCTTCAGAAACATCGTTCCTCCCTCAAATTGTCACAGCCAACCTCCGTCCTTCGCGTGGAGGAGACCTCGTGATCCTTTCCGAGCGCAAAGGCTCTCTGCTGTCCTCGTCTGCCTCAGGTAGCTCCCTGCCGGGCTATGTTCCTGTTTACTTTTCGTTTGACAGCAACGGCGATGTAGTGTCGGGCGTCCCTGCTGAAGTTTATCTGATCGGGGCAAACAAAGCCGAGTCGCTGTCAGTACCTGTCGGAGCCGTTTCCGAACAGCAGGGGGAGAATTTCGTATATGTCAAGGTCGATGACCACGCTTATAAAAAACAGCCTGTAACATTGGGGCGCAGTGACGGAAGTCGTATTGAAGTATTGTCAGGTATCAATGCCGGAGACTCGGTTGTGACAGCCGGATCAACATTCATACGTCTTGCCGAGACATCGACAGTGGTTCCCGAAGGTCATTCTCACTCTCATTAACCGACCTCTTAAGCTATGCTAAACAGAATAATAAAATTTTCTCTTGACAACCGCCTGGCGGTGATTATCATCTCGGCATTGCTCCTTATATATGGAGCGATTGTCCTGCTTCGTACGGAGGTCGATATTTTCCCTGATCTGAATGCACCGACGGTTGTCGTGATGACCGAAGCTCCGGGAATGGCGCCGGAAGAAATAGAGAGGGTG
Organism: uncultured Bacteroidales bacterium; assembly: GCA_900544535.1. GTDB lineage: Bacteria > Bacteroidota > Bacteroidia > Bacteroidales > Muribaculaceae > Duncaniella. Next base: position 63,140 of record UQVH01000017.1, on the reverse strand, counting down.
GTGACCTATCCGGTGGAAACTTCTGTCAATGGAGCCACAGGAGTGCGTCGTGTCCGTTCGGCTTCAGCAACCGGCCTTTCGTCCGTATGGGTGGAATTTGACTGGGGTACAGATGTGTATCGAGCCCGTCAGATAGTGGCCGAAAAACTGTCGGAAATTGAAGGTGCACTTCCTCCGGGTGTCGGAAAACCGACCCTTGGTCCGCAGTCCTCCATATTGGGTGAGATCATGATCATCGGTCTGACAGCCGATTCGATCACATCAGCTGAAGAGTTGCGCACCATTGCCGACAGCCGTATCCGTCCGAGGCTGTTGTCTCTGTCGGGTGTCTCATCGGTTTCTGTCATCGGTGGAGATGCACGTGAATATCAGATATTGCTTGATCCGGCATCCATGCAACAGTATGGCGTGACACTGACGGCAGTGCGCGATGCAGTCTCGCAGATGAATAGCAACGCCTCCGGAGGTGTCATCTATCAGCACGGCAATGAGTATATAATAAAAGGTGACATTGCAACCTCGGATCTTGAAAAACTTTCTAACAGTGTCATTTTGACCAACGATGCGGGGCTGCCGGTAAGGCTTCGCGATGTCGCTGAACTTAAAGTCGGAGCGGCAGAGCCACGTCTCGGCACGGCCTCGGTCAATGCCGTCCCGGCTGTGTTGCTGACAGTCACCAAACAGCCTGCCGTCGGCACCATCAATCTTACTGAGGAGATTGAGGACTGCCTTACCCAATTGAAAAAGACCATGCCTGCGGATGTAGTTGTGAATACCGACATATTCCGTCAGTCGGAATTCATCTCCACGTCGATCAGTAATCTTCAGGAAGCACTTTTTATCGGTGCGATTTTTGTGATAGTAGTTCTCTTTTTCTTCCTGATGAATTTGCGGACCACTCTCATATCGCTTGTCGCGCTGCCGTTGTCGATAATTGTCACTGTCCTTGTGTTGCACTGGCTTGGCATGACAATCAATACAATGAGCCTTGGGGGTATCGCGATCGCGATTGGCTCGCTTGTCGATGACGCGATCGTCGATGTGGAGAATGTTTATAAGCGCCTCCGGGAAAATCTGCGTAACGGACGACCGGTCATTTCGGTGATCTATGATGCCTCGAAAGAAGTGCGTCTGCCGATTTTCAATTCATCGCTCATCATTATGGCCAGCTTCCTACCGCTGTTTTTCCTTGACGGAATGGAAGGACGCATGCTTAAACCGCTTGGCATTTCTTTTATAGTGTCCCTCATAGCATCGACCGTCGTAGCCCTGACCGTCACTCCGGTGTTATGTTCGTTCCTGCTCGGAAGCAAGAAAGCCATGCAGACTCTCGACAGAGAACCGAAATTCTCCCGCTGGCTCCGTCAGGCATATGAAAAAGCTCTCGGATGGTCTTTCGGACATGCCAAATCTATTTTTGTGACCACCGGCCTTCTGCTGCTTCTTGCCCTCGGCACATTCTTCACTCTTGGCCGGAGTTTCCTCCCGCCGTTCAACGAGGGATCTCTGACAATCAATGTAAGCACCTTGCCGGGCATTTCTCTTGAGGAAAGTGACCGGCTGGGGCGTGAGGCTGAAAAGATAATCCTTTCGATGCCTGAAATTTCACTTACGGCCCGTAAGACAGGACGTGCGGAGCTGGACGAGCACTCGCTGGGTGTGAATGTTTCAGAAATCGAGGCGCCTTACAAACTCGACCAAGGACGCAGCCGTTCCGAACTCCTTGCTGACCTGCGCCATGAGTTGTCGCATCTGCCCGGCGTCAATGTCGAAATCGGACAGCCGATTTCTCATAGAATAGACGCGATGCTTTCCGGAACCGAATCGCAGATCGCCATCAAGATATTCGGCGACGACCTCCATCGGCTCTTTAATATAGGTAACAGAATCAAGGGTCACATCGCATCAATTCCAGGAGTTGTCGATGTCAATATCGAGCAGCAGGTTGAGCGTCCGCAGCTTGATATAAAACCAAGACGCGAAATGCTTGCATATTACGGTGTGAGTATGCCCGAATTTGCCGATTTCATAAATGTGGCCCTTGCCGGTGAAAAGGTGTCGCAAGTCTATGAAAACGGATTCCCTTACGATCTCACCTTGCGCATGGCACCTTCCGGCCGTTCCTCGATTGAAGATATTTCCAATCTGGCCATTGACACGTCAAAAGGGAAAGTACCGCTTAGCGAAGTCGCCGATATTGTCTCGGCGACAGGTCCCAACACCATCAACCGCGAGAATGTCAGCCGCCGCATCGTCGTTTCCGCCAATGTTTCTGACCGCGATCTTAAAGGTGTGGTCGATGACATACGAGCGGAAATCGACGACGAGATCCAACTGCCGGAAGGTTATTTCATCACTTATGGAGGTCAGTTTGAAAACGAGGCTAAGGCTGCCGCCACATTAGGCCTGGTTTCGGCCATAGCTCTGGTTATAATATTTCTATTATTGTATAGCCAGTTCCACAGCGTATCGCGCTCGTGCATCATACTTCTGAACATGCCGCTTGCCATAATAGGAGGTGTCTTTCTGTTGCGGTTCACAACCGGCGAACTGAATATTCCGGCAATTATTGGTTTCATCTCGCTTCTTGGCATCACTACCCGCAACGGTATGCTGCTGATGTCGCGCTATGACCAGTTGCAAAGCGAGGGCATGGGGCTTATGGAACGTATCCGCCGAGGTTCGTCCGATCGTCTCAATCCTATTCTGATGACGGCTTTGAGTTCGGCTCTCGCGCTGATTCCGTTGGCTGTTAACGGCGATAAACCCGGCAACGAGATCCAGTCTCCGTTAGCCATCGTTATTCTCGGCGGTTTGCTAACTTCGACAATACTTAATATCTTTGTAGTCCCGCTGGTTTATTATTATTCACTCCGCAAGAAAGAAAAAGCGATCAAGTAAACGATGAAATTTCCAATAATATCACTATTGCTCTCGTTGTCAGGTTTATCTGTCTGTGCATCTGATTTTGACAAAGTACTTGATACGGTCGTTTCAAACAATCTGGCCCTTAAGTACACCGACTCGGAAAATGAGGCTGCGATAGCATCCATGAAGGCTGAAAACACTTTGGATGCTCCGGAAATCGGATTTGAGAGCCTGTGGGGGGCCAAAGGTATAGGCGACAAACGGAATTTTTCTGTTTCTCAAGGTTTTGACTGGCCCGGTGTCTATGCTGCAAGACGTGCCGCCATACGAAAGTCACGGACTGCCATGCAGTTTCTGAGTGAGTCTGCCGCTATCGAGACACGGCAGGAAGTCAGAAGTATGCTTATCGACATCATATATACCCGCCAGCGTATTTCGGCCACGGAAAAGATCTGTGATGGTCTGGAATCCATGATGTCGATTTTTAAAAAGGCTGTCGAGGAAGGCAACGAGACTCGGCTTGACTATAATAAGGCTGTCATAGAGAAGATCGCTGCTGAAAGGGAGTTGAAATCCTTGCGTGGAGAATATGCCTCATTGCTGGCTTCCTTGCAGATTCTGAATGGCGGTAAGGACGTGAGTGCTTTGGCTGAAACTCTCGGCGACACATATCCTGATGTCGATTTGCCCGCTTTGCGGCCTGATGTTGGCAATCTCCGCTCCAAAGATCCGGCAATCGCGGCTATGAAAGCTCAGGCCGATGCACAGAAATCATTGGTGAAAGTCGAAAAGCGCGCTCTTTTGCCGGGGTTTGCCCTAAGCTACAATCATGAATGGGAGATGGGCGATAGATTCAACGGTTTTTCAGTTTCGGTAAGCCTCCCGTTTCTCACCGGCAGAAAAAAGGTGAAAGCTGCGGAATTGCAGTATCAGGCTGTTGAAATGCAACAGGAACTGGAACTGATAAAGCTTTCGGCAAATATGAGCGGCGATTATGAAAAAGCGCTCCGTTACCGTGAGCTCCTGGATCAGTATGAAGGAGTGATGAACGACGATTCTAATTTTGAACTTCTGCGAAAGGCTTTTGACGGCGGTCAGATAAACTTTCTGACCTATATGCAGGAATTGAACTTCTTCCTGGGTGCCCGTCGCGATTTCCTGGAGACTCAATATAATTATTATCAGACCGTGGCGCGGCTTCAGCGCTATAATTGACAGTAAAGTTTTTTATTGACATGAAAAATTCAGTTGGCCGTCAGGCAGCCGGAGTACTCTTACTCTCGCTGTTTGCGCTGTCGCCTTGCTTGGCGTCTGCAAAAGATAAAAAAGTGTCCTCTCCGATGGAGGACCGCAATCGGGTCATCGACAATACTCTTGACAGTCTTAACAAGGTCCGTTTTGCCCGTCCGGCTGCCGGATCTTCACGCAAGGGGAACAATCCGGTACTTTTTCTTGTCGGGAACTCTACTATGCGAACCGGCACTCTCGGCAACGGTAATAATGGACAGTGGGGCTGGGGCCGTTTCTTCCCCAATTATTTTGATGAGGATAAGATCACGGTTGAAAATCATGCTCTCGGAGGCACGAGCAGCCGTACTTTCTACGAACGGCTTTGGCCCGATGTGCTTGCCGGAATCTGTAAAGGCGACTGGGTTATGATCGAACTCGGTCATAACGACAACGGACCATATGACAGTGGCCGTGCCAGAGCTTCTATTCCCGGAATCGGAAAGGATACGCTTCATGTCATAATCAAGGAGACAGGAGAGCCACGGATTGTTTATACCTACGGCGAATATATGCGCAAATTCATTCGCGATGTCAGAGCCAAAGGCGCCAATCCGGTCCTTTTGTCCCTGACCCCGCGTAATGCGTGGGTAGACGCCGACAGTACCGTTATCGAAAGAGTCAATGAGACTTTCGGTCTTTGGGCGAGACAGATTGCCAAAGAGATGAAAGTCCCGTTTATAGATCTCAATGAGATTTCGGCTGCAAAGTTCGAAAAGTTCGGCAAGGAGAAAGTGAAGACGCTGTTTTATCTCGACCGGATACATTCAAGCGAATTTGGAGCCAAAATTAACGCTGCTTCGGCGGCGCAAGGTCTCAGAGCTCTAAAAAAATGTCATCTGTCTTCATATCTGAAACCGGTTTCTGATGATACTCTGACAGGCCATTCCCGCAAACCGGGGCGCCCGGTTGTGTTTACAATAGGTGACAGCACCGTCAAAAATGAGGACAGCGACGAGGATTCCATGTGGGGTTGGGGCAGTGTGCTTCAGGACTACATTGATCCGTCCGCTGCCTCCGTCGAGAACTATGCTGTTCCGGGGCGAAGCGCCCGTCTTTTTTGGGATGAAGGTCACTGGGATCGGATCTATAATGCTCTCCATCCCGGAGATATAGTGCTTATGCAGTTTGGTCATAACGATGCCGGCCCGGTCAATACCGGGAAGGAAAGAGCCGAGTTGCCGGGGGCCGGTGATGAGAGCAAGGTTTTCAAAATGAAAAGCACAGGAGAATATAAAGTGGTCTATACTTATGGATGGTATCTCCGCAAATTCATAATGGATTGCAAGGAGAAAGGAGCGATCCCTGTTGTCATAAGCCATACTCCGCGCAATAAGTTTGACAACGGTCTTATCGAGAACAATGCTGCATCATTCGGGTTGTGGACCGCGCAGGTTGCTGAACAGACCGGAGTCCCGATGATTGATCTCAACCGTGTTATCGGTGCAAAGTTGCAGCATATTGCTGACAACGATGGTCTGAAAGCTGTAAACGCATATTATAAGAACGACCATTCACATTTTTCACTCTCCGGCGCCCGCCTGAATGCCACGGAAGTCGGCCGCGTCGTGACGGAACTTCTCGATGCAGAAATTGAGAAGTGATATTATCCGCAATCTGTCGACGCAAAAAACGCCGGTCCGGTCGGAATCCTGAAAATTCCGGCCGGACCGGCGTTTTGATATTGCTTTATGCGATAGGTCTAAATAAAAAAGGTAGCAGGACTATAAGCCGGGTTATGTCACCGCGGGACTTCTAAACCTGGGTCCGAGAACCCGGAAGGTTGCCGCGGAGCCCGTGTCATTTATCTAATCGGTGCCTCGCATTGCTTCGGCACTCCAGCAGCCTACCCCCCGGCATATGGACGAGCAGCCCATTGTGACAGCTCCCTAAGGAGCATTTTAAAGTCACACGCCGGTATACATGGCCTTGCAACCCATAAGACGTGCGGCATGCCATGTCGCCATGGCACCCGGTGGGCTCTTACTCCACCTTTTCACCATTGCCGCTGCAATTCAGTCTCAGAAAGAGACTAATAGCCTGCGGCTGTTGTTTTCTGTCACGTTACTCTGCCGTCACCGACAGCTCACTGTTAGAGAGTATGGTGCTCTATGTTGCCCGGACTTTCCTCTTGCCGCTCCGGAGATCGACTCCATCGGCAAGCGACACAAGCGTCCTGCTACCGCAGCAAAGTTACGAATAAATTTCATGAATTCTTTGTCCGGACGGGTAATTTATAGTATTTTTACAGATAAAACCAATTTTCACCATGACTTTCGCAGAAGTTCTTCTCCCTGTCCCGATAGCGGGAACATTTACTTATAGCGTCCCTGAGGGACTGATAGACAGCATTAAGATCGGTTGCCGGGTAATCGTTCCTTTCGGGAGGAAGAAATTCTATACCGGTATAGTCGCGGCTTTGACGCCGGTCGCGCCTCAGGGCTATGAGGTGAAAGACATCGCGCTTGTGCTGGACGAAGAGGCCGTTGTGCGTCATCCGCAACTGAAATTGTGGAGCTGGATGGCCGATTATTATCTCTGTACGCCGGGTGAGGTGATGCGGGCTGCCATGCCTGCCGGTCTTAAGATCGAGAGCGAGACTTTCATTTCGCCCGATCCGGATTATGAAGAACAGCCTGACCGGCGTCTTTCTCCACGCGAACTTGCGGTCATGAACTATATCCTTGGTTGTGATAAGAAACAGCCGCTCGATTTGATCGGTAAGAAAACCGGATTTGCGAATATAGGCCCGATTGCAAACTCGTTGCTTGAAAAAGGGGCTGTGCAGATTTCGGAAAACCTGGTTGAGCGTTATCGGTCGCGAAAAGAGACATATGTCAGACTGACAGCTCCCAAAGGTGACAGTGAGGCTTTGCACAAGGCTTTCGATGCTGTTCGTTCAGGCAGTTTGCAGGAAAAAGCGCTCCTCGCATTGATTGAACTTTCTGCCTTTATGCGCCAGGATACTCCGGAAGTGCAGCCGGTGACTCGCACAGAGCTGCTGGAGCGATCGGGTGTCACAACCGCTGTCGTTGCGGCAATGGCCAAGAAAGGCATAGTCGAGATATACAAAAAGGAGATCAGCCGCTTCGCCTATTCCGGTCTTGTCACGGGAGAATTGCCCAAGTTGTCCGAGGCGCAGGCTACCGCTCTTGACAGCATTCATAAATCATGGTTTGAAAAAGACATCACTCTTCTTCACGGAGTCACGTCAAGCGGCAAGACGGAGATATATATGCACCTGATTGACTATGTGCTCAAGCAGGGACGGCAAGCCTTGTATCTTGTTCCGGAAATAGCGCTGACTACTCAGCTGACACGACGTCTTCAGAAGGTGTTTGGTGATAAGGTGGTGATCTACCATTCGAAATTCTCTGACAATGACCGTGTCGATATATGGAAGAAACTGCTTGCCGCATCCGAACCATGTGTCGTGATCGGCGCCCGTTCCGCCGTGTTTCTTCCGTTTGCCTCGCTTGGCCTTGTTATTGTGGACGAGGAGCATGAGAGTGCTTATAAACAGCAGGACCCTGCGCCGAGATACAATGGCCGTGATGCGGCGATAGTACTTGCTTCAATGCACGGAGCAAAAACGTTGTTGGGGAGTGCTACTCCTGCGGTCGATACCTATTATAAGGCATTGACGGGTCGTTTCGGACTTGTTGAACTGACTGAGCGTTATGAAGGAGTGAATCTTCCGGAGGTGCGGATCGTCGATATGGCTGATGCGAGAAAGAGGGGAGAGGTGGAAGGCACTTTTTCTTTACTTACCCGTCGTCTGGTAAATGAATCCCTGCAACGCGGCGAACAGTCGATCCTGTTTATCAACCGTCGTGGTTATGCTCCGATTGCCCGCTGCAAACTCTGCGGCTATGTACCTAAATGCGATAATTGTGATGTTTCGCTCACCTATCACAGGCATTCCGATAAGCTGATATGTCATTATTGCGGTACTCCTTATAGTGTTCCGGATGTATGTCCGGCTTGTAAAGAGCCCGGCATAGAGGTGCTCGGTTATGGTAGTGAGCGGGTCGAGGAAGAGATTGACTCCTTGTTCCCGTCGGCCGCTATCGCCCGTATGGATCTTGACACTACACGGAGCAAGGACGGTTATGAAAACATAATCGATAATTTTTCCAAAGGGAAGTCTCAGATTCTTGTCGGGACACAGATGGTCACGAAAGGGCTGGATTTCGACCGTGTAAGCGTGGTCGGCGTCATCAATGCCGACAGCATTGTGAATTTTCCCGATTTCCGCTCCTCGGAACGCGCGTTCAACATGATAGAGCAGGTAGCAGGCCGGGCCGGGAGGAAAAACAACAACGGTGTAGTGGCGATTCAGACCTATAATCCCTCACATCCTCTTTTCGATTATCTTGTCAGACATGATTATCTTGGATATTACAATGCTGAGATCAGGCAGAGGGAGCAGTATAATTATCCGCCGTTTGTAAGAATAATTTATGTCTATATAAAGCACAAAGATCCGACAGCAGTCTCGACGATCGCCTTTGAGTTTGCCTCTCGTATGCGCTCATTGTTTGGCAATCGAGTTAGCGGTCCGGACGAGCCGTATGTTTCAAGAATACAGTCGTTGTACATCAGACGTATAATGCTTAAAATTGAAACGCAGGCATCCATTTCAAAGGTGAAAGCCCTTCTAAACAATATCAGGATTGAGATGACTAACAGTCATCGGCTCTCAGGGGCGGTGCTTTACTACGATGTTGATCCAATGTAGGGCATAGCATAACGGGATTGCGCAAAACGCACCTATGGCGTCGGCGATTCCGTCGGCGAGATCGCCGCTTCTTCCCACGGCCATCGCACTTTGGACGAATTCAACCGCGATTCCGAAAATAGTAACTATGAGACAAGCTGTCAAAGCCTGTTTCATGTCAAGTTTTTTCCCCATCTGTTTACGCTCGAAAATATAAATGAATGCCAGTCCGCCGAACATGCAGCAATGGACCAGTTTGTCAGCACCGGGGAATAAAGGAAGTTCCTCCTCCCCAAAAGGCTTGGGAAGGAGGGTAAGATAGAGGATTATGACCACCACTGCCAGCGTGAACTGGTAGGGAGGGATAAACCGTAATATTTTCATTGGCCGTGACTGTGATTAGCGTGCTGCCATAAGGTTGGCTGTAACCATGTCACGATAAGCCATAAGACCATTGTCGGAAAGTTCGACGATGCTGCGGGTTCCGTCAGGAGCTAGCATTGCAACGTGAGTTTCGTCAATGAATGTCATGAGTTCATAGCTATCACCTCCGGGTACTGCTACGCTCCAGGTCTGATCTTCTTTGTCGAAATCAAGACGCACTACTGATTTATCGTTTTCCGAAGTGATCGTATAGCCTTTGCCGTCGCATTCGACAATGTAGCGTCCGTCTTTGCCGTCGATGACCTTTTTGCCGGATGCCACGGGATTGTCGCCGCTCCAGAATTCGATGGAGTTGATCACCAGAACGTCGGCCAGACACGAAACTTCATAAACAGGAATTACCCAAAAAGCAAAAAATACAAGTTCGTTGACAAATTTGTTGCCGACCTGCTTGTTCCAGGAGAGAAGTTTGTTAGTCAAGGCAAAACTTCCGATACAAGAGGTTGACATAATCGACCCGGTCAGAACGAGTGCAATTGCAACAGGTAAATAGCGTTTTTTCATTAGAATAAAAATAGTTGAAAGGGTGAATAGTTGTATTTTGAATTTTGATTGATTCCGTTTTGCCATGCCGTTTCTAAGATAGTTCAGGATCAGGCTTTTGTCCGTGCTTTATTGTAGAACGAATAGACGCGGTTGACATAGTCGAAGGTTTCACGGCCTCGCGAATAACCGTATTTCACCACTGGGTCTTTGTAGTATTTCGGATTCGATTTCCACAATATTGCCTTTGCGACATTATTGTCCCATTTTTGCGGGTTGAGACCGTATTTCTTTGCAAGATTTATTGCATCGTAGACATGTGCGAGTCCTGAATTATAGGCAGCGATAACAAATTTCTTGCGTTCTTTTTCGTCAGGGACTTTGGTGGACAATTGCTTGTCGAGGTCCCGCAGAAGCTTTAACGCCGTTTCGATGGCGATGTCGTTTTTCATCACGCTCTTGGCCGTCTGTCCATATCCTTTGGCTGTGCGGGGCATGATCTGCATGAGACCTCTGGCTCCGGCCCAGGAAACAGCGGTAGAATCAAATTTGCTCTCAACATATGCCTGTGAGGCGAGCAGTTTCCAGTCCCAGTCATAGTCGGCTGCATACTGCTTGAAAAGATGGTCGAAAGGAGATACGTTGTGGCCGTTGAACACATAGCGGCTTCCCGGCTCGTTTTTACTCATTTCAAAATATCGTTTCAGCAACATCGCCTGTTCCTGACGCGGTTTGTCGCTGTTGAGCCACGCATTGATGCTGTCGCCCAACCAGGCCTTCTGCGGTGCGACCGCCCATGCGGCGCGCTGTTCGAAACTCAGAGGGAGCGTGATGTCAAGATCGTTGTAATACGTCTTGTTTATCCGGGCAATGTCACTGTCCACCACCGTCAATGGGATTGACCCTTCGCTGACCATCGCTATAAGGTCTTCGGTGATCATGGTGTCGCGGTTGACAGTATGGATGTTTATTCCGCCTCCCAGTTCGTCATTGAGGTTTCTTATGCGGGCCTCATATTTCGAATCGGCTTCGACGTATACATCTTTTCCAACAAGGTCGGTGACATCGCTGATCAGTTCGACTTCATTCTTTTTAGGCTGCACGAGTACCTGAGTAGTCACAGTCTCCGGCCCGCAGGCAACGACCTTGGACTTATATTCGGCAGTGACCGGAACTTCGTAAGCTATAAGATCCACCAATCCCGAATCCAGCATTTCGACGGCACGTGAAAGCGAAGGTGCTATCTCCATCTTCAACGCAATGTCCTTGTCGACGGCGAGAGAGGTAACGAGCTCATAATCGTAGCCCATTTCCTGCCCTTTATAGATAAAATAGGCTTCGGGGCTATATAGAGTCACGACCCTCAGTGTATCTGGAAACTTATGCGCTTCCGCTGCCGTGTCTTCGTGGCCTGACATCCTGTTCCATCCGCAACTGTAAAGCATCGCGAGGCAGACTGTCAGCAGAGTTATCGTCGGTATTTTGAAACCATTCTTCATAAGATATGCGTCAGTTGAAAGTTTGTGTCAGTTATTATATTTGCGCATAGTCTTCAATGAATGGCAGGCCGGATGGCCGGGACCTGAATTAATATTCAAAGGTCCCGGCTTCCGTGATGATTGTAAGCTTATTGGCGGGAGCGTCTTCAACACGACCGATGATGCGTGATTCAATTCCGAATTCTCCAGCGATGGCCATGACTTTTTCGGCGGCTTCGGGGCGTACATATATTTCCATACGATGGCCCATATTGAATACCTTATACATTTCGCTCCAAGGAGTGCCGCTTTCTTTCTGAATAAGATCGAAGAGGGGAGGAATCGGGAACATATTGTCTTTGATGACATGTTTGTTCTCGACAAAATGCAGCACTTTGGTCTGGGCACCTCCGGTACAGTGAACCATACCGTCAATCTCCGGACGCATTTCTGCAAGAAGCTTTTTGATCACCGGAGCATAGGTGCGTGTGGGTGAGAGTACCAATTCTCCGGCGGTCAGAGGTGTGCCTTCAACCGGATCGGTGAGTTTCTTCGAGCCGGAATATACGAGATCTTCGGGTACTGCGGCATCAAAAGTCTCAGGATATTTTTCAGCGAGATATTTCGCAAATACGTCGTGGCGAGCCGAGGTGAGTCCGTTGCTGCCCATACCGCCGTTGTAGCGGCTTTCGTATTTAGCCTGTCCGAAAGAAGCCAGGCCGACGATGACATCACCGGCTTTGATATTAGCGTTGTCGATGACATCGGCACGGCGCATACGGCAAGTAACCGTCGAATCTACAATAATGGTACGGACAAGATCGCCGACATCAGCGGTCTCTCCGCCTGTGGAATAGATTCCGACTCCCATTTCGCGTAGAGTGGCCAAAAGTTCCTCGGTTCCGTTGATGATCGCAGAGATTACGTCGCCGGGTATCAGATTCTTGTTTCTGCCGATAGTCGAAGACACAAGTATATTGTCAGTGGCGCCCACGCAGAGCAGATCGTCGATGTTCATCACGAGAGCATCCTGCGCTATGCCTTTCCACACCGATAGATCGCCGGTTTCGCGCCAATAGGCGTAGGCCAGCGATGATTTGGTCCCTGCTCCGTCAGCGTGCATTATGTTACACCACGCCGGATCACCGCCTAAAATATCAGGGATGATCTTACAGAATGCGTGAGGGAAAATACCTTTGTCGACATTTTTGATCGCGTTGTGCACATCCTCTTTGGAGGCTGATACACCGCGGAGATTATAGCGCTGGTCACTCATAATTTCTCGTAAGATGATAGTTTAACAAACGTGATGTATAACTTGTTGGACTAAAATTTTGACAAAAGTACGAAAAATTTATCGAACCACCGAGTCATATCAATCCTTTTTGCGCCAGATCCGGATTCATGAAAAGGTTAATGCCGATTTTAGCAAGCCATATCAGCTGGCGCTAAATTCACACCGGAATTGAAAGCATCGGAATATCGGAATGAAACAGTAGTTTATGAGCCAGAGTCGGGTTAAAAAGCCGGGCAAATATATTTTTATGGGGGGTGGGGACAACTATAAGCTCAATATTGTTTTCCTTGTCGAGAACGTTGAATTCCTCGATTTCATTGGATTGCGAGAGCCGTAGGGATTTGAATGTATAGGCCGGATAGTTTTTAATGCAATACTCTTTAAGATTGTTCAGCGCATCACTCTCTTGAGCCGTCTTTTTCTTGGATGGTACAGATGTCAGCGTGACAGATAGCGACTGATCCGGAAACAGGCGGTAGAGTGCGTCAAGTGCCAGAATGTCCTGCTGGCGCGAGGATGCGAAATAGACAACTTCCCTTATATCAGCCGCTGATTTGAACCGCAGTGCTTCGGGCACCGTGAATATGCTGGACCGGCAGGAATCAAGTACTTCCGCGGTTACGCTTCCCAGCATGTCGCGCGACTGTTTGTCGGCTCCGCGAGTCCCCATTACGATGAGAAGCGGATGGTGTGTGGAGGCATAATCATTGATGACTTCTTCAGGTAGTCCTTCGGATACTTCCGACGAGAAAACAACCGGAGGTATTATACCGTCCTTTATCTTTTCGCGCAGCATGGTCTCAAATTCTTTCATCTGACGGTTGCTGATCTTATTCAACTCTTTGTCTTCCTGCATGTCTATGACGGCGTCGGTAGAGGAGTCGAATGTCATTGTGTCGGAAAGTTGAAGTGCGGCGCTGTTTGTGAGCATCGGATCTACATAAGTGTGCAGCAGTTTGATTTTAGCTTTGTGAGCTGCGGCGAGACCGAATGCTATGAGGCAGGCCTGACGGGAGGAGTTTGAAAAGTCGATCGGGACAAGGATTTCGGCACAACCGTCGGCACATATTTTGAGGGCTGAGGGAGCAAAAATTTCGATGTTCTCAATGACTCTGAGAGCCAATGGAAGATCACTTTCCATGATGCGGACGCGTATGCCGGACGAAATTACCGGAGTCGATAGATTGACATTCTGGAGTGTGACCTTCACGCCTTCGCATTCAAGTATATTCTTGAGTTCGTGGGCTTTCTCATAGGTGTGTATAGCAATAGTTATCAGACGATCCTCCTGCATAAAGATTACGGTTTTAAATTGAGATTATAATAAATATAAATAAAGGTGGTGATGTCTGCTGTAAAAACAAATGAAAGGACAAAAAGCCTTTGATAGAATTGACTTTTTGTCCTTTCGATAATGTTTTTATGCTACTTATAGATATACTTAGTCTTCTTTATTCTGACTTTGGATAATTTCCAATGCCATATCGTAGATGGTAGTATCGTCAAGGACTACTATGCCGCCATTGGGCCCCGGCTCGATATGAACGCCGCAATTTTTGCCGAACTCGTAATTTGTGCCGCCAAAGTAATTTCTTATGGTCTGCGGAGTGACATTCAGTTTGTCAGCGATCTGACGGATTGAACCATCAGGCAAACTGTCTTTGATGCGGCGGAGGTCGTTGAACGAGATAGTTTTAGTCATGATACTTATAGGTGTTTGAGGGGTTAGTACTTAATTTAATTGGGTTCTCGGATGTGGTTTCTATGATTCCACGTCACTAAATTAAGTTTTAATTTCTAATCAGACAAATAAAATATCAAAAAAAATATATGTTTAAAAACACCTTTTTGTATTGAACTTTTACGAATTGATTTAACTTAATGTATTTCAAGAAATAAGTTAAATTTTCTCAACTGCGGCGGCATTGATCCAGGCCCTGTGGGCATTGTCGACTTGAACGTCATACCAAAGAGCGTTTATCGAATCAGTGGTCGAGCGGACGGAATCGAGAATCTGCACACGTGTTCCTTCATGGAGGAGCATGGCTTCCTGATTGCGGTCTTTGGGGATGCGGGGAGATGTGCTGAGGATCGTCGACGGAGCAGTAACGATTGCCACATCATCAGCCAAAGCAAGCGATGCCGAACGGAAAGAAAGGAAGATAAAGCAACCGCAGGCGATCAGAGTTACAATACCCCCGAAAAATCCGGTTTTTCTCACGACTATTATATTGGAGAATATATAGGCGCCTGCTCCGACGAGTGTGAGAATAAAACAGGCAAAAGCGAGCCATGCCCATGTGTTGGACTTGGCCGAGCAAGAGAGGGCATCGAGAGCATTTCCGAGGAAGGACCCGCGTTCACCGGGACGGTCGGCTATTTTGCTGTTGACGAACTCCAGATTGTTGCGCGCATCCTCGGATGTGGGGTCCAGTCGGAGGGCGCGTTCGTATGAAAGGATCGCTTTGCCAAACTCTCCCATGCGGTAGTAGCAGTTGCCCAAATTATATAATATCTCAGCCGATGTACCTTCTGTATTTATGACATGCTGGTAGGCAGCCGCAGCTTCCTGAAAATTGTCAGCTGTATAAGCGGAATCAGCCTGTTGCAAAATGTCGGAGGTCTGAGCGGATGCAACAGAGCAGAGACAGAGGGCCGCCATCAGGAATAATATTTTTCTCATCGTTTGCAATTTTCAAGATTATTAATGACTTTTACACCTTTCTCATAGACATTGTCCATCTGATTTGAGCTGTCCGGTGTATAGCGGGCCATTTCACATTCGTCAAGTACCTCGACGAGTCCGGCTGTACTCTCTTCAGAATAGCCTTTGGACGCAAGTGTTGAAGAGATGTTTTCACGCGAGAGCTGCGATACAGGCATCGAAAGTTTGTCGGAAAGATAGCCCCAGAGAGCGCGGAGCATCTCTTCATAGAATTTCTCGCTGTTTCCGGCTTTCATGAATGACTCGGCGGCTTTAAGTCTCTTTCCGGCCACCTTGCTGGCTTTGGCTGTGCGGCGTCCGATGACGTCAGCCGAAAGTCTTGCCTGACGGCGGTTGACGATAACAAGTCCCAGAGTCAGAGCAAAGAAGCCGAGATACATGAACCAATACCAGCTCTTGGTCACTACAAGAGTGTGGATCTGACTGGGATGTTTGTCTCCGAGATGGATATGACGGATGTCGGAATTTTTGTTTTCGACATCTTTCTGTTCGGTTGTTGCCGGCGCCGAGACACCTTTCGCCACTTTGATGGAATAGGCCGGAGTGGTCAGGGTCACATATTGTTTGCTCTGAGGATTGAAATACACGAACTTGTCGCTGCCGATTGAAAAATCGCCGACGCTCTGTGGCACGAATGTATATTCGATAGTCATGGAGCCGGAGACGTCATTGCCGTTGACTTCGGCCTGGATGTCGCTCTTCGGTGTGTACTGCTCAAACTCGGAAGGGAAGTCGATGACAGGTTCCTTGACATATTTGATATTGCCGGTACCCTTGATGGTGTAGATAAGTGTCGCCGGATCATTCGTGCGGAAAGAATTTCCCACCAGACGGCTGTCTATTGTGAATGTACCGACAGCTCCGGTGAATCCATCGGGCTGAGGCTGGGGGAGCGGCAGAATGTTCAGGGTTCCGGTGTTGGAGCTGACCTTGATCTTGGCTTCGCGCGGCTGACGTACCTGGAACATGCCCATGTTGACATTGTCGTACTGGACTACAGATATATCATAGTTGCCTGAATTGATTGTCAGTTTGCCGCTCTTCTGAGGGAAAATGATGCAGCGTTTGAGGACAGCCGTCATATAATTCTGACCGTTGTATGTTTCCATCTCGTTGAGCGACGGCTGGACGTCGAGTTCCTGAATAAGACAGCCGTCAAACGAAGGCTGCTTGGTCGGCATGAAAGAAGAGATGCTGTATTTGGTGTATAGCTTGATGGTACAGCCTATCGCTTCCTGTTCATAAGCCGAGGATTTTGATAGAATGATACGGACAAAGACATCGTCGCTGTTGACTCGGCGACCGGCAGCCTGAGTGTCTACATCGTCCACGTCGACCGGACGCTGTGAGGCAGGAGTGTTGCGGTCAGCGCTTTCATGAATCGTGAAATTGACCGGTTTGGTTGTGTAACGCTTGCCGTCGGCGATTACCGAGGCTGCCGGGATTGTATATTGCCCGGCTTTTCCGGCTTTATAATAATAGGTGTATTCGACAGATGATGACGACGTGGCACGGCCGTTGACCACCTGATAGCTCTGGCGCTGTGAAGTCGACGGGCCGTAAAGAAGTGTACACCCATTGATCTGCGAAACATTGAGATCAGAACCTTCGGCATTAGTGAGCTTGAAGGTGATCGGGAAACGATCTCCCTCAAAGACTCTCGTCGGAGGCTGGACGGTAAAATTGACCTGCGCGAACATATTCTGGCAGATCAGTAAGATTCCCAACAGTATAAATAGTGAAAAGCGCTTCATTTCTAAATCTGAATTTTAATTACCAGGGATTGGTGACAGGACGGCGTGAGGGAGCTCCGTTCTTTTTCTTCTCGGCATTGATACGGGCGCGAGTGGCGTTTTCCTCATTTTCCATAGCCTTAAGAATCTTCTCGGCGTTTTGCTGGCTTATGCCGCCTCCCTGCTGCTGTTGCGGCTGATTCTGTTTGTTCTGATCCTGCTGCTGTTGTTGCTGCTGGTCTTTTTTATCCTGATCTTTGTTCTGATCCTGGTTCTTGTTTTTATCCTGGTTCTGCTGCTTGTCTTTATCCTGATCTTTTTTGTCCTGATCCTTGTTCTGGTCTTTGTTTTGATCCTGATTCTGATTGTTTTGCTGCTCCTGCAGACGCTTCTGGGCGAGACGCAGGTTTTCACGCGCCTGATCATTATCGGGATTTTTACGGAGGGCGTTCTTATAAAGGTCTATACTGCGGGCATAGTCCTGTGAATTGAAAGCAATATTTCCCAAGTTGTAAAATGCCTTTTCCGCGATCGAAATATTCTCTGCGTCGCGTGTGAGATTCTGGAGAATTGTTGTCGCTTCTTTTTGAGTCTCTCCTGAAGCAGATCCCTGACGTAAGAGGGCAGCTGCAAGATTGAACTGTGCGATCTCATTCATGGCGTTTTCCTGAAGAGCCTTGCGATAAGCTACTTCGGCGTCGGCATAACGCTCTTCATGGTAGAGCTTGTTGCCCTCCACTATATAGTTGCGCTCATTTCGTGTCGAACCTGACTGGGCAAACACAGGAGTGACAGCTGATATGAGCAGTGTTATCAATACTAATCGTTTCATTTGTTTCCTCCTTCCTCTTTTGTGAAGAAACGATATTTTTTGAGCCAGGATATCTTGCGGGTAACTGTGATCGAGTCAATCAGGAGCAAGATAAGGGCAATAGCCGCTACAATAGGGAATTGTTCGCTTTGCGGAGAGAACGATTTGCGTTCAAACTCGCCCTGTTCCAGTTCATCCATTTTTGTATCTACGGATGAAATGGCCGAATTCGATGCTCCGTTTACATAGATGCCTTTGCCGGCAGCTGCGATTTGAGAAGCGGTTGCTTCGTCGTGGCGTGTTACCACCTCTTCACCAGTCATGGGGTTGATCATGTAATGTCCGTTCCCAAGTGGAATCCGGGCGCCTTTGGATGTGCCAAGTCCGATTACATCTACCTGAATTCCAGCGTCAGCAGCTCGCTTGGCGGCATCAACAGCATTGTCTTCAAAATTTTCACCGTCGGTTATTACGATGATAGCTTTGCCTATGTCTTCGTTGGGGGTAAAGGAATTCATTGCCATTTCAAGAGCGGTCCCGATCGCAGTGCCCTGAGTGGGGACGATATCCGGTGTGATACCGTTGAGAAACATCTTTGCGGAAATATAATCGGACGTTATAGGCAACTGGGTATAGGCATCACCGGCAAACACGATAAGGCCGACTTTGTCGTTTGACATCTTGTCAATCAGCTTTTCAAGAATATGTTTTGCCCGCTGGAGACGACTGATGCCGTGATCATCGTCGGTAGTGGATGCAAGCATTGAGTTGGAGACGTCGAGACATACCATAACTTCTATGCCGCGTGACGAAGTTGATTCCGTCGCATCGGCATCACGGCCTCCCGTTGCCCGCGGACGGGAAATCATTATCACCAGAACGGCGATGATAAGCAATGCAAGGCTGATTTTGACCCAAGGCATGTATTTTGAAACATCCGGCATGAGATGAGCGATCACTTCCGGCTTGCCATAGCGGTCGAGTTTCCGTTTGCGGCTCAGGCGGCTCCATAAGAAAATTCCTGCCACTAACGGAAGCAGCAGTAAGAGATATAGTAGATGTGGATATGCGAACGAAATCATGTGTCCAATATGTGTTTATGGGATTGTGCTGAACACGGTGTATCTTAATAACACAGCCAGACCGAAAAGGCTCAGGGCCGCTATTGCCCAAGGCAGATAATCGTCTTCAGTGCTTGTAAAGTTCCTCAGATCCATTTTCGTTTTTTCCAGCTGGTCGATCTCGGCGAATATTTCCTTGAGAACGTTGTTGCCCGTCGCACGGAAATATTTGCCTCCGGTTGTTTCGGCAATGCTTCGCAGAGTGGCTTCGTCGATCACTACGGGTAGATTGACATATTCGATGCGTCCGAACATGTTTTCCTGCGGATAGGGCGCTGTGCCGTTGGTGCCGATGCCGATAGTATAGACCTTGATGCCCAACTGCTTGGCGATTTCGGCGGCTGTCAGCGGTGCTACGTTGCCGGTATTGTTTGAACCGTCGGTCAGCAGGATAATACTCTTTGACTTGGCTTTACCTTCCTTGATGCGATTGATTGATGTTGCGAGGCCGTCGCCGATAGCAGTGCCGTCCTGCAACATACCCATCTTGATGTCGCTGATATAATTTGCGATCATAGACCGGTCTGTTGTCATAGGCAGCGCTGTAAAACTTTCGGCAGCAAAAATTACTACACCGATGTTGTCGCCCTCTCTTCCGGCCACAAATTTCGATGCGACTTCTTTAGCTGCTTCAAAACGATCCGGTTTGAAGTCGCGGGCAAGCATACTGGTCGAGATGTCCATAGCAAGCACGATGTCGGTGCCCTCGACGCTTGACGTGTTCCATGAGTCGCGTGTCTGAGGGCGGGAGAGAACCACTATCACGCATCCGATGGCTCCGAGCTGCAACACAAACAGTAGGTGGCGCATGGCGGCAAGTTTCGACCGTCCTATGCGGTCAAATGCTGACACCGTCGAGACCTCCATGAAAGCATGGAGGCTACGCTGCTTTATCACATACCAGACAATCAGTGGTATGAAGAGCAAAAACAGCCATAGATATTCAGGATGTGCCAATAGCATAGCTTATTCTGTTTTTTTAGTAGGTTCTTCGTTTGTCTTTTCCACCTGATCGGGAGTTTCGGCTACGACCGGGCGCGGTTTGGTATCTTCTACGAACTGCATGGCCGAATTGAAAGCCTTGACATTGTCATCAGGCAAGGGACGTACTTTTGCAAACTTTACGAAGTCTGCGGTCTCAAGCACACGTTCCATATTTTCTTTTGACAGACGGGTCTCTTCGTTGGATTGAAGTACGCGACGGATCTGAGTGGAGGTCATTTCCATTGCGTTGATGCTGAAACGTCCGTTGAGATAGATGCGAAGAATATCGGTAAGACGTGTATAGAATTCCTTCTCTTTGCCCTGTTCGCAGAGTTTCTCACCACGAAGACGCGAAAGTTCTTCGATGGCCTTTTCATATGGCGGCACAGGTTTGGGCGCGGCCACTGCAAAGGGATTTTTCTTTTTCTTCATCATATAGAATACGAAACCTCCGATGCCAAGAACAAGTATGACCGCGAGAATCCAAAGACCATAGTCAACGATGAAATCGGGAAGATAGTCTATGAAATGGCGGTCGACATCTGCCACATCGGCATAATCATGGATCGTTTCCAAAGAGTCTGTATCGACAGGAAAAACTTTCAGAACCAATCGGTTTGATGAGATGGTTTCTCCGTTCTCAACATAGAGGATCGGTTTGAGCCGATAGACTCCGGAGTCAAAAGACTGAAGAAGAAGGTCCTGCTTGATCTCCCGGCGACCACTCCCAATACCTGTGGTGTCGGCGGTCAGATACTTCAGGATTTCGACTTTATCGCAGAGGGAATCTTTCGGGATGATCAATTGTCCGTCAGCATTGTCGTCAGTGATCAGTTCGATGTGAAGGGGGGTGGTGCGTCCCATCAGCAGGAAAGCCGAATCAAGACTGACTTTCAGACTGGATACTCCGGCGATCGCTGACACAGATATGACAAGTGAAAGAGTCAGTAAGACAGAACGTATATGTCGGAAAAGGATCATGTTAAGCAATCATTTTGAGAGGATAGGTTGGGAGATATGATGCGCATCTTATCAGCGGACACCACGGTTTTTGAACAAGGCCATCAGGGAATGCGCGAAATCTTCGTCGGTTGCAATTGATGTGTGATCAACCCTACATTTGCTAAAAGTCTCGCTCATAGACTGCTGACGTTCGTACCACCACTTGCTGTAAGCCTGACGGGTGCGTTTGGAAGATGTATTTATCCAGCGTGAGGCACCGGACTCAAGATCGGTCATGTGCATGAGTCCGACATCTGGGAGCACGGTGTCACGTTTGTCATAGACCTGAATGGCGATTACATCATGACGGTTACATGCGATCTGCAACTGACGGGTGAAGTCGTGTGAGTCGATGAAGTCGGAAATCAGGAAAGTAGTACAACGCTTTTTCAAGGCATCCGTGAAGTAACGCAGAACCACAGATATGTCCGTCCCGTGATTTTCAGGCGTGAAATCCAACAGTTCGCGGATGATCAGCAGGATATGCTTCTTGCCTTTCTTCGGAGGAATGAATTTCTCGATCTTGTCAGAAAAGAATATCACGCCGATCTTATCATTGTTCGTGATAGCGGAATAGGCGAGGGTAGCTGCGATCTCAGCGATCATCTCTCTCTTTTCCTCTCCGACTGCACCGAACAGACGACTTCGCGATACGTCAACCAAGAGCATGACTGTCAGTTCGCGTTCCTCTTCGTAAACTTTGACATAAGGGTGATTGTGTCGTGCCGTCACATTCCAGTCAATGTCACGGACATCATCGCCATATTGGTATTCCCTCACTTCAGAAAAGGTCATACCTCTTCCCTTAAAAGCCGTGTGGTATTCTCCCGCAAAGATATTTTGGGAGAGCCCCCGGGTTTTTATGTCGATTTTTCTGACTTTTCTGAGTAGTTCGTTTGCTTCCATGTAGAAAACATTAGAAAAGAAGAGGATTGTTGAATGTCATCAGGGCACTTCGACCTTGTCAAGAATTTCGGATATAACCTGATCCGTAGTGATGTTATTGGCTTCGGCTTCGTAAGTCAGACCGATACGGTGACGGAGGACGTCATGGCACACGGCACGCACGTCTTCAGGAATGACATATCCGCGGCCGCGCAGGAAAGCATAGGCTCTTGCAGCTTTGGCCAGACCGATCGAGGCTCGCGGTGATGCACCGAAGCTGATCATGCCGGCGAGGTCTTTGAGATCATAGTCGCCGGGGTTACGTGTGGCGAATACGATGTCAACGATGTAGCGTTCGATCTTTTCGTCAAGATAGATCTTGGAGACAAGTTTCTGAACCTCGATGATTTCTTCCGGCCGAAGAAGCGGGCGAACTTCGGTTTTCACTCCGCTGATGTTCTGGCGGATAATCTGCTTCTCTTCTTCCTTGGATGGATAGCCGATGATGACTTTGAGAAGAAAACGGTCAACCTGCGCCTCAGGCAGAGGGTAGGTGCCTTCCTGCTCGATGGGGTTCTGCGTTGCCATGACAAGGAAAGGTTCGTCGAGGGCGAATGTGCGTTCGCCGATAGTGACCTGCCGTTCCTGCATGGCTTCAAGAAGCGCGCTCTGGACCTTGGCCGGAGCACGGTTGATTTCGTCGGCGAGGACGAAATTCGCGAAAATCGGACCGCGTTTAATCTGGAACTGCTCTTTCTGCACACTGTAAATCATGGTGCCGATTACGTCGGCAGGAAGCAAGTCCGGGGTAAACTGAATTCGGCTGTATTTAGCATCAATAATCTGAGCCAAAGTTTTGATGGCCAAAGTTTTTGCAAGACCGGGGACGCCTTCAAGAAGGACATGCCCGTTTGACAGAAGTGCGATCAGAAGTGAATCAATGAGATGCTTTTGCCCCACGATGGTCTGATCCATTCCTCGTGTTACAAGGTTGATAAAATCTTTCTTGCCGGCAACAAGATCATTAAGTTCTCGAATATTAACCGATTCGCTCATAGTCTGAGTAGTGAGGGTTCTAAGTTGTATATTTAAATATATTTTAATCCTGATATCGGATAAATTGTCTACAAAATTATAAATAACAACAATTAGTAGGCGAGAAAAGTGTGTTAATTTTATATATTTTTCCTTTAACAATGACAACATCGCCAGTGTGGCGGCTGGCGATGTCGGATGTTTCAAATATGCGGTTGCAGAATGTCAGCGGGGATATTTAGCAAGTATTTCGCCGGCTTTCTGACGCGCCTTTTTCAGACTTTCGGCGTCACCGGGGACAATGCCGTATTTTTCAGGCTGCGGAATGGTCAGGACAACTCCTGGCTGCATGTTGTTCGGATTGCCTATCTTCGACTTGTTTTCCTCATAGATATAGACCCAATAATCTTTGCTGCCGAAGAATTTTTTTGCCATATCATGGATGAGATAGCCTCTTCGGACAGTGTCTTTACGGATTTTAGGAGCTGATGTTTCTGCCACAGCGGCGGTGACTTCCGGGGTCGGTTCGGGTGCGGCAGTCGGCTCTGTACCGGCTGTCTCATTGATCGCCGCAGAGTCTGCCGGCTGTGCTGTTTCCGCTTCGGTTTCTTCCTCCTGAGAGAGGGGCGCTTCTGCCGCGACTGCTTCGGTCTGTGCCCGACCGCCGGGGAAAAGTCGGTCGATAGCGAGATAGACGCCACATGCTCCGATGGCGAGGCCAATGATAAGACCGATGATGAGTCCGATCCAAAAATTGCCTTCAGAAGGCTGTTTGGTCTCTGAAGTTACATATACTTCCGGTTCTTCTTCGAGAGGTTCTATGATAGAAACGGGTGTCTCGTTTTGAGACTCTGGCTCTTCCGTTTTTTCGACAGACGGTGCCGAATCCTCAACAACAGGCGTTTCCTCTTTCGTTTCCGGTGTATTCCCGGTTTCTGCGGGAGCATTTGACGCACACTCGTCAGCTATGACGGGTGTCGGAGTTTCCTCCTCTTCCGTTTGCTCGTTGGTCCCGTAATTTTCGGTAACAGGTGTCTCAGGTATCTGTTCTGCCGGCGTAACTGACTCTTCGTGGCCTGAAGTGATAATTTCCGAGGCCTGCGGTTCAACGTTTTCCGGCTCTTCTTCATCGACAGCAAGCATGGAGTCAGTGACTTCATCATTGAGAATGACAGGCTCGAACATGGCAAACGGAGCATTAAGCGTTTCTGCGAGATCTTTGTCAGCTGTGAACTTTACGCTTTTTTCTTCGCCTTCGCCATCGTCATAGAGCGAAAATTCGCCAAGACCTTTTATACGGACAGTTTCACCTTTGATCAGTTCATCAGAAAGAATGCCAAAGAAATTTTTCACGAAAATTTCAGCGCTATCCTCGCTGATGCCTGTCGCAGCCGCAATACGCGACGACAGTTGATGAAATGGTATTTTCTGATTCATTGTTTAGTCATTTTTTTGC
Source organism: uncultured Bacteroidales bacterium (assembly GCA_900544535.1). Taxonomy (GTDB): domain Bacteria; phylum Bacteroidota; class Bacteroidia; order Bacteroidales; family Muribaculaceae; genus Duncaniella. The sequence continues at coordinate 38,811 of UQVH01000017.1, read as the reverse complement.
GCAAGACAATGCTTGGAGCGAATTCCATTCTGATGGCAGGGGGAAGGAGGGTGCGTTTGCCTATGGTCTCGTCAAACACAATAACCTCATCCGTTTTTACAGACTTGAATGTTCCGAATCCGGGAATTGCAATTGAATCAAGCTCTGATCCACACTCTCTGAAAACTTTGCAAAGGCCTTCGACAAGCGTAGACACTTCGGCGTTTTCCCTGTTGAGTCGCTTACCGAGGCGCGAAATGAATTGTTTGTTATCCACGTATCAATCAAATAAAATGTCGCGAATGGCATATCGCGGACGTTGTTTAACTTCAATGAAAATTTTACCGATATATTCTCCGATCAGACCGATTGCCATCAGTATCAGGCTGCCTAAAAACCATATAGAGAGTAGAATTGACGCCCATCCGGCCTCAAGATGATCGGAATAGAGAATCGAGATGCCCACATAGAGTCCGACAAGTATATCAATCGCCAAAAAGGCCAGCCCGATGAAGAAAACCCATCTCATCGGTTTGGCAGAAAAGGATGTGATGCCGTCAATCGAGAATGACAGCATTCGGGCAAGCGGGTATTTAGATTCACCGGCTGTACGGGGATTGCGTGTATAGGTGACGATGTCGCTTTTGAGCCCCAACTGAGGAATAATGCCGCGAAGAAACAGATTGGATTCACCGTATTCGCTCAAGAGTTCGAGCGCACGGCGGCTCATCAGCCTGAAATCGGCATGATCATATACTGTTTCTATACCCATCTGACGTTGGAGGGTATAAAAGGCGTGGGCGGTGGACCTTTTGAACCATGAGTCGGAAGTGCGGTCATTTCTAACTCCGAACACAATTTCATTACCGGAGAGAAAGCTTCGGACCATTTCAGCTATGGCATTTGGATCGTCTTGAAGATCTGCATCAATTGATATGGCTGCGTCACATCTGCCTTTCACAGTCATCAGGCCAGCCAAAAGGGCATACTGATGTCCGCGGTTGTGAGCTAAGGAAATTCCTTTCACCCTGCGGTCGGCGAGATGAAATTCAGAAATTATTTTCCAGGTAGCATCTTTGCTTCCGTCATCGCAGCATAGTATGTAACTTTCCGGCGAGACCATCGTCAAATCAACCATACTGTCCAACACAGAGAGCAGCGTGGGCACAGTAGACGGCAACACTGCTTCTTCGTTGAAACAGGGCACGACAATAGCGATGGTTTTAAGGTTTGCCATAGATTTATGGAAAGTTATAATGAAGAGAGGGGAGATGAGTAATGTTACCGTGGATCTTATGACGGTCAGATCAATAGTTTCGGGCAAAAAGTACTCTGCGGGCCGAAGGTTTGCCGGTCACCATGCAGACACCGGGTGTCTGGTCGCCGTCAAGAGGAATGCACCGGATAGTTGCCTTTGTCTCTTCTTTGATGCGCTCTTCTGTTTCTGTGGTACCATCCCAGTGAGCAAGAATGAAGCCGCCTTTTTCGATCTCTTCCTTGAATTCTTCATACGAATTTACGGTCCGTGTATTCGCTTCGCGAAGGTCAAGAGCTTTCTGATAAATATTTGCCTGGATTTCTTCAAGTAAATCTTTAACGTGAGCGGCAATGCCTTCAAGAGGAGCGACATGTTTCTCAAGTGTGTCGCGGCGCATAATCTCGACTGTGCCGTTTTCGATGTCGCGCGCACCAATGGCAAGACGTACAGGCACACCTTTGAGTTCATAGTCTGCAAACTTGAAGCCTGGACGTTTGTTCTCGGAATCATCATATTTGACACTGAGACCGAGGGCGCGGAGTTCATTGACGATCGGATCAACTTTGGCCGAGATTTCGGCAAGCTGTTCGCTGTTTTTATAGATAGGCACGATTACGACCTGAATCGGTGCGAGGTGCGGAGGAAGCACGAGACCGTTGTCATCAGAGTGGGTCATGATAAGCGCACCCATCAGACGGGTCGAGACACCCCAGGAGTTTGCCCACACATATTCAGGCTTGTTGTCTTTGTTGACAAATGTCACATCAAAGGCTTTTGCAAAATTCTGGCCGAGATTGTGGCTTGTGCCCGCCTGGAGTGCCTTGCCGTCCTGCATCATCGCTTCAATGGTGTAGGTGTTCAGGGCACCGGCGAAGCGTTCGTTGGCTGTCTTGACACCGATAATAACCGGCATTGCCATATAATCGCGGGCAAACTTGGCATAGATGTTGATCATCTGCACAGTGCGGTTTTCCGACTCTTCGGCGGTTGCATGTGCGCAGTGACCTTCCTGCCAGAGGAATTCGGCTGTGCGGAGGAACATACGTGTACGCATTTCCCAACGCATCACATTGGCCCACTGGTTGCACAGCACGGGGAGATCGCGATAACTGTGAATCCAGTTCTTGTATGTGCCCCAAATGATTGTTTCGGAGGTAGGACGTACAATCAGTTCTTCTTCGAGACGAGCGTCCGGATCTACGACAACGCCATTGCCGTTGGGATCGTTTTTCAGACGATAATGGGTTACGACAGCACATTCTTTGGCAAATCCTTCGACATGCTCGGCTTCACGGCAGAGGAATGATTTCGGGATAAGAAGCGGGAAATATGCGTTTTGTACACCTGTTTCCTTAAACATGCGGTCAAGTTCGTGTTGCATTTTTTCCCAGATTGCATAGCCGTAAGGCTTGATTACCATGCAGCCTCTCACCGCAGACTGCTCTGCGAGATCGGCTTTGACCACGAGTTCGTTGTACCACTGAGAGTAGTTGTCGCTACGCTTGGTCAGATCCTTAAGTTCTTTTGCCATTGTTGATATAATGTTTCTGTGATAATATTGCGATTATATTAGAGTTGTCGGTGCTATTTTGTAAGTTGCCCTTTCCGTGCGAGTGTGATCATCTTCGGTCCGGGTATGAAGAAAATCTCAAGGCGCCGGTTTTCCCGACGCCCTTCGCGGGTGTCATTGGCAGCCACCGGATCTGTATCACCCATTTCATAGGGGATAACGATGAGATCTTCATTGATATTGTCGAGCATCCAGTCATAAATGGAATTGTTCCGTTCATGAGACAAGCGCATATTGTATGGAGCGGAACCGGTGTTATCGGTATGCACGGCATAGACCATTTTCATCATAAACGGATCGGAAAAAGCTTTCAACAGCGGTGACAGACGGCCGGGAGCGTTCGGCGAAAGCAACGTGTCGTTCGGAAGGAATATATCGTCGGAAGGGACGGTGACAATTATAACTTCGTCATTTCTTGTCATGTCGACAATATAATTTCTCTTTGCCAGATCTTGGGCAAGGCGTGTCATATAAGCTTTGATCGCTCCATGTTCGTTCTTCCCGACAGCTGGTGTCAGAATATTCTCATCCAGACTCATATCCATGAAACGGGTTTCGTCATAATCCTTATACGGGTCGGAACCGTTGTCCTTGCCCGAAGCCCATGACGGAATCAAGACCGTCAGAACCGAAACAAGTATAGAAATGAAATTTTTCATAATCGATGAGAATATAGAGTGCGGTTTTTTAAGAAGAGAGGGGGTGTCAGCCTTCAAAATCTTCCAAAGACTGTTCGTAACGGAGTTCGGCCATAACCAAAGGCTCGACATCTTCGGGCTTGACAGGTGAGTCGGAATCTTTTGCGAGCATTTTGCGGACGTGTTTGATCAGTGAGTCTGTATTCACTTCTTCATCGTCGGCTTCGGTGTCAATGTCAAGGAGACCGTTGTCGTCATACCAATCCCAGATGATGTCAATGACATTGAGGATTTCATCGTCATCATAGAGGTCAGCTGACTCAGGAGCCAGCGCCGCTCTCATTAACTTTATGGCATCTTTTTCTTCAAATTCTTTCATTTGCGATCAATCGTTAAGGGTCAGTATTTCGATCGGTATATCTGTTCTGACAGTTTCATTGTCAGGATCGACAGACAAGATAAATTCTTCCACGACGGGGATGTAGAGTTCTTTGCCTTCGGGCGTTCTGACTATAAAAAGTATGTTTTGGGTCGAATCGTTGATGTCTTCGATCACACCGATTTCACCACTTGTAACGTCGTTGATCTCATATCCGATCAGATCGGAGGCATAAAGCCCGTCTTCGTCAGTCTCCTCTTCCGGAAGATCGCTGCGAAGGATATATATGTCACGGTTGGTCAGTTCCTGGGCTTTTTCTTCGGAGTCGATTCCTTCAATGGTTATCAGGGATGTGTCGGCGGTTTTAGGTCTTACCGACTTGAGAAAGAAAGGTACAAAGATTCCGTCGATCCGGACTATGATACATTTGACATCTTCCAGGTCGATATTGCCGTCGACTGAGACTGAAATCTCCCCCTTGATACCGTGAGGCTTGTTGAACCGGCCGATTTCTGCTATTTCCGACAGTTTGATCACGAGAAATGACTCTTTTGGTGGATTATGTTTTGTTTATGCGGACCAAGAGCTTTGGGCAATGAATCCGATTATCTTTTCTTTTTCTTTTTACCGCTTGGGGGTGCTACGATCTTGAATTCATGAAGAACTGTTGTTTCCGGCGACAACAAGATCTGTCCGTGGGAATATTCTGCAAGATCCTTGAAAATTTTGGCGTCGTCCACACCGTCGGAATTCACAGCTAAAAGCAATTTCTTCATGTGGTTGGCGATCAGAAGAACAAGCTCGTCCCGTTCCGGTCCCTGTTCCATCTTTACGGCCTCGGCTATGAGGCGTTCGACATCTTTGCCGTAGTGGCGGTAACGGATATGTTCGGAGGTATAGGGGATTTTTTCAGGAACCGTATTGAGATTGGAGGCATCGACCACTTCGGTCGGATAGTCGATGTCGAGTTTAAAATCGCTCATGATGGCAAGGTGGTCCCAGAGTTTCTGCTGATAATTTTCTTCTTCACGCAGTTTCGGAAACAGTTTGCTCATACAATTGATTATCGAATATGCGCAACGGGTGCGTTCGTCCCGATCTTCAATCGTCAGACAATGTTCGACCATCTGATGGATGTTTCGCCCGTATTCAGGCAACTTCAGATGCTTTAGTTGAGTGTTATATGTCAGCATTTACAATTACTGGGGATTAAGAGCGTATTTTAAAAGTACACATAAGGATATTCCTCACAGGTGTATGATTGAAATATCCTTATGTGTGTAACGTTGATCGTTTATTACATGTTCATGCCGCCGTCGACCTGGATAACCTGGCCGGATACGTAGCTTGACATGTCGGATGCGAGGAATGTTGCCACATTGGCGATGTCTTCAACCTGACCGGCGCGGCGCAGAGGAATTTTGAGAGCCCACTCTTTGCGGACATCCTCAGGGAGGGCTGCGGTCATTGCGGTTTCGATGAAGCCGGGAGCGATAGCGTTGGCGCGGATGCCGCGTGAGCCGACTTCCTGAGCGATACTCTTGGCGAGAGCGATAAGACCGGCCTTGGAAGCTGCATAGTTTGACTGGCCTGCGTTGCCGTGTACGCCTACGACCGACGCCATGTTGATGATCGAACCCTGACGCTGACGCATCATGATGGGGAGGACTGCATGTATGAAGTTGAATGCGCTCTTGAGGTTTACTGCGATCACAGCATCCCACTGTGCCTCGCTCATGCGCATCATCAGACCGTCTTTGGTGATACCGGCATTGTTGACAAGAATATCAATGTGGCCGAAATCTTCTTTGATCTTTCCGACAACTTCTTCAGTCTGCGCGAAATCGGCAGCGTTTGAAGCATAACCTTTGGCGCGTACGCCAAGAGCCTGAAGCTCTTTCTCAGTTGCTTCCATGTTTTCGTCACGGTTGAGATCGGTGAATGCGATGTCGGCACCTTCCTGTGCGAATTTTACAGCGATGCTCTTGCCGATGCCGCGGGCGGCGCCGGTGATGAGAGCTACTTTTCCTTCAAGTAATTTCATTTTCCTAATAATCGTTTTAGGTTACTATATAATAGTTGATTTAAGTAATAGCGTATTGATTACGAAATTGATGACCGACTCTCTTATACCGGCCGGAGTTATGCCCAGCTGGTTGAAACTGCCTCTCAGATGGCAATAGTCTATTCCCTGAAATATCATCTGATATACCTCAGGCAGAAGTCTGGCCTGACGCGGATCGAAAATTCCTTTAGCCACACCCTCGTCGATCATCTGCTTGATGAGTTCCTGCTCTTTAGCCACAGCAAGCACACGTATGCGCTCCAGTCGTTTATAGTCAAGAGTAATATAGGAGAGCAACTGGCTTGTAGTGGATGAGGCTTTCAGTGTCTCTTCGACAATATCGAACCTCGCGTTCAAAAAGCGCCGTAGTTTTTCCTCTGGTTCAAGAGCGGAATTGACAATGTCGCGAAGTTTCATGACAATAGCCTCGCTCTCGCGCTCGATAACGGCTTCGTAGATCTCACGCTTATTTTTAAAATAGGTGTAGATCGTGCGCCGCCCCTTGTCAGAAGCAGTGGCAATATCATTCATCGTTGTCCGTTCCACACCATTGCTGGCGAAAAGCTGGTGGGCAACCTCAAGGAGTCTTTCGCGGGTTTTCGACGCCATCGGCAGGGTTAGATATACATTTTCACCCACAAAGATAAGCTAATTATTTCAGCAATGGAAAATAATTAAATAATGTTAACGAAAATCGCGGCTAAACTCCGCTTGCAGAATTGTTCTGACCGGTGTTTTTCTGACCGTTGACAGTCTCGTCGGAAGCGGCGAATATTTTTGACAGATATTTTTCTCTGAAATTCTCTAACAGTTCCCAGAAACCGGGGACAAACAAGGTGCCGACGATAGCATTTACAGCCATACCGAAAACAACCGCCGTACCTAAGGCTATTCGTGAGTTAGCGCCTGCTCCTGTGGCAAAGAGCATCGGGAGCACGCCGAATACGAAGGCGAGTGCCGTCATCATGATCGGGCGGAAGCGGATTACTCCGGCATCGGATGCTGCTTGCCGTACAGACTGACCGCTCTGATGGAAATCGCGGGCATATTCTACGATAAGTATCGCATTCTTGGCCGAAAGTCCAAGCAGGAGGATTATACCGATCTGAGTGTAGATCGAAATGGACTGTGACAGGAACAGACAGCCTATGACTGTACCGAGAATGGCGGTAGGCATAGAAATGACGACAGCGATCGGATCGGTCCAGCTTTCATATTGGGCAGCAAGCACGAGAATTGTTATTATTATTGCAAACAGCAATACGAATGTAATGGTTGTCCCTGCCTGGGTTTCCTGATATGCCTCGCCTGTCCAGGCATAGGCGAAACGGTCGCCTACGGCTTCCTCTAAAATCTCCTCCATTGCCGTGATGGTCTGCTTGCTGGAGACATGGCTGGCAGGGGTACCTGTGATGGAGGCTGTCGTGTACATATTGTAGCGGCTGACAGTAGACTGGCCGATTGTCGGTTCTATCGATATGAATGAGGCGAATGGAACCATATCCCCGTTTGAATTACGCACGGACAGGTTTCCGAGTTTGCCGATTCGGCTACGTGATTCATCGTCGGCGCTCAGATTCACCTGATATGTGCGGCCAAACTTTACAAAGTCGTTGACATAGCTACCACCCATGAATTGTGCAAGGGTAGAGTAGATATCCTCTACTGTCAGGCCAAGCAGTTTTGCTTTATCTCGGTCGACTTTAATCGCATATTGAGGCACACCGGCCTGGAACTGAGTAGTCAGCTGAGCAATCCGGTCGTCTTTCTTTGCGGCTTCTTGCATAGCAGTCAGTACGTTCTGCAAAGCAGCTGCGCCGAGATTATTGATGTCAAGTATCTGCATCTGCATTCCTGACGTCATACCCAAACCCGGTATGGCAGGGGGATTGATGGAAAATACGATCGGTTCCTGATATGCAGCGGAGATTTCGCTGACGCGCGCCATTACGGCATTAACATCCTGATTCTTCCCTTTGCGCTCGCTCCAAGGTTTCAGCACCACAAACAATGATCCCATATTTCCTCCGGAACCTCCTCCCATCATGGAAGAGCCGGAAATCGAAATCACATCCTTGACCTCAGGTAGATCTTTAATTTTGTCTGCCAATTCAGTCACGACCTTATCTGTGCGGTCAAGCGATGCGCCGGTGGGAAGCTGAACGGATGTCATGAAATAGCCCATGTCCTCCTGTGGAATATAACTTGTCGGGAGTTTTATAAATCCCCAAAAGGCAAACCCACACAATATTATATATATACCGATGGCAACAAGCGGTTTTTGGAGCAGATGACCTATGGCCGTGCTATATTTCTTTACCACGATGCCATAGCCTTTGTTGAACCATTTGTATAGGAAGAAATGAGGGTTCGGATCTTCTTTCTTGCGCAGGAAGAGAGCACACATTGCCGGTGTGAATGTCAAGGCGTTGAAGCCTGAAAAGGCCACGGAGGTAGCGATTGTCAGTGCGAATTGTTTGTAAAGTTCTCCCGTGATGCCGCTGATGAAAGCCGTAGGGATGAAAACGGAGAGGAGCACAAGGACTTCTCCGACTACCGGTCCCTGGAGTTCTTTCATGGCTTTTTCAGCACTTTGCCGTGGTGTCAGTTTGCCTTGCTGGACCAGACGGGCGCAGTCTTCCACCACAACTATCGCGTCATCGACTACGATGGCTATCGCCAGAACAAGGCCGAAAAGAGTCAGGGTATTGATTGAGAAACCGAGCACTTTCATCACCGCGAATGTCCCGATGAGAGAGACCGGAATGGCGATCATAGGTATGATTACCGCTCTCCAGCTTTGCAGGAAGATCAGTATGACAAGCATCACGATCAGAGTGGTTTCCACAAATGTCACAATTACTTCATCAATTGACGCGCTGACGAAAGAAGTGGTGTCCATTATGACCTCATAGTGAATTCCTTCTGGGAAATACGTCGAGAGTTCATCCATTTTGGCCTTCACTTTAGTTGCGACTTCAAGTGCGTTTGCTCCGGGACGTTGCTGTACACCGATAAGACCGGCCTGCTTGCCGGAAACATGCGAGACGGTTGAATAGCTTTCACTGCCAAGTTCAACTGACGCTATATCTTTGAGACGCAACATGGAGCCGTTGGAATCAGTCCTAAGGATAATATTCCCGAATTGTTCTGCTGTCTGCAGTTGTCCGTCGGATGTAAGTGTGAATTCAAATTCGACCCCGGTTGGAGCGGGAGGTGTCCCCACGCTGCCGGATGATACCTCAAGGTTCTGAGATTGGATCATGGCGCTGACATCTGCCGGGGTCAGTCCGCGAACTCTCATTTTCTCCGGATCAAGCCATACGCGCATACTGTATTTTCCTGCTCCGAACGCTCCGGCACCTCCGACTCCGTCGATTCGCGAAAGCTCGTCAATAATATTGAGTTGTGCATAATTTGTGAGATATAAGGCGTCGTAGCGCTTCGGGTCATCACCCTCAAGAGCGATAAAGAGAATTATGTTGGATGATTCGGCCATTACGGAGATCCCTTGTTCCTTTACCGCAGTGGGGAGAGTTGCCTCAGCCAATGAGATGCGGTTCTGCACTTTTACAGCGGCATCATCGAGGTCCGTACCGTTTTCAAATGTTATGGTCAGACTGTATGAGCCGTCACTTGAATTGGAACTCATATACATCATGCCTTCCACTCCGTTGATCTGTTCTTCAATCGGAGTGCCGACAACTTCAGCCACGGTTGCGGCGTCGGCCCCTGGATAAGAGGCCGATACCATTACGGTCGGAGGTGTGATGTCGGGATATTGTGACACGGGCAGACTTTTGACTGTCATTAACCCTATCAGTACCATAATTATAGCGAGGACCGTTGCGAAAATCGGTCTGTCAATGAAAAATCTTGAGAACATGACGTTGTGATTTACCCTCGTGAGAGACTCCGTTTATGTTTATTTTACTATTACCGGTTTTACTTGCATACCGTTGCGGACTTTGAGCAAAGCTTTGGTCACATAACGCGAATCAGCCCGGATACCGGAGAGAACCACTCTCATGGAATCATGACATAGCGGTCCTACTGAAACAGGAGTATAGACAATCCTGTCTGAATCATTTACAACGTACAGATATTTGCCTAACTGGTCTGTGCTTAATGATGCGTCCCTGACCAATATGGCTTTCTCCAGATTCTGATACGGGAGATTTACTTTTACAAACATTCCGGGCCGTAGTTCATTGTAAGTGTTTTCAATTTTGCACTGCAATGCAACCGTCCCGGTCGAAGTGTCGACCATCGGAGCCATATAGGAGAGATCGCCGTAATATTTGTGTCCGATTGTATCAGAAAAGCTCAGTTCCACATGTTTAAGTTCCGGCATATTGCGGTAGTCCCCGTTGCGTAGTATCTCTATGAGTCTTTCATCCTCTATGGAAAACTGTGCGGTCAGTGCCGAATTGTCATACAAAGTGGTCAGTACAACCGGACTCCCTTCTCCGTTTATGTATGATCCCGGATCATAGGACGACGATGTGACATATCCGGAAATAGGGGCGATTACGGTGCAGTATCTGAGGTTGGTCGAAGCGGTCTCTAAGGCAGCCAGGGCGTTTTTGATGCTTGCTTCTGCCTGTCTCAGATCACTTTCGGCCTGAATCACCTCCATCTTTGAGACCGCATCACTTTCCAGTGCTTTCTTGACAGCGTCGTAATGGCTTTGCGCATAGTCGCGACTACTTTGGGCCGTTGCAAGGGCAGCTCTTGCCTGCTGTACGGCATCGCGATATTTACTGTCCTCTATTCGGTATAGCACTGAGCCCTTTTCTACAAACTGGCCGTTGGTGAAATTTTTGCTCAGTAATTGTCCGCTCACCCTTCCGACTACATCGACTTTGGCTTTGGCTGTTAAGTAGCCGGGATAAGAACTGGTCAGTGTGATTGAGTCAGTCACTGGTAATGCCACATCTACGGTAGGTTCTGTATCGTCAATGTTGTGTCTGCCGTGGTTGCCACACGAAGGAAGAAGTATGGCGGAGAGTATGATGGTTGTACTGAATGTAATAAGTTTTGTATTCATACCGGTCAGGTTTTGCGTTGTTGAAGATCGAGACTATTTAACGGAGATGGAACCTCCCAATGCTTTATACAGATTTACTAAAGAGACCAACGCCTCGCCGCGGGCCGAGATCAGGGAGTTGGCATAGCTCAGAGTATTTATCTGGGCATCTACGACATTGCTGAATGGTGTCAGCCCCTGTTTATACAGATTAACTGACAAGTCAAAAGACTCTGAACTTTGCTTCAACCCGTTTGAATTGCTGTCAATAATCTGTAATGACGCGAGATATGAGCTCATGGCATTATCCACTTCATTGACTGCGGTAAGGACAATGAGATTGTAGTTGTCAATGCCTTCCTCCATTTGCTCCCTGGCTTCCCGAAGCGCATATTTGCGGCTGAAACCGTCAAACAGATTCCACGACAGAGTAGGGGCTATGGAATATTCGAGACTGTTTTTACCGAAAAGATCTTTCGGCTTGTGTGCCGCAACTCCGATGGACCCGTTAAGCGACAGACTCGGCAGAAAATCTTTTTTCGCAATTCCGATCTGGGCGGCATAAACGGCAAGCTGTGCTTCAGCCTCTATTATGTCAGGTCTGCGCCGCAGTAAATCTGCCGGAAATCCCGTAGAAACCAAATGCTGAAGCCGGGGATGTGACCCTTTATATACTAATCGCGGTCTTATCGTTTCAGGATAGACTCCTAAAAGGACTGCCAAAGCATTGATGGATTCGTTTATTGAAGTTTCCAACTGCGGTATTTTTGCCTCGGTCGAATAGTAGACCGTCTCAGCCTGGGTGACATCCAATTTTGACACTAATCCTGCTTCAAATCTGGCTTTGGCGATCTCTACAACTTTAGATTGGGAGGCAAGATGTTCTTTTGTTACGAAAAGATTTTCCTGAAACGTACGCAGATTGACATAATATGTGGAGATATTCGCTGCGATACTCAGCATAGTTCCTTCATAATCTGCTTTGCTGACATTCAGGTTGGCCTTTTTGCCTTTCACTTGCGACGTGATTCTTCCGAACAGATCGATTTCCCAACTCATGTCGGCTCCTAATGAAAAATAGCTTGAAGTCGACGATTTGATATGGGACCCTGAGATTGCACCGGCATTTCTGCCGTAAGTATATCCTCCGTTTAAATTGACCGAAGGATAATAGCCCGACATGGCTTGACGTACCTGATTGGCCGCGATATTGATCCGTCTGACAGCTATTTGTACACTGAAATTGTTTTGAAAGCCTTCTATGACTAGGGAATCGAGCAATGGATCTTCAAAATTTCTCCACCAATCGTTTTCCTCATCCTTATCTGCTACTCCAGCGGAGATCGCAGGTGAATATCCCCAGCGCTCAGGCATTTTATCCTTTAGGTATGCGGTGGCGGAATCTTGTGCGAAAGAGGAGCCTGTGACTCCGGCAATCCCACATAAAACAGTTAAAACATGAACGAAATTTCTCATAGTCCAAATAGTTAAAACTATAACATCCGGGATGAGAAATGGTTCTGGTGCACAGGTAAGGGCGACAGAAGAGATAAATAATCTTATTTAGGTTATTTAATATATGTGTGCTTTAATGTTGCCCATGTGCGGTAATACCTTTGTGGTAATAAAAATAACGCCTATGAGAACTTCAAATTCAATCAACAGCACAGACAGACTTTATCTTACCGTCATGACCGGACGAAAAACAGTGGCCTCATTCAGCATAAGCGGAGTAAACAGCATGAATGAAATTTTCCGATATGTGCTGAATAATACGCATGGACAAAAGGGCATCGTAACTCTTTATCTGCGCAATGGCTCACAAGGTTGGGTTCAGCAACACACTATGGTTATAAACAGACAGCCTTCTCAGCCCAAAGAAGTCAGAGCCTGCAATTCAATGGCATATCCGTCTTTGTTTGAATGCGGGTCATTTGAATCCTAACAACTCAAAATTATCGACATATATTTCGGTGACATTCCGTTTGATCGCATTTCGGTCTTCCCAGATCCGGTAGCGTATTTTGCCTTCGACATAGAGTCTGGAACCTTTACGGATATATTTCTCCGCAAATTCAGCTGCCCCGTCCCACATTATAATACTGTGCCATTCGGTGCGTTCCGGTATTTTCGATCCGTCGGCCAGTGTGCGCTCACGTTCATTCGTCGCCATTCGGAACGATGCGATAGGGCGTGTTTCGACGTAGCGGATTTCGGGATCAGTTCCTACATTTCCTATCAGTATGACTTTGTTGACGCTCACGTTTTATAGATTGTTTGGGGGTTAGCTGTGACAAAGTTACTCATTTTTTAGTTGATATGAAACTTATTTTAACCTTTATGTGTTTATTCTTGAAAACAGAATAAACAATATAAAGTAGAATATGAAAGGTTTAATTTGTGGGCTTACCCTTTTGGGCGCTCTTTCTTTTTCTTTGGTTTCTTGTGACGAGACTGCACGTTTGGCAAAAGAATTACCCGGAAGCTGGGCCGGCACACCGGAAAATTTTACTGATAACGCATCTGTCACGGCAACAATTGTCGAGACACTGGATATATCGGCAAATCCGGAGCAAGCAGCAAAAGGCAATAGAGGTGGAGTGTTGACTGTTGTCGGTATGCTGTCGGCCGGTACTCAAATCGTTGGAGAAGTTGGACTGGCAGAACCTTTAGGTTTGACAGTCAGCGGGCAGTCAAGGATAAGCGGCACATGGACCGCTATTGATGACGATGAAATCGTTGTCGCTCTTGATCCTTCCACGCTTGATGTCAGCATAGATCCTGATGCAGTAGTTGTGAATGGAGTCATATCGGAAATAAATGGCCCGCGGATAGATTCTATAAGGCCTTCGGTTGCCACAACAATCGCCCAAAGCCTCAAGATGGCGCTTGCCAATCGTTATTCGGCTGTCCGCAGACTTGACGATGTAAAGATAAAGGGACCGTTGATGAAATTTGAAATCGGACATACCGATTATGTCTTTACCCGTCAGAATGCTGCCCGATAAGAAAATTTGATTACCTTTGCCTCATAATTCAAACTAACCAACATATCCCTTTTGAATGAATAGGAAAGGTAAATTATATTTTCGTTACGGCACAATGGGGTCTGCGAAAACTGCGCTTCTTTTGACAACAGCCTACAATTTCGAGGAAAGAAAGATGAAATATGTCTGCCTCAAACCTGTTGTCGATACACGTGATCTGACGAATGTCATAAAATCCCGCATCGGCATTCAGCGTGAATGTCAGTGGATATATCATGATACGGATCTTTATGATATGGCTCAGACCCTTTTTGAGGAATCGATGGCTGTGATTGACTGGTTTTTGGTTGATGAAGCCCAGTTCCTTACTGCGGAACAGGTGGATCAGCTTTCAAGGGTTGTCGATGACTTCGGCAGCAATGTTATCTGTTACGGATTGAGAACCGATTTCAAAAGTCGGCTGTTCGAAGGTTCACGCAGGCTGTTTGAGATTGCAGATACTATTGACGAGATAAAATCTACGTGCACATGCGGCCGCAAGACCATAATAAATGCCCGTATAGATCGTAATGGCGATTTTGTCGAGGAAGGAGAGCAGGTTGAGATCGGCGGTGATGACCGTTATATCGCAGTCTGCAGAAAATGTTGGCGTAACAAAAGGATCGAACAATCCTATCGATCTATCCTTCCTTTCAGAGAGCTGTCTAAAGATTGATATTCATTACTGTTATGAAATTGAAAATAAATTCGATACTGATAGCTGCTGCCGGATTCGCTTTGTCGGCTCAGGCGGCCAATCCGGTTTCTTTGCTTGACGAGACACTGACTTATGACGTCATTTACAAGTGGGGATTTATAAATAAGGTGGCCGGTTATGCCACTATGTCGCTCCGCAATGATGGAGATTTGTATAAGGCTTCGGTCTATGCGGAAAATGCACCGTGGGCCAACAGCATCTATATGCTCCGTGACACTCTATATTCGACGATGACCAAAGCCAATTACTTTCCTGTCTCGTATACCTATATAGCTCACGAGAATGGAAAATACAAGAAAGACGTCTTGACATTCTCGCATACAGGCAACACTTTTTCGGCGAATGCAGTAAGATATAAACGGGCGGCCGAAGGTGAACCTATGACAAGTTCGACACTCCATCTGGAGGCTCAGGGCATGACAGTCGATATGCTGAGCTCATTTTTCTATCTCCGCACTCTTGATTTTCCGAACATGAAAAGCGGGCAAAGTATCACGGTCAATATTTTTTCCGGCTCCAAAAAAGAGAAATTGAAGATAACCTACAAAGGGACTCAGACCATAACACTCAACGGACGTAAATTTCCGACCTACTATATCAACTTTACTTTTACACGCAAAGGGGTGGAAAGTTCGGCCCCGATTTCCGGATGGATTTCGACTGACGGTCAAAGAATCCCTCTCAAAGTTGAAGGATCGCTCCCCGTCGGAAAAGTAAGAGCTCTCTACACAGGACCAAATCCCTGATGACGGTAAAAATCCAACACGTCTGCATGTTGAATAAGAAATTATTAGCAATGACAGTTGCATCGTTACTCCTCTCCGGAGCTTCCGCTTCGGCAGAGGAGCTCGCTTTTAAAATCGTCGCTACGACGGATGTTCATGGGAATTTTTTTCCGTATAACTTTATCACACGGTCTACTGACGAAGGCTCTCTTGCAAGAGTTGCCACGAGAATTCGCCAGTTGCGCGATTCTGTGGGCCGTGATCATGTGATTCTTTTGGATAACGGAGACATTCTTCAGGGCCAGCCCACGGCATATTACTATAATTTTATTGCGACTGATGAGCGACATCCCGTAGCTCGGATGCTGGAATTTATCGGCTATGATGCGGAAACCATAGGCAATCATGATGTAGAGACCGGTCATGCTGTCTATGATCGTTATCGTAATGATCTTGGACCTATTCCTCTGCTTGGAGCCAATGTAGTAGATACCGCTTCGGGGAAGCCATATCTCACACCGTATTGTATCATCGAGCGTGACGGCGTGAAGATAGCGGTGCTTGGGTTGTTGACTCCGGCCATTCCGGCATGGCTCCCGGAAAATCTGTGGAGCGGGCTGCGGTTTGAAGACATGGTTGAATCTGCGCGAAAATGGATTCCCGTCATACAGCAGGCTGAACAGCCAGATCTGATTGTGGGGCTGTTCCATTCCGGTCACGACTCATCGAAAATGACAGGTGATTGGGTAGAAAACGCTTCACTTAAAGTGGCGGAAGAGGTTCCGGGTTTTGACATAATATTTATGGGCCATGACCATCAGGTTTTCAACTCCCGGCAATCATCAGATTCTGGTACAGCTGGTCCCGTTGTACTTAATCCGGCAAATAATGCTGTAAATCTTGCAGAAGTTGATGTCGTATTCACTCGTGACGGCTCAGGTCGGATAAGCGGCAAAAAGATCACCGGGCAGATTGTTCCTGTCAGCTGTCTTGAACCAGACAGAGAGTTTATGGATAAGTTTGCGGATGTCAAAACTGCTGTCAGCGAGTTTGTCAATCAGAAAATAGGTATGGCGACCGGCGACTTCTCAGTCCGTGATGCCTATTTCGGGCCATCGGCATTCATGCAACTTCTCCATGAATTGCAGCTTGGTATAACAGACGCGGATATTTCATTTGCCGCTCCATTGTCGTTTGATGCCATAATCCGCAAGGGCGACCTCAGAATGAGCGACATGTTTACACTATATAAATATGAAAACATGCTCTATACAATGGCTCTGACCGGTAAAGAAATAAAAGATTATCTGGAGATGAGTTATTCGCTGTGGACTGACACGATGACAGGTCAGCCCGGAGATCACCTTCTGCTGTTTGCCGGTGAGGGTATATCTGCCGCCAAAGGTGATTATGCCAAATTGCAGAATCCGGCCTACAATTTTGATTCGGCAGCCGGTATCATTTATGAAGTCGATGTCACAAAGTCGCAAGGGGGGAAGATTACAATAAAATCTATGGCTGACGGAAGTCCGTTTGATACAGAGAAAACATATAAGGTCGCGATCAATTCTTATCGGGGAAACGGTGGCGGCGATCTTCTGACCAAAGGTGCCGGAATTCCGCACAAGGAGCTTTTGTCACGTGTTTTAAGCTCTACTGACAAGGATCTGCGTTTCTATCTGATCAAAGAATTGGAGAAACGCGGGACTATCACACCGGCGGTCATCCCGAACTGGAGGTTTATTCCTGACGCTCTTGTGAAACCTGCAATTGAAAAGGATAAAACGATCCTCTTCCCGGACAGCTCTGATCATTAGGGATAATCGGGGCTGACCGATAGCCGGTTGATGCTTGTGAGTGTAGATTTATGACTCCGATTCTATTATTCTGAATGCGGCATCGCGCCCGAAGTTTATTCGTTCCGGATAATGGGCGTCGCTATTGACCACTAACGGTATACGCGCCTCTTGAAGTTTTTTGATGGTTGACGGAGACGGGAAAAGGCGTGGCTTATAAGCGGCAACCTGAGCTTCGCTCGCACCGACCGGTGCCTCCCAGGCTTTGGTGTTTACTTCGGCTACAATGTCGGTCTCAGCCAAAGCCTCGATCACATTGTCGATATGCTTGCCATACCAGGATTCTTCTTCTATCCCAGGTTTGAAGTGCGATGCGTTGAATCCGATCTTGTCGAAATGACCGATGATGTCAAAGCCTCCGGCGGCGATCATTTTGAGTGTCTGGTCATAAAATTTATCGACAACATATCGGATATCATTATGAAAGTATTTGTGCATCTTTTCGCAGAAGCTTTCGGGTCGCCCGTCAACATCGACCATTTCTGATCCGTCGGGAGTCGGGATGAAGTGGATTGAACTCAGCCGATAGTCAAGAGGCAATGCAGCGAAATAAGGATGTGCTGCTCCCCAGTCATCGCCTAAATAATCAATCTCAAGAGAAAGATAGAGACTGATTTTACCAAAATAAATCTCTTTCAATCGGTGGAATTCATTGATATAGTCATCAACCCGTGCAGCATCCATGTTGCACGGCGACTTGAACGGAATAGGAGAGTGGGGTGTGAAACCGTAGTGCTTGAATCCGGCAGAGACAGCCGCATCTGCGAAGCGCGCCATTTCGGCGCGCCCATCGCAGAATTGTGTATGTGAATGAAGATTATATGCTTTTGTCGAGGCTATGATTCCCTTTATGGTCATTGCTTGGTCGTTGGTGGATTGGCTATGTTCTGGCGCATGTTCGTGTCAGACTCGATGTTTTTCATGCGGTAATAGTCCATGATGCCGAGATTTCCTGAAAGGAATGCCTGGGCCATAGCGCGTGGAAGTTCGGCTTCCGCCTCAATGACTTTCGCACGGGCTTCCTGGGCTTTTGCGCGCATTTCCTGTTCAAGGGCTATTGCCATCGCACGGCGTTCCTCAGCTTTGGCCTGAGCTATGCTCTTATCGGCCTGAGCCTGATCAATCTGAAGAGCGGCTCCAATATTTTTGCCTATATCGATGTCGGCAATGTCGATTGACAGGATTTCAAATGCCGTGCCTGAGTCGAGCCCTTTGCGGAGCACGAGTTTTGAGATGTTGTCAGGATTTTCGAGTACCTGTTTGTGGCTTTCAGACGAACCTATTGAAGATACGATGCCTTCACCTACACGTGCAAGCACAGTGTCCTCTCCGGCGCCGCCGACAAGCTGACGGATATTTGCACGCACGGTTACTCTCGCTATTGCGATCAACTGGATGCCGTCTTTTGCAACAGCCGTCACATGTGGTGTCTCGATGACTTTGGGGTTGACCGACATCTGTACAGCCTGAAACACGTCACGACCGGCGAGATCGATTGCCGTTGCCATCTTGAATCCGAGATCGATATTGGCTTTGGATGCCGATACGAGCGCATGGACAACTTTCTCGACATTTCCGCCGGCAAGATAATGGGCTTCCAAATCGTCGCGTGACACATCATTCAGACCGGCTTTGTGTGCCTCGATCAGGGCGCGGACAATGACCGATGCCGGAACTTTTCTGATGCGCATCAGGAAAAGCTGCATCAGAGAAATACGCACCCCGCTTACACGGGCCGAGATCCAGAGGAAGAACGGCACATAGTAAAAGAAAATGCAGATAATGATTACCAATGCAATCAATATCAGGATTAGGGTTACTTCCATAATTGAAATGTTGTGTGATTGTTATGTGATATTTGCTTTTCGTTCAGTCCGGAAACCACGTTGCCGGCACTCAGTCCATGACAGCTGTCACAATGTTGTTTTTCAGCCGTTTCAGTTCTGCACGACGATGGCCGAGACTGTCTTCAAGCGAAAGTATCTCCTGCTCGACGCTATGGTCTCCTTTGGCATAGCTTACTCTGAGAGCTGCCAAATGGTCGGCGGCTTCTTCGTAAGCTTTCAGTTCATCTAAATATTGTCTCATCGACTCACGGGCCATCCCGGATGACAGATCTGAAACCGAAGTGATTATTTTTCCGTTGGGAAGGGCGAATTCAAATTTGCGGTCACTGCCGGAACCTTTCGAATAGGAGAGAGCGGATATTTTGGCTCTGAAATCAGAATAATCGGTGTCAGGATTCTGAGTGTCTTTTATTGATGATACTTTTGCAAAGCTGATCAGATCAGGGGTGTCTACCGGATAATTGATACGCAGGTCCTGAGGAATGAATGTATAGATCGTGACTGAGTCTTTCAAACCGTTTCTGTCCGATACCCACCAGCCGGCGCCTGTAAGTTCATCGACCGCATACATATAGTCATTGTAGGGCGAGTTGTAAGGCATACCGATATTCGACGGCTGAAGAAATCCGTCTTCATCCCGGCGGGAGATGAAAATATCCAGATCACCCAGGGAGTTTTCCCCGTCAGCGGCAAAATAGAGTGTGACGCCGTCCGACATCAGAAACGGATAACCGACCCAAGTGCCGTTTGAATTGCCGAAAATTGATTTGTAGTCAAAAATTTGAGCCGGTGTTTCCCAACTGCCGTCGGCGAGGCGGTAGGATTCGAACATTTTTGATTCTCCGTCATTTGTCGAACCGTACCAGATCATGTCTTCCTCGGATTCCGACAGGTAAGCCGGTGCCCAGAGGCCAGAAAGAGATTCCTTGTCAAGATAATCTTTCGGTACAATCTTTTCGATCTCGATTTCATCGGCGAGGCGCCCCGCGCTTTTTGCTAATTTTATAAATTTGAAAAATTGTTCGGCCGGGACATTGATGCTGTCGACAATCTGAATTTTTTCCACACGGTCGAGCATACTTCTGCCTAAATCAATACGGGAACGGAGATAGTCGGTCCAGTCCAGTGTCTCTTCTCCACTTCCGTATGAAAATTCCCGGTCTCTGGCTTCGTCGGTTTTAGACCGCTTGGCCAGATACTTGTCGAGATATTCATCCGCATTGTCAAATTCATAGAGATAAAAATAGCTCTCGGCAATGCCTAAATTACCGGTATTCCCACCTTTAAGATAAAAAGGTATGGCCTCTTTGAAACGGCCTGCATCTTTCAGCAGATCGGCGGCTTTCAGGTTTGCAGACTGGCTCTTTGGAGCATCTTTGGCGGCTGCAACCGCAGTCGAGATTTCGGTAGGGTCAGCACCTCGGAGCGGTAAGACCGCTCCGAGCAATGCCAACAGGACTACTATATGTCTGAGTAGTTTCGTCATAAATCAGTTTTGAGTTCGGTTTGGCTGCCCCAAATTTAGCAAATTTCAGGCATATACACAAACGTCTGTTCATTCAGCGCACTCAGACAGCGCTTTATCCATTGCAGCTGCGGCTCTACGTCCGTCGCCCATTGCAAGGATTACAGTCGCTCCGCCACGGACTATATCGCCGCCAGCGTAAATATCGCCTAATGAAGACTGCATTGACTCTTCATTGACCACAATAGTGCCGCGTCTGGAAACCTCAAGTTCCGGAATCGCATGAGGAATAAGCGGGTTGGGGGAGACTCCGACGCTGACAATAACCAGATCGACTTCTATTTCATCAATCGCACCTTCTACCGGGACCGGCGAACGTCGGCCTGAGGCATCGGGCTCGCCAAGTTTCATCCGCTGGACTCTCATCGCACGGACGCGACCTTTTTCATCAGCCAGATACTCCACGGGGTTTGAGAGAGTGATGAATTGCACCCCCTCTTCCTGTGCGTGATGTACTTCTTCGACTCGTGCCGGCATTTCCTCGATGCTGCGGCGATATATGATCATGGCGGTTTCAGCCCCTTGACGCAGAGCGGTTCTTACGGAATCCATAGCAGTGTTTCCGCCTCCGATTACCGCTACGCGACGACCTTTAAGAACCGGAGTATCCTGACCGGCATGTCCGGCTCCCATGAGATTGATACGGGTAAGATACTCATTGGATGACATGATGCCGATAAGATTCTCGCCTGGAATCCCCATGAAACGCGGAAGTCCGGCGCCTGAAGCGACAAAGATGCCGTCGAATCCCATTTCATGGAGCTGGTCGTAGGAAATCGTTTTTCCCACAACGCAGTCCTTGATAAATTCGACACCTTCTGCACGCAGTCCGTCGATTTCGGCCTCCACCACAGAATTTGGAAGGCGGAATTCCGGAATACCGTATTTCAATACGCCTCCGATCTCATGTAGTGCTTCGAAAACTGTGACCTGATAGCCTTTTTTAATCATATCGCCCGCAAACGAGAGCCCGGCAGGACCGGAACCTACAACAGCGATGCGCGCATCCTTTTTCTCAGAAACCGTAGCGGTCGGACGGATATCATTGGCTTCGTTGTTCTGGCGTTCGAAATCAGCGGCGAAGCGTTCAAGATAGCCGATAGCGACCGGCTCTTTTTTCATCTTATTATAGATGCAGCGCGATTCGCATTGCTTTTCCTGGGGGCATACGCGCCCGCAGACAGCAGGGAGGGCGCTTGTCTGTTTGAGAATCGCTGCGGCAGTCAGGAATTCGCCACGTTCTATGTTTTTGACAAATGCAGGTATGTTGATTGATACCGGACAGCCGTTCATGCACTGCGGATCAGGGCAGTCAAGACATCGCGAGGCTTCTATTAATGCCTGCCCTACTGACAAGCCTTGGTTTACTTCATGATTGCATGTGATACGGTAAGCTGCGTTTAGCTGCGGCATGACGGCACGGGGAATGGATGTACGCTGTTTGGCTCCTAATGAATTGCGTAATTCTTCACGCCATTTGGTATCGCGGCTGGTATTTAGATCCATTTCTGAACAGGAATATTAATGGTTAGTGTATTTTGTAAGTTTCTGAGATGGGATATGATACCCGATCTGTCAATTGAATGCTTTAAGACGTGTCATCATTTCATCGAAATCGACCTTATGGGCATCGAATTCTGGTCCGTCTATACAAACGAACTTCGTTTTGCCGTCGACTGTGACACGGCAGGCTCCGCACATACCTGTGCCGTCAACCATGATGGTATTCAGGGAAACGATTGTGGGAATATCATATTTTCGTGTGGTCAGCGCCACAAATTTCATCATTACAGCCGGGCCGATTGCAACAACCTGATTCACTTTTTCACGATTGATGACGTCTTCGAGACCGGCTGTGATCAGGCCTTTCTGACCTTTTGATCCGTCGTCAGTCATGATGATGACCTCATCGCTGTTTTCAGCTATCTCCTTTTCGAGGATTATCAGATCAGAAGTTCTGGCGGCCAAAATGGAGATGACGCGGTTGCCGGCTTCTTTCATGGCTTTTACAATAGGCAAAAGCGGAGCCACACCTACGCCGCCGCCACAGCAGACTACGGTCCCGACATTTTCTATATGAGTGGCCTGACCGAGTGGGCCCACGACATCCGTGAAGCATTCTCCCGGCTCAAGCGCACAGATCTTGCGGGTGCTGTCGCCGACAGCCTGTACAACCAATGTGATTGTGCCTTTATTCAGATCGGCTCCTGCGATGGTAAGCGGGATTCGTTCTCCACCTTTGCCCGTGCGGACAATGACAAAGTGGCCCGGCCGGCGAGAACGGGCAATCAGAGGTGCCTCGACCTCGAATTTGACTACATTTTCTGAAAAGTGCTCTTTTTCAATAATTTTGTACATTGACATGAAGGAAATAAGGTTGATTGGTTTATTTTTTCACAACTGAATCATTGCAGATAGGTTATATGACGGCTTTGATGTATCGTCTGATCCATTGACCGCAGTTTTTCAGTACGTTCGGTCCAGTTTCCGAACTTATCAAACTTCAGGTATGTATAGATTCGGATCTCATCTTCGCCGTCCATGTCGTAGCGGAGTTCTTTCAGACGTCCCTGACCATCATAAATATAATGCTGAACCCATTGCTCATCGCCTGAGACAGCTTCTGTTCTGACCACACGCCCGGATTTATCATAGAAAAGACGCATCTGAATGGTAGTCGCTGAGTTCTCGTCATCTTCGGCGTAATCAGTGAGTGTTATGGATGTGATACGTTCTTCTGAATCACGCTCACATTCGACTTCTTCGCCATCGATTTCTATCAGAAATCTATCCGAGTCAAACGTAAATTCTGTCTGCCATTCGAGGCCGGCATCGTTCATAACTATGCAGATCGAGTCTACCGGACCAGATATGCAGAACATACCGAAATCATTGGCTCGGCAGACAAGGCTTATAAAAAACAAAAATACGAAACAAACAACTTTCTTCATACAAAAATGTGATGACTCATTTCCTCTGTTGAAATTGAATATCCTCTAAAGAACAAAATTAGTATTTAAATCTCAAATAAACGCTAAAAAATACTAATTTTTAATTTGCCATACGAAGTTTTAGTAATTTTGTATGTGAAACACAATGAAAATGTCCGGTAACGATTCGTCAAAGCTCAGAGAACTCAGCGACTCACCCGTAGGGAGACTTTTATGGAGATACAGTCTTCCGGCGGTTGTGGGTATGCTGGTCATGTCGCTGTATAATATTATCGACCGTATTTTCATCGGGCAGGGAGTCGGGCCTGAAGCTATCGCCGGCCTTGCAATAACATTTCCGGTCATGAATCTTTCAGCTGCCTTAGGTGTGCTGATAGGAGCCGGAGGTTCGGCGCGTCTGTCCATATTGCTGGGAGCAAAGGACTTCAACGGGGCCCGACGAACATTATGCAGTTCATTGATACTTTTGCTGATCATTGTCTGCTGCTATCTCTGCTGTTTTGCAATATTCATTGATGAGATTCTGATCGCGTTCGGAGCAAGTGAAGTGACGTTGCCATATGCCCGTGATTTCATGATATATATCCTGCCCGGTATGTTCATGACAAATTTTGCGTTCACATTCAACAATTTTATGCGAGCGTCAGGCTACCCTGTAAAGGCAATGATCACAATGCTGATCGGTGCGGGATGCAATCTGATTTTGGCGCCGATATTCATATTTTATCTGGATATGGGAATCAAGGGTGCGGCCATAGCGACCGATATATCCATGATGATCTCGGCCTATTTTGTCCTGTCGCATTTCTTTTCGTCTAAAAGCACACTTCATTTCACCAAAGACAGAGATCTTTACAAGCTCAGAGCAAAAATCGTTTTGCCGGTGCTTTCGATCGGCGCGGCTCCGTCAGTTGTCAATGCCGCCGCTTGCTTTATAAATGTGATCATCAACAAAAGCCTCTATCAGTATGGCGGCGACATGGCTGTGGCCGCCGCCGGTATTTTTACATCCTATACTTCGCTGATGACAATGGTTGTCGTCGGTATCTGTCAGGGTATGCAACCTATAATAGGGTATAATTACGGAGCCGGAAAGATTGGTCGGTTACGTCGTACCTATTGGCTTGCGGTAGCTGTATCGACTGTCATTGTCTCGACGGGACAAACAATCGGCTTGCTGTTTCCTGACTATATAGGCCGAGCTTTCTCCGGTGATGCTGAACTGATATGTGAGACGGCGCGCTGTCTCCACATTTCGCTGATGGCATTTACTGTTGTCGGTTTTCAAGTCGTGTCCACGACTCTCTTCCAGTCTATCGGCAAAGCGAAAGCCTCAATATTCCTCTCCCTTACCCGTCAGGTGCTCTTCTTGATTCCTCTTTTGCTTGTGCTTCCGCCGCGCATGGGGCTTGATGGGGTCTGGACCGCGTTCCCTCTTTCGGATCTTGTGGCCACACTTGTGACTGCCGTGATGGTTTCATGGCAGTTGACTAAGTTCAGAAAGGCGGCTGTGGCAAATGTCTGTTGTTAGTTGATAATATTCAACAAAAAAGGATACTGCATTGTTAATTTTTATAAATGACGATGTAATGCCTTTTGTTTATGAACGTCTCGGCTATTGATTTGAAACATAGGGAATGGATCATGCGGATGATGCACTTCGGGGTAGTCATTCTTTCATTGCTGCTTATTGCCCTGATAACACTTGACACGTTGAAAAATGTCTCATTTCTTGCCGATACCACATATCTTAAAGTCCAGTTCTGGTGCTGTCTGTTTTTTATAGCAGATGTTCTGGTCGAAATGCTTTTTTCAACAAAAAAACTGCATTATCTCCGTAGCCATATTCTGTTTTTGCTTATCTCGGTACCATATCTCAACATTATTCATCATTTCGGTATACCGGTTGACCGACATGTACAGTATTTACTGAAATTCATACCGATGATCCGCGCAGCCTATGTGTTTACTATCGTGACGGGGGCAACGACTACGTCGAAGTGGATCAAAAATATGCTGGTCACATATATGATAGTTCTGATTGTCGGCGTCTATTTCTGTTCTCTGACATTCTTTGTGGCGGAAAAGGGTGTGAATCCCGGTGTGCCCGACTACTGGTCATCATTGCAGTGGTCGATCATGAGTCTGACAACAGCCGGTTGCTCGATTCATGCTATGACCCTTACCGGCAGAGTGCTCGGAGTCGTACTTTCGGCTGTCGGGCTGATATTTTTCCCGATCTTTACCGTATTCCTGACCAATAACTATGCCACGCCCCAGGACTCGGACAATACTCCCGCACAATCACAGTCAAAATCCACAGGCGAATAGATTATTGTATCTCCGTCAACTTCCGGCAGCCGGTGAGCTATCCCGGTTCACTAAACGTTCTCACAGATAAATTTTGAGGCAAACGTCAAAATTTGTAACTTTGTCTGCATCTAACGAAATTTATCTAAAACTAAGAATATGCTTAAAAATATCCTTTCAATTTCCGGCCGCCCCGGACTGTTCCGTCTGTCAAACCGCGGTAAAAACATGCTTATTGTGGAATCTATCGCTGACGGCAAGCGCTCTCCGGCTTATGCCCGCGACAAAGTGATCTCACTCGGCGATATCTCGATTTATACAAATGAAGAGGATGTCCCTCTGTGGGAGGTTCTTGAATCTGTCAAGGCTAAGAATAACGGTCAGCCGGTCGATATAAAGGCAATCGGCAATGATGCCGCTGTTCGTGAGTATTTTGCGGAGATTCTGCCCGATTTTGATCGCGAGAAAGTATATACATCTGATATACGCAAACTTCTTACCTGGTACAATCAGTTGCTTGTCGGTGGCATTACCGAGTTCAAGCCTGAAACACCTGAGACCGAAGCCGCAGAATCAGAAGAATAAAAAAGAATGCCTGTGATGCTCAGCAAACAGTTTACAGCGAGAGACAATGTGGTCGATCTGATCGACTATGACTACAATGTGCTTACTGTCCTCAGCCGTTTCTCACTTCCCCTTGGTTTTGGCAACAAAACCATCGGGGAACTGTGTGAGGAATCAGGAATAAATGCGGATTCCTTTCTGCTGATTATCAATTTTCTGCTTTCGGGTGAAATTGATGCGGAATTGCTGAGCCGGATTTCTCCTGTTGATGTTGCCTATTTCCTTCATAATTCACACGACTATTATCTGTCCTACAAGCTGCCGCACATACGCGCCAATCTGTGCAATGCACTTGACGAAACGCACGATGATATAAATCCGATAATCATCAGATTTTTCGACGATTATACGGATTTGGTCAGAAAGCATTTCGATTATGAGGAAAGCGTGGTATTCCCTTATGTGAGAGCATTGTGTGAGGGCGAATCATCAGATTACAGTATAGATGTTTTCCGTCGCTCGCACGATGACGAGGTTGCTGAGAAACTTGCCGATCTGAAGAATATTATACTACGGTATTACTCGACCTCAATGCCGTTCAAGATGTATGACGCTTTGGCTGACATCTTTAATTGTGAGGAAGATCTGAACTCTCATGCCCACATCGAGAACAATATTCTCATCCCTATGATGGCCCGGCTGGAAAACAATCAGAAAAAGTAGAGATTATGCGTCACATAAATATCGGTCTTCTGTTGCCCTCGGTCATGCAGGCTATCGGGGTCGGAAGCATTTTGCGCAGAGTTCAGGACGGGAATATAACAGTTGCCGAAATTCCGGCTTCAGCTTATCTTGAAGAGATCGCAAAGACTCATATCTCGGTGCTTATCGTCGATCCGTCAGTCCCAGGCATAGATTGGGAAGCACTGAAAAGTGCCTCATCCCAGCCGATCAAGATTATTGCACTTCTGAGTCAGCAATATCCGCAGAGTCTGCTCAGGTGGTTTGACGATACGTTTACCGTTTATGACACTGCCGAGTCAATTGTAGAGACATTGAGACGGAATATCACTGCCGAAGAAGCGGAAGATCGCGGAAAAGATCTCAGTCCGCGTGAGAAAGAGGTAATAGTGGGTATTGTCAAAGGGTTGTCAAACAAGGAGATTGCCTCGGAGATGGGGGTATCTGTCAATACGGTGATGACGCATCGCAGAAATATAGCATCAAAACTTCACATACATACACCGGCGGGTCTGACCATCTATGCGATAGTTTCCAATCTTGTGAAACTTGACGAGATCAAGGCAGATATGGAAAAATTGTAGCTTACTGCATCAAAATCAGTGTGCCAGTGCCCGGAAGAAATCATCGCGCAAGGCGCTGTCGGAAAATACACCGGCGCTCTCTATTGTGGTCGTTGTTGAATTCTGCTTTTCAACGCCACGCATTTTCATGCAGAGATGCTCTCCTGAACAGACTACAATTACTCCCTTGGCGTGAAGTTTTTCCATTACGATTTTGCAGATCTGGGCCGTCAGCCGTTCCTGGACTTGCAGACGGCGAGCGTAGAAATCGACAAGACGTGCCAGTTTGCTCAGCCCGATTGTCTTGCCGTCAGGAATATATCCGATGGAAACTTTGCCGAAGAACGGGAGAATGTGATGCTCGCACAGGGAATAAAATTCAATATCCTTTACGATCACCATCCGGCTGCCTTCATGAGAGAAAATGGCATCGTTGATGATGATATCAGTGTCCTGACGGTAGCCGCGGGTGGCATAAACCATTGCTTTGGCTGCACGCATGGGAGTTTTGACCAGCCCTTCACGGGTTATGTCCTCGCCCAAAAGTTTCAGTATAGCTTCATAGTGGGATGCGATCTCCCTTATAGTCTCATCGCTAATTTCAGCTGCCATTTTATAGAGATTGTTTATTCATGTACGGTTACACGGTCGCGGACAACGCGAATTTCTTTGCTGTATGCAGGAAATGCCCGCCGGAGTTCTTCGGCTGCGTTATTGGCTTCCTGCTGTGTGCGGAAATCCCCGACTTTCAGACGCCAATATGGAGAGGTGTACATGACATAGGTCTGATATTGCGGGAAGCGTGACGAAATGATGCGCTGCTTTGAGCGAGCTTCATTTTTGGCTGTGCGCGCGTTGTTGTCGCTGAATACCTGAACCCGGAATCCGGCCATTCGTCCGTTGACCGGACGCGAAATTTCTTCTTTGGCTTCCTCTTCAACACCTTCGACCGGGATCAGGCGCTTCAACAACTCTTCCGGCTGGCTGACAATATTGGTCGTGCCGCTTGTGATATGATCGACGATGGTTACGATCTCGGTCTCGGCCACGGCAAGAGGGGCAACCAGCAGCGCGGACAGCGGGAGTAAAAGCTTCTTCATGGAGTCAATAATTACAGTTAAATGAAGATGATGAAGAAAATTCCCGCACGGGAATCGGGTTCGGACATGCGTTATATCTCAGATCTCGTGCGGGAATATATTTTATATATGTATCAGAATGCGTTGACAATACCCATGAAGGAGCTTGCTTCGAGGGCTGCGCCTCCGATGAGACCGCCGTCTACGTCGGGTTTGGCGAAGAGCTGGGCAGCATTGGTGGGCTTGCAGCTGCCTCCATAAAGGATAGAGGTGTTGTCGGCTACTTCCTTGCCATATTTGTCAGCGATGGTCTTGCGGATGAAAGCGTGCATTTCCTGAGCCTGATCGTCAGTAGCAGTCTTACCGGTACCGATGGCCCAGACGGGTTCGTAGGCAAGAACGATTTTGCCGAACTCTTCAGCATCGAGGTTGAAGAGGCCTTCTTCGATCTGGGCTTTAACAACTTCAAAGAAGCTGCCGTCCTCACGCTGTTCGAGAACTTCGCCGATACAGAAGATAGGGGTGAGGTTGTTATCGAGAGCGAGACGGACTTTCTCGCGAAGAGTTTCTGAGGTTTCGTTGTAGTACTGACGGCGTTCCGAGTGACCGAGGATCACATAAGTGGCACCGGTCGAAGCAACCATAGAAGCTGAGATTTCACCGGTATAAGCCCCTGATTTATGATCAGCGCAGTTTTCAGCACCAAGACCAAGCTTGTTTTTGTCGATCACATTATTGATGGATGCAAGATGAGTGAAGGGGACACAGATCACGACATCACACTTGGGCTCGGCGCCTTTGAGAGCTGCGTTTACCTCTTCGGCAAGCTTGATTCCTTCGGGCAGCGTGGTGTTCATTTTCCAGTTGCCTGCTACGATATTCTTTCTCATTTTACCTTAATTAAATTGGGTTGAAAATTCGCTGGCAAAATTAGCGATTTCCGATGAATAATTCAAACAGAAATCCAACTTATCTTGCTTCGACTGGCCTTTAGGCCGGCAGATGGCGGCTTCCTGTCACAACTGTCTGAGGATTGAGGGATCTTTGATTGCGGCATCATCGGAAAAAAGCAGTATTTTTGAGATGATTTCGGCGGTTTTCGGATCTTCGTCAAGGAACGGAAGGAATATCCGTCCGCGACTTTGTGAATGAACCGGAAGGACGGCTATCTGTGCGCCTCCTTCTTTGTGGATTGTCCCGCTGCCAAGATGGATATTGTAACGGCCAAGCTGTCCGCTTACTTTTGCAAAGGTGTCGCTCAGGCTGACATTGTTAATTCCAAACATGGGCAGCGTGTGGCTGACAATGGCTCTACGCATTTCGATGGTCGAATGGCTGGTTTCCGGATCGACACTTCCTGCATGAGCCACGCTTACTGCGAGGTCTACATCACGCATGATTTCAGAGAACGCGATTGGGGGAATCTCTGAAATTTTCTTGTCTTTGAATGTCCTGCGGTCATGGAATTCGACATATTCCAGAGTCGGGGCTTCGATGTCGGCCGGCGAAAACCAGTCGGCCATTGCATATAACACAGCCGTCACATTGCTATTAAAGCATATTTTCTGAAGTCCGCAGTCATAGTCAACCGTCCATTGTCGTTTTTTCAGAAGAGCAGCAGTGCGTGACGGCATGATCTGGTTGCCGGAATAGCGCATTGATTTGCTCATGTCTTTTTCTTCCGGGGTAGGGACATACAGTTCACGGAATACCTGCTTGAACGGTTGTTTCCACTTGTGCTCAAAGATGAGAGCCTGATATGCGCTCCATTCTTTGTTGGAAAACAGATCGTAAGGGTGGGCGATGCGCAAGCGGTCATCGGCACTTATAGGACGGCGTTCGCCTTCTGCCGAAATAATCGAGACTCCGTCATCTCCGGGAATTCCGGTCCAGCCGTCATCTCTGACAAGTACAAGGTGTGAAAACAGGCTCCATATAATCGGATTCTCTTTGAGGCTGCTGATTTCCGCACCGGTGAATTCAGATGATTCAACCATTGCCTGTTCGAGCAACGCCCGGCCACGGGTGTGTTGCTCTTTCAATTGCTTGCAGGTTTCTTTGAGGCTGATTACATACGGGTCTTTTTTGAGCCTTGAGGGGATGTTTTGCAGTATTTTGCCTTTGCTCTCGCAGATTATTTCCGGCATCCCGTCGCCTATATGCAGTCGCACACTGACTCCATCGAAATCTTTTGGGGTAAGGAGTTGTGCTACATCTTTCACAAGTGCGGCTTCCATGCTCCACGTCAGGCGTGTGGAGTCTCCATATCCGGCCGTGCGGGCGAGATTGTCAAGAGCGAGTTTGACTGCGCGTCCCTCGCTTGCCTGGCGTTGTGCACCGAATTGCTTGCTGTCTTTCAGGAATTTATTGAGAACGATGTAACGTTCACGGAGATCACCATGTTTGTTGCGTCCCAGCGGAATCAACCCAAGAGCGACTACCAGATCCTTGTTCCTTTTCTCTGAAATTTCCGTCATGACCTGTTTCGCTTTCAGATTGCCGAGCAGGGCATCGGAGAGTTTGCGAGAACGGCTGTGGCGGTTGCCGTCGGCCACATGTTTCGCCGAAGCATATATAAACTCGTAGCGCTTGCGGCCCAATGTCTTGTAGATTTCATGAAACCAAGTCGGATCACAGGCTCCATCTGCAAAGTCGGCAGGCTCTATGGCCGAGTATCTTGATATGCGTGACTTGGCACGATCGCTGAGAACGTCAGCGGTATGAGCCATAAAGTAGTACGCTCCGCTTGTCAGGCCCTTCCAGCCGATGGCTTCTTCTGTGATCTCCAGCCACTTTGGGGAGAACATAGCAGCCTCGGCGAGCTGTTCATCTGTAACTCCGGCAACTTTCGCTTTCCGTTTTAATTCTTCAGGAGAATCGGAGGGCGCCGGTGAGGAAGCCTGAAGCAGAGAACTCAGGATTTCGCGCTTATTGAGATTGGCGTAATAACCTCTTGTTACGGGTTTGTCTTTCCCAAGGGCCTGCAATATCTGCAACAGTCTGTCGATTCCGCTGACGCATCTGATTTCGTAAGCCAAAGAAGAAACCGGAGTCTCAGAATCGCCTCTTTTTAGCTCTATGTCGAGTATACGTTCGATAACTGTATTGATCAGGTGACATCCGCGGTCGCTGAGAGGTGTAAGTTGTTTGGCCCAACGGGGTCTTTCGGCATCCGGCAGACGTTGCGAGAACTCGGCTATCATGCTCTTTTTCATTGGACCTGACATCATTTCTCTAAACATTGCTTTGTCTGAGATAGCTCCGAGACTCCATGCGCGGAGGTATTCCATTGCATTGAGGGGATTCCTATAATTGAATCCGTCGGCGATGCAACTCTTTGTCTTGCATAGTAAATTGTGGCGGCCAGCGAAGGAGCGCAGGAATAGATCGTCTGGCATGTCATTGCTTGAATTTCTGCATATTGACAGAAGTGTAGCCACAGGCTGGACATTATAGATGCAATGGTCCTCCGGTGATTCCCAGGAATAGCTTTGGTAGTTCTTGATACAATCCTCTGTCTTTATGCGAAGAGCGAAATCAGACACGAAATCGGTCGCAATTTCCAAAATGACCTGACCTTTGCAATATTCTTCTGCCAAAGCTGTTATGATGTGGAGTGCCGATTGAAAATAGGGGGAATTTTTAACCGGGTTCAGTATATCAGGGTCAAAAGCCCGGCCTAAAATACGTTTTAATGTCGGGTAAAACGGCTTATCAGAGGCGTTGGGGGTGATTGTCGCAAGCCAAAGTCGCAAGATGTTTTCCGGCGAGCCGATTTCCAGATCGTAAAACTCTTTCCAGATTTCAGGTAAAGCAATGGATTCAAGCCCAGGTTTGTATGATTGCTGTACAGTATTGCCTAACCGGGAAATATTTCCATACCGATCTTTGAATTCATAATCGGTATTCTTTTCGATCAAATCAATGATAGCTTGGATCAGCTCTACCGCAGGACTATTCCTTTTCCTTAGGATTTTCTTCAGAATATTGCTGTCTGATTTGAAAGCAAGGGCTTTTTCCGGACTGAAATCAGCAGGGCGTGTCACTGAGACAGCAATTTCATCACCACAAGAATAAAGCCCGAAACCATTTTCCGGAGTGTATATGTTTTCTTCCGGATTATTTTGGGCAAGAATGGCACCAAGTAGGATCTGTTCTCTGGATGTCGGATTGACTATTGCGGAAAGTTCCGGCTTTAGCTCGCTTACGGCTTCCGATCTCTCTCCCTTGTCGATCCAGTTTTTCAGTATATCAAGTCCGGCCAGGCGCCGTTCTGTGGATTTGTCTGTGATGAGGCGTTTTACAGAACTGATGGCTTTATCATCGGGAAGTGAACCAAGAATTCCGATGATACAGGTGCGCATTGGCGCAGCTTTAAGGCGCAGATGCGATTCCATTGCAAGATAGTCTTCATCAGCCAAATCATTCCATTCATGCAGATTCCTGACAATCCGACAGGCCTGGTCGCGGGCATCGTTGCCTTTGTCGGCCATCATGGCGACGGCGAACTCTATCTGGCGGCGCGACTTGCACCTATATAAAATATATTTGAGATAGACTCCTCTCTCATAAGGCTCCAGTGAACAAAAGTAATCAAGAGCCTTCTCAGCATAATCCGGAGTAGCCAGCAGCAGTGCCAGCCTGCATATTTTCTCAGAAATCAGGCTTTTTGTCAGGGTTCGTCGGATCCACGGAAAAA
Organism: uncultured Bacteroidales bacterium; assembly: GCA_900544535.1. GTDB lineage: Bacteria > Bacteroidota > Bacteroidia > Bacteroidales > Muribaculaceae > Duncaniella. The sequence goes on along the minus strand of UQVH01000017.1, from coordinate 5,289 downwards.
CGTATGGATCAAACACCTCTGCGCTTTTGACAGAAGTATAAATATCTGTCAGTAATGCGAAATCGGTCTCGGCATCTCCTCTGGATTCGAAATAAAGACTGAGGTCAGGAATACGAATCTCATCCGCACTTGCTCTAAGGTAGAGGTGAAAACGTGTGTCCCTCAGATACATTTCAAGAAGTCCGGCGATGATTCTGTGGTCTTGAGTGCGGACTCGCAATACAAGAGATGTCATTTTGTTAATCAATTCGACATCCTGAAGATATCCGACAATCAAAGTCGTTGCCTCCGCGATATGAGCGGGAGAATGTTCGAGCAATTCGGCGATGTGCTGCTTTACGCTGTCTGCATCAAAGAACGCAATAGACCACAGCGCCAGGTAGACAGTCATGGGGTCGTTACTGTCAATAGCTCTTACTGCTTCATCTCGGTCAGACACGAGTTTGAACACCAAAGAGAAGATTTTTTCCGTAATGTGGTCCGTGACATCCTGGTCTCCAAATCCTGTTGCCACGGCAAGTCCTCTCTTTACAGCTGAAAATCGCTGAAGGTTATTGTCAATTATAACTTTCAGCAGATAGATGAAACTTTCAGGCTGGCCTTCATCCATGGTTTCCACTATTGCCTGTCTGAGACCTTCCTGCATACGCGCGGCAAGAAGCAGCTTGCCTTCAAGGATCAACAGCTCTTTATTGCCACTTAGTGAAATGGCTCTGAAATGGTCAAAATACATGCGGTTGGCATTGTTTTCCGAGGTCATCGCTTCAGTCAGATAGTCAATGCACTCTCTGTCTCCGCTTGTGATTTTGGCTGCGAGCCAGTCGTCAATCGTGATTATATCGGAAAACATTTGTTGCTCTTCCTGAGTGCGTCCTTTTCTGAGAATCTGGGAGGTCGTAAAGCCTGTGGCTCTGAGCAGTACAAATTGACGCAGCGCCTGCGCTATTTTGCCAATGTGAAGGCTGATGCGTATGGAGCGTATGGAATGGCGGGTGTAACCTGTCGTATATGGTGCTCTGGCATCAAGTCTGATGTATTCCGAGAAAAGGGCAGTCCATTCTTTGCAGAGAGCAGCATCATCCTGACTACTGCCGAACAGATAGTCGATTGCGGGGCGCAGACCATGTTCAAGAAATTCCAATGTATTCCAGACACCGCGCTGATGGAAATAGTAGCGCAGCGCCGGTTCGAAATATGATTCGCGGCATGTCTGGTCAATATCATTGAAAAAGCATATGAGGAGATTGCGTGTCTCGGTTGTCAGTTCACGAGCATTCTTTATGCCGTCTCTCAAATTTTCAATATAAGGTACGCAAAGATCGTTGTAAGTGTGGTTCCAATGAATCTGCATAAATCTATATATTTACCACATTCTGCCCGACAGCAGAGTCAGGCGAACTATTGTTAAGGTGTCTCCGTCTGTTACTTCAATCCGGCTTTCGTTCGGTCCGAGCGGCTTCCCGTTAAGAAATATTTTAAAAATGCCGTCCTCATGGCATTGCAGAGCATTTTCAATAGCTTTTTGGGGATCTTCCTTTCTGTTGTTGTAGACAAACCCGAATGTAATGCGGCCGGTTTCGGCAAGATCGTTGATCTGAGAGTCGGTCATCGGATTCGCATGGCGGTCGATATCCGGATCAGTCTGGTTATTGTCAATACTCTCGTTGTATGCCAATACGATTGTGCGTACAATCGAACTGATCAATGTTCCGGCGGTGGTTGGACGGTCAGAAAGCTCTATCGGACAAGCAGTGATGGGTTGTCGCGTACTGCCGGGACTTTTTTGTTGTAAATAGATCTTCATGCTATGTGGTTTTGCAGTGTATTTGCGGTTTTGTAAAACACTGTGTTGAGCCTCCGGCAGAATCGCCGGCTTTTGGGCGAAGTTACAAAATAAATCGTCTGCATTAGCAATATTTCATGGAAAATCGGTAATTTTGCAAAAGATTGTAAACATCATTATCATTTTTTGAATTCAGATGACAAAGATAGGAAGTAAGTGGACGAAGAGCGGCCGTAAGGCCATGCTTCTCGGCAGTGGCGAATTAGGTAAGGAAGTTGCAATCGAACTCCAGCGCTTAGGCGTTGAAGTCGTTGCATGTGACAAGTATGCAAATGCCCCTGCCATGCATGTGGCTGACAAGAACCGTGTGTTCAGTATGCTTGATGCCGATGCTCTGCGCGAGGCAATCACAGAGGAGCAGCCTGACCATATTATCCCTGAAGTCGAGGCAATTGCGACTCCGGTATTGGTGGATCTTGAGGGGAAAGGATATAATGTCACACCTACGGCAAAAGCGGCTCTCCTGACAATGAACCGAGAGGGTATACGCCGTCTGGCTGCTGAAGGACTTGGTGTCACCACTTCGCCTTATCGCTTTGCTTCTGACTTTGAAGAATTCAAAGCTGCGGTTGAAACGATAGGCATTCCCTGTGTCGTAAAGCCGATCATGTCATCAAGCGGTCACGGACAGAGTGTCATCAAATCGCCTGAGGATATTGAAAAAGCTTGGAAAATAGCGCAGGAAGGCGGTCGCGCGGGAGCGGGACGTGTCATTGTGGAAGGCTTTGTGAAATTTGATTATGAGATCACACTGCTGACTGTGCGCTCGGTTTCCGGCACTTCGTTCTGCGAACCGATCGGACATATACAGGTAGACGGTGATTACCGTTATTCCTGGCAGCCTCAGGCAATGACTCCGGAGGCCAAAAAGGCCGCACAGGAGATTGCCCGGAAAGTTACAGATGCACTCGGTGGCTATGGCATATTCGGCGTGGAATTGTTTGTGTGTGGCAATGATGTGATTTTCAGCGAGGTGTCTCCGCGTCCGCATGACACCGGAATGGTTACGATGATTTCCCAGGATCTCAGCGAATTTGCACTTCATGCACGTGCGCTTACCGGGCTGCCCGTACCGGGAATACGCTTTCTCGGACCGTCGGCATCACGCGCGGTTGTTGTTGAAGGTGACAGCACTGAGGTTGTAATGGACAATCTTGATAAGGTTCTGGAAGAACCGGGTGTCCAGATACGGATATTCGGTAAACCGGAAGTCAGAGGGCATCGCCGCATGGGTGTGATTCTTGCTACCGCCGACACAGTGGAAGAGGCGAGGGCAAAAGCGGAACGTGCGTATGACAAACTTGAAGTCCGGATCCTTTGAGCGAATCAGGCGGTCGGGCAGATCGCCGCTTGTGATTCTGCTGATGATATTTGTCAATCTCTTTGCATCCGGGAGTGATCCTATCGGACGCAAAGAGGTTGTCAATATGCTTAAAACGCTTGATAACGAACTGGATCAAAGAGATGTTTACATCTCACGTCGACGAGCGACCATTGACTCGCTTAAAACCGTCCTTGACGCTCAGTCGCAGTCTGCGGAGTCGAAGCTCTCGACTCTGTTAATGCTCGGAGACACATATAATGCCTATAATACCGATTCGGCTGTCTCGATTTATAGCAGAGGCGTTATTCTTGCCAAAGATCTTAACCTTGATTCGATCGCGGTACGCTTCGAAATGAGGCGCCTGACATATCTGCCGCTTCTGGCGTTTATCAGTCAGGCTGAAGACGAGTTAAGCAAGATTGACTACGAAAGTTTGCCAAAGGGGCTGCGGGGTGAGTATTTTGATGCCGCCCGTCAGATGTATTTCTATATAGCCTCTTACTATGTCAATTATCCGGAGGTTTATGACCGCTATATGGCCAAGTCACATGAAGCGCAGGGGGCGCTGATAAATCATCTTGAAGAAGGCTCGCCACGTTATATGCTGAATAAGGGGGAATATTTCTACTACAATAAGGAATATTCCAAAACCAAAGCACTCATAATGCTGCTGATCGATCAGCTTCCTCCCGAAAACAATCTCTATGCGCGGGCATGTCATCTTCTTGCTGAAATTTCAAAAGCAAGAGGAGAACATTATGCCTATGAGTATTATCTGGCATTGTCGGCCATAGCCGACACGCGTGGAGCGACACTGGAAGTCGCCTCATTGCAGGAATTGGGAAAAACTATTTATCTCAGCGGTGATATTGAACACGCCTATGATTATCTTTCGGTGGCTCTTTCTGAAGCGGTCGAATGCAATGCGCCGTTGCGAATACTTCAATCCTCGCAAGTGTTACCTATAATTGAAAGCGCCCACAAGGCCGAGATCCGGGGATCAAAAATCAGAAATTACATTGTTATGGCAATCATGGCTATTCTGCTGATAATACTTGGAGCTACGCTGTATGTGCTTCATCGCAAAAATCGTCAGATGAACCGCATGGCCCTCAGACTTGAAGACGCCAACAGCACAAAAGATGTATATATCTCGCAATTCCTGAATCTATGTTCGATATATATGGATAAGTTGACACAGTTCAATAAAATGGTGAACCGTAAAATCACTACCGGAAAAGTCGACGATCTTCTGAAGATTACCAAACAAGGTAAATATATCGAGGAACATTCCAAGGAATTTTATGATGTGTTTGATGACGCTTTTTTACATATATATCCGAATTTCGTCAATGAAGTGAATCATCTGCTTCGCCCGGAAGAACAGATTATATTGCGTGAAGGCGAAAAGCTGAATACCGATCTGCGCATCATAGCCTTCATGCGACTTGGAATAGAAGAAAGTTCGAGGATTGCTCAGATGCTGAACTATTCGGTCTATACGATTTACACCTACCGAAACAAACTCAAAAACCGAGCTGTTTCGAGAGATACTTTTGAAACAGACATCATGAATATAAAATCGGTATCATAGCTCGAAAAATAGGGGTAATATTTGTTTTATATAGCTGCATAAAACGATATATTTTATCTCAATCATGCTTGATATGGTCTATATTTTTATTGGCTTAAAAAGTGTTATTCCATTGAAAATCAACTATAAATTTGGATATAAGACTTTATATTTACTCAATTTAACTTTTGGGCTGTTGCATGAGCCCGAAAATAGCTATAATTTTGCAATGTGAGAAGGCCGCAGAAGTGCAGATTGCCGGCGAAGCCTTTTCAAAATAGAATACTGAATTAATCAACGATTTTTAGTTTTAGGGTTAGTATAGATTGTTAGTATCTTAGCGTAAAATCATTAGTTATATGAGAAGAATTGCATAATAGTAAATGTGTTTTTATGTTAGGTTTGTAGAGTCTTATTGCTAAGACAACAATACGACTTCTCTGTGAAGAGAGGTCGTATTGTGGTTTATATGGGTTAGCCCATACACCAATATTAAAATTATTACTGTCCGCTAAACCATAAATCAGTGAGTCCAACATCTTGAAAGGC
>UQVH01000016.1 GCA_900544535.1 uncultured Bacteroidales bacterium | reverse complement strand
TCTGCCTTTCAAGATGTTGGACTCACTGATTTATGGTTTAGCGGACAGTAATAATATATAATACACTATTGGAAGCTCCCCAAGCTCGGTTATAGGATTGTTTGGAACCGGCACAAGTTTTTCATGCCCGTATGCCTGAAACCGGCAGATTTTGCGTAATTTTGCAGTAAAATTACATATTTGCCTCATATTAAGTAGAAAGTTATCTGTCCCATGCTTAAAAAAAGCACAAAAATAATCACTACCATTTCCGATCGCCGTTGCGATGTTGAGTTTATACGCAGCCTGTTCGAAGCAGGCATGAATGTTGTGCGCATGAATTCAGCCCATCTCGGCGCGGAAGGAATGACGAAAATTGTCGAGAACTGCCGGGCCGTATCGCCCCGAATAGGCATCATCATCGACACTAAAGGTCCGGAAATCCGTACGACCACAAACGCTGAGCCCAACGACAAGATAGCTTTCACCGAGGGAATGGAAGTAGAATTCTGCGGCAATCCCTCCGAACCGACCACATCCGGTCGCATCTGTCTAAATTATCCTGACATAGCCAAAGATGTCCGCACAGGAATGCATTTTCTGATCGATGACGGCGAACTCGACTTCCTCATTCTCGACATCATACCCTCCACAGGTCTCATCCGCGCCCGCTGTCTGAACGACGGCAACCTCGGCTCGCGCAAAAGCGTCAACATACCCGGCAGCGACATACGTCTGCCGGCCCTGACCGAGCGCGACAAGGCAACATTGGCCACGGCCGCCTCGCTCGGCGTCGATTTCGTGGCCCACTCCTTTGTCCGCACCGCCGATGACGTACGCACTGTCCAGAACGAGCTCGACCGTCTGGGCTCCGACATGAAAATCATCTCAAAAATCGAGAACCAGCAGGGTGTCGACAATTTCGAGTCGATCTTAGAGGCTTCCTACGGCATAATGATCGCCAGAGGCGACCTCGGCATCGAAGTGGCGGCCGAACGCATTCCAGTGATCCAGCATGAGATGATCGCAAAGTGCATCGCCACCCATCATCCAGTCATCGTGGCCACCCAGATGCTCCACTCGATGATCACCTCACCGCGCCCGACCCGTGCCGAAGTCAGCGACATAGCCAATGCCGTATATCAGCGTGCCGACTGTCTCATGCTTTCAGGCGAGACCGCCAACGGCCGCTACCCTGTTGAAGCCGTTTCGACCATGGCCCGCGTGGCTCAGGATGTCGAAGCCTCGCTGACAGCCACGACCACCAGCGACAACATCCCTCAGCTCGCCGACGAGCATGTCACATCTTTCCTTGCACGTCAGGCTGTCGTCTCCGAACGCGAGATAGGCACCAAAGCCATCATCGCCAATGCATTCCACGGCCGCACCGCCCGCTTCATCGCATCATTCCGCGGCGCCTGCCCCGTCTATGCCATATGCTACCGCCGCCGCACCATGCGCTGGCTCAGCATCTCATACGGCATCAAGGCATATTACTACAAAGACTACACCCAGCAGCAGCGCTATCCGCTCCAGGCTCTCCACGACTTCATCGGGCAAGGTCTTCTCCATCCGTCCGACCGTATAGCCATCCTCGGAGCGATCAACGGCACCGGAGCCACATATCTCGCCATAAATTCCGTTGAAGCGATTCTCGAACACGGCGAGCCCGACACCTCCGCATCCTGAGCCGGATCAGACCTTACACCGGCCCCGAAACACATCATTCGCCTGACACGGAAAAAACGCCTGGCCCACAAGGATTACAATGTATTAAATTTTTGTGAAACTTTTGATATTGCGAATAATTGATGCCACAATAGTCGTAATTTTGGTCCGCAAAAAGCAACATCCTCCACTTTTCCCCAATGAGCAGAAAACTGTTAATTGTCGATGACGAAGAGACCCTCTGCGAGGCTCTGCGTTTCAATTTCGAGGCTGAAGGCTATGAGGTGGCCACCGCCAACAGCGCCGAGGAAGTCCTGAGCATGGACATAAGCGACTGCGACCTGATTCTTCTCGACATCATGATGGGCGACATATCCGGTACACAGCTCGCGAAAATCCTCAAATCCAATCCGGCCACGGCCTCGATTCCGATCATCTTCTGCACAGCCAAAGACGCGGAAGACGACATGGTCGACGGTCTGGAACTCGGCGCCGACGACTATATCGTGAAGCCTTACACCCTCCGCAACGTCATGGCCAGAGTCCGCGCTGTGCTCCGGCGCACCGTAGCCGCTCCCGCTCCATCCCGGCCTGACGATCCGGACAAGGTCTCCTACGAGGGACTGACCGTCATCCCCTCGCGAAAGCTCTGTCTGGTCGACGGAGAAGAAGTACGCCTCCCGCGCAAGGAATTCGAGATCCTCCTCAAATTGCTGCGCAACATCGGGCGCATTTTCTCCAGAGAGGAACTGCTCAGAGAGATCTGGCCTGACGAGGTCGTGGTGCTCGACCGGGTTGTCGATGTCAACATCACCCGCATCCGCCAGAAAATCGGACGCTACGGCTCCCACATCAAAACCCGCTCAGGCTACGGCTATGGATTCATGGATTAGACATTCCTATGCCGGACGGCTCTATCTGTGGCTGCTGATCTATTCGCTGCTGCTCGTCGGCTGCTGCGTCATATTCCAGTATGAAAGAGAAAAGGAATTCAAGGCCGCGGAACTAAATTCTCAGCTCCAGCTGATCAACAATTACATTTCCAGCGAACTCGCCGACGGTAAATCGCCCTCCGAGATACGTATCGGCGAACTGAAACCGGTCGGCGAGATCCGCGTAAGCATAGTCGACAGCAACGGCCTGGTGGTCTACGACAACTCCCTCGACCATCTTCCCCACTCCACCCACCGCAACCGCGAGGAAATCGCCGAGGCTCTGCGTTACGGCACCGGATACACACTCCGTCGCCACAGCGAAAGCACCGGATCGACCTACTTCTATTCCGCTACCCGCACCCCTGAAGGGATGATCATCCGCACGGCTGTCCCCTACACGCTGTCGCTCGATCAGATCCTTGAAGCCGACTATACCTTTCTGTGGATCATGGGAAGCGTGGCGGTAATCTTCTGCCTGACAGGTTTCGTTGCCACACGCCGCGTAGGAGAGCACATCATCCGCCTCAGCAAGTTCGCCGCAAGTGCCGAGCGCGGTGAACGCATCACGGACACGGAACCCTTTCCCCACGACGAACTCGGCGACATCTCAAACCACATCGTCAGGCTCTACGCACGCTTGCAGCAGGCCATCTCCGACCGCGACCGCGAACACGCCTCGGCCATGCACCAGCAGCAGGAAAAAGAACGCATCAAAAAACAGCTCACCAACAATATCAACCATGAGCTGAAAACTCCCGTAGCCTCGATTCAGGTCTGCATCGAGACCCTCCTCGCCCACGAAAACATGGACGCCCCCAAACGCCGGGAGTTTCTCGAACGCTGTCTTGCAAATGCCGGTCGCCTCAAACGCCTTCTGGCCGACGTAGCTCTCATCACCCGCATGGACGACGGCGGAAAGGTGATCATCCGGGGACCCGTCGATCTGACCGAGATCATAGCCGCCGTGGCCGAAGACTCCCGTCCGGGCGCCGATGCAAAAGGAATCCTGATTGAAAACACCATCGGCACCCCGCTCCCGATGACGGGCAACCCCGATCTGCTTGAATCCGTATTCCGCAATCTGATTGAAAACGCGGTCGCTTACAGCGGCGGCTCTCTGATTTCATTAAAAATAGTGGCATTGCAGCCCGACAAGGTGACGCTCTCCGTCTCTGACAACGGCTGCGGAGTGCCCCCCGAACATATCGGACACCTTTTCGAGCGCTTCTATCGCGTCGACAAAGGCCGTTCACGCGCATCGGGAGGCACCGGACTCGGCTTGTCGATCGTCCGTAATGCTGTGGTCCTGCACAACGGCTCGATCCGTGTCGACAACCGGACTTCCGGAGGGCTGAACTTTACCATCTCACTGCCTCTGCGGGCCGAATGACGCTCAACCTCTCTGGTGACGCCGGCATGACTCCATCAGCCTACCGCGACGCCAACTGCTGATCTGACATATATAATTAATAATGTGTAAACGAAAATCGGTCGAAGACATCCGTTTGCGATGTTTCGACCGATCTTCAGTAGCGAGACCGAGAATTGAACTCGGGACCTCCGGGTTATGAATCCGACGCTCTAACCAACTGAGCTATCTCGCCATAATATATTGTTGCAACGCTTTTGCGAGCACAAAGGTAGAAAGTTTTTTTTACCTGACAAAATTTTTCGCCCTAAATTTTAAAAAGTGTTCAAAATACGCCAGCGCAGAACAGAAAATCGCCGTGTGACCGATCTCAATGATAATCCAATTCAGTATTATTGATTCATAATATTAAGCCAATTTACAAAATGTGTACACAACGTCTTGTCTGTTGCAAACAATCGTTTCTGCACAGCGACAGACAAGGATTCTCCGGGAGTATCATGCCAGGCTAACCATGAGTGGATTTTAGCTTTTGATTTATGCACAGCCTTAAAAACGCCTTCGTGCTCAGTCCGTTTCGCATCAATACTTTCTACAATATTATCAGCAATAGGCAATAAGGTATCGTTATCAGGAATCAGCTTCATCATAAAATCCTCCAACATCCCCACGTCACTATTATTCGGCATAATCCACACGCCGACGGTTAAATCGGCCTTATCAACGGGTTCTATAATAAATCCTTCAGCAGGCAGAGGAAGTTTCTCATCAAACTTATATTTCCCACTGCGGAGTAATATATCTTTTATTGACTGCCATGCACCGTCAAAATTCACATCCGCATCTATTATCACCCAAAGCTTTCTGAGTGTATTGGTCGATTTCAATCGAGTTTTCAGAGCCTTTTTCAATTCATTCAGACTGTTTGCAGGCTCAATGGAGAATTTCATTTCAATTCCACACTGACGGCATAATTCCGACAATACGGCACTCTCACTTTTACCTTCTACCAATACCATTGATAAGCTTTCTTCCATAGCTTTTACCGTGTTTCTACATCATTATTAAAGATATATTCCAATTCATCAGTTTCATCGTAGATTACAGCTACTTCTCCGGCATCACGCTTTTCTATACGTATAAGCCGCGAATCACTGTTGTCACGGGTAGCCTTTAAGAAACTTTTGATGCAGTCTTGGCTATGAGTAGTGGCAAAGACCTGAATATTTAAATCCTTGGCCAGACTACAAATCAATTCCCACAACGCTGTCTGCACGGAATAATGCAGCCCGTTTTCAAATTCATCGACCAGCAGAATACCATTCCGGCAGTTGACCATTGACAGAATGATGGTCAATATACGATTTATACCATCACCCATCGTGCTAAGCCGATATTTCTTCTGTGAATTATCCAAAATGACAAATGGCACACGATTGTCCGCTTCACGCTGAAAACTCATTCGCGGACGACTTTCATCATTTAAAAAATTGAGTGCCGTAATATGCGGATCTATGATTCGCAATGCCTCTATAAGCACCGGTTCCAATGGAGAAAGGGCGACTTTATCAAATAATGAAGGATTTTTATCTCCGGTGAACTCTGCCGTTCTGACATATTCAAACGGAATATTCCGCTCAACGATATAGCTTCTGCGCATCAGGCCGTTACCTAAAGAATGTATGATCTTATTACCGTTGAATGAAATCTGCAGACCAAGGCTTTGCTCGCCATCAATTATGGTGAAAGTGTCCGATACACTATCGCTCAGTATTTTGCGACGTATTTCAGAACCGTTTTCGTCGGTTTCAACAACCTGTATTAAATCTACCAGTCTAATTTCAATTGTATTAGACATCACTCCATCCGCAGAATCATCCGTAGATTCAATTCGGATGGGTACATTCTTGAATTTATCGTAATCTCGATTATGGTATAAAGAACAAAAATTTTCAAGTTCAAACAATTCAGGCTGTTCTACGCTACTTGAAATTTTGGCATTTAAGCCCCTTATTTCAAACAGATTCCTAATCCATCCGAGATTCGCGCCTGAGGCTAAAACAGAAATTGCCTCAAGCAATGTTGATTTACCTGCATTATTCTTCCCGACAATGAGGTTTACTGATCCAAGATTGTCTATATTCAGATGTCGGAAATTTTTAAAGTTAACAATTTCTATTGATTTCATGCCGAATTGTTTTATAATGCAAATATAGTACTTTTATGCAAGATTTCACAACTCCAGTTTAATTATTGCGGTACTGACGCTTTTTTTGCGTAACTTTACGAACTCAAAACCACGTACCGTTATCACTGCCATGAAATACAGGATTCTGTCAATCTTCGCAGCCATGTTGCTGTGGATTTCCGCCGGGGCGCTGGCTTCCGGCCGCAATGTCGAAAACTTCAATTTCGGATGGAAATTCATGGCCGGAGACCCGGCCGACGCTGCCGCCCGCGCCTTTGACGACAGCCGGTGGACACCGGTCAGTCTGCCCCACGACTATCAGATCTCCCAGCCCTGGGTAGCCCCGGAGGTAGGCGAGAAGGGCGACATGAAAAACTCCGCGGCCAACACCCGCAGCCGCCTAAGCGCCCGCGGCTTCAAGGAAATGGGTGCCGGATGGTATCGCAAGACCTTCAAGGCCGACCCGGCATGGAAAGACCGCCGTGTGCTCCTCGACTTCGAGGGAATAATGCTGACTGGCGATGTCTACGTCAACGGCAAGCGTGTCGGCGGAACCGATTACGGCTACCTCGGCTTCGAGGCCGACATTACCCCGCTGATCGACTTCGATGGAGACAACGTGGTGGCCGTGCGCGCCGACACCGGAAGTCCCGAAAACTCCCGCTGGTACACCGGCGGCGGTCTCTACCGCAATGTCAGCCTCGTCACCACCGACCCCAAACTGCATTTCACGCGCCATCCTCTCCACATCACCACTCCGCTCGCCGACAGCCTCTCCGCCTCGGTGGTGATCGACGCCGAACTCACCAACGCCATCAAGGCTTACAAGGAGATCCGCGTCAGAACCCTCATAAAGGACGCCGACGGGCAGACCGTCTATTCCGGCACAGCCGCCCTACCCTTCAACCGCAAGCAGAAAACCAACGAATACCGCGTCGACAGCCTCACCCTCCGCTCGCCACGCCTCTGGGACTGCGATTCGCCCCATCTCTACACCCTTGAACTCTCGCTTCTGCGCCCCGACGGCACCGTGGCTGACAGCATCGTCGAGACTTTCGGCGTCAGGACCATCGAATACTCCCCCGACTTCGGCTTCAAGCTCAACGGCAAGAAGCTGCTGCTCAAAGGCATAGCCAACCACCACACGCTCGGAGCGCTCGGAGCCGCAGCCTATCCCGCCGCCATCGAGAAGCGCATCAGACTGCTGAAAGACTTCGGGTTCAACCACATCCGCACCTCCCACAACCCTTACAGCGAGCAATTCCTCGACCTTTGCGACCGCTACGGCATCCTCGTTGTCGACGAGCTTTACGACAAATGGACCAAGCAGAATGCCGGAGGACGCAGGGAATGGATGGAGCTGTGGCCCAAGGACCTCCCCGAATGGATCAGGCGCGACCGCAACCATCCGTCGGTCGTCATGTGGAGCCTCGGCAACGAGCTGCAGATGCTCTGGAGCCTTCCCTACGCCGACTGGGGCGTCACCCCTTACCGCCTCCAGCAGACACTCCTGCACCGCTACGACACGACGCGCCCGCTGACCGTGGCCATGCACCCGCGCTACCGCGACGCCGACACCGACTCCCTCCCCGCCCCCCTCGCGCTCGCAACCGACATAGCGTCATACAACTACCGCTATATGTACTTCCCCGGCGACCGGCGCCGCTTCCCCCACATGATTTTCTATCAGAGCGAGGCCAACACCTCAGGCATGGGTCCGAATTTCTACGAGATGGATCTCGACCGCGTGGTAGGACTCGCCTACTGGGGCATGATCGACTATCTCGGCGAGTCGGCCGGATGGCCTGCCAAAGGCTGGGCGCAGGGCATTTTCGACATCTCCCTCGAACCCAAGCCGATAGCCTGGTTCCTGCGCAGCATCTACAAGCCTGAGGAGCCGACGGTCCACATCGGCGTCATCGACAGCGACGAGCAGCTGATGTGGAACGACGTGCAGGTCGGCACCCAGCGTCTTTCCGACCACTGGAACCGCCCAGCAGGTTCAAAAGTCACTATCTATACCTTCACCAACGCCGATGAAGTCGAACTGCGCCTAAACGGCAAGAGCCTCGGACGCAAGAAAAACGACACCGCCGACCCCAAGAAGCGCAACCGCATTGTCTGGGAGAACGTGCCGGCCGACGCCGGACGCCTTGAAGCCTTTGCCTACCGCGACGGGCAGTCCGCACCGGTTGCCACTCACCGCATCGAGACCACAGGCCGCGCCACACGCCTGCGCGCCGCCGCCGACAATCCCGCATGGAAAGCCGACGGCATGGACCTGCAACATGTCCGCGTCGAGGCCATCGACTCTAAGAAGCGTCGCGATCCGCAGGCCTCCGAACTGCTGACCTTCAAGGTCGACGGTCCGGCCGAGGTCGTCGCTGTGGTCAACGGCGACCTAAACAGCAACGAAATGATGACAGGCACCACCCGCAGCCTCTCCTACGGCACCGCCACCGTGATCCTGCGCTCGACAACCGCTCCCGGACCCGTAACCCTCACCGCCTCGGCTCCCGGCCTCAAGCCCGTCACAGTCCGTCTCACAACCGAATAATCACACCGAAAAACAATCCCAACCATATATTTCCACACCCCTCTATGAAACTGTCCAACTGCATCCTCGGCGCCATCGCCGCCGCATTCATAGCCATCGCAAATCCTGTCACCGCACAGGCTGAAAGCCGCATCGTTGAAATCGCCTCGCCCGCCATGCGCGTCTATCTCCCCGACTCGGCCAAGGCTACGGGCCGCGCCGTCGTAGCGCTCCCCGGCGGTGGCTACTCGCATCTCGCCGTAAACCACGAGGGCTACGACTGGGCGCCCTTCTTCAACGACCTCGGCATCGCATATGCCGTCGTGACCTACACCATGCCCAAAGGCGACCGCTCGCTTCCGATCGCCGACGCCGAAAACGCCGTCCGCATCATGAGAGACAGCGCCGCTGTCTGGCATCTCGACCCGGCGCAGATCGGCATCATGGGCTCCTCTGCCGGAGGTCATCTTGCCTCGACCGTAGCCACCCACGCCCCGGCCCCCGCGCGTCCGAATTTCCAGATCCTCTTCTACCCGGTGATCACGATGGACAAGTCGTACACCCACCGCGGTTCTCACGACAATCTTCTCGGCAAGGAAGCCTCCGAGGCTCTTGAAACCGAATTTTCCAACGAAAAACAGGTAACCGCCGAAACTCCGCGCGCCTTCCTCATCCTCAGCAGCGACGACCGCACGGTGCCTCCGGCTAACTCTGTCAACTACTACACGGCGCTCATTGCCAACGGCGTCCCCGCCGCGCTCCACATCTACCCCACGGGAGGCCACGGCTGGGGCCACCGCGACACATTCCGCTATCACGACCAGGTCCTTGACGAACTCGCCGCATGGCTCAAGAGCTTCTGAGCGCAACTTCTGACGGCCAAAGCGCCGCTGACGGCTTCATGCTGATGGCCGCGCCTTTGCAGGGCTACACAGAGGCCCCGTTCCGCCATTTCCACACTGAAATCTACGGCGGCGCGGGGTCTCCGACCTATTTCTCGCCATTCGTGCGGGTAGAGAAAGGGGAGCCGCGTCCGCGCGATATGCGTGACGTCACTTCACCGCTCAACGCCAACCACCGTCTCATTCCGCAAATCATCTTCCGCGACGCCGCCGAGTTCCGCCTGCTTGTTTCAGCACTCCGCGAGTCGGGCCACATCCGCGTGGATCTGAATCTTGGCTGCCCTTTCGTTCCACAGGTGCGCAAAGGCCGCGGTTCCGGAATGCTGCAATCACCCGACCGCCTGCGCGAGATCGCCGACGTTATGGCCGGAGAATTCCACGACATCTGTTTCTCCGTCAAAATGCGTCTCGGTGTCAGTGATCCCGCAGAGTGGCACTCCCTTATGCCGCTGATCAACGCCATGCCCCTGACACATCTCACTGTCCACCCGCGCACTGCCTCCGAGCAATACAGCGGCCCGCTCCACCCCGACGAATTTGCCCGCATCGCCGACATTTGCGTTCATCCGCTCATCTTCAACGGCGACATCACCACACCTGAGATGATCGACGACCTGCGCCGACGCTTCCCCTCGCTCGCGGGTGTCATGATAGGCCGCGGACTGCTCAGCCGCCCCTCCATCTTCGCCGAATGGACCTCCGGTCGCGAATGGCAACCCGCCGACCGGCGCGAATCCATCCTCCGCCTCCACGCCGCCATCCTCGACCACTACACCCGCACCCTCAGCGGCGACACACAGATCCTCGCCAAAATCAAGCCCCTCTGGGACTACTTCGGCACCGACTTCGACCGCAAAACCGTCAAAAAGCTCCTCAAATCCCCCACCCTCATCACCTACCGCCAGAACCTGCCTTAATCACAATCAATCCAAAACTCTTACTTCGTTCGGAAATCATCCTAATGCCCAATTGTATATACAATAAAACCTGCCATTACCGTCCTTAATTGCGGCCGGTAATGGCAGATTTTCATTCGTCGGGGGATTTCTGACTGATTATTCAGCCATCAATCTTCCGGTAACTGAGTTTCCGTCTTTATAGACGACAGTATAAATATAATGTCCGTGACCGAAACGGGTACCGGAGAGACAGAATGAATTATCACCCGGTTTAACCCTACGGCAATAGACCTGACGGCCTTTCATGTCAAGGACTGAGAAAAATGTGGCATCATCAGCCGGTTGCTCAAAATTCACAGTAAACGTACCTCCGGCAGGAAGCGGATTAGGATAGGCGCTTGTAACAGAATTTACCTTTGCTGATTTTATTCCGGATTCAGCTGTATTTGTGAAAGAACAAAGGCTATAAATTCCATTCTCATCCCTCACTATAAGATAGGGATTTCCATATGTCAGACCATCCAAAAAAATTTCCATCGAAAATTCACATTCGGGAAGGGTCCCTAAAATGTTCCCTTCTTCATCTATCACTATAATACGCCCCTCCTCATTAGAAAACGCGACACACCATTTCCCATTTTTTACAAAGAAATTTTTGGTAACTGTAATCTCCCTAAGGTGTATGGATTGAATATACAATGACTCAAGTTCCATATCAGCATTGATATATATGGTAAACTGCTTTTCGACAGCAAAATTTTTACCTCCGGCAAAAATAGTTACTACAATGTCTGTCCCAGACTCAAAAACTACCGCAGGTTGAAAAATTGCGCCCTCGTCCTCCACTTTCATTGCCGTTTGAGGATAATAACCTGGATAAGTTCCTGTCTGATGTGAAAATGTAATCTCCGCATAGGCTGTATTGACAGCTATGCCTAAGGTAATGGCAAACAACAAAATAAGCTTTTTCATAATTCGTCCTTGTCGCATCCATCCCCGAATTGACTGTTGAAATGTGATAATATAAAAGCGCAGGATGATGTTCCTGTTTATCTTACAGGAGGCATCGCCAAACGCCTAACAACGGATAAACAGTCCACTCCCACGCCATCCCGTATATCAAATCCCCTTGCCGGGGAGTGGATATGCGACAAGCATGAGCGATTTTCGACTGCTTCAATCCTCGTTGTTTTGAAATTGGCGATTTCCTGTAAAGAATAAAGCACGAAACGCTTTTCTAAAAAATATGTCTGCGCATCTCGTAATAATGCGCATCGCAAATATAATATAATCTTTTCACACCGACAAATTTATTGTCTGCGACTAAAAAACTGGCCGTTGTAAATTAAAGAACGACCAAAAACTCAAATGTAATCGTTCTAAGTAACGCAGAGGCCGTGGCGTAAGCTCGGAGAACTTGGGTTTCCGAAACCTCAGGCACCGCTCGGCCTCCGCTGGCGCTGCGGCGCTCGCTCACCCTGAGGTTTCGGAGACATAGCCTTTTCAAGGCTTTGCGACATACGCACTCTTATATCTTCCTGAATTGATAAAAATTCCCCCGCTTGTGCACATTTTTTGGCCGGATGTGTCAGTTTTTGCTGTGAAATGCAGTTTAATCGAATAATTCTCACTATCTTTGCAGGTGATAAAATCGACCGATATGGAACATAACGGTAAGCAGGATCTGCTTGACAGACGCTATTTGCGCATGGCTCGCATTTGGGCAGAAAATTCCTATTGCGAACGCCGTAAGGTTGGAGCCCTCATGGTGAAGGGCCGCACGATTATTTCCGACGGTTTCAACGGTACCCCTGCCGGCTTCGAAAATATCTGTGAGGATGAAGAGGGCCGGACGAAGACCTATGTGCTTCACGCCGAAGCCAACGCCATAACCAAAGTGGCCCGTTCAAACAATTCGGCCGAGGGTTCGACGCTCTACGTCACCGCGTCGCCTTGTCTCGACTGTGCCAAACTCATCATCCAGGCCGGAATAAAGAGAGTGGTTTTCAACGAACTCTACCGCATCACCGACGGCATTGACCTGCTGCGCCGCGCCGGAATAGAATGCTGCCACATTTCCGACGTCTGTCCGCCAGGCGACTCCTGACACCCGGTCTCATCACACCGCCATTACCTTCTCCCTCTATAATCTGACAAAACATCAAAAAGCTAAACTACGATTTCTGCAAAAACCTTCTATGAACAACCGTCTTAAAAAAACGTCCGTCTGGATGCCGCTTGCCATTGCAGTGGCTCTCGTTGCCGGAATGTGGATCGGTAAATCTTTTTTCAATAACTCCGCACGATGGAACTCAAGGAGCAAACTCGACACTATCCTTGATATCATCGACCGCTCTTATGTCGACGACATCGACACCGACAGCCTTCTCGAAACATCCTTTGCAGGGCTTCTCTCTCATCTCGACCCCCATTCCGTCTATATACCCGCCTCAGATCTCCAGAATGTCAACGAGGAACTGAGCGGCTCCTTCTCAGGTGTGGGCATCTCGTTCAACCTGCTCAACGACAGTATCAACGTCCTGGAGGTGATCTCCGGCGGTCCGTCGGAAAAAGCCGGCTTGCTTGCGGGCGACAAGATCGTCAGCATCAACGACACCATCGTGGCCGGACAGAATTGGAGCGACGTCAAGGTCCGTGCCTCTCTGCGCGGTCCGAAAGGCAGCGTGGTCAAGCTCGGCATCAAGCGCCACACCTCCAACAAGGTCCTGACGTTCGAGGTGATACGCGGCGACATTCCCGTGACTTCCATCGACGCCTCCTACATGATAGCCCCGAAAATTGGCTATGTCAAGATTAACAAGTTCGGCTCCAATACATACAGCGAGTTCCTCACGTCGGTCATCAACCTCATGGCCGACGGCGCCGATAAATTCGTCATCGACCTCCGCGGCAACGGAGGCGGCTTCATGGAACCGGCAGTGCTTATGGCCAACGAGTTCCTGCCCGCAGGATCGCCAATTGTTAGTATGCGCGGAAAGACGACGCCCGACGAGCGTCCGACCTTCAGCGACGGTTCCGGCTCGCTGCTCGACAAGGAGCTTGTGGTGCTCATCGACGAGGTTTCGGCCAGCGCGAGCGAGATTTTCGCCGGCGCCATCCAGGACAACGACCGCGGACTGGTCATCGGCCGCCGCTCGTTCGGCAAGGGTCTCGTACAGAACCAGATGGAGTTGCCCGACAGTAGCGCCATCCGCCTGACCATCGCCCGCTACTACACCCCCTCAGGCCGCTGCATCCAGAAAACCTATGCCCCCGGCACTGACTATGACCGCGACATCATCAACCGCTACGAACACGGCGAGTTTTACAGCGCTGACTCGATCAAACTCGACAAGTCGCTGGCTTTCGAGACCCTCCACGGGCGCACGGTCTATGGCGGCGGAGGCATCATGCCCGACATTTTCGTACCAAACGACACCGCCGGAATTACGTCCTATTACCTCAATGTCGTCAACGCCGGACTGATTCAGAAATATACGTTCGACTACACCGACCGCAACCGCGACCGACTTGAAAAGGCCAAGGACGTTGCGACACTGCTCCGTATGCTACCCGACGACGACACTCTACTCCAGGACTTCGTCAGCTACTCGCAGAAAGCCGGAGTGGCCCCACGGTGGTACTACATAAACATTTCCCGTGATCTGATTGTTAACCAACTGAAAGCCATGATAGCCCGAAATGCGCTCGGTGTCGAAGGCTACTTCAAGGTATTCAACGAACTTGATCCGACGGTGGTCAGCGGAGTCGAAGCTCTCCGCACAGGCAAAGCCGCGTTTCCGGTCAAGGCGCTGAAATAGGCTTTCACCGTCATCGGCAACAGCCTCTTATAGCAGGCAATGTTAGTATTTGTGCAAAATGCACATTTACTTACTACCTTTACTATAAAATTATAATTTTCGCCCAATTTTGCAAGAACGCCAAACAAACACTCTCTAAGATGATAATCTTCAATCCGATCGGAGGCATAGCCAATCGTCTGCGTTGCATTGTATGCGGGCTTGAATTAGCAAAAGAGTTGAAGTCAGATTACCGTTTCGTATGGGCACGCAACTATGAACTTGACGCACGCTTTGAAGATATACTGGAGATGCCGGCTGAATTAAACGGGAAGATGGTATACCCGTCATCCCTTTCCTATTTTTTGCTTTATTCTGTCCCCCGACGCAAGAACCTTTACATCACGAAACTCACCGGACGACGTTTCGGGGTGGCGCTCTACTGGGGTTACGGTCTCTACAAACAAATAGACGCGGAGCATGAAGACAATGCTCCGGCTATTACGGGTTTGTGCCGTAAATCGCTGAAAGAAGGCAAGATTCCATACATCTCGTCAGGATGTCGTTTTCAGCCGGATGATACATTCCCGTCAGTTTACCCACGTCTTTTCCGCCCGGCCGATTCAATCCGTGAAGAGATAGAGTGTGTCAGGGAACGCCTGGGTAGCAGACCTGTCGGCATCCACATACGCAGAACAGACAACACCCGCTCAATCAAACAAAGTCCCGATTCACTGTTCATCAATCAGATGAAACAGGAATTGGAAATGCACCCTGAAACAATATTCTATCTCGCCACTGATGACACGGCTACCAAAAAGAGATTCCATCAGTACTTTGGAAATCGGGTAGTCACGATGCCCCGAAAGGCAGAACGCGGTAACCTGCAAGGCATAAGGGATGCTGCAACAGAGCTGTTTATTTTGGCCGGAACTGCAAAAATCTATGGCTCTTATTACAGCTCATTCTCCGAAGCGGCCGCTCTCCTGGGCGAAACGCCTCTGAAAACGCTGTGTCTTACCGAAAGCTGCTCGGCCAATTAAGACATCGTTTGATACGCAGAAGCCGACGTTCGCACCGTAGGTTAGCATTGTATCACCGTTCCACGACTTGGATACTTTATTCTCAAATACTTACTCTACCTATTATAAAAACCATCGGGATTATGAAAAAAGACGATATAAGACGCCGGATCAGGGCCCGCAAGACTCTTCTCAATGACGAGGAGAAAATATCAGCCGCCGAACAAGTGTTCAGCCTGCTCGAAAAGACCGCCGAGTTCATGCTTGCCGACAGGATTCTGATGTATCACTCGCTTCCTGACGAACTTTCGACACACTCGTTCATAAAGAAGTGGTGCGACCGCAAGCATTTCTATCTTCCGCGTGTCAACGGAGTCAATCTTGAAATTCTACCCTACGACGAGTCGCGCCTGAGTCTCGGATCGTTCCATATCGAGGAACCGACCGGAACAGACACTTCGTCGGTCGACGATATGGAACTGATCGTCGTTCCCGCCGTGGCCTATGACCGCAGCGGCAACCGCGTGGGGCGCGGAAAAGGTTACTATGACCGTCTGCTTTCCGGAAGCCGTGCGCGCAAGGTCGGCGTGGGTTATGATTTTCAGCTTGTCGATGAGATCGACGCTGATCCACACGACGTCCGCGTCGATGTTGTCATCACCCAAAACAACCACATCATCATCAAAAAATACACTCGCTGACCCCATCCCTCCGGCCAAACTACCGAATGCAATCCGGCCAAACTACCGAATAGATCAAAATGAATCTGATTCTCTTAGAGATAACTATCTATCCCTTAGCGCTGTGGAAGCGGATGAGGGAGTCCATCGGTGTGCGGTCGATACGGCCTACGGTGCAGCCGCAGGCCGAGGTGGCCTGACGGAGTTGAGGGGCGAAATAGTGTGCGACCGAACCGATGAAATGAACCGGAAGCTGTAAGGCCCCCTCGTAGTTGAGAATATTCATCCTGAAAAAACGGATAAATTCGTCGATTACAATGGCCTCGATTTCCGGAATGGCAATGTTCTCTTTCAGAAACGGTGCGAATGATGCCAAATAAGCACCCGGACGCTCTCCGCGGTAGACTCTTGCGATAACCTCCGCTTTTGTGGCCTCAGGATAGAGCTGGGCAAACAGTTTGATGACCCTGTCAGGCAACTGCCGCTTGAAAATTTTACCCAACAGAGATTTACCCAACGATGCCCCGCTTCCCTCATCGCCGAGGATGAAACCCATCGGCGGAGTGTTGGCCGTGATCCGCTCACCGTCGTAGAGACACGAATTTGAGCCGGTGCCGAGAATGCAGGCAATCCCTGCCTCGGAACCGCACAGCGCGCGTGCGGCGGCAAGCATATCGCTGTCGACATAAGCCGTCTGTGCCGAAAATACCTGTCTCAGGGCCCCGGCCACATCCTCGCAACGGTCACCGATGCACCCCGCTCCATAGAAATATACGGCCGAGCAGCCGGAGGCACTTTCGAGGAGCGCAGGAGCATCCTCGCGTATGATCTCCACGAGCCTGTCGGTATGGCATTGCGCCGCATTGTAGCCATGGGTACAGAGGCGCACCCTGCACCGTGAATCTTTGCCGAGAAGCGCCCACTCGATTTTGGTGCTTCCCGCGTCAGCTATGACTGTCATCGCTTTGTGTCTGATTGGTTTCTACGCGCTTACTTATATAACATATAGATTTCCGCACGGGCCTTGAAAGCCTCGATGTCCTTGTTCCAGAAATCTTCCATGTCCCTGACCTTATAATTTTTGCCGAAAAGCTCACGGACTTTGGGCGAACCGCAGACCTTGTCGAACATGGCGAGCCGGGCCGGAGTAGCCTTTGAAAACGCCTTTTGGGACGGATAGAGCGCCGCAAGCTCCTGCATGATATAGAACTGTATCAGGGTTAGAGGAGCAGCGGAAGCATCGCGCACATAGACTTCGACACCGTGCAGATTCTCGCCCTTAAATATGGCATAGAACGGCTTGTAATGTATAGGGCGGAACTCCACACCCGGAATTTTAAGCGCTGTCAGACTGTCCGAGAGTTTCTGCGCGTCGATCCATGTAGCTCCGGCCAACTTGAACGGCAGCGTGTAACCGACTCCGATCGACACATAGTCCAGCTCGCCCATTATACCGGTAGCCGGATAGAGCAGCACCGTAGACGGATCGGGGATATGGGGCGACGGAAGCACCCAGGGCATCCCTGTGTCGGCAAAAGTCATCGAGCGGTGCCACCCCGTCATCGGAATCACCGTCAGATCGACTTTCATCCCGCTCTTGAGCAGACCCTCGCCATTGAGATAGCGGGCCAACTCTCCGGGTGTCAGGCCGTAGATATAAGGAATCGGATAGCGGCTCACGAAAGAGAAATAGCCCTGTTCGGCGATGTTCCCCTCCATCTTGTTGCCTCCGAGCGGATTCGGACGGTCGAGCACCATGAATTTCTTGTTGTTCTGAGCCGCCGCTTCCATCGCGAGACCCATTGTGGAAATGTAAGTGTAGCTGCGGGTCCCGATATCCTGAATATCATAGACGAGCACATCGACATTTTGCAGCATCTCAGGTGTCGGCTTCAGATTCTTTCCGTGGAGTGAATACACAGGGACGCCGGTCTTCGGATCGGTACTGTTGGTCACTGTGGCGCCGGCCACATGATCGCCTCTGACACCGTGTTCGGGAGCAAAGAGAGCCGTGAGTCTTACGTTCGGAGCTTCCGCGAGAATGTCGATTGTCGAGTTGAGCGAGTTGTCGACACCCGTCGGATTGGTGATGAGACCTACGCGCATCCCGTCGAGCTGGCGGAAGCCGTCGCGCTGCAGAACGGTGATACCGGGCAACACCGGACCCGTCGGACTGACGCGGGCCGTCAGCGGATGCTCCTCGTCGGCATACTCCGGCTGAGCGTCCGTCTGAATACGGTTATCGGAACAGCCGGAGCCGATAGCGGCCACGGCCAAAAGGATGGTTGATAGAATTCCGGTCATTTTCATGATTATTTATAACGTTTCCGCCACGGCCCAGGTTTCCGTCCGAGGCAGGAAATCATCACTGTCAGCGACAAAACAATTGCCTGGGCGTTTCTACAATGACGATCCACTGCAAAATTACACAAATAAAACTATATTTTCGCGGAATATTGCACCGCAGAAACAAAATTAGACCTTCTTCATGGCACTTTCATCCCGGCCTGAGTTGCCATCGGCCTTATATTTATGGTGCGGTTTTCAGGCGTTTTTCATAACTTTGCCTCTATGAAATTTTTTGAGAAGAAGATAAACCGGCTGATCGACCTGATATTCTGTCTGGTGTTCATGCCCGTGGTCATCGTGCTGAGTCCCGCCTACTACTGGCTCTCTGACTGGCCGCAATTCACATGGCTGCTGATCGCCTGTCTGTATGCCGACTATTTCGCCGTACGGCTGCTCCGCATTCCAAAACTTTTTGTCGAGCGTAAATACTGGCAGATCGCAGCGATTCTGATAGTGCTGGTTATCGGCAACTATTTCCTGACGCAATACCGCTTGCCGGAGGTTACGTTCAACGCCGAGTCGCTGACTGCGCTCTACAATCAGATCCGCAATTACAGCCAGGCGATCGGCGTATGGCTGATGTTTTCGCTTGTAATGGGCTATGCGCTCTCCATGTCCTTCATCCAGGAGCTCTACCAGCAACTGATGTTGAAAAAAGAGTTTGAGCTGCAGAAAAACACCGCCCAGCTCGCCGTCTACAAGGCTCAGATCAATCCTCATTTTCTGTTCAATACTCTCAACTCGCTTTACAGCCTGTTGATCGGAACGTCCGAACGGGCCGAGACAGCTTTTGTGAAATTCATCGAGCTCGTCCGCTATACCTACACCGGAGTCGACCGCGACACCGTGGCCATCGGCGACGAAATCCGCTATATCGGCAACTACATCGACCTCCAGTCGCTGCGGCTCAACAGCCACACGAAAGTGGAGTGGAGCCACGACGTCGACGACGAAAAAGCCACGATCCCGCCGATGATCATGATGACCTTTTTGGAAAATGTCTTCAAATACGGTGTGTCCGCCCACCGAGACTGCCTGATCAGAATACGCCTGACTCTGAAAGACGGATTGCTGGAATTTTACACTGAAAACGACATCGTCAAGCGTGTCGACGAATTCCGTAGCGAGGCTCCGGTAGGACTGGAGAACTGCCGCGGCCGACTGACGAGCCTCTTCCCCGACGCATGGGAGCTGCTGACGGAGGAACGCGACGGAAAGTTCATTGTCAATCTTAAAATCCGACTCTCATGAACGGGAAAAAACTCAGATGTATAGCGATCGACGACGAACCGCTTGCACTGGAGATTATATCTAAATTCTGCGAACGTTTCGGCGACATCAGCCTCTCGGTCTATTCCGATCCACAGGAAGGGCTTGCGGCAATCAAGAAAGGAGATTTCGACCTGGCATTCCTTGATGTGGAGATGGAAGGCGTCAACGGCCTTCAGATCGCGGCCTCGGTGCCCCCGGAAGCCTGCTTCATATTCACCACCGCCTATCTCGACTATGCTTTCGACGGCTTCAACCTCAACGCCGTCGACTATCTCCACAAACCCTTCTCCTACGACCGTTTCCGTCTTGCCGTGGAAAAGGCACTCCGCCATCTTGACTACAACGAGCATTTTAAGGCCGACAAATGCATCGTCGTCAAGCAGGAATACAACAACGTCTCCATCCCGCTCTCCGACATCGTCTACATCGAGGCAATGGAAGGCTACTCGAAGATTTTCCGCACCGACGGCTCATGTACCCTCTCGCGCGTCATCCTCAAGTCTATCGGCGCCATGCTTCCGCCTAAGCGCTTCATTAGAATCCACCGCTCCTTCATTGTGGCGGTCGACAAGATCCGCAGTTTCACCCGTCAGAGCGTCACCCTCTCCGGCGGCGTCACCGTCCCGGTCGGACGCCAGTACAGCGCCGCCCTCGTCGAACGGCTCAAGGAGTAAACGACGCCGGTAGGGACGCTTTTCAAAGCGTCCGCAATCCACTGGTAATCATACTAAAAGAGGACGCTTTAAAAAGCGTCCCTACCGGAAATATTGAGTTTTGAGACCTTATGGAAGCTTGCTGTAATCCTCGTCCGAGACAGGCTCCAGCCACTCGTTTGAAGCGTTATCGCCGGGTATTTCGAAAGCGAGGTGAGCAAACCATGAATCAGCCGCCGCACCATGCCAGTGCTTCACATTTGCCGGGATATGCACCACGGTTCCGGGAAGGATCTCAACCGGCTCCTTGCCCTCTTCCTGATACCATCCGCGTCCGGCCACGCCCACAAGCATCTGACCGCCGCCGGAAGTTGCCTTGTGTACATGCCAGTTGTTGCGGCAGCCCGGTTCGAAAGTCACGTTGAAAAACGGCACCTGCGAATCGGAGATCTGAGCCAGGTAGCTTGCGCCTGAAAAATACTTGCTGAACGGATTGGGCTGACCGATCGGGAATATCATCGAGCGTTCGAAAGCCGCCCTGGCGTCGTCGCCCTTGATATCGTCGGCCCATACATCCTTAGCTAAACGGAAAGCCGCCCAGGCCTTGGGCCATCCGGCATAGAAAGCGATCTGAGTTATCGTCTCCGCGATCTCAGTGCGGCTGATGCCGTTGGCCTTAGCCGTCTGGAGATGATAGGTCAGCGAACTGTCGGTGATTCCCTGACTGATGAGCGAAGTGATTGTGATGAGACTGCGGTCGCGCAGACTCAGGAGGTCGTTGCGGCTCCAGACCTCGCCGAAAAGAATGTCATCGTTGACGCGGGCGAATTCAGGGGCGAAATCGCCGAGCTGATCGCGGCCCGCAGTCTGGACAATTTTGACCCCGCGGCTTGCGGGACCCTCTTTACTTTGTGCCATAATGAAACTGCTGCTTGATAAGATGAGACTTGAGATGAATAGAGAGATGATTTTATTCATAAAAGCTGAACGGATAATTTATTCACTGCAAAATTAGCAACAAATCCCACTCCCACCGCTACCATTACATAGGACCTTCCTACCATTTTTACAGATTCCACCCCGGCATAGATTTTACAGAATATCCCCATAACCGGTGCTGTTGCTTATTTTGGGGAAATTGATTACTTTTGTGGATTATTAGGCGCCCATCGCGGCAATTCTTTTTTCAGAGATGACGCACAAAGTCCCGCTTTCAGATGTTTAATCTAAAAATCCGGGACTCGCGGCCGGAAAGGTCCGCCGTCTTCCATTTCAACCTCTAAAAAATTCGTAATCATGAAATCTGTTTCACTATTTGCAACTGCCCTCTCTCTTACTCTCCTGATGACGGGCTGCAGCGTATTCAAAAAAAGCGGCACTACCGTGGCAAGTGACAATGCTAATGTAAAGACAACGGCTGTCAGCGGACAGCAGGCGGAATCGTCGTACGACGAAAAGCAGATTGCCCCCCTGATGGGCAGCTGGTCCGTCACCACCATCAACGGCGAGCAGGTCAAGGTCAACGGCGAAAATCATCCCGAACTGACCTTCAAGGCCATCCCCGATGCGAAGACCGCAATCCTCGTCATCGGCTTCAACGGCTGCAACTATCTCAACGGTTCGTGGATCGTCAGGGGCAACCGTCTGAACCCCAACGGCGAATTTATCTCCACGCTCAAAGCCTGTCCCGACGCTCCTTATGAATATTCCTTCAACCAGGCTCTCAATCAGGTGGCCTCTTACAGTGTCATCGACGACAACAGTATCTCGCTCAACTCCGAGTCGGGCCGCGCGCTGATGACACTGCGCAAACGCAACCTCTCGTTCCTCAACGGCGCCTGGCAGGTGACCACCATCAAGGGCACTCCGGTTCCGGCCTCGGCGGCCATCAAGGTCGTCATCGACGTGGATGAATGCAAGATTCATGGCAACGCCGGCTGCAACGTACTCAACGGCGCCATTGTCATCAACCTCGACAAAGGCGACGGCATCGAGTTCAAGGATCTGGCCACGACACGCATGACCTGTCCCGACATCGCCACCGAACAGTCATTCCTCGTGGCTCTCGAAGAAGTGTCCACCTGCGTCGAAGGTGCCTCCTCCGACCAGGCCATCATGAAGGATTCCGAGGGTATGCCGGTGCTGACACTCATCCGCATCTCTCCCGACCAGCTCACTGATGAATAAACGGACCATGCACTCCATAGACATCAACCATCTGCTGCTTCTCGGACATGAGGAGCAGCAGATGCGCCTTGACAGGATCAGGACGCAAATGGCGGCCGACAATCTGTCGGCAATCCTCATCTCGGACAACGCCAATAAATATTATGTTACGGGCCGTGTCTACGCGGGCTACGTCTACATCCCGCTCGAAGGCCCGGTGATCTACTTCGTGCGCCGCCCCGTCGAACTCACAGGCGACAATGTGGTCTATATCCGCAAACCCGAAGAGATCGCGGCTTCCATAGGGCTGAACGTCCCCCAATCCATCGGACTGGAGCTTGATGTGCTCCCCTACTCCACAGCTACGCGCCTCAAGGCTCTCTTCCCGCAGAGCGAACTGAAAAACGCCTCTGCCGTCATGCGTCAGGCCCGTGCGGTCAAGACTGAGGAGGAGATCGGGATGATCCGCCGCTCAGGCATCAAGCATGTCCACGTTTACAGCCGCATCCCCCACCTCTATCAGTCCGGGATGTCCGACCTTGAACTCCAGGTGGAGATCGAGAAGCTCAGCCGCCTCGAAGGCTGTCTGGGCCAGTTCCGCATCAGCGGCGACTCGATGGAGCTTTACATGGGCAACGTCCTTGTGGGCGACAATGCCGATTTCCCCTCTCCCTACGACTTCGCCATGGGCGGTCAGGGACTCGATCCGTCGCTTCCCGTCGGCGCCAACGGCAACACCATCAAGCCCGGCAACACCGTGATGGTCGACATGAACGGCAATTTCGACGGCTACATGACCGACATGACCCGCGTCTATGCCCTCGGCGAGATCTCCCCGCTGGCACTGAAAGCACATCAGTGCTCCATCGACATCCACCGCGAGCTCTGCGCCATGATGCGCCCCGGAGCCGAGGCCAAAGCGCTTTACGCAAAAGCCGAGGAGATGGTCCGCGAGCGCGACCTGCACCCCTATTTCATGGGTCACCGCCAGCACGCAGGCTTCATCGGCCACGGCATCGGCATCGAGATCAACGAGCTTCCGGTCATAGCGCCGCGCTCGCGCGACATCATTGCCGCCAGCAACGTCATAGCCCTCGAACCGAAATTCGTCATCCCCCACACAGGCGCCGTAGGCATCGAGAACACCTATGCCGTCTATGACGACCATGTCGAATGTCTGACCCCGGCTCCTGAGGAGATTTCCTATTTCGACGTCTGACGTCCGCCCACTGACGGCGCATCCGTTTCAACCGGCGTCCAGCCGCTCCCACCAGTCAACCCCTGAAAATGCAATCACTGAAAGATATAGTAAGCAAAATCGACACCCCGCTCTTCCACTCCATCGGCGAGGCGGCCGACTCGATCGACCGCCCCTGCTATGCCGTGGGGGGCTGTGTGCGCGACCTCTTCCTCGAACGGCCGTCAAAGGATTTTGATTTCGTCACCGTAGGCAGCGGCATCGAACTGGCCGAGATCGTGGCCGCCCGGCTCGGACGCGGGACGCACATCAGCGTGTTTCGCAACTTCGGCACCGCACAGGTCAAGCGCCACGACACGGAGCTTGAATTTGTCGGCGCCCGTCGTGAAAGCTACGACCGCAATTCGCGCAAACCCGTTGTCGAGGACGGCACACTCGAAGAAGACCTCTCGCGCCGCGACTTCACCGTCAACGCTCTCGCCATCCGCGTCAACCGCGACGGATTCGGCACACTGGTCGATCTCTTCGACGGTATCGCCGACATGGAGCGCCGGATTCTGCGCACACCGCTCGATCCTGACATCACTTTCAGCGACGATCCCCTGCGCATGATGCGCGCCATCCGCTTCGCCACACAGCTCGATTTCACCATACTCCCTGAAACCTTCGAGGCCATACGCCGCAACGCCGAACGCATACGCATCATCTCGAAAGAGCGCATCGTCGACGAGCTGATGAAAATCATGCGCGCCCCTCGACCCTCGACCGGCTGGGACCTGCTGCTGAAATCCGGTCTGCTTGCCATAATCTTCCCCGAACTCGCCGCCATGAAAGGAGTCGATGTTGTCAACGGACGCGGCCACAAGGACAATTTCTACCACACCATGGCCGTCCTCGACAATGTGGCCGAGAAGAGCGATGACGTCTGGCTGCGCTGGGGCGCGCTGATGCACGACATAGCCAAGCCAGTCACCAAGCGCTGGGACGAAAAGATAGGCTGGACCTTCCACAACCACAATTTCATAGGTGCCAAGATGGTGCCGCGCATCTTCCGCCGCATGCGCCTGCCGCAGGACGCCAAGATGAAATATGTGGCCAAACTTGTCGAGCTGCACATGCGTCCGATAGCTCTTGTGGAGGACGAGGTGACCGATTCGGCGGTGCGTCGTCTGATCCACGACGCAGGCGACGACATCGAGGACCTCATGACTCTCTGCGAGGCCGACATCACATCGAAAAACCAGGAGAAAGTGCGCCGGATTCTCGACAATTTCGCCCTCGTGCGCCGCAAGATGGTCAACCTCAACGAACGCGACCATATACGCAATTTCAAGCCGCCGGTCGACGGCACCGAGATCATGGAGACCTTCGGCATCTCAGGCGGACCGATAGTCGGCCAGATCAAGAGCGCGATCAAAAACGCCGTGCTCGACGGTGTGATCCGCAACGACCATGAGGAGGCCCGCGAACTGATGCTCCGGCTCGCCGCCGAACACGGCCTCAAACCTGTTAAGTAACTCTTGAAAATTAATTTATACTTAATGCGAGATTTATTTCGAGGAAAAATCGAAGTGTGAAGAGGGAGTTTATAGATATAAACGACCGATGAACAGTTTGATTTTTACCGTAATAAAGCCGCAGAAAGTATAAAAGTATCTCGGAGTTACTTTGTAAAAACTTATTACGTTTAATTTTTAAGAGTTACTTAAATAACTCAGATGTATTATATAACCAAACGCTTCGAACTCGCCGGCTGCCACCGTCTCGAACTTTCCTACGAAAGCAAGTGCAGCCGTCTCCACGGCCACAACTGGATTGTGACCGTGCACTGCCGTTCGCGTCAGCTCAATGCCGACGG
Source organism: uncultured Bacteroidales bacterium (assembly GCA_900544535.1). Taxonomy (GTDB): domain Bacteria; phylum Bacteroidota; class Bacteroidia; order Bacteroidales; family Muribaculaceae; genus Duncaniella. The sequence goes on along the minus strand of UQVH01000016.1, from coordinate 47,957 downwards.
CATGGTGGCCGATTTCAGCCACATCAAGGAACGCATCACGGCCTATCTCGACCACGGAAATTTCAACGAACTCCTCCCCTTCAACCCCACGGCTGAAAACATCGCCCGCTGGATCTGCGAGCAGATCCCCCACTGCTACCGCGTCGACGTGCAGGAGAGCGAGGGCAATGTCGCGAGCTACGAGGTCGATTAATCCTACCTTCCGATGAGCTACCGTATCAACGAGATTTTCTATTCGCTTCAGGGCGAGGGCTATTTCACAGGTACCCCCGCCGTGTTTCTGCGCATGAGCGGATGCAATCTGAAATGTTCCTTCTGCGACACCGCACACGAGGACTACACCGAGATGTCTCCCGTACAGATCGCCGAGGCCCTGCGCACCTATCCCGCGCGCCATGTCGTCATCACCGGCGGCGAACCCTCGCTGCAACTCGATCAGATGCTTGTCGACCTGCTCCACGACGAAGGCTGGTTCATACAGATCGAGACCAACGGCACCAATCAGCTCCCCGAAGAGATCGACTGGGTGACATGCTCGCCCAAACCGAGACCCACGGGAGAAATCACCGTACGTCTGCGCCATATCGACGAGCTTAAGGTGGTCTACGAGGGCCAGGAGGTCGAGTCCATAGCTAACTCCATCCCCGCCATGCACTACTTCCTCCAGCCGTGCAGCTCACAGCGCTACCCCGGAGGCTCCAACACCGCCGACACCGTCGCCTACATCCTCACCCACCCCCACTGGCGCCTCTCCCTCCAGACCCACAAACTGATCGACATACAGTAATCCGGTCTCAAAGCCGTCCAGCGCTCGCGCCGCGCCCGTCAGTGTGCTGCCGAAAACAAAGCCGCTGCTGACAGACAATTCAATGAACTCGCCGCCATCCTCGCCGCCTCTGTCACGGAAAACCATGAGGCGCATGATATTACCCTGATGGAGAGGCGGCTGATCCGGAAGACGAGAAACCCGCTCCGTTCGTGCCACGCAACCGCCGCGAACGCCGCCTCTACGAGCAAGAATTGCGACGTGCGACGCAACGCCAGAACCGCCGCCTCGCACAGCAGTAGCGCCCCCGTATCCGTATAGGGATGCTCCATGGAGCATGCGCCCATCGCAATCCGACACGATGCAATCCGTTACACCGATATGACACGGACGCCGGTATGCGGCTGCACCATGGTGCAGCCCTACAAAGCCGGAACGCCTAAAGTCAAAGCCGGAACGGATCTGCCATCCTCTCCACCGGCATTTTCTGTCATTGATGTTCAAGGATTTTTGCTAATTTTGCAGTCATGAAATCCGATCCCGCAATTTCAAGATTTAAAAACTTTTGCGGACCGTCGGTTATAATTCAGATATATATCCAACACAGCATATGAAAATCAACAGACTACTGATTTTGTGCGCTTTGGCGGCTCTCGTTGCGGGGAGCGCCTGCACGAAGAAGGAGGGCGGAGACAACCGCCTGGTCATCCTCCACACCAACGACACCCACTCGGCCATCGACCCTGACCGCCACAACCTCGGCGGCGTGGCGCGCCGCGACGTGCTGATCGACAGCGTCCGCGGAGCCAACGAGAACGTGATGCTCATCGACGCCGGCGACGCCGTGCAAGGCTCGCTCTATTACACCCTTTTCGGCGGAGAGGTGGAGCGCAAGGTCATGAACGCAATGGGCTATGACATCCAGATCCTCGGCAACCACGAGTTCGACAAGGGCATGGACCAGCTCGCGAAGGAATGGAAGCAGCTCAACGCCAACCGCCTCAGCACCAACTATGATTTCACAGGATCAGTACTCGACGGCCTCTTCGTCCCGGCCGTAGTGAAAAAATTCGGCGACAAGACCGTGGGCTTCATCGGCATCAACCTTGATCCGGCGGGAATCGTGACCGAGTCGAACTACACCGGAGTCAAATATATCGACGGCATCAAGGCGGCCAACGAACAGGCCGCCAAACTCAAGAAAGAGGGTGCCGACATGGTGATCGCCGTGACCCACATCGGCTATGAAAACGAACCGGGTTACAGCGACATGGACCTTGCCCGCAATTCGCGCGACATCGACGTGATCATCGGCGGACACTCCCACACCGTCGTCGACCCCGCCGACAAACGTCCCGGAGTGCCGACATGGAGAGTGGCCAACGCTGCGGGCGACACGATCAGCGTGCTCCAGACAGGATCGAGCGGCGTGAACCTCGGAGAAATCGACATTGACCTCGACACCAAGCAGGTATCGGCCAAGCTGATCCCCGTCGACAGCCGTCTTGACAGCCGCGTAGGTTCGAAGATCGAAAGCATCGTGGCTCCCTACCGCGCCAAAGTCGACTCGATGCGCTCGCAGGTGATCGGAAACTCGCCCTTTGAGTTTGAACGCAAGTCGACCGAGATGCTCAACCTCCTGAGCGATTTCGTCAGAGTGCGCGGAGCCGAACTTTGCGGCAAACCTGTCGACCTCGCCATCATGAACAAGGGCGGTATCCGCAACTCGCTTGCCTCAGGCCCGATCACCCAGGGCGAGATCATCGACATAGCTCCTTTTGACAATTCGATCGTGGTCATGGATATAAAAGGTCAGGATCTGCTTGACAACTTCGCCGTGATGGCTTCGCAGGACGGCAACGGCGTGAGCGGCAATGTCAGTGTGCTCTATGATCCGTCGACAAAACAGGTCAACAGCGCCACGATCGACGGCAAACCCGTGGACCCGAACCGCACCTACCGTCTGGCGACAATCGACTATCTCGCCGCAGGCAACGACTATATGGAGCCGCTGAAAAAGGGCGTGACAATAGCCAAGAGTCCCGAAGTGCTCTATACGATCCTCATCGACTATATCTCGGCCGGCAAACTCGACACGCTGCTCGGAGCACCTGACAAGAAGCCGCGAATGACAGCATTCTGACACGAAAGGAGGACATTATACACTTATGAACGGCTGGTTAACCTTAGGTTTGCTTGTCATCAGCAACATCTTCATGACTTTCGCCTGGTACGGACAGCTCAAGCTCTCCGAAATGAAAGTCATCACCTCTCAGACACCGCTTCTGCTGGTCATACTGCTTTCGTGGGGAGTGGCGCTATTTGAATACCTGTTCATGGTGCCCGCAAACCGCTACGGATTCATCGGCAACGGCGGCCAGTTCTCGCTGTTGCAGCTGAAAGTCATGCAGGAAGTCATCTCACTGGTGATCTTCACGGTCTTCACTATTATGTTTTTCAAAGGTGAAGCCCTGCACTGGAACCATTTCCTTGCCTTCTGCCTGCTGATCGTCGCCGTCTACCTCGTCTTCATGGACAGCTGACATCCCCGGTGTCAGTCGCCGAGGTGGTAGAGGTTCATGCGGCAGTTGCGGCAGTCGAAATCCGCACGAAGTTTCAGGGGTCCGCTGACGAGGGTCAGCGGACCTTTCCATTGCCGTCCCTCCGGATCGCGCAGACAGCGGCCAAGTTCGCGGCGCAGACAGTAGCGGGTGGTCATGACGGGGGCCTCGCGGCTGTCACCTCCGGTCTCGATGGCGGCTCCGATCTCCGTTGCGCCGTGGTCGGTATAAAAACTGCTGGCAAGGCGGTTGGCCACGTTGTCGTGGACGGTCAGACAGGTGCCCTGCGGAAGAGCGGCGTCAGTCTTTTCCGGTCGGCGGTAGTCATAGTGATAGGTCATGCGCGCTGCGCGTTCAAGGGCTTCGACGCAGTCACGACGCAGGGCGGCAAGAGCCGATGCGGGGATGAAGTAATCGCCCGCGAGATCCACAATCCGGCCTGCGCGATAGACCGTGGCGCCGAGCTTGTCAAGGATCTTGCGGCGCGGACCGGTCTGGGATGTGACGGCGGTTTGCAGAGGCGCGTCGAGAACAGCCATCACCGAGGCGGAGACTCCGCGCTCGTCGGTCATTTCGAGCATCACGCGGTCAGGGGCCTTGACATGGAGCGACATATCGACACTCAACGTGCGCGAACTCTTCGAAGAGGCTATCTGATCGTCAAACTCCTTGTCGCGGTTGCGGTAGAGGGGCGTTCCGACGGGAATAGACTGCGGTGTCGCGGGGAAAAGGCGGTTACCCTCCACGCGGTTGAGCCGGAAGCCTGAGAAGATGCCTGCTGGAGTGAAAAATCCGAGGCCGTCGCCGTTGGCCAGGTTGGCGTCGAGGCGCGCGGTGATGAACTTCTGATTGCAGGCGGTGACGGTGCCGACTTTCGTTCCCGTGGCTTTGGGACTGGCCATCGAGGCCATCCCTTTGGCCGGAGCGCGGCCGGTCAGGAAGTACGGCGTGAACCCGCGGTTGAAGCTCTTGTCAAGCGAGGGGTTGAAGCCGAGGCGGACGGTTCCAGACGACTGACGGAAGTAGCGCCCCTCACTTTCGGCTACAAGCCGGTCGAGAATGCGGCAGTAAGCCCCGACGGTGTTTCTGACATAGGCTTCGTCTTTCAGGCGCCCCTCGATCTTGAACGAGCTGACACCGGCGGCGGCAAGCTCAGGCATTACAGACGAGCGGTTGAGATCGCGCAGCGAAAGCAGATGCTTGCCGCGGACAAGAGGGCGCCCCGCAGCATCTATCAGGTCAAAGGGAAGACGGCAGATCTGCGCGCACTCTCCGCGGTTGGCGCTCCGGCCGGTGGCCACAAAACTGGCCCGGCAGTCGCCGCTGTAACTCACACAGAGAGCACCGTGGATGAAGGCTTCGAGCGGAGTGTCAGGAACGGCGGCGTGGATCTCAGCGATCTCTTTCAGCGACAGCTCGCGGGCAAGCACGAGGCGCGAGAAGCCGACATCGGCAAGAAAGCGGGCTTTGGCGGCATCGCGTATGTCGCACTGTGTGCTCGCGTGAAGTTCGATCGGAGGCAGATCCATGCGCAGCAACGCCATGTCCTGAACAATGAGGGCATCAACACCCGCACGGTAAAGCTCGCCGACAAGGCTCTCGACGGAGCGGATTTCGTCGTCATAGACAATCGTGTTGACCGTCGCATAGACCTTGGCGCCGAAACGGTGGGCGAACTCGCAGACGCGCCCGATCTCGGCCACGGAGTTGGCGGCGGCTCGGCGCGCACCGTGGCTTGAAGCGCCTATATAGACGGCATCGGCACCCGCCGTGATGGCTGCTACGGCTATGTCGGCGGTGCGAGCGGGGGCGAGAAGTTCGAGAGGAGTCGGTGTCAGTTTGGCCATATACGCGGATTATTGTTAAATGACGTTAAAACACGATGTTAGTATTAAACCTCGGCGCCTTTGTCGAGTCAAAAAGGTATAAAACGTAATAGAATTAGCTTTTTGATTATAATGATTGCTCTGCGTCGGCTCGTGAAGAGTGGCGCAGAGCACGTTTTTTGAACAGGCGGGTGCACACCGGCCATTAAAGGCCGCATCACCCGCTCGTCTATTCAGAAAACCCTCGCGGCGCCGAATAATAAACGCTGCGAGGGTTGTGATTATTGCCGGAAAGCACGCAATCGTATTCCGGGCCAGTTCCGTCGTCAGTTCAGAAAGCTGTCGAGAGAGCGGACGGCTTCGATGCACATGCGCGAATTGTGGTAGGGACATTTCCAGAATCCGGCCTTGTCGTCGGTGCGGTTGACGGAACCGTCGGCACGGCGCGACCAGTGCCATTCTCCGTCGGGATCGACAATGTTACCGGCGATATAGCGCCACGACTGGAGGGCGCGGTCAAGCTGCTCCTGACGTCCGTGGAACTGCGCGAGCCACAACTGGCCGATGACGTTCTCGGCCTGAACCCACCAGTGGCGGTCGTTGTCGTAGTTGCCGGCAGGATGGCGCTCGTAGATCATGGCACCGTCGACGCAACGGCCTTGCAGACCGGCGTCGGCGATGTGGGCCGTGTGGTCGAGGGTCTTTGCCGTGAGGACGGGATTGCCGATGACGTGGGCACTCTCAAGCAGCAGCCATGAGGCCTCGATGTCGTGGCCGTAGCTTTCGGCACCGGGCTGGGCGTTCCAGTCATCGTCAAAGAAAAGTGTCAGATGGTGAGTGCGCGGATTCTCAATGCGGTCGAGGAAGATTTCAAGGAGATTTGCGGTGGCTTCCTCCACATCGGCGACACGGCTCTCGAACGACGCGGGACATTTCTCTTTCAGGGCGCGCAGAAAATTGGTGTAGCCTTCAAGAATGTGGAGGTGGGTATTCATCGTCTTGGAGGCGTTGGCGTCGTGGTCGCTCAGACGCATGTCGGCAATCGGCTGCCAGTCGCGGGTCGTAGCCTCGATGTAGCCGTTGCGCACACGGTCGCGCGAATGAAGCTCGATCGAGTCGAACAGTTCAAGGGCGAGACGCAGCGACTCCTCGTCGCCACAGGCGCGATAGTACTCGGCGAGACCGTAGATGATAAAGGCGATCGCGTAGAACTGCTTCTTGGTGTCGAGCGGCGAGCCGTCGGCATTGAGGCTCCAGTAGGCACCGCCGAAGTCCGGGTCGATAAAATGACCGACGATGTAGTCGCGCGCACGGGTGGCAGCAGCGAGATAGTCGGGATTGCCGGTAGCGATGTATGCCGCGGAGAACGACCAGAGGATGCGGGCATTGAGGATGGCACCTTTCGGGGCCTCTTCGTCAAGACGGTCGTTGCCGTCGCGACGGCCGTAGAAACCTCCGCGCGGATCGGTCATTCGGTCGAGCCAGTAAGGGAGAATATTCTGCGTCAGGTTGTCGAGCACTTCCTGACGGAAAGTCTTGATTGTTTCCTTGTTCATTTTTTCGCGGGTTTACTCAGACGGGTTCGACAAATTCGTCAGTGTCGACTTTGACAGGCTGTTCGCGCTGAAGTTTGAGCTTGGCCACGATCTCGTTCATCTCCTTGGTGCCGAGCGGATAGAGCCAAACAATCAGCATCGAAAGCAGAGCCACACCTGCGGGGATGAACGTCATGAGCATCCAAAGACATTCGATGGCACTCGCAGGCTGCACGATGTTCATGCCCTGGTTGGCATCGGTGCGCTCGATATAGCCGCAGCCGCTGAGGAGCCACATCACGGCCGCGCCGCCGATGGCACCGCCGAATTTCTGAGCCATGGAAGCCGAAGAGAAGATGAGGCCGGTGGAGGCTGTGCGGGTCTTGAGTTCGGAATAGTCGCTGACGTCGGCATACATCGACCACACGAGGGGCGACATAACACCGGTGAGCACCGAAATCACGATCTGGAGGAGGAGCATCATCAGCAGGCCGCCGTTGGATGTCGGCGAGAGGGTGAAGAAGATGACACTGAACACAATCAGCAGGGCGTCGACCATGATGAATGTCGGCTTCTTGCCGACCTTGTTGGTGATCGGAACCGCGAGGGCAACGCCCACCATGTTCGCAACCTCACCCACGCCGAGGAAGAGACCTGAGTAGAAGAGGAGCGAGAGGGAGAAGATGACGATGTGTTGCTCCCCGCCGATGATGTCGGCGAAGAAGAAGGCGACAGTGGCACCGCGGACGGTGTTGAAGAGGTTGAAGCAGAGCGAAGCGCCGTTGAGGAGCCACCAGGGCTTGTTGGTGAGCAGTTCCTTAAGGTCCTTGCCGAGCGAGGCCGAGCTGACGGTGGTGAGCTTCTCGCGGGTGAAATAGAAGCAGAGGAGGAAGAGGGCGAAGCAGCAGGCGGCGATGACGATCATCGCAAACTGCCAGCTGGTCTGGAGCGACATGCCCATCGAAGAGGAGAAGAACTTGCACAGGGGGTCCCAGGCGAAGAGAGCGATGAAGGAACCGCCGTAGGCGAAGAACATGCGGAAGGACGAAAAGACGGTCTTCTCCTGCGAGTCATCGGTCATGACACCGAGCATCGCACCGTAGGGGACGTTGATGCCTGTATAGACTGTCATCATCAGGATGTAAGTGACATAGGCCCACACGAGTTTGGCGCCATAGGCCCAATCTGGAGTGGTGAAAAGCAGGATGCCGCAGATCGAGAAGGGCGCGGCCACCCACAGAAGGTAGGGACGGTATTTGCCCCAGCGGGTTTTGGTGCGGTCGGCGACAATGCCCATCATCGGGTCGGAAACGGCGTCCCAGATGCGGGTGACGAGGAGAAGTACGCCGGTGTCGACAAGACTTATGCCGAATACGTTGGCATAGAAAAACGGGAGATAATAGCTGAAGACTTTCCAGAACATGGATGACGCCATGTCGCCGAAGCCGTAGCCTATTTTTTCTTTTAATGGAGCCATAAGTTACTCAAAATTTAAGGTAAGATTAGACTGCGAATTGGCCCGCTCAGTGAAATGAGGGGCCAATTCGCAGACGGGAGTCTATTCGCCGAGGATAGCAAGGTTGCTGTCGATAAGGCGGTTGAGCGTTCTGACGGATTCGGAGGTCGAGAGTCCGTCCTGCGGGGTGTTCATGCAGTAGTCGACAAGGCGGTCGACGGTCGAGGTGGCCACGTGCATACGGGTGTCGGACGATGCGTAGTAGATAAACACTTTGCCGTCCTCGTCGGCTATCCAGCCGTTGGTGAAGAGGACGTTCATCACGTCGCCGATATATTCCTCGCCTACGGGGGCCATGAAGTAGCCGCCGGGCGAGGCTATCTTTTTCCAGGGCTCTTCGAGCGAGGTCATGTAGAGATAGAGCACATAGCGCAGACCGGAAGCGCAGCCGCGGACACCGTGGGCGAGGTGGAGCCAGCCTTTGGGGGTCTTGATGGGGTGCGGTCCCTCGCCGTTTTTGACTTCCTTGATGGTGTGGTAGTAACGGCGGTCGATGATGGTCTCCTCGCGGACTTCGGCGTTTGTGATGTCATCGACGAGCGCCCAGCCGATACCGCCGCCGCTGCCGGTGTCGATGAAACCGTCCTGCGGGCGGGTGTAGAGGGCATATTTGCCGTTGACAAATTCGGGATGGAGCACCACGTTGCGCTGCTGCGACTTGCATTTGAGATCCGGAAGACGCTCCCAGTTGACGAGGTCGCGCGAGCGGGCAATACCGCAGGCCGCAGTGGCCGCCGAGAGATCGCCGGGCCGGGAATCATCGTGACGCTCGACGCAGAAGAGGCCGTAGACCCAGCCGTCTTCATGTTTAGTAAGGCGCATGTCATAGACATTCGTGGCGGGATCGTCGGTGTCAGGCATGGTGACGGGATGAGGCCAGAAGCGGAAGTTGTCGATGCCGTTGGGACTTTCGGCAACTGCGAAGAACGATTTGCGGTCGCTGCCCTCGACGCGGACCATGAGAATGTATTTGCCGTTCCACTTGATGGCGCCGGAGTTGAGGGTGGCATTGCAGCCGATGCGCTCCATGAAATAGGGGTTGGTGGCCGGGTTAAAATCATATTTCCAGGTCGGGGGCACCATTTCGGCGGTAATCACAGGATTCACATAGCGTTCGTAGACACCGTTGCCCTCGATAGGAATGTTGGGGCGTGTCACAAGAGCCTCATAGCGGGCGAGGACAAGATTTTTGCGGTAATTAAAAAGATCCATCGGAATAATTCGAAGTTTTTATGGTTTGGAGTTTCAGAAACCCTGCGAAAAAGTATCGGAGAGAGGCTCGGCGGGGTCTCAGTCAACGAATATCGGTCGGGGTGAGGAGTGGAATTTCTTGAAATCGGCTTCGGCGGGGTGGCCGGTGTAGGGAACATAGAAATGGTTGGGTTTCTCGCTCTCGATGGCGTTGCGCCAGACGCAGACATATGCCACGGGTATGCCGTCGATGGCACGGAGAAGCACGCGGGTGTACCAGTCGGCAATCTCAAGACCTTCGAGACCGGTTTCGGTGAAGGCCGCGATCTTGCCGCGCTTGCGGGCCTCGTCGACCACGTAGGGAAGCTGCGCCTTGATGCGGTCGGTGTACTGCCCTACTCCCTGCTCGCCGTCAAACTGGTAGATGTCGGTGCCGAGAATATCGACATACTCGTCGCCGGGATAGGTCGAGAAGTATTCCTCGCGGGTGAGATCCTTGTCGGGCGAGTAGGCCCAGAGAACGTTGTCGACACCGGCGGCGTCGAAGCCCTGACGGGTGCGCTTCCAGAGGTCGATGTATTCCTCAGGAGTGGAGTTGCCTTTGCCCCACCAGAACCATGTGCCGGAATTTTCGTGCCAGGGGCGGAAAATCACGGGCACCGGGTTGCCTTCATAGTCTTTCAGAGAGGCTATGAAGCGGGCGGCGCGGGCGATCCATGCGTCGAGGGTGTCGGCCAGAGCCTTGTCGGAGGCGATTTCATGGAGCGGGGATGTGGAGACGTCCCAGGAATTTCCGCGCGAAGAGGGGTTGATCGGGTGCCAGCTGATGGCGTTGATGCCGCCGCGCTCATGTTGGGCGGCGATCTGGGCGGCGATGAAAGCGAAAGGCACACCGTCGAGGTTGCGGGCGGAGTCAAGCTCGATAAGGCCCAGATCCCAGCTCATCAGACCGGGATACTGGCCGGTGACGTTTCTAACGTCAGAGGAATCGGCGGCATAGGCCCAGCGATGGCCGTAGGCAGTGTCGTCGTGATGGCCGAAGAAGAAACGGCCGGAGGCTGAGGCTGAGTCGAGGCGCGCAGCGAGAGCCTGCTTCGGGGAGAGAGAATCGGCGGGCATCTGTTCGGAGGTTGCTTTGCCAGAGCCGCAGGCAGTCAGCAGACAGGCGGCGACAAAAGAAATGAGATAATATTTCATAAACAGTCCGTGAGGGGAGGATAAATCATCCCAAAATTACTTCAACTTTATTTTCGGAGCCTTCGGGCTGCAGAGGGATGACATTGCCTTCGACGGGAACGCCGTTGACAGTCATGCCCTTAACTCCGCGACTGACGTGGAAGGGGTTGGAGACGGTGATGCGGTAGCCCGCGCCGCGGTAGAGGCGGCTCACCTCGTAGCCGTCCCAGGAAGCGGGGATGCAGGGGTCGACGACAAGGCCGTCATAGCCGGGACGGATGCCGAGGATGAACTGCGTGATGGCATACCAGTTCCAGGCCGCGGTGCCTGTCAGCCACGAGTTCTTGGCCTCGCCGGGTTTCGCGGCGTCCTTGCCGGCGGTCATCTGACAGTAGACGTAAGGCTCAACCTTGTGCAGATCGCTTTTATCTTCGAGATAGGCGGGACAGATCTTGCGGTAGTAGTCCCAAGCGCGGTCGCCGCGGCCGAGGACAGTCTCACCGATGATGACCCAGGGGTTGTTGTGGGCGAAAATACCGGCATTTTCTTTATAACCGGCGGGATAAGTGGAGATCTCGCCGTAGTCCATGACGTATTCTGTGAAAGCGGGGTTGTTGAGGACGATACCGTGCTCGCAGTCGAGATATTTCTTCACTGAGTCGAGCGACTGTTCGAGCATACCTTCTTCGAGGCCGATTCCGGCCATGGTGCACCACCCCTGCGACTCGATAAAGATCTTGCCCTCCTTGTTTTCGCGAGAGCCGACCTTGCGGCCGAAGTAATCGTAGGCACGAAGGAACCACTCACCGTCCCAGCCGTATTTCTTGACGGCCTCAACCATAGCGTCGACGTGACGGCGGGCGCGGTCGGCTTCGGCGTCAAGGCCCATGCGGCGGCAGAGTTCTTCGTAGTCGCGGCCATAGATGACAAACTGGCCTGCGATCATCAGCGACTCGGCCTTAGAGCCTTCGGAGCGGTTTTCGGTGGTCTGGAAAGATTCGTTGGGATCGTTGGAGAAGCAGTTGAGGTTGAGGCAGTCGTTCCAGTCGGCGCGGCCGATGAGCGGGAGCCCGTGGGGACCGAGGTTGTTGACGACATGGTCGAAGGAGACTTTGAGATGGTCCATCAGGGAGACTTCCGAACCGGGCTGATTGTCGAAGGGGACGGGTTCGGAGAGGATAGAGAAGTCGCCGGTTTCCTTGACATAGGCCACTGTGCCGAAGATGAGCCACATCGGGTCATCGTTGAAGCCGCCGCCGATGTCGTTGTTGCCGCGCTTGGTCAGAGGCTGATACTGGTGGTAACAGCCGCCGTCGGGGAACTGGGTGGAGGCGATGTCGATGATGCGCTCGCGGGCACGGGCCGGAATCTGATGCACGAAGCCCACGAGGTCCTGGTTGGAGTCGCGGAATCCCATTCCACGGCCGATGCCGCTCTCGAAGAAGGAGGCGGAACGGGAGAAGCAGAAGGTGATCATGCACTGGTACTGGTTCCATATGTTGACCATGCGGTCAAGACGCTCGTCGCCCGAACGGACCGAGAAGCGTCCGAGGAGCTCGTCCCAGTAGGCGCGGAGGTCGGCAAAAGCCTTGTCGACTTTTTCGGGGGTATCGAAGCGGGCCATCATCTCGCGGGCGGGAGCCTTGTTGATGACACCTTTGGATTCCCATTTTTGGTCCTGAGGATTCTCGACATAGCCGAGCATGAAGATCAGGTCGCGCGACTCGCCGGGAGCGAGGGTGATTTCAAGATACTGCGAGGCGATGGGTGACCAGCCGTGGGCCACGGAGTCGCGCGGGCGGCCCTCCATGACGGCGTCGGGTTCGTCGAAGCCGTTGTAGAGTCCGAGGAAAGTTTCGCGGTCGGTGTCGAAGCCGTCGATTGGAGCGTTGACGGTGTAGAACGCATAGTGGTTGCGGCGCTCCTTGTATTCGGTCTTGTGGTAGATCGTGGAGCCGTCAATCTCAACCTCGCCGGTGGAGAAATTGCGCTGAAAATTTTCCATGTCGGTGGCAGCGTTCCACAGACACCATTCTATGAATGAAAAGAGCTTGAAGTTCTTAGGGCTGTCGGTTTTGTTGGTAAGCGTGAGCTTTGTGATTTCGGCATGAGTGTCGAGGGGGACGAAAAAGAGAGCCTTTGCCTCCAGTCCGTTTTTCTCGCCGGTGATGACGGTGTAGTTCATGCCGTGGCGACACTCGTAGGCGTCGAGCGGAGTTTTGGTCGGTTTCCAACCGGGATTCCAGACGGTGTCACCGTCCTTGATGTAGAAATAACGGCCACCGGCATCCATCGGGACACCGTTGTAGCGGTAGCGTGTGAGGCGGCGGAACTTCGCGTCCTTGTAGAAGCTGTAACCGCCGGCGGTGTTTGAGATGAGGGAGAAGAAATCTTTATTTCCGAGATAGTTGATCCAAGGCCAGGGAGTGCGAGGCTCGGTGATCACGTATTCGCGATTCTGATCGTCGAAATAGCCGTATTTCATTGTAATGTGGATTAGTTAAATATGTAGTTTAAGTAACTACAAAGGTAACTAAAATGAGATTTCTGAAAAATAGAGGACAGAGAGCCAAAAAGAGGAAGGGGGTATCAGAATGTTGCCGAAAGGTATCGGATTTGATACCCCCTTCGCTACTTATAGAATAATGATGATTATTTCAAGGAGAAATCGCCCTGATTTAGGACAAGCGGATTGTTGAGCACGGTGTTCCACTCTCCATTCAGATTCCAAGAGGAGAATGCGGCATTACCGTCGGCTCCAAGTTCATACCAGCCCATAAAGAAACTCCAGAGAGCATTCTTATTCAGCTGCGAATCCGGGTCAAGGAGATTGCCTGTTTCGGTCAAAGCCACGATCTTACGTCCGTTTGTAGCGTCCTGAAGCAACAGGAACAATTCAGACTGGTCAGACATGGCGTCCTTGTAAATATCGGTTCCGACAATATCGACATATTCATCGCCGGGATAAGCCTCTTCAAGTTTGGCTACATCGGCAACTTCTCCTGCATCAGAGGTCTGCATTGTCCAAACCCAGATAAGGTTGTTGAGGCCGTAGTCATTCGTAAGAGTGTTGTAAAGCCACTTCCAAAGTTCTTTAGTGGTCTCCACACCGGAGTTGCCCCACCAGAACCAAGAGCCCCAGGTGTAATCACCGGCAGCTTCGTGGAACGGACGGAAGAGGACGGGGATGTCGGCGTCCTGAAGCAATTTAAGATAGCCGGCAAGTTTGGCTACATCGGCTTTGACCACCGTATTCTCGCGGCTTCCTTCAACAAGAGCCTTGGAAGCGTCAAAACCTTTGACGTCCTTGGTGTCGCGACAAGTCAATTCAAAATAAACACCTGTAACAGTGTAATTCTGACCGGAAATGATCACACCGCTTTCACGTATTTTTGCGGCTGCGTCGGCATTGAGACGCACACGGTATTCACCTGCGGCTTTCTGATCAGCTGTAAGGTCGAAATATTCAGTGGATGACATAACGGCATTCCAGTCGCCGCCCTTGACAGAGCCCTGTGCATCGGCGGCGGCATCCTTGAATTTTACTACAAGGTAAGTGCCGTCCTGGGTGTTACTCCAGAAATTCATAGCGTCAGGCTTTTCCTCCTTGTCAAGACGCAGAGCGCCCCAACTGCCGATTTCCTGTTCGCCTGCCCAGACTTCCATCGGGACATTCCAGTGCCAGGTCACGGCGGGAATGCTGCCTGCGTTCCATACGTTCTGAACCGGAGTAATGTCTCCATAGTCAATCCAGTTGGCGGGAGATGAGGCGAGATGGATATAGTCGAAACCTACGATAGCAGGGAATTTGCCGGAATTGTTCTTTACGAGATCACAGAAAGAAGTGCCCCATGCAACTTCACCCATAGCACCCGACAACTGCTTCTCACCATAATTGTCAAGCAGGAACTGATAGACTTTCTTAGCTTCGGCAGTAGCGTTGGTGTTGACCAGCGATTTGGAGAGGTTGGCGGGATTCACACCGGCATTTGTGTTGAAGGTAATTGTCATGCCCTCGGCCTGAACTCTCGCATCGTCACTGCGATAAAAAGCGCCGTCAGGGATGACAAGGGTGTATTCGGTGTAAGGCTGGAGTGACAGGGGGATGATTACCTGCATGTGGTTTTCGGGATTGACCACGGGAGTTACAGGCTGACCGTTGAGAGTCACAGCCTTTTCGGCATCGATTCCGACCAGGTTGTTGTAGTCGAGAGTAATTTTATCGAGCTGACCGGCACGGACGGTGACGCCGTCGGCAATCGATACCGAGCGGTTGACCATACCGAGGCCATCGAGCATATTGTAGGTGTTGTCATCATCGTCGCAAGCAGAAAACGAGAGGCCGACAACAGCTGCCAGAAGATAATATTTAAATTTATTCATTGTAAATTGCTTAAGGTATCGGATTCAGAATCCCCGCCGACGGACGGATTTCGCCTCCGCCGGCGGGATATTCAATCTGTTTTTTATTCGATGGTCACTTTGTCAAGCTGATAGCCCTGACCGGTGAGCACAAGACCTCCGTTCGCGATCAGATCGTCGAGAATACCTCTTGTCAGAGTGAGTTCAAGGAGATTGTTTTCGGGGGTGTCATACTGACCGGGGACGGGATCGGGAAGATTGCCCCAGCCGTCGCCGTGACGCAGGGAGATACACCACCATTCACCGGGAGCCACAGTCGGGGTCATGTAAAAGCGGAGTATCTGACCGGGTTTTGCAGTGGACCAGTCATAGCCGCCCCAGGCGAGGTCCTGATTGCCGCCCCATGAGCCGCAATCCCATGCACCTGACCAGATAGTGGTTTCGAGGGAGATTTCCCATTCGATGTCCACACGGTTGAGAACGTAGCCCTGACCGGTGAAGATCAGACCATGGTTGGCAACAAGGTCGGCAAGGATTTCCTTGGTAAGCTCGACAGTGAGAATACCGTCGGCAGGAGTGTCGTACTGACCGGGTATCGGAGCGGGAAGGTTGCCCCAGCCGTCGCCGTGGCGAAGAGATACGCACCACCATTCACCGGCAGCCACGGTCGGAGTCATGTGGAGAGTCAGGATTGCTCCGGCAGGAACCTGCGACCAGTCATAACCGTCCCAGGCGAGGTCCTGATTACCGCCCCATGAGCCGCAATCCCACATGCCTGACCAGATTGTCATGCCGACATGAGTTGCGGGGATGACAGCGATGTCATAGGAAATCTCACCGTTGGAAGATACAAGAGTGAACTTAGAGTTCTTGCCGGCGGCTTTGGGAACCTGGATAATCAGACGGTCGGCGTTGAGAATGTACTGCACATTCTGGCCGTTGACCTGAACGGAAGTAAGTTTGTCCGCATTGGCGATGGTGACGACAAATGTCTCACCGGCACGGATTTCGACATCTTCGCCGGGAAGTGCGGTGGCATAGGCACATTCAGGAGCCGAAAGCTCGACACTGCCGACCTCGACGGTCTCGCCGTTGGAAAGGGTGAGAGTGACAGCGTTAGAGCCGGCCGAAAGGGTGGCGGGAACGGTCACAGCAAATTCGGATGCGGTGGGATTCTTCACATCGACGGTTGTTGAACCTGCGAAAGTGATCGACACTACATTCTGGAGGTTACGGCCTTTCACAGTGAGAGTGCCTGCGAGGGCGGCGGGAAGAGGTTCAAAGGAAACGGCAGCGGGCTTAAGAGTGGTTACTGCAACCTCGACGGTCTCACCGGATGCAGTGTTGAGCACGAGATTGCCGCTCTGAGTGCCTTCGGGAACCACGAGAGTAATTTCAGTAGCTGACTGAGTCTGAGGAGCGACAGCCTTCTCGACATTGGGGAAGATCACATCGGTGATCAGCTCCATGTTGAGACCTTTGAGCTTGATGACGTCACTTGCCCATATGTCAGCGGCGGGTTCTGCCACGACATCTTCCGGAACAGCGACACCGATAGTGGCAACGGCAATCTCAACTCCGGACGCAGGCACCATGCGGATGGTACCATTGGAAACATTGGATGGGAGGACGAAAGTCAGCTCATTGCCATCGGCGTTGACGGTAAACTCGACTTCGTCGCCGTTGGGCATCACCACCTTATTGACAAGGTTAAGATCGGCACCCTTGACGGTCACGGTGTTGCCGGGCTTGGCATCGGTGAGGTCGAGCACCTTTTCAGCAGTCGGGAGGACAACTGTCAGTTCCTCGTCAGAGTAAATCCAGTTAGGCATCTCATCAGCGGCGTCACTGATGATTATCTTGCCGGACTGAGCCTCAGCGGGGACAAGGAGTTTGATTTCAGCGCGTGAATGAGCGAGGAAGTCATCTTCCGACACAACCACATCCTTGCTGAAAATAACTTCGTGAATGAGATTGAGGTAATCACCGGTAATGGTGAGCTCGTCGCCGGGCTTGACAGAAGTCGGAGTGAAGTTTTCAAGCGAGATAGGCTCGGTGAAAGTGATAGGAGTCTTGGTCGTAATGGTACCTTTGGCATATTTCAAAGTCACCAGACCGGGTTCCGCATTCTGGGGAACGGTGATACGGATTTCAGTATTGGAAATAACCCGAATGTCGGTTATCTCGCCGGAACCGGGAAGCGTGACGGACTGAATCTGATTCATGCCGGAACCGAGGAAGCGGAGTTCGCCGCCACGGGCAACCGGACACGGGCCGAAAACATTCAGCGAAACTCCTCCCACATACTGGTTGGTATCGAGATTATTGTCATCGTCGCAAGAAGTAAGAGCGACTCCCGACAGCATCAGCGCACCAGCCATCAGCAATGCTGAGAATTTATATTTGAAATTCATTGTTGTGCTAAAATATTAAGGTCAGCGAATTAATTGTTCGGAACAAGTCGAATATTGTCGATGGCAATGTAAATACGGCTTGTCAATTCCGTAGCCTGAGAACCGGCATAGACAATAAACGTGAGGCCGGAGAAAGATTCCGCGCTCAGGGGAACTTTGGGAGTGTCGGCATAACGGTTGAACACAAAGTTAGAGAGCGGAATGGTGACAGTGGTCCAGCGGCCTCCGGTGTCGTATGAACCGGTGGTACTCCATGGAGTCCAGAGGGCACGCGAGTTGTCATCGCTGCCAATGTAACCGTTACTGGGATTGTTCTCCATGTTAGCTTCCGCATAAGAAGTGAAGATGCAGTTCAGTGCGACACCGGTCCACGGAGTCGAAGAGGGAATGCAAACTTCAAATTTCAGAGAATAGTCGGACCAGGATGCGGGGTTGAACTCATCGCCGAGCATGGTGCTCAGTTCCGGGTGGCCGTCGGTGACATTGGGCCAGTAATCAAAGGAAACAGCATCCTCATCGGGCCAATCCTTATTGGTCATTGACTCCTTGTTGAAGAGGATATAGTTGCCGTCAAGAGGTTCGATACCTTCAACAGCGCCTGTCTGGAGGATTTTGTCGCCGCTGCGCCAGCCGTTGCCGAGTGCAAGACCGTTGACGCCATCCCAGTCGAAGAGCATACCGCGGGTGTCGCGATAGTGCAGCGAGCTTTGACCTGTGCCATAGATGGAAGTCACGGAGATGGAGCCTTCAAGAGTGGCATTCTGCGGAACAACTACATTAAAGGATGTCTTTGTGATGTTGGAAACCTGATCGGCCTTAACGTTTCCGGGGAAAGTAGCGTAGAGAGGCACATTGGGGTCGTCGATGAAGAAATCGCCATAGACGGTAATCTCCTCGCCCGGTTTTGCCCATTCATTGGACACGGAAGTGATGACCGGTTTGGGGACAAGGACCTTGAAGTCATATTCAGTGGTCTTTCCGGCCTTGTTGACCATATAGATCTTGTTTGTCACTTCCTCCGGAATGCCACCGGGGACAGCGACAATAAAGGTGTGGTCGGTCAGATAGCTTGTGTTGAGGACGGCTTTCTGGTCGTTGAAATAAATTTCATTGATGCTGCGGAGGTTGTCGCCGACAAGGCAGATGACACTCTCCATATAGGCTGCCTCGATAAGGGAGTCAGCCGATTCCACCGAAGCCATGCGGACATATTTGACAACCGGTGTTCCACCCGTGGCTTCAAATTTATCAGGCTGATCCTCGCAAGAAGTGAGGGAAAGGCCCAGCACTCCCGCCATGAGGATTATCGAAGATAAATATTTATTGAATTTCATGTCGTGATATACTGATTTGAATATTAATAAGAATAGGTTGAACGGACATCAACACGAACGGGATCGTTCATCAATGACGGGTTGAACACGATGTCAGTTTCAGGAAGAGGAAGAGTGTATTTCGACTTGTCAACTGTGAAATGAGGCTCTATTTCCTCAGCATAACGGACAGACTCAGTGAGTTCCCAACGGCCGGTCTCGTAGTATGTCTTATAGAGGTCATCAAGTCCGTAATAGGTGGTTCGGCGCTGATTTTCAAGTTCACGGCTGCAAGCGGCTGCATCGTAGTAGCTGCGGCGGACGTAGTCGAACCAGCGGTCGCCCTCGAAAGCGAGCTCCAGGCGGCGTTCTTTCCAGACGTCGTCAAACGATACGGATGCGGGACGGGTGGCACCGTGGACTGCGCGCGAGCGCACGGCATAGAAGGCGTCAATTGCCGAAGCATCGGAAGTCGAAGAGTTGTTGCCGATCACAGCCTCGGTGTAGACGAGATAAATGTCGGAAAGACGGAGCAGATGGGTTGCAAGACCGTTGGCCTGTTCCTGCGGATAGTAGCCGAGGCCCTGATAGTGGTCTTCAGAGTTTCCGTAAAGATGCTTCACCTGATTAGCGCCTGTTCCTGAATTGAGCGCATAAGTCTTACCGGGAGCATAGTCGGCATCGTAGAGGAAGCGCAGGTAGTCGAAACCGCCTTTGTTGCGCCAGAACTGCGAATAGACGTCGCCGGGCATCATCATTGTGGCCTTGCGACGGGTGTCAGCGGAGGGGTTTTGCACAGGCGAACGCAGCGGGCTTACGCCGAAAGCGTCCTGAAGGTCTGCGGAAGGCACTGTCCAGTCGCCCCAGCACTGTCCGTAGCTGTCGAAACCGTTCATACCGACCTCCTGCTGCAAGTAGTTGTTGGCAGTCCAAGGCTCGCGCGATCCATACCAGGCGAGTGAAATCAAGGCTTCCTGATTCTTATTAAATTCCAGTTTGAAGTTGTCCTCATAGTTAGAGAGCAGACTGCGACCGGAATTGTCAATCACATCCTTGGCATAACGAGCTGCTGCATCAAGATCATCTTGATTGCGACTGCCTTCCAGACCAAGTCCGGAACGTGTCAAAAGAACTTTTGCCAAAAGGCCTTCAGCGGAATAATAGTCAATGCGGCCGGGTTCGTATTTTTTGCCGTCAAGAAGCTTCAGGGCTTCTTCAAGGGTCATCACGATATATTCATAAATGTCACGGCGGTCTACTTTCTGTTTTCTATTGGAAATACCGGCACCGATTTCAGAACCGTTGTCATGGACAAGAGGCACATCACCCCAAAGTCTGACAATATAGAAATAAGCAAGTGCTTTCAGGGTCAGAGCCTCACCCATAGCGCGCTCCTTAGCATAGCCGGAAGCGTTGGCGCCTTTCAGGAGCCCATAGACGGTGTTGCAGTGCGCATTGGTCTGCCAAAGGGCTTCAGAGCATTTTCTGATTTTTTCATGGCTTCCGTCAACAGAGAAAAGAACAAAAGGAGCATTGTCACCGCCCTCGTGACAGTTGCCTGCAAGGTCTTCCGTGATATGATAAAGCTGCTGAAGCATATCGTTCCAGGGCATAGAATAAAGATAATTGACACCCTGGTAACATTCTTCATCACTCTGATAGAACTGGTCTACAACATAGCCGTCTTCTTTCGGACGGTCAAGGAAATCCTCACATGAAGCGAAGCCGAGTCCCATCAAAGCAACAGGAATGCAATATTTTAAATTTGATATTTTCATGATTTGGAATCTGAGAAGTTAGAATGATACGTTTAAGCCGAATGAATAGACTGTCGGCGAAGGATAACGACCGTTGTCAAGTCCATATACATTTGCGGAAGAGGAACTTGCCCCGATTTCAGGATCATAACCTTTATACTTGGTAAAGGTGTGGAGATTCTGCAGATTGCAATAAACACGCAGGTTTTCAAGACGGATTTTGCGGATCAGCTTCGAGGGGAAAGTATAGCCCAGGGTAATGTTCTTGATGCGCAGGTATGAGCCATCTTCAATATAGCGGTCGGAAATGCGGTCGTTGGCATTGGGGTTGCCTGTCGTCAGGCGGGGGATTTTGGTTTTATAGTTGGAGACACGCACGTTGGTGATGTCGTCGTACCAGTACTGACCGGCGGGATAAACCTTGTCAGGGTCGATGGGCACAAGTTTTGCTCTGTCGGTGACGACCGCAAGCTGGTTGCCCCATGAAGAGGTCATCTTGGTAAGATTCTTCGCCATATAGTTCATGACCTTGTTGCCGTATGAACCGTTAAGGAAAATGGAGAGATCGAAGTCCTTGTAACGGAAAGTATTTGTCCAGCCAAAAGTGAACTTGGGCATCGGCGAGCCGATGTCGGTGCGGTCGTATGCATCGATGACGCCGTCAGGCACACCATCGGGACCGCTGATATCCTTGAACTTGATGTCGCCGGGCCATACGGTCTGATTTCGGTTGAAGACACCGTTGGTCGGATAGGCCGCGGGCTTCGGAGAGTTCTGGATGTCTTCGAGGTCGCGGTAAACACCGTCGGTCACATAGCCGAAGAAATTGTAGAGTGATTTACCCACTACCGAGCGGGCTACTTCATCAGACCACTGACCATAGCCCATGATGACCGAAGCATCGCTACCGTCGATCTTGACAAGTTTGTTGCGGTTGAACGAGATCACAAAATCCGATCCCCATGAGAAGTCCTTGGTCTCGATGGGACGGGTGTTGAGAGTGATTTCAAGACCCTGGTTGCGGATGTCGCCGAAGTTGCCCCAAGGCGCTGTAAGTTGAGAAGATTCGTTTCCGTTTGTTCCCATATAGGTCGGAAGCTGCTGTTTCATGAGCATATCCTTGGATTCCTTGGTATAGAGGTCGAGGATAAGGTCGATACGGTTGTTGAGGAAGGAAAGGTCGAGACCGATATTCCACTGTTCCTGAGATTCCCATTTGATATTCGGGTTGGCAATCTGAGTGGGACGATAGCTGACTCCGAGGCCGGTCATGATGCGCGAGCTGAGCGGCGAGCCCCAAAGATAGCCCTTATTGCCGGAATTACCGGTCTGGCCCCAGCCGAAACGGAGTTTACCGTTGGTGAACCAGTCGGCGATACCTGAGAAGAATTTCTCATTCGAGAAACGCCATGCACCGGCCACAGAGTGGAAGCCGGCCCAGCGGTTGTTTGGACCGAAGTTTGACGAACCATCATAACGATAGGTATAGGTCAGCATATAACGGCCGTCCCAGTTAAGGGTCTCGCGAGTGAAGAAGGAAGCCATCGCACTTGAACCATAACCATTAGTAAATGCTTGTGTTCCGGTTCCGAGAAATGGATTGTGGACAAGGTCATTGGGGAGGCGGGTATTGGAGATTCGGGTGTCCTCATATTTGGATTCCCAGCATTCCTGACCAAGCATTATAGAGTAGTTGAGCAGGCTGATCTTATCGCTCCAGGTCAGGTAGTTCTTGACCTGCCAGAAAGTGTATTTGCTGCGGGAAAGAGCAGCCGAGTTTTCATCGCGCTTCCAGGAACCGAGGTCGATCACAGGTTTGTAGGTCTGGGCTTTTACCCAGTTGAGGTCATAGCCGAATTCAGAGTGCCATACGAGCTGCTTGAGCGGCTGGACTTCAAAGAAGAAGTTTCCGTTGAGTTTCTGACGTTCGAGCTTGATTTCGTCGAGCATTGCGATTGCCACGGGGTTGGGGTTAGTCTGGCCTTCGCGCACGATGGTAGCGTAGCTTCCGTCGATATTATAGATAGGTATATCGGGGTTTGTGGTGAGCGAGTAGTTTACGATACCGCTTTCCGAATCAGCGAGTTTAAGATTTTCGTCAGTGTTGGCGTAGTTAGCTGACAGACCGAGTTTCAGCCATGATTTCAGTTGAGAATCAAGGTTGACGCGGAAAGAATAACGTGAAAAGTCAGAACCGATAATGGTACCTTCCTGATCCATGTATGAACCGGAAACATAGTACTGGACTTTTTCAGTACCGCCCTGAACGCCTACCTGATGCTGCTGCTGGAGAGCTGTGCGGAAGATGGCGTCCTGCCAGTTTGTACCCTTGCCAAGAAGCGAGGGATCGGAAAGATAGGGATCGGATTTAGCCTGTCCGTCGGCGACAAAGTCGTTGAAATACTCGGCATATTCACGCAGGTTCATGATGTCGAGACGTTCGTTCTGACGCTGCCAGGCAACCATGCCGTCGTAGGTGAATTTTGCTTCACCGGCTTTACCGCGTTTGGTGGTGATAAGCACGACACCGTTGGCGCCCTGGGCACCGTAGATGGCTGTCGCGGAGGCGTCCTTGAGGATTTCCATCGACACGATGTCGGCGGGGTTGATGGTCGAGAGGGGCGAGACCGAAGTGACGTCGCCGTTACCGAGAGCATCGCCAAGTCCTAATGAATGGCCGCTTGAACCGCCGGCTGACTGAACGATAACGCCGTCAATCACATAGAGAGGCTCAGCGTTGGCGTTGATGGTGGCCTGACCGCGGACGCGGATGGAACTTGAAGAACCCGGAGCGCCTGAGGTAGTCACAGCCGACACACCCGAAGCACGTCCCTGAAAAGACTGGTCAATATTGGTGATGACCGATCCCTTGATGGCATTTTCGCCGAGAGAGGTGGAGGCGCCGGCGAGGTCGCTCTTTTTCATGGTACCGTAACCGACAACAACGACTTCGTCGAGCAGCTCGGCGTCGTCTTCAAGGGTGACGGTCACGTCGGTGCGGCCGTTGAGGGCCACTTCCTGGGATTTCATTCCCACGTAAGACACTATGAGAACGGCTTTTGCCGACTTCACTTTCAAAGCGAAGTCACCGTCGATACCTGTTGCGGTACCGTTAGCGGTGTTGCCTTTCTCTTGCACTGTCGCGCCGATAAGCGGTTCGCCCGTCTTATCCTGCACGATACCTTTGACCGAGACCTGAGCGACGGCGGATAGCATGAAGCATAGCAACAATGCCGTCATCAGACCTCTAAGGCCGAAATTTTTACTTTTCATATTGCAATTTTAAGGTAAGAGATATTGGTTTTAGGGTTAGTATTCTGTATTTTTTAAGGTCTATAGCATCTGTATGCAGGGCAAATGTAGTGCAAAGTCGTCATTCGACCTTACACTTTTTTATCACCTACTAACACTTTTTTGCAAAGAAATGGAAAGTGAGTTAAAACATGATACTATTTTAACATAAACTGCGTTAAATCCGTTCGTGTATGATTTACAATATCATCACAGTCGCGCATTTGCCTGCCGGATGATGGCGACGGTGCTTGAGTCTGCGGCGAAGACCGAGTTTAGCCCCTGTGCCTCCTGAGCGGGATCGCCTGTGTAGTCGTCGCCCGGCTGCCAGGTTTCGTGGGCCGGTTGCGCAAAGCCGCCCCAGCCCCAGAAGTTGAGTCCGGCGAGCTTGCCGCCGTTGACGACCTCATCGAATATATATGTGTAGTAGCGGTCGCGGCCTGTGACCGGCGATCCGGGCGCTATGGCCATGCCGTCGCGCGGATAACCGAACTCTTCAAGCACAAGGGGCTTGGCTTTCGATGGATCGCCTCCTGCAAGTGCTGCGAGCGCTTTATGATGATCTGAGATATAGGCGGCTGTGTTGGCTATGGCTACGCCGACACTGTCGGTGAGATTCTGCGGTTTGACCCAGCTCCAGTTGTAGGGCCAGATATGGATTGTGGCGTAGTCAACCTCAGTATTTGCATGGATTTCAGACCAGAGATCGAGAGAGTTCTCGCAGCCCCAGGAGCCTTCGCTGCCTACGGAGACAAGGTGGTTAGGGTCGATGCTCTTGATCAGACGGGCCGTCTCGGCGATCCATTCGGCAAAGGGTCGCATGCTTTCCTGAGCAAAGGCTCTCGGCTCGTTGGCTATCTGCCACGACATGATGGCGGGGGATTCGGAGTAAGGGCGGCCGGTCAGGCTGTTACGGCGGCCGACGATATTGCGCACATGCTTGGCGGCAAGGGCTTTGGCAGAATCGTTGCGCACGAAGTTGGAGGCATAGGCCATATAGGCGGGATAGCCTGCGTCGGCGGGGTTTACGGCCTTCCCGGCTCCGGCCCATTCGAGATAGGTCGAGAATCCGCCGCTCCACTCCCAGGCGTTGTTGAGGTAGATGACGGCTTTCATGCCGCGCTTTTCAAGGTCGGCGATGAGATAGTCAAGCCCGCGCAGGAGGGTGTCGTTGTAGACTCCGGGGGCTGTCTGGAGTGTCGGGGAGATGTGCGACGCAAGTCCTTCGGCGCCGTCGCCTCCGGCAAGAATGCGGAGGTTGTTGACACCGAGCTGCTGGAGACGGTCGAGCTCGCGGCCGAGACGCTCGCGGTCACCGCCGCGGCCTTCGGATGCGAGGATGGCGCCATACCAGAAGTTGGCGCCCACATAGCGGTAAAGCGAGTCGCCGATATAGAACTGTCCGTCACGGACGGTTACGAAAGCGGTGTCGGCTTCGGTCCGGGCCGATGATTTGCTGCTCCCGCCCGCGCAGGAGAAAAATGTCGGTCCTATAAGAGAGAGGAGAGCGGAAATCATTAGGCATCTGTAATTTTTCATGCGTTTTTTAGATTTGCAGGTCTGTAAAGTTGTCAGTGTTTTTATCTTAGAAATTGTTGGAGTATACGTTTCAGGGGATAGCCTTTCATTCGGGGATGTTGCACGCACGGCGCGCATCGTCCCAGTCGTCGGTACGGAAGGGAATCAGCGGCATACCGTTCATGTCCTTGAGGGTGCCGATGGCGAAATTCTTGAAGCAGTAGCGCACGGCCTTGATATCCTTGACCTTGTCGGAGGAGACGGTGACGGTGCGTTTGTTCCAGTCTTCGGTAGCTTTGGCGGGATAGAAGATCCGGTCTTCACCAGCCACTTCAAAGCCCTGAAGATTCATGTTGGGATTGAGTCCTGCGTCGGCATTGTTGAAGCTCAGTTCGGCCTCGGCGCCGCGGAGATCCACGGATTTGAACGAGGGATAGGTCGAGGGGATGCCGTTCATGCCATAAGTGCGGTTAGCGGCCATGAATGCGAGGCGCTCGCCGATCTCGCGCTTCTTGCGGGCATGAATATCTTCGAGTTCAAAGGGATAAATAAGGTCGGTGGTGCAGACTATGCCTGAGTTGGGGGTGATCTCCGCTGCCTTGTGCTGGCATTCGCGGAAAAGCGCGGCAGCTGTCTCCTCGCCGTTACCGTATTTCCATCCGGGGAGTTCGACAAAATAGAACGGAAGTTCACCCTGTCCCCACTCGTCGCGCCAGATTTTGACCATATCGCGCTGATGTTCGGGATATTCCTTGTGGCGGCCGACGTTCGACTCGCCCTGATTCCAGAGGAAGCCTTTGACCGTGTAGCCGAGGACGGGGCGGAGCATGGCGTTGTACATCACGCCGATGCGCTCGTACTCATGCAGCGCGGAGTCGGGCATCGCCTTCTCCTTAGCCATATCCCAGTCAGGATACTCGTTGAGTTTCCATTCCGGCATCCAGCCTTCGACTTTCGAGCCGCCGTAGGCGCAGCTGATGATTCCTACGGGCACGTCGAGAATATCGGTCAGCGATGTTGCGAAGAAATAGGCCAGTGCCGAAAATTCGCCGGCATTTTCAGGGCGCGAGAGTTGCCATTTGCCCTCGACCTTGTCCTGAGGCTCATAGGAACCGCGCTTTGGAACCGTGGCCACACGTATGCCGGGATATTTGCCGGAATAGGCTATGGCCTGGGCTGCGCCTTCGACCGGCTGGCACCAGAATCCGCGCAGCGGCATCTCCATATTCGACTGGCCGGAGCAGAACCACACCTCCCCTATCAGCACATTGTCAATCTTCGCCGGAGCCTTCCCGTCGTCAAAGCTTACACTCTGTGGGGTGAAAGATGCGGCGGGAGTGGCCACACTCACTTCCCAACGGCCGGTCTTGCCGTCGGCTTTGGCCTTATAGACCTTTCCTGCGCTCCAGGACGGAGTGACGGTGACGGTACGTCCCGGATCGGCCCATCCCCAGAGTTTCGCCTGGGAGTTTTGCTGCAACACTGCGTTGTCGCTTATGATGTCGGGAAGTTCGACCGCAAACGCGCCGCCTGCAATAGCCGAAAAGACGATAGCGGCCGCAAGGCGGTTTTTCATGATTTCCATTATGCTGATTGTCTTATATAAAATGTGACTCTTCGAAATGTCTTTTACTTCGCATAGCGGCTGTTGCGCTCCTTGATGGTCTTGCGGGCGAGTTTGGCCCACTCCTTGAGATCATCTTCTTTCCACTCCATACCGTTGTCGGAAGCGGTGGCCGAGATCATCGAGCAGGTCTCATTCTTGTCGGCGATGTCCCACATAAGGACAGAAAGGTTGTTGCTGTCGGCGAAGTCCATCCACTGCCGCCATGACTCGTAGTCGATCGATCCGTCGCCGGTGTGGTCCATCGAGCCGCATTCGGAGATTATGAGCGGCAGTCCGGCGTCGATGGCTTTCTGTGCCTTCTCGCGGTTCCAGTCCTTGTGTGTACCGGCATAGTAGTGGAGCGAGTAGAGAAGATTGGGTGCGTCGACCGGATTTTCAGCCGCGATGTCGACGTCCTGATCCCATTTGGGTGTGCCGACGATGATGACGGCGCCCGGAGCGTTCTTGCGGATCACCGGGATCACCTCTGCGGCATAGTCGCGGATCTCCTGCCAGGGAATGTCGAGAGGTTCGTTCCAGATTTCGTAGAGGATATTCGGCTTGTCGCCGTATTTCTCTGTTATGACTGTGAAGAAATTCTTTGCGTCAGCGAGAGTTTTGTTGTGGGAATGCCAGTCACAGATGACATACATATCGTTGGCGATAGCCGCGTCTATGACTTTCATCGCAAGATTGACCGCATTGACCGAGTCGACAGAATAGCCGTTGACGCAGTCGCCTGAGGGATGTGCGCCGATCGCCGCACGGGTGATGTTGGCTCCCCATTTTTCTTTCAGGGCCTTGACGGTCCCTTCGTTATAGAAGCGCCCCCAGTTGGAGTGCCAGCCCAACGAGGGCCCGTTGAGCACCATTGTGTCGCCCTCGGCATTGAGCAGGGCGGTGCCGCTCACATGAAGCGGACTGACAAATGTACTGACACTGTCGGCGGCTTCCGCCGATGCGGTTTTCGCAGTGGAGCCTCCGCAACCCGTCATAGCGGAAAGCACCAGTGCAGAGATAAATGTAGTAAATAATGTTTTCATGAGTGGATAATTCTATTCCGTGGTTTGGAGAGCTTTGATTCTGTAAAGAGCTTTGATTCTATAATATGAAGAGAAGAGGAAAAGGCGGTCAGACGAGCATTTTGTGATGCTGGTATATCTCGCGGAAAACTTTGGGAGAATTCCCTTTTTTCTTTTTGAAGATTCTGTTGAAATTGGAGACATTGTTGAATCCGCACTCGTAACAGATCTCGGCGACCGATGTGGTCGAGTCGACAAGCTGGCGCGAGGCGTGGCCCAGACGGATGTCGATAACGTAGTCCGAGATTGAGCGGCCGGTCCTCAACTTGAAGAATCGGCTGAATGCTGTCGGAGTCATCCCGACGAGATCAGCCAGATCGTTGAGGCGTATGTCTTCTTTATAATGTTTGTTAATATGATCCTGAACCTTCTGTACGCGGCGGCTGTCACCGGCCGGTTTGAGCGATGCGAACGACGAACTTGACAGTTTGCGGTAGTGGCCGTCCTCGGCGAGCTCATAAAGTATCGACATCAGCTCAAGCATACGGTAGAAGCCCGACTCGATCTTGGTGAGATTGTCGAGTTTGTGATAGACCCTCATTATGCTCTCGACTGTAAAGGCTATGCCGTTGGAGCTGAGATCGAGCATACGGCGTATGCTCGACAGCTGGGTCTTTGCGAGAAACGACGAGCCGAAGAGGTCCGATGAAAATTGTATCGTTATCTCGCGGATCTTGTCGCTGATACACTCATGCTGCTCCCAGCCGTGTTCTATTCCGTTGCCGATCAGCACGAGGTCATACATACCGAGAGTCTCCATAGAGTCGCCGACCACCCGTCGCGCACCGTTACAATTAGACACAAAGTTCAGCTCATACTCTTCATGGCGGTGAATAGGGTATGTAAAACGGTCTTTATACCTGTCAATGAGATAGAAGCAGTCTTTCTCTGACAGTGGCGTGATTTCGGTTATGATTTTATTCATGGCTCAAACTCTATGTATTTCCGACAATAAGGCAGGTTAATCCTTTTGTCTTGACTACTGTGTTTAAAGGTTTGCTCACAAAGATAAACATTATTTTGGTTATAATTCATAAAAATGTCATAAAGATACCCGATTTGACTCTTTTTGACATTTATCTGTTAAAAAAGTATCATTTTTAAGACTTCCAAGACATAATTTTACCCACTTCACGATCAATACTATCACATATTAACAATTTTTACCGTCTCGCCAAAACGGCAAGAAATGGGTGACTTTTTATGTATATCTTATAATTATCCGCATATTTCATCCAGGTCGGCCACATTTTTTTGAAAAGCCGGAGCATCTGTCCTAAATTTTAGGACAAAAATCACTATATTTGTCCCCGAATTTAGGACACACATGAATAAATTATATCTAAAATCTCAGATAGCAATGCGTCAGGCGGAATTTCCGACTGACCTTAAAAGGCGTGAAAACATGTTACCCGTCAACAGTGGAAAGATAATCACCATACCGGGTGTCAGACGTTGTGGAAAAACCTCCCGCATGGAGAACGTGGTCAACAGTCTTCTGTCTTCGGGTATTGAGCGCGAACGCATTCTTTGGGTAAGTTTCGACGATGAGCGCCTTGTACGCATGAAAGCTGAAGACCTTGATCAGATAATAGAGGCTTATAGAGAATTGTATCCTGACATCGAAATGTCGTCTGTATATATGTTTTTCGATGAAATACAACTAATAGAAGGCTGGGAATTTTTTATCATGCGTCTTTATAAGCATTATTCCAAAAACATATACATCAGCGGAAGCAATGCGACTATGCTGGGCAGTGAGCTGAAATCAGCATTGCGAGGCTGGCCGTTGGAAGAGGAGACTCTGCCTCTATCCTTTCGGGAATACTGCGATTTTAAAGAAGTGATGACCGATAGCTTTCTGGAAGCAGATCTGGCGAAAGTGCGCAATGCCTTTTTTGACTACAACCGCGATGGTGGATTCCCGGAAGTCGTATTGACAGCAAATCCCCTCCACAAGACAAAGATATTACAGACATATTTCGACACAATGTTGCTGAAAGATCTGGTAGAGCATTACGGACTGTCCAATATCGAGGTATTGCGCTACTTTCTCAAACGCATCATGTCCAATCTCACCAAACCCACGTCAATCCGCTCCATACACGGAGATATAAAATCTCGCGGTCTCAAAGTCAGCAAAGACAATCTTTATGACTGGGCAAACCATGCCTGCAATATTTTTATGTTTTTCCGCATTGCCAATTACAGCAAATCATTGCAGAAAGTTGAAAGCTCGCAGCCTAAATACTACTGCATTGACAACGGTATGCGCAATGCTGTGCTGCTCCCACAGAGTGATGATGATGGCAAAAAACTTGAAAACACGGTATTTCTTCAACTTTACCGGCATAGGACCCCTGCGGATCAGATATTTTACTATCAGGGTAAAGGCGAATGTGATTTTGTCGTACAGCGTGGTTCCGAGATTGATCGCCTGATTCAGGTGACGTGGGACATGAGTGATATGAACACACGTCAGCGGGAAATAAATGGGATCATCGAAGCCGCAGAAGTAACCGGCTGCAAAAATCTGTCAATCATCACAGCCGACACCAGTGATGAAATCAGACTTTCCAACGGCCTGACTATCCGTGTCATACCAGCGTGGCAATGGCTTGCCGGAATCTGAGCATCCGAGAGCTGCCTGAAAGGCTGATCCACGGCCCTATACATTAATTATATAGCCGAAAATTTGTTATTGCCGATGCGATGTCGTACTTTTGTAGAGTTTTAGCGCTATTATTCTATCACTACACCTAAAAATGAAGAATTTTTTAATCTCATTCCTCGGCGCTCTTGCCGGTATATGGTTCTCACTGCTCCTCGCTGTAATCGGCATCTTCATAGTCATTGTTGCCGCTATGGCATCGTCGGGGGGAAACACCTCGGCGGTCAATGTGAGTGACAACTCTGTACTGTGTGTCGATCTCTCCGGCCCCATCTATGACCGTTCACCCAAACTCGATTTCATGACCGTGGTCAACGGAGTCGACAAAAACATACAGGTCCTCGGCGACATAACAGGCTCTATCACAGCCGCCGCTGAAGACGATCGCATAAAAGGTATTGTCATCAACTGCAACGGTGCCCTTGCCGGACTCGCTCAGCGCTCGGCAATAGTAGAGGCACTCAAAAGTTTCAAAAAGACTGCTCCTGAGAAATGGATCTATGCCTACGGCGACTACTACACTCAGGGCGACTACTACATAGCCGCCACTGCCGCCGACAGCATCTTCATCAACCCGGTCGGCCAGGTCGATATCCACGGTCTCGCCTCAACATCGCTCTATTTCCACAAACTGCTGGAAAAAATCGGCGTCGAAATCCAGGTAGTGAAAGTCGGCACCTATAAAAGCGCTGTCGAACCCTACATACTCGACGGCATCAGCGCCCCGGCCCGCGAGCAGCAGGAACTCTACCTCAACAATATCTGGCACTCGCTCAGCTCTTCGATAGCCGAAGCCCGCGGCGTGACCGAGGCCGATGTCAACAAGTGGGCTGACGATTTTGTCTTCACTCTAAAGACCGA
Organism: uncultured Bacteroidales bacterium; assembly: GCA_900544535.1. Taxonomy (GTDB): domain Bacteria; phylum Bacteroidota; class Bacteroidia; order Bacteroidales; family Muribaculaceae; genus Duncaniella. The sequence continues at coordinate 16,511 of UQVH01000016.1, read as the reverse complement.
CGCCTATCCGGCGATGAAAATCGTCGACGCCCTCGCCTACCGCCATGAGTTCGACCTGAAGATCGCCTCTCTGACCGGACATGACAAGATCAAGGACATCGAAACCGTCTCCACCGCCAATTATGCCAAAATTGCTGAAACCGGCAAAGTTGGCAACGGCAAAGGAGCGAATATCGCCGTGCTCTATGCCTGCGGAGAAATCACCGACTCTCAGGGCGACGGCATTGTGGCCGCCGATCTCGTACCTGAAATTCTCGATCTTGCCGAAGACGACGACATCGACGGTCTTATTATGTATGTCAACTCTCCCGGCGGCAGCGCTTTCGCTTCCGAACAGATCTGGGAAGCCCTCCAGCAATACAAGAAACTCACCGGCAATCCTTTCTACGTCTCCATGTCCGACTATGCAGCCTCCGGAGGCTACTACATCAGCTGCGGAGCCGACAAGATCTTCGCCCGGCCGGTCACACTGACAGGCTCCATAGGTATCTTCGGACTCATCCCGAACGCCCGGACTCTCATGTCCGAGAAACTCGGCATCAACACTTCGACCGTACAGACCAATGCCAACGGCGACTTCCCAACCATCATGCAGCCCATGACCGAAACACAGAAAAGCGCCATGCAGGCCTATGTCGAAAGAGGCTATGACCTCTTCACCTCTCGCTGTGCCGAGGGACGCGGCATGTCGCAGGACTCGATCAAAATCATAGGCGAGGGCCGTGTATGGGACGGCAGCGAAGCTCTCAAACTCGGTCTTGTCGACGAACTCGGTGGCCTTGACGACGCTATCGCAGCTATGGCCAAAGAGCTGAACGTCGAGTCATACACCGTAAGCTCCTATCCCGTGACGAAAAACAAATGGTATGATCTTCTGCTCGAAGCCGGCATCAGCGACCTGAAAGCCTCCTTTATCCGCAGCGAACTTGGCGAAATGTCATCGCTCTACGAGACAATCAACCGCATCAAAGGCATGTCGGTGCTCCAGTGCCGCATGGATTTCACTGAAGTGAACCTCTGAAAACAGACTTCCACACAAAAATAAAAAACTCAGATTCCGTGGCCCGCAACAAACTGCTATCAATGCTTCTGCTCTATCCGATCTCAAAAATTTATGGGGTCGTTATGGCGGTACGCAATAAAATGTTCGACTACGGCATTCTGAAACAACAGGAGTTCGACATACCCATCGTCGTTGTTGGCAACATCGCGATGGGAGGCACCGGCAAAACACCACACGTCGAATATATTGTCGAATCGCTTCTGGGCAAATACAATATCGGTGTGCTTTCGCGGGGCTACCGCCGGGCCACAAAAGGTTTCGTGCTCGCCTCGCCGCAGTCGCGTCCTGAGGACATAGGCGACGAATCATATCAGATTTACCGCAAATTCGGTCCGGACATCACCGTGGCCGTCTGCGAGAAGCGCGCCGAGGGCATACGCCAGATGCGCGAAATCAACCCGGCCCTCAACATGATTATCCTCGACGACGCTTTCCAGCACCGCTATGTGAAGCCCTCCGTCTCAGTGATTCTCACCGAATACAACCGCCCGGTTTTCAACGACAAGATACTCCCCTACGGACGCCTGCGCGAATCGGCCCGCGCGCTCAACCGCGCCGACATGGTGGTGGTGACTAAATGTCCCGTCGACATGAAGCCGATGCACTACCGCCTCTTCGAGGAAAACCTGAAACTCTTCCCGTTCCAGAAGCTCTACTTCTCGCGCTACAACTACGGCCACCTCGTACCGATTTTCCCCGACGAGGTGACTGACATCCCCGCCCTTGACAATCTCCGGGCCAACAACTCCATCCTTGTCATCACCGGAGTGGCCAACCCGAAGCCTTTCGTGCGCTTCCTGCGCCGCAACAAGGCCAAAGTAAAGCTCAAACGCTTCACCGACCACCACAATTTCACGGCCTCCGACATGGAAGAGATCGCCCGGCTCTTCGACGAGCTCCCCTCGGCCAACAAATTCATCGTGACCACCGAAAAAGACGCCGTCCGCATCCTCAACAACCCCTACTTCCACCACAGACTGAAAAAGTCGATATTCTATGTTCCGATCAAAGTCGAGTTCATCGACCGAGGCGAAGCGGAATTTACGGCCGGAATCGAAAAAACAATCCGCGACTCACGTTTGTTTAAATCCTGACGGGCTTTTTGTGTCCCGAACAGACGAGTTAATCGAAAACAATCATCAATACCATCTTACCAACATGTTAGAAAAAATCAATCAGACGGCTGACTTTCTGCGCTCGAAAGTGGCCGATATGCCCAAGACGGCCATAATCCTCGGCACAGGTCTCGGTGCTCTCGTCGATCACATGGACGACAAACTCTTCATCCCCTATTCCGAAATCCCCAACTTCCCTGTCTCCACTGTCGAAGGCCACAGCGGCAACCTCATCTTCGGCACCCTCGGCGGTAAGAAAGTGATCGCCATGCAGGGCCGTTTCCACTACTACGAAGGCTACGACATGAAGCAGGTGACCTTCCCCGTGCGCGTGTTCAAGGCCCTCGGTGTCGACACACTCTTCGTCAGCAACGCCTCAGGAGGCATGAACAAGGAATTCGTCGTCGGCGACGTAATGGTCATCACGGACCACATCAACCTCTTCCCTGAAAATCCTCTCCGAGGAAAGAACTACAACGAGCTGGGCACCCGCTTCCCTGCCATGACCAACGCCTATGACAAGGAACTCATCGCCCTGGCCGACGCCATCGCCGCAGAGAAAAATATCCGCCTCATGCACGGCGTCTATGTCGGAGTGACAGGCCCCACTTTTGAGACTCCGGCCGAATATGAATACTACCGCATCATCGGCGGCGACTGCGTGGGCATGTCGACCGTTCCTGAAGTCATCGTAGCCAACCACGCCGGAATGCGCGTGTTCGGCCTCTCCGTCATCACCGACCTCGGCGGCAAGGACGTCACCCAGGTGCCCACCCACGAGGAAGTGCAGCAGGCTGCCCTCATCGCCCAGCCCAAGTGCCTCGAAATCATGAAGGAACTCGTCAACCGTTTCTAAAAACCGGCTCCGTTAGTTATGGAAATCTCACAACTCGGCGAATTCGGCCTCATCGACCGCCTCACCGCAGGGCTGGAAAACGTCAACGCCTCGACGGTCAAGGGCGTTGGTGACGACTGTGCCGTCATCCGCAACCGCGACACGGACATTCTCGTCACCACCGACCTGCTTCTCGAAGGCGTGCACTTCGATCTGACCTATGTGCCGCTCAAACACCTCGGCTACAAATCGGCCATCGTGAACTTCTCGGATGTCTATGCGATGAACGGCACTCCCCGCCAGATCACCGTCTCATTAGGCATTTCAAAACGCTTCACGGTCGAACATATCGAGGAGCTCTTCGCCGGCATCCGTCTCGCCTGCCAGATTTACGGCGTCGACCTCGTCGGAGGCGACACCACGGCCTCGCGTCAGGGTCTCGTCATCTCTATCACCTGCATCGGAGAGGCTCCGGCCGACAGGATAGTGAGCCGTTCGGGAGCCAAAGACACCGATCTCATCTGCGTCTCAGGCGATCTTGGAGCCGCCTACATGGGTCTCCAGTTGCTCGAACGCGAGAAAACCGCCTCGGCAGGACGCCCGGACTTCATCCCGCAGTTCGAAGGCAAAGAATATCTCGTCGAGCGCCAGCTCAAACCTGAGGCCCGTCGTGACATCGTAGAGGAACTTGCCAAAACCGGCATTGTCCCGACTGCGATGATGGACATCAGCGACGGGCTAAGCTCCGAACTGCTTCACATCTGCAAGCAGAGCGACGTCGGCTGCCGTATCTACGAAGACCGCATCCCGATTGACTATCAGACAGCCGTCATGGCCGAAGAACTCGGCATGAACCTTGTGACCGCAGCCCTCAACGGCGGGGAAGACTATGAACTTCTGTTCACAGTGCCCCTCCACTGCCACGAGCAGATCGAGAAACTTCCCGGCGTGAAACTCATCGGCCATATCACCAAGCCCTCATTGGGCTGCGCGATGATCACCCGCGACGGATCCGAAATCCCCCTGCGCGCCCAGGGGTGGAATCCGCTGGCCGCAACCGAAGCTGAAAAGAACCCCCAGGGAGAAGATGCCTGACAGCATCTCCGGGCCTGAAATTCCGAGGCTTTAACTTTTATTATAAAACCGTCTCTAAACTTTAAATGGTGAGAATGTTCTAATTAAATATAGCGACATTCTCACCATTAACTTTTACCGTCATGAGAAGATTCTTACAATTCCTGACCGTTTCACTGCTCTGCATCACCTTATCCATTCCTTGCATGGATGCACAGGGGCGCGGCAGAGAAAGCCGTAGCAACCGTACCGAACGTCCGGCCGGCTCGCGTGGAAGCAGCAATCACCGTGGAAGTGGTTCCCACAACACACGTCCCAATAACAACCGCCCCTCTAATCGTCGCCCGTCCGTCACACCCTCCAACGGGGGCAACCATCGCCCTGACGGAGGAGGAAGCAACAACCGTCCCGGTATTGGCAACGGCAACAACCATCGCCCCAACGGCGGAGGAAGCAACAACCGTCCCGGTATTGGCAACGGTAACAACCATCGCCCCGACGGAGGAGGAAGCAACAACCGTCCCGGCATTGGCAACGGTAACAACCATCGCCCCGACGGCGGAAACGGTTATCATCCTGGCAACGGCGGAAACCACCGACCGAACGGAGGCTATCGCCCCGGTCCCGGCGGGAATCATCGTCCGGGGATCGGGAACCATCATCCCGGTCCGAGACCTCCCCACATGGCTCCTCCACCGCGCCCCTATCGCCCTCCTATGCTGCATCCGCACTACCGTCCTATGCCCCCGCGCGGCTGGCGTCCCGCAGGACGTATTCCCATCATTCGCGGCATCTTAGGACTGACTTTCGGCACCGCCATCAATCTTTCGCTCGACTATCTGCTCTCGTCGGGCTATAATGTAGACGGCTATACAAACGACATAGTCTATCTGCGCAATGTCAGCGCCCTGAACTATGTCTGGACCGACGCCGCACTCTATTACGGCAACAATGGCCTTGACGCATCGTCATTCTACTATTCCACTCCCGGCTACGACCTCATGCGCTACAACAATGTCTACAACTCCCTTGTAGCCACATACGGAATGCCGGTTTCAATCAATAATACTCCCGGTGTCATGGGAGCCACATGGTTCGGAGGCAACAACGGTTACGTCACCCTCTCATTCGGGTCAAACACCATCAACGGCCGTCTCCGCTACCTCACAACCCTCACATTCGGTCTGTAAACTCCGGCCGATCCCACACAAGCGCCTTCAGAAGCGACACACACGTTCACAATGTCGCCTTCCGAAGGCACTTTTTATATTTTGATCCATACCCTATAATAAGTTTGACCGGTCTGAAAAAGTTGTCTGATCGGAAATAAAATAGTATCTTCGCTGTGAAAATCCAATCTTCACGAATAATATACACAGTATAAATTTTAACCTGACCGCAATGAAAAAATCAATCCTCTCTTTTATTCTGGCTTTGGGATCGCTTGGCGCCGGAGCTGACGTTATAGTCATGACGGACGGCACGACAATGCAGGTCCACAACGTTGAACCTGCATCCAAGTGGATTTATTACACTGAATCGCCCGATGCCGATGCTCCGATAAAGAAAGTTGCCATAGAAAAGGTTTTTGCCTATAAAATCGGAGACGGCCAGATGACCACCGTCGCTGCGTCAGCTGCTCCCACCCCTGCTCAGCCACAGCCCGTGCAGGAAAGCGCCGCCCAGAACGGTCCCCGCAAACTCGACCCGGCCCCCGCGGCTGACAATGCTTCACTCATAGACGCCTACAACACCCCCGAACTGCGGCTTAGAAAGCCTAAGAAAGAGTCCGATAAGGAAAAGTTCTGCACTGACTTCATCACACTGTGGGGAATAGGCAGCGAGTCCGTGATCTCAGACGAAAACGTCAACATTTCATTCCAGCCAGACATAAAAAAAGCAAACGGCATCTACTATCCTTATTATAAGGTGAAGGTGACAAACAAAACCGATTCACCGGTATACATAGATCTGGCCAATTCGTTCAAACTTGATGCCAACGGCAGTGCAGAACCTTATTTCACCAATTCGGTCTACTCCGAAAGCAACACTAAAAGCGGTGGTATGGGCTTGAATCTCGGAGCCGTGGCCGGAGCATTGGGTATCGGCGGCGTTGCCGGGACACTCGCGGGAGGAATGAGTGTGGGAAGTGGATCAGCCAACACGGCTACCGTCACCTCTCAGGAACAGCGCTTCCTCATGATCCCGCCGAAAGCCGCAGTCTACATGCCTCCTGTAAAATTCTCGGACGGCAGCAAAATTCTTGAGCAGTATGACGTTTATTTCCTGCGCAACACTGATGTCAGAGCTAACACAGGCATGGTAAGTTTAAGCGCCATGCTGCAAAAATCTGACGAATCCAAGCCTTATTACAATGCCTACACCGCGCCGGGAGCGCTTGATGATGCCGGATGGACCCGCGACAAACTCGCTGCTCCGCTCGGATGGACCCGCAGTTTCAGCGAAGCCGAATCGCCCAAAAAACTGACCCGCCTTATAACTTATTCGACCAACCCGGATTTCACGACCTACACAATTCTCCCCGTTTCGATTTATCTACGCGGAGTCATCGGGTCGAACCTGCGGAACGTGCCCAACAGTTACAATCCGGAACAATTTGAATGCACCGACGACAGCCACCTCATCTGGGGCCTCGGACAGGTAAAGAAAAAATAGGGACTATGCAGTCCGCATCAAAAAAGCGCTGGCAAAACCGGTGCTTTTTTAATTACGTTAATCTATTCTGTTACTGGTGCGACACCTTATAATACAGGACTAAGGCGATGATGGAATAGAGAATGTTGGGAATCCACATCGCCACCATAGGCGAAGTATAGCCTGACACTGCGAAGGTCGAGGTGACGGTCATGAAGAGGATATAGCTGAAACTCAGCACAAGTCCGATGCCGATATTCACACCCATGCCGCCCTTGATCTTGCGCGACGAAAGCGACATACCGATCACGGTCAGGATAAAGGCTGCGGCGGTCATGGCATAGCGTTTGTGGTTCTCGATCTCGAACGACTTGATATTGGCCACACCTCTCTCGCGCTGACGCGAGATATAATCTCTCAGAGCCGGAGAGGTCATGGTCTCGTGGTCATTCTTGGAGATAAGGAAGTCGCGCGGCTCGATGGGAATCACTGTGTCGAGGCGCGATCCCCGGCGTATTGTCTCGCGCTGGCCGTCGAAATCGCGGATCATATAGTCGCGCACAGTCCAGTTGTGAAGAGTGTCCCACTTGATGGTCTGGGCCGTCAGACGCGAGACGAGTTTCTTGTCCTCGAAGGATTCGAGCGAGAACTTGTAGCCCGTCTTCTGCGAATTATTGTATGACTGCATATAGGCGATCTCACCCTTCTGGACCTGCAGCTGGATGTTCGACCCGAAATCCACACGCTTGTTCTTGACGTAGGTGTTGGTGTAGTCTATTCGCTTTACGTTGGCGGGGGGAATGATATAGGCGCTCAGTATATATGTGGCCGCGGCGATGACAGTCGCGCTGACAAGATAGGGCCGCAGCAGACGCCGGTAGCTCATGCCGGTCGAAAGCATGGCGATGATCTCCGAGTTGTCCGCAAGTTTCGAGGTGAAGAAGATCACCGCGATAAAGGTGAACAGCGGACTGAACTGGTTGGCGAAATACGGCAGGAAGTTCAGAAAATAGTCAAAGACAGTGGCTTTCAGGGGAGCTTTCAGAAAGGCATCGAGCTTCTCGTTGACGTCAAACATCACCGTAATCGCCAGAATGAGTACGATGGCGAAAAGGTAAGTGCCAAGAAATTTGCGGATAATATACCAGTCGAGTATTTTCAAAACTTCAGAGACTTTATCAGCGGATTGATTTATCTGGGTGTCTTACCGGGGTCAAAGCCTGCGGGTCACACATTCAAGCATCTCGCGCTTCCACGAGCTGAAATCACCGGCGAATATATGGCGCCGCGCCTCCTCAACAAGCCAGAGATAGAAGGCAAGGTTGTGGATCGACGCTATCTGCATGGCCAGGATCTCATCGGCGATGAACAGATGGCGCACGTAGGCTTTCGAATAGGCCGTATCGACGTAGCTCGGCCCGTCTTCCTGAAGAGGCGAGAAATCGTCGGCCCACTTGCGGTTGCGCATGTTCATTATGCCGTGGCGGGTAAAGAGCATTCCGTTACGTCCGTTGCGCGTGGGCATCACACAGTCCATCATGTCGACACCGCGGTCGATGGCCTCAAGGATGTTGGCCGGAGTTCCGACACCCATCAGATAGCGCGGACGGTCGGCGGGAAGGATCTCGTTGACCACCTCGATCATCTCATACATCACCTCAGCCGGTTCGCCCACGGCAAGACCGCCGATGGCGTTGCCGTCGGCTCCGAGATCGGCCACGAACTTGGCCGACTCGCGGCGCAGGTCGGGATAAGTCACGCCCTGCACAATCGGGAAATAGGCCTGAGAATAGCCGTATTTACCCTCGGTTTCTTTATAGCGCTTCCAGCCGCGGGCAAGCCAGCGGTGGGTAAGGTCAAGCGACTTTCGGGCATAGGAACGCTCGGCGGTGCCGGGAGGACACTCGTCAAGAGCCATCATTATGTCGGCGCCGATCGAACGCTCTATATCCACCACCTTTTCAGGAGTGAAAAGATGTTTCGATCCGTCGATGTGCGAGCGGAACCATGCTCCCTCCTCGGTCAGCTTTCGGTTAGCCGACAGAGAGAACACCTGAAAACCGCCGCTGTCAGTCAGAATCGGACGGTCCCAGCCGTTGAATTTGTGCAGACCGCCGGCCTTTTCGAGAATCTCGATGCCGGGGCGCAGATAGAGATGATATGTGTTTCCGAGAATGATCTGCGCCTTGACATCCTCACGCAGTTCGCGCTGATGGACAGCCTTGACGCTGCCGACAGTGCCGACAGGCATGAAGATCGGGGTGCGGATCTCGCCGTGATCAGTGGTGATCAGACCGGCGCGCGCGGCAGTTCCCGGAGCGGTAGCCTCTAACTTGAAATCCATTCGTTTTTTCGGATTTTTACTATCGAAAAGAGTGCGGGGTCTGTCAGGGACGCACTTCAAAGAACGGTATGTCGACAAGTTTCATGTCAAACACAAGTGTCGAGTAGGGAGGAATCACACCTGAACCCGACGCCCCGTAGCCAAGATTGTAAGGGATGATGACACGGGCGCTGTCGCCTACACGCATGTCGAGCAGTGCGATGGTCCAGCCCTGAATCACGCTCGACGGCTGTGTGCGGAAGATGCTGTCGCCGTAAGGCGCCGTCTGACGGTAGGACGAGTCGAAGGGCACACCGTCGTAGAGACGTCCGATATATTTGACGTCGACTGTCGATGTCAGCATCGGCGAGAGATTGCCTACGGTCTTGCTGCGGTCATTGAGATACTGGATCAGAATGTTGGCCGAGGTGTTCCATGCCGGTGTCAGCGAATGGTAGATGTTGTTGCCGTTCGGGCCCATCGCAAAACGCTGTTCGTCATAGAACGCCACGTTTGCCTCGCGCCAGTCCTTGTAATCGTCCCAAGTGTTGTCATCGTCGTTGCAAGCGACAAAAACCGCACACGAGCACACGGCAAACAATATGGATTGGAAAAGCTTTCGCATAGTCTGTGTTTAAAATTTTACTTCCGGAGCACGCTGGGCGGCATCGTCGGCCTTGAACTGGGGCTGCGGCTCGAATCCGAACCATCCGGCGTAAATATTTGTCGGGAACTTCTTTATTGAAGTGTTGTAGTCCGCAACCACCTGCGTATAGCGACCGCGGGCGGTGGCTATGCGGTTTTCGGTACCTTCGAGCTGCACCTGCAGATCGCGGAAATTCTCGTTGGCCTTAAGATCGGGATATGCCTCGCTGACAGCGAGAAGCGATTTCAGGGCACCGGTGAGCTGGTTCTGAGCAGCCTGAAACTTGGCGAGGGTCTCCTCGTTAAGCTCATCGGCATTGATGTTGACCGAAGTGGCTGCGGCGCGCGCCTGGGTCACTTTCTCCAGGGTCTCGCTTTCGTGAGTGGCATAGCCCTTGACGGTGGCCACGAGGTTGGGGATCAGGTCGGAGCGACGCTGATATTGGTTCTGCACCTCGGCCCACGACTGTTCGACCTGCTGGTTTTTCTCAACGAGCGAGTTGTAGTTGCACGAAGAGAGCAGCGGGAGCAGCATGACCGCGAGGATCAGGTGTTTCAAAAATTTCATTTTCATATTTCAGAGGGGGAAAGAGTTTGGGGAGATCTTCTGATTGTTTACCGGTCGGCGCCTCACGCGAGCTTGCGGAGAAGGGCGTTGAGCGACACCTGCGAGTGGATGAGCGAGTGCAGGTCTTCGATCTTCACGCGCTTCTGCTCCATGGAGTCGCGTTCGCGGAGAGTGACGGTGTTGTCTTCGAGAGTCTGATGGTCGACAGTGATGCAGAAAGGTGTGCCGATCGCATCCTGACGGCGGTAGCGCTTGCCGATTGAGTCTTTTTCCTCGTAGTGGGTCGAAAAGTCGAACTTAAGTTCGTTGACGATCTCGCGGGCCTTGTCAGGCAGACCGTCCTTGCGTACGAGAGGCATCACGGCGCACTTCACGGGAGCCAGAGGAGCCGGGAGGTGGAGCACCACGCGCTTGTCGCCGCCTTCGAGTTCCTGTTCCTCATAAGCCGAGCAAAGCACGCTCAGGAACATGCGGTCGACACCGATAGAGGTCTCGATGACGTAAGGTGTATAGCTTTCGTTGAGTTCGGGATCGAAATACTGGATCTTCTTGCCTGAGAATTTCTCATGCTGCGAGAGGTCGAAGTTCGTGCGCGAGTGGATACCCTCCACTTCCTTGAAGCCGAACGGCATCTGGAACTCGATGTCGGTGGCTGCGTTGGCATAGTGGGCGAGTTTCTCGTGATCGTGATAGCGGTATTTCTCGTCGCCGAGGCCGAGGGCCTTGTGCCAGCGCAGACGGAATTCCTTCCATTTCCTGAACCATTCCATCTCTGAGCCGGGACGTACGAAGAACTGCATCTCCATCTGCTCGAACTCTCTCATGCGGAAGATGAACTGACGGGCCACGATCTCGTTGCGGAAAGCCTTGCCGATCTGCGCGATGCCGAACGGAATCTTCATGCGTCCGGTCTTCTGAACGTTCAGGAAATTGACAAAGATACCCTGCGCTGTCTCGGGACGCAGGTAGATCGTATTGGCACCCTCGGAGGTCGAACCCATCTGGGTCGAAAACATCAGGTTGAACTGCCGCACGTCGGTCCAGTTGCGGGTACCCGAAATCGGGCAGGCGATCTCGCAGTCGACGATGATCTGGCGCAGCTCCCCGAGGTCGTTGGCGTTCAGCGCATCGGCAAAGCGTTTGTGCACCTCGTCACGCTTGGCCTGCAGCTCCACGACACGCGGAGAGGTCTCGCGGTATTTGGCCTCGTCGAAATCGGCGCCGAAACGCTTGCGGGCCTTCTCGACCTCTTTTTCGATCTTCTCATCCTGTTTGGCCAGCCACTCCTCGACCAGCACGTCGGCGCGGTAACGCTTCTTCGAATCCTTGTTGTCGATGAGCGGGTCGTTGAAGGCCGAGACGTGTCCCGAAGCCTCCCAGGTCTTGGGGTGCATGAATATCGCGGCGTCGATGCCGACGATATTCTCGTGCAGTTTGACCATCGAATCCCACCAATAACGCTTGATATTGTTCTTCAGCTCCACGCCGTTCTGTCCGTAATCGTACACGGCACCGAGTCCGTCGTATATCTCGCTCGAGGGGAATACGAATCCGTATTCCTTGCAATGGGCGACAAGTTTCTTGAAAAGTTCTTCCTGAGTCATCGCAATCTATTTTACTTTACTGATTTACCGAATTACAAAAGTACAAAATAAATGGAAAAAGCCCTCTCCGGTACGGATTTTATTTCTATATTTGTATCGGCAGCCTGCGAGGGCTGCCGACATACGAAGATAAAAAGCGCATCGGCTTTTTTCTTACAAGTGAAAATTGGACACTTTCGCGTAAGGTAAGGAATTAGGTTGGTGCTCTCGCTGTTTTTCAGCGTGGGCATATTCCATCATTCTACCTTACGGGTCGTCCAATACCCCACTTGTGAATGAGGAATTTTGCCTGCGCCTTTTGTTGAAAGGGCACTCTTTATACTATAAAATATGCAAACCGTTAAATTCTTCATGGCCATAACGGCCACAGCGCTGCTCGCGTCATGCAGCGACAAAGACCCGGAGTATTCGGGCAACTTCGGTCAGATCAAGGTCCCCGACACCCGCCAGCTGGAGCAGACCGTCTCGGCCGAAGAGACGCAGGCGTCGCAGGGCGTGACCTTCACCACTGAGGCGGCGTGGACCTCCGCAATCGCTGAAACCCGCGCCGAAGCGCCCGACTGGATTTCGATTTCGCCCGACCACGGCGACGCCGCAGGCACCTACACACTAAAAATTGCGCTGGAAACCAACGGTTTAGAAGAACCGCGCACGGCAAAGATCGTCATCGCCTGCGGCACCTCGAAAATCGGAATCAGCGTCACACAGGAGGGAACCGACAACCCGATCACCCCGACGCTGAATCGCTGGATTTCAAAGATCGAATGCTTCCGCGAGATCGCCCCGGCCATGATCGGACACGACCCGCATACCGCTGACCTCCATTTCGAATACGACGAGCAGAACCGCATTACATCGTACAAATACGAGGATATGGAGAGCCCATACGACGACAATCAGGTGATCACGTTCACCTACCCCGACTCCAAAACCCTGAAAATCAAATCTACGGAGGACGACGAAGAGGAAGCGTTCACCGTCACGCTCAACGACGCCGGATTTGCAACCGAAATGCGCCGCGACGGAGGCCCCGAACGCTGGACGTTCGCCTACGATGCGCAGGGCCGCTGCACCGAATGCCGCCAGACCGGGACGGATCAGTCGACCGTCTGCCCCCGCTCGACATTCGACTGGTCGAACGGCAACCTCGTGGCGTTCAACTCCTTCAAGGAGAACGGCGACAAAGACCCGGAATACTGTTATGCAATGGCTTACGACACCGATTATACAAATCGGTTCACCTCTATAAGCCTCGACCTGAACGCCCTGCTGTTCAACGTCAACCCCGGCCCCGTCTCCGATTACGACACGATGGGCATCCTGCTCGCCACGATCGACCGCCTGGGTGTCCGCAGCACCAACCTGACCAGGACGAACCTGGCGGACGAGGTACTTCCTATGATATCGAGGCCCGATGGTCCCGAAATCTCCTACACCGACTATTATTTCGAAATCCGGCCCGAAGACGTGATTGTCGAATGGGAACAGGACAAAGAGGGCCGTGTTACGCGGGCTTTCTGTACGTCGAGGGTCCTGGCTATCTTGGAAAACATCAATACCGGCGATAAAAAGATTATCGAAAAGGATTGTTACACCCAAAAGGATATTTACAACATTATCTATTGACCTCGCCTGCGCAAAAAAACGGACGGTCCCAAGTTTTGGAACCGTCCGTTATTTTTTATCCGCGGATCGTCCTACCTGATCAGCCCTTCGCGCAGGAACGAGAAATCCCCCTCGCGGGCGATGATGATGTGGTCCAACAGGCGGATGTCGAACAGCTCCGCGGCGCGTGCGACCCGCTCGGTCAGCGTCTTGTCCTGCGGACTCGCCTCGGGAGTGCCCGACGGATGGTTGTGGATTAGGATCAGCTGCGTGGCGAGCAGTTCCAGCGCCCGCTTGACGATCAGCCGGTGATCGACCACCGTACCCGTCACGCCGCCCTGGCTCACGCGCTGACGCTCGATGATGCGGTTCGACGCCGTGAGGTAAACCACCCAGCACTCCTCATGCGCGAGCCGCTCCAGCTGCGGACGGAACAGCCGCACCACGTCGTCGCTCGTCGTCACGAAATCGGCTTCCGCAGCCCGTGCCACCGCCACGCGCCGTCCGAACTCCGCGGCCGCCAGCAGCAACCGCGCCCGTTTCAGTCCCAGTCCGCCGACCATGCGCAGACGGGCTTCGGACTCCCCGGCGATACCCGCCGGCGAACCGTCGTAAGCCTCCAGCAACGCCCGGGCTGTCTGTTCATCCTCGGTGAGCAGGGTCAGCAGTTCGGCATCGTCCAGCGCTTCCGCACCGCGGGCGGCCATTTTATCGTGGATATTTCTCACAACATTAGGATTTTTAGTGCCGGATTGTTCATATAGCATGTCATTGTGAGGAGGGCAGCAGGCCCGACGCGGCAATCCGCAGGCATCGAACCGTTGCAAGTTACACCGGATTGCCTCGCTCACACTTGTTCGCACGCAATGACGCACCTTAGAACCAGACGGGAGCGCAGATGCGGTTCCGAAACGCTCCCTTTTACCGTCGCCTCTAAGTCCCGCCTCTTAGGCGGGCGTCTTTTAGACGGTCGCTCCTCAGGCGGTCCACCCGGTCCAGCAGCGAGGCGCACTGTTCGTCGCTCAGGTACTGCGACACGGAAAACGACGCACGCTGCTCGGCTTCCTTTTTCGAATCCCCGGCGCCGTGCCCCACCTCCATGCCGTCGACCAGCACCGTGCAGTAGAAAACCGGATGGTTCGATGCATACTCCTTGTCGTGCTCCGTGCGGAACTCGATCCGGTGGCGGTTCTTCTGGCTCCACTCGATCAGGCGGCTCTTGAAGTCGGTTTCCGACTCGGTAAGCTCCTCCAGATCGAGGAAACGGAAATAGATATTGTTGATCAGCAGGCGGTTGACAAACTCATAGCCCTGATCCAGATAGACCGCGCCCATCATCGCCTCGAAGGCGTCGCCGTAGATATGCTTCTGGGCGATGCCCGCCCCGCCGTTCGAGATCACATGGACATCCAGCCCCAGTTTCAGCGCCAGCGCGTTGAGCGACTGCCGCGAAACGATCTTCGACCGCAGCTGGGTCATGAATCCCTCGTCCTGATCGGGATATTCGATGAAGAGATAGTCCGAAGTCACGGCCTCGATGACCGCGTCGCCCAGATACTCCAGGCGTTCGTTGTTCATCGAGCGGCCGTCCTCCAAAACCAAAGAAGCTGACTTGTGAATCAAAGCCAGCTTGTAAAGTTCGATGTTGTGCGGAATGAATCCGAACAAATCATCGACAATTCTGTAATACGCCCGGTCACGCCCGTAATTCCGCCTCAGCGGACGCAGTAGAAAATCAATCACGGCGCGAGTCGTTACGGGGTTAGAGTTTGCGGAAAATGATCGTCGCGTTATGACCGCCGAATCCGAACGTGTTGCTCAGCGCGCACTTCACATCGCGTTTCTGCGCCTTGTTGAGCGTCAGGTTCAATTTCGAATCGATCTCGGGGTCGAGGTTCTCGCAGTTGATCGTGGGGGGCACCACGCCGTGCGTCATCGCGAAGATGCAGGCCAGGGCCTCGACGGCTCCGGCGGCACCCAGCAGGTGGCCCGTCATCGATTTGGTAGCCGAAATATTGACGTTGTAAACGTGGTCGCCCAGAACGCCTGCGACGGCCTTCAGCTCGGGACCGTCGCCCGCGGGGGTCGAGGTTCCGTGTACGTTCACATAGTCGATATCCTCGGGTTTGATGCCGGCGTCCTTGATGGCGTCGCGCATCGCCTTCATGGCGCCCTTGCCCTCGGGATGGGGAGCCGTGAAGTGGTAAGCGTCGGCCGAAGCGCCTCCGCCTACGACCTCGCAATAGATCTTCGCGCCGCGCGCCTTGGCATGCTCGTACTCCTCCAGGATCAGCGCACCGGCGCCCTCGCCGATCACGAAGCCGTCGCGGTCCTTATCGAAGGGGCGCGAAGCGTGCTGCGGATCGTCGTTGCGCGTCGAAAGCGCCTGCATGGAGTTGAATCCGCCGACCGAAGGCTCGTTGACCGCAGCCTCCGAACCGCCGGCCACCATGACGTCGGCCTTGCCGTAACGGATGGCGTCGAAGGCGGCCGTGATGCCGTGGTTCGACGAAGCGCACGCCGACACCGTACAGTAGTTCGGACCCATGAAGCCGTACTTCATGGAGATGAAACCGGCTGCGATGTCGGAAATCATGCGGGGAATAAAAAACGGGCTAAACCGCGGGGTTCCATCCCCGGCGGCCCAGCCCAGACACTCATCGAAGAAAGATTTGATTCCTCCGATGCCCGAACTCCAGATAACGCCCACCTGCTCCTTGTCGACCTTCTCGAGATCGAGGGCAGAATCCTCCACGGCCTGCGTGGCCGCGATCAGAGCATACTGTGTAAAGAGGTCGTACTTACGCACCTCCTTACGGTCGAAATACTGGGTCGGATCGTAATTCTTTACTTCACAAGCGAACTTGGTCTTAAATTTTTCGGCATCGAAATGAGTAATGGGTGCGGCACCGCTGACTCCCTTCTCCAGATTCGAAAAATACTCCTCTATACTATTACCGAGCGGGTTTATCGTACCGATGCCCGTAACAACTACTCTTCTTCCTGTCATAAATTTAAGGCTTT
>UQVH01000015.1 GCA_900544535.1 uncultured Bacteroidales bacterium | reverse complement strand
ATCGAGGCCTTCCTCCCCGGCTCACAGATCGACGTGAAACCCATCCGCGACTACGACATCTTCGTGGGCAAGACCATGGAGTTCAAGGTCGTGAAGATCAACCAAGAATTCAAGAACGTGGTTGTCAGCCACAAGGCACTCATCGAAGCCGAACTCGAACAGCAGAAGCGCGAAATCATCGCCAAGCTCGAAAAGGGTCAGGTGCTCGAAGGTTCTGTCAAGAACATCACCACTTACGGTGTGTTCATCGACCTTGGCGGTGTAGACGGCCTCATCCACATCACTGACCTCTCCTGGGGCCGCGTAAGCCACCCCGAAGAAGTGGTTCAGCTCGACCAGAAGCTCAATGTCGTTATCCTCGACTTCGACGACGAGAAGAAGCGCATCGCCCTCGGTCTCAAGCAGCTCCAGCCCCATCCCTGGGATGCTCTCGACGCAAACCTCAAGGTCGGCGACAAAGTCAAAGGCCGCGTAGTAGTCATGGCCGACTACGGCGCATTCGTTGAAATCGCTCCCGGCGTAGAAGGTCTCATCCACGTCAGCGAAATGTCCTGGAGCCAGCACCTCCGTTCAGCTCAGGACTTCCTCAAAGTCGGCGACGAAGTTGAAGCTGTCATCCTCACCCTCGACCGCGAAGACCGCAAGATGTCACTCGGCCTCAAGCAGCTCAAGAACGATCCCTGGGAAAACATCGAAACCAAATACCCCGTCGGAAGCAAGCACACTGCAAAAGTGCGCAACTTCACCAACTTCGGTGTATTCGTTGAAATCGAAGAAGGCGTTGACGGTCTCATCCATATCAGCGACCTCTCCTGGACCAAGAAGGTTAAGCACCCCAGTGAATTCACTCAGATCGGTGCCGACATCGAAGTTCAGGTTCTCGAAATCGACAAGGACAACCGTCGTCTCTCTCTCGGCCACAAGCAGCTCGAAGAGAATCCCTGGGACGTATTTGAAACCGTATTCACCGTTGGTTCTATCCACGAAGGAACCATCATCGAAATGGTTGAGAAAGGCGCAGTCATCGCTCTTCCCTACGGCGTTGAAGGCTTCGCTACTCCCAAGCATCTCGTCAAGGAAGACGGTTCGAAGGCTCAGGTTGACGAAAAACTCAACTTCAAGGTTATCGAATTCAACAAGGACAGCAAGCGCATCATCCTTTCCCACAGCCGCATCTTCGAAGATGAGCAGAAGGGCGAACGCGCCGAGGCCAAGAAGGCCGCAGCTCCCCGTCGCAACGCAGGTCGTCGTGAAGAAGCAGCTCCCGCGCTGACTACTCCTCTCGAAAAGACCACCCTCGGCGACCTCGAAGCTCTCGCTGAACTCAAGCAGAAATTCGCAGGCAAATAATCGAGCCTGAGTCGTGAGGCCTGCCGCCTCCGCAACACAATATTTAAGAGCGATGATTCGTTATAACAAATGATGAATCATCGCTTTTTCATATCCTTGCGCAAACCCCTGCTCCTGCTTCTGACCGTTGCGGGATGTATCTCGGCCGCATCAGCTCAAAACCTCAACGACAAGCTGATGAACCGCCCCTATGCCGACCTGCGCCGGTGGCACCTCGGCTTCTCGGTCGGCCTCCACACACAGGATCTCACCTTCACCCACAACGGCTTCGTCACTGAAAACGGAGAGTCGTGGTTCGTGGACCAGCCCTCGTTCCAGCCGGGTTTCTGCGTCAACGGTCTGATCGACTACCGCCTCGGCACCTATTTCAACCTGCGCTTCACACCGGGAATGTACTTCGGCAACCGCGACATAACGATGCGCGAATACAACACCGGCGCCCAGCTCAGGCAGAACATCAAGTCGGCCTTCCTCGTCTTCCCCTTCGACCTCAAGTTTTCCGGACTCCGCTACCGCAACTCCCGGCCCTATATTACCGCCGGTGTGATGCCTACGGTCAATCTCGTCCGCAAATCAGGCGACTATCTGCGCACCAACAGCACGGATTTCTATCTCACCTGCGGCTTTGGCTGCGACTTCTATCTCCCTTACTTCAAATTCAACCCGGAGATCAAATTCTGTTTCGGCCTCTCCGATGTCCTTGACCACAAACGCGCCGACATTGCCGAGGAGCCTGAAAAATTCAAAATCACACAATCGCTTAAAAAGGCCGTCTCCCGCATGGTCGTCCTAACCTTCTACTTCGAATGACACAGTTCCGCGACACACTGCTGCGACTGACAGCCGCCCTCTGCCTTGCCCTTGCACTCTGCGTCCCGGCAGCCAAAGCACAGGGCGACGCCATGCTCACGCAATACTGGGCGCTCCCCACCTATTATAACCCCGGCGCCGCCGGCGACACCGACAACCTGCGCCTCCGGGGCGGCGGACGTCTCCAGTGGATCGGCATCGACAACGCGCCCAAGACATTTGTTGTTGCCGCCGACATGCCCTTCAAGCTCTTCAACAAGAAATTCGGTGTCGGCCTCGTTGCCCAACAGGAGTCAATGGGCCTTTTCCACAATCTCTCTGTCAACGCCCAGATCGGCTACAAACTCAAACTCTTCAAAGGCGAACTGACCGGATCGCTCCAGATCGGGTTCCTCAACGAACAGTTCAAAGGCTCGGAAGTCTACATACCCTCGGACGATGACTATCATCAGCCTGACGACGACGCCATACCCAACCGCGATGTCTCCGGCAACGCCCTCGATCTCGGCATCGGACTGTTCTACACCCACCGTAAATTCTGGGCCGGAATCTCGCTTCTTCATGCCAACAATCCCACCGTTTCCTTCTCTTCCGAAGGAGAATCCGGCTCCGGCTCATCCTCTCTTCCGTCAGGCGACGGAGTTGCAAAAAAATATCAATTCACCGCAAAGCGCGCCGCTTATTTCATGGCAGGCAGCAATATTCCGGTGAAAAACACGTTATTTGAAGTGATACCATCGCTTATAGTCCGCAGCGATTTTACCTTTACGGACTTCGAGATCACAGGACGCCTGCGCTACAACAAACTGTTCACCGCGGGTCTCGGCTACCGCTACAACGACGCCGTCTCCCTGATGCTCGGAGCCGAGATCAAAGGCATATTCATCGGATACAGCTATGACTATCATACCTCCGACATCTCCAAAGCCTCCTCAGGAAGCCACGAGATCGTCGCTGGCTACAACCTTAAACTCGATTTTTCCGAGAAAAACCGCAACAAACACAAGAGCATCCGCATAATGTAACCTATGAAAAAAATAATCCATCTCATCATAGTCATCACACTTCTCTCGGCAGCAGTTTCGTGTGCTACCGGCAGTCGCAGTGCAGCCGGAGGCGAAGTCACCGGAGTCGGCGGCTCATCCTGGGCCGAACCGACCCCCTATGGCATGGTACTCGTATCGAGAGGCTCCGTAAAAATGGGGCCCGCGAAAGATGACTCCCTGTGGAACATCCGCGCCAACTCTCGCGGTGTATCAGTCGACGCTTTCTGGATGGACGAGACCGAAATCACAAACTCGAAATACAAACAGTTTGTCTTCTGGGTACGTGACTCCATAATCCGCGAGCGCCTCGCCGATCCCGCATTCGGCGGCAACGAGGAATTCAAGATCGAGGAAGATCGCGAAGGCAATCCGGTCACCCCTCATCTCAACTGGTCAAAGCCAATTCCCTGGCGCAATGCCAACGAAGACGAGCAGCGGGCCATCGAAAGCCTCTACCGCACCAACCCCATTACAGGTGCGCGTGAACTGGACCCCGAACAGCTCAACTACCGCTACGAGGTCTACAACCATACCGAGGCGGCCCGCCGCAAACACCGGCTCAACCCGGCTCGCCGCGAGTATAACACCGATCGTCCCGTCCCCACTGCAACTCCTCTCATCTCGAAAGACACCGCATGGATCAACGACGAGGGCGAAATCATCCGTCAGACCATATCGCGCGGACTCACCGGCGACTTCGACTTCGTCAACACATATATAGTCAATGTGTATCCTGACACCACCGCCTGGATCAACGATTTCGACAACGCTTACAATGAACCCTACGTCCGTCTCTACTTCTCCCACGGCGGCTACAACGACTATCCCGTTGTCGGCGTAAGCTGGGAACAGGCAACCGCCTTTGCCAACTGGCGCACCGACTTCCTCCGTCGCTCGCTTGGCCGCGAAGGTGTCTACATCGAGCCTTACCGTCTGCCGACTGAGGCCGAGTGGGAATATGCCGCCCGTGCCGGGAAAAGCGAGAACATGTATCCCTGGGACGGCGACCTGCCTATGACCGAGGATCAGGGCTGTTTCTATGCCAACTTCAAGCCTCAGGAAGGCAACTTCGTCCAGGACGGACATCTGATCACCTCGCGTGTCGGGACCTACTCCCCCAACGACTTCGGTCTCTACGACATGGCCGGCAACGTCAGCGAATGGACCTCGACAGCCTATACGGAAAGCGTCGACAGGCTCACAAGCGATCTCAACCCCGAATACCGCTACAACGCCGCTCTTGAAGACCCCTACAAGATGAAGCGCAAGATTGTCCGCGGCGGCTCATGGAAAGATGTGGCCCACAACGTCCGCTCCGACCTCCGCATGTGGGAATATCAGAACGAACAGCGTTCCTACATCGGTTTCCGCTGCGTGCGTAGCCAGATCGGCTTCGCCAAAGGCACCAAAGCGAAAAAATAAGCACTTGCGATCAGAAAACACTCCACCCTCAACCATAAACATCCATCAACCGTGACAAAAGAAAAGATACAGTCAAAGATAGAAACCATAATGCGGTGGGAAGGCGGCCAGCGCCTTTTCAACTTCGCTTACAGCATAGGCGCGGCCATCGTCATCTGGGGTGCGCTCTTCAAGATCCTGCACCTTCCCGGAGGCAACACACTTCTCTGCATCGGTATGGGAACGGAAGTCATCATGTTCATCCTCACTGCATTTGATCGTCCTCCGAAAGAATATCATTGGGAAGAGGTCTTTCCGGAACTCGACGGAGGGGAAAGACGTGAACAGCCAGTCCGCGGACAGGCTGCCGATGACGGCATCCGTGTTGTTGCCGACGATGAGCAGCCTTATGTAGTCGCTTCTCCCGCAGCTACTGCCGGGGCCCCTCTTCCGGCTGCCGCAGACCTTGCGGAACTCACCACCGCCACTCAGACCTATCTCGCCCAGATGAACGCCATCTCCGAACAGATGGAAATCCTGCGCTCGACAACCGAAGCCCTCAACTCAGTTTCGGCCGTGCTCCTCGACAGCTACCGCGCCATTACCGAGAACTCGGCCTCCGTGACCGAAAACTCGCGCGGCTACATCGAACGCATGGCCGATCTCAACCGCAACCTCGGAGGCCTCAACACCATCTACGAGATCCAGCTCAAAAGCGTATCGACTCAGCTCGAATCAATCGACCGTGTCAACCGCGGCATCAAGGACATACGCGACATGTACGAAAAGAGTGCCTCCCAGAGCGCCCGCTACTGCGAGGAAACCGAAAAGATGGCCCGCAACATGCAGCAGCTTAACTCGGTCTATGAGAAGATGCTCCACGCCATGACCGTCAACATGTATCGTCCGATGATGAACGACATCCCAGGCGCTCAGTCGTCAGGCACCGTCTGACCGTCTTATCCGCTCCTCCTTACCACTTCCACCACTTCTAACACTCATCAAACACCATAAATGGCAGAATCAGTAGTCAGGCTCTCACCCAGGCAGAAGATGATAAACCTCATGTATATCGTCCTCACCGCCATGCTCGCCCTCAACGTCTCAAGCGATGTCCTTGATGGTTTCGTGCAGGTCGAGGACGGCCTGGCACGCACCAACTCCACCGTGGGCCGACGCAATGACGCCGTCTACTCAGCTCTCGAATCCTTTACAGCTCAGAATCCGGAAAAAGGCGCTCCATGGCTCGAAAAAGCCTCGCTCGTCCGCAAACATTCCGCCGCGCTCTATGCAACCGTCGATTCCCTCAAGCTCGCCATTGTCCGTGAGGCCGACGGTCCGGAAGGTTCTTTACAGGAAATAAACCGTCGCGACGATCTTGACGCGGCCGCCCTCGTAATGCTCGGTCCCGGCACCAACGGCGGCGAGCTTCTCCGCAAGGCGATCGACTCATACCGTAGCCACGTGACTTCGTTCGTCACCGATTCTGTCAAGCGCGCAAGCATCAACGAGGCCCTTTCGACAGCACCTTTCCGGCGCCCCGGCACCGTCACTCCCCAGAAATGGGAAGAAGCCAAATTCGAGAACCAGCCCGTTGTGGCCGCCATCACCCTCCTGACCAAACTTCAGAACGACATACGCTATGCCGAGGGCGAAGCCCTCGCCAACCTCCTTGCGGCTGTCGACGCAGGCGATGTCCGCGTCAACGAGATCAACGCCTTTGTCATCCCGCAGTCACGCATGGTCATGCGCGGAGGCAAATACTCGGCCAATATAGTCCTCGCCGCGGTCGATACCACCGCACGACCGGCCATTTTCATCGGAGGCAAACAACTGGCTGACGAACACGGTCTCTACGAATTTGTCACCTCTTCGACCGGCACTTTCGATTACAGCGGCTACCTTGAGGTCACCCACGGCGACGGGACCTCCACACGCCATCCTTTCTCGTCGAGCTACACGGTGATGGAACCCACCGCCACTGTCTCCGCCACGATGATGAACGTCCTCTATGCCGGAATAGACAATCCGGTCAGCATCTCAGTTCCCGGTGTACCGATGAACGCCGTGAGCGCCACAATGACCAACGGCACCCTCACCCGCAAGGGAGATGCCTGGGTGGCACGTCCTGCTAAAATCGGCGAAAACGCCACCGTTTCCGTCACCGCAACCATCGACGGCCGTCCGCAGACCGTCTCTTCGACCACATTCCGCGTCCGCAAGCTGCCCGACCCGACCGCCTTCATCACCTACACTACCCCCAACGGCACAAAGGAGCGCTACAAAGGCGGATCGGGATTCTCCAAAACCCTCCTTACTTCGGCCCCCGGCATCGAAGCCGCCATTGACGACGACATGCTCAACATCGGCTTCACCGTCCTCGGCTTCGAGACCGTATTCTTCGACCAGATGGGCAATGCCATCCCCGAAGTCTCGCAGGGAGCCGCCTTCTCACAACGTCAGAAAGATCAGTTCCGCCGTCTCTCGCGCGGCAAACGCTTCTATATATCACGCATACGCGCCAAAGGACCCGACGGCATCGAGCGCACCCTCAATCCGGTCGAAGTCATCGTGAACTGACGACACCATCAAAGAATTATCACCTCTTGCATATACCATCCATGAAGAAATTTCTTCTCACCGCCATAGTAATGTTAGTCTCGGCAGCAGCCTTTGCCCAGCAGTCGAGCAGCAGCAGTGTCGTGCGCCGTCGCGGTGCCGACGACCGCAATTCAGCCAAAGCCTCTTCCGGTGTGACTCAGCGGATGCAGGCCCGCTATGAAGACCAGCCGGCCTCCGATTCCGAATTGCAGTGGATGCGCGTGATGTACCGCCAGCTCGACCTGACTAAAGATGCCAACGCCGCTCTCTATTATCCCGACGAACCGATCGAAGGTCAGGAAAACCTCTTCCGCATCATCATGCGCCACATGGCTTCGGGAGATCTTACCGGCTATGAATATCTTGACGGCCGCGAGGTCTTCTCCGACAACTATAAAGTGAAAATGGCCGATGTGCTCGACCGCTTCCACATCATCCATACGCAGGCCAAAGGATCGACCGAGAAGAATCCGCGTTTCACAATTGAAGATGCGGATGTCCCCGCCTCGGAAGTGCTGAGCTACTACATTATCGAACGCTGGGAATTCGACAAACGCTCCAACCGTATGCGCACACGCATCGAGGCTCTCTGTCCGGTGCTTCACCGCGACGGTGATTTCGGAGCCGAAGCCATCCGTTACCCGATGTTCTGGGTGCGTTACGCCGACCTGCGCCCCTATCTCTCGACGCAGAACATTTTCACCAACGACGACAACAACCTCGCGACCTGCACCTATGACGACTATTTCCAGCTCGGTCTCTACAACGGCGAGATCTACAAGACACGCAATCTGAAAAACAAGTCGCTCATGCAGCTCTACCCGGATCCGGATGCTCTGACACATGCTCAGGACAGCATACAGAAACGCCTCGAATCTTTCGAAAACAAACTCTGGGTGCCCTCCCTCGAAGAACTCGCCGCCCGCAGGGAGGCAGCTGAAAAGGCAGAACTCGCGGCGGCAGGAGAAAACGGCTCTGATACGGAAGCGGTCGAAAAGCCAGCAAGCACAAAAAAATCAAGTGTCCGCTCAAGCCGCTCGAAACGCGGTTCGGAAGCTGCCAAAAAGGCCAAACCGGCCAAAGTCAAAAAAGCCAAAGCCCCGAAATCGTCTCCCTCATCGGCAGTCCGCTCTGTACGCAACCGCAAACGCTGATCCCCGCTACATCCATACAACTCAGAAATATACATACAACTCAAATACTCCCGCCGGGCGTCTCCCCCAACCAAGACCTTTCTCACTGCTTGCTAACTAAAAGGTCCGGAGCACCGGCGGGAGTTGTCGTATCCGGACACATCTAAACATTCAGCCCTCCACAGTTGTTATGTGTGTATATCTTCTGCATATACCCACCAATTTCAACTGTTATGAAGGCTAAATTATTCGCAATAGCACTTGCCCTGACATCCGTCCTGTGTGTCCAGGATGCACTGGGCTGCTCACGTGTGCTTTACGTCGGCTCCGACAGTCTGCGTATCGTAGGCCGTTCGCTTGACTGGAAAACACCAATACCGACCAACATATACGTCTATCCGCGCGGCATGAAAAAAGCCGGCAACTCTTTGCCCGGCTCCGTGGAATGGACATCGAAATACGGCGCCGTCTATGCTGTCGGCTATGACGGAGGCGTCACCGAGGGAATGAACGAAAAAGGCCTCGTTGTCAACGGCCTTTTCTGCAAAGGTACTGTCTATGTCAATGACTCCACCCTCAACCGTCCCCCCATGTCGCTCGCCATGTTCCCGGCTTGGATTCTCGACCTCTGCAAAGACACCGACGAGGCCGTCGCCATGCTCTCCCGACATGACTTCAACATCTCAGGCGCCACTTTTGACGATGGCACAACCTCGACCCTCCACTGGGGCATCACCGATCCGACAGGCAAATCGGCGATAGTTGAATTTGACCATGGCACTATACGCATATATCAGGGGCAGGATCTGCGTGTGCTCACCAATGATCCTACCTATCCGCAGATGAACGCCATCAATGACTACTGGGTCAAGAAAGGCGGCACACACACATTGCCGGGCACAGTGTCAAGTCCCGACCGCTTTGTACGCGCCGATTTCTTCGACCGGAATGTCGAGAAGACAGGCGATGCCGACCTCGGAGTTGCAATCACCCGCTCGATCCTCTTCAACGTATCAGTGCCCTACACCTATACGGTCAAAGGCGAAGGGAACGTCAGTTCCACACAATGGCGATCATTCGCCAACATCCGTGACCGCCTCTACTATTTTGATGTGGTCACCAATCCGGGACTCTTCTATGTCGATCTAAAGAAATGCGATCTGCGGCCGGGCGCACCGGTGATGAAACTCGATGTGGCCAAAAGCAAAGACTTTGTCGGAGATGTGACCGGAAAACTTTTCCGCACAAAACCTTTCACACCGATGTATTGAGAAATCACCTGTTCTGAGAAATCACTCTATCAACTATAAAAAACACACTATTACTGTTATCGCCCCTCATCCTCTCAGCATCGGGATGAGGGGAATTTTTTGTGCGGTGGATTTTTTTTATTACTTTTGCAACATCTATCTGATAATCTCAATCGGGAAACATGCGAAAACTGCTTGTCATATTGATACTTGGCCTCTCTTCGCTGCTTTCCGGCGCCGCAGCGCGCTGGGAGGCTGTCGACGCGCCTGACCGCATGTTCACAGAAATGCGCTCCGACCCTGAAGCTCAGGCCGAGATGGCTGTACGCGAAAACTATATCTATATCGCCACACCCCGGTCGGTCAACGTAAAAGTATTCACCATTCTCGGCCAACTTATATCCCAGTCCACTCTTCCTGCCGGCATCCACCGCCTGCCGATGAGCGCAAAAGGAATATATATCATTAAAATCGGAAGCTCCACCCGACGTGTAACTATCTGATGACCAAAGTCCGATTAATCATTAACCCCATCTCCGGCACCCGCAGCAAGACCGGACTTGACCGCATGGTCATCGACGCCCTCGGCCCGCTCGGCCGGGAGGTAGAGGTCGCTTACACCAAAGGCCACGGCGATGCGACACGACTTGCCCTGTCGGCTGTTGAAAAAGGGTGTGAGACAGTCCTTGCAGCCGGTGGCGACGGCACCATCAATGAAACCGCGGCCGCTCTCTGCGGAACAGGAGTTGTGCTCGGAATCATCCCCTGCGGCTCAGGCAACGGGCTCGCCCGCCATCTCGGAATTCCGGTCGACATCAAGGAAAGTCTTAAAATCATTATTGAAAACCACGCGATGGACATAGACTATGCCACCGTGAACGACAAGAAATTTTTCTGCACCTGCGGGGTCGGCTTCGACGCCGCCGTCAGCGAAGCTTTCGCAAGGAAAAAGACACGCGGGAAACTAACCTACATCCAAAGCACTTTCCAGACCTACGCCAACTATGAACCGGAGCACTACACCATCATAGCCAACGGCAAGACTCTGACTGAAAAAGCATTTTTAGTAGCCGTCTGCAACGCATCGCAATACGGCAACAATGCCTATATAGCTCCAAGCGCCTCGATCAACGACGGCCTGCTCGACGTCACCATCATCCATGCCGGAAACGCACTCTCGACGGCTCTTGTAGGAGTCGATATGCTCACCGGGATGATCGAGCGTAATATGCTGATCCAAACCTTCCGCACCGACAATATCATCATCGAGCGCGAACACCGCGGCCCATCACACGTCGACGGAGAACCGATGGAAATGGACCGCAGTCTGAGAGTCCGCTGCCACCACAACGGGCTGCGAGTCTTCACACCATCCGTAGTCCATCCTTTCAGGCCTATCCTCACTCCGGTCTCCTCGATGTTCAATGATTTCAGGATCGCCGTCAACAATTTATTCCAAAAATAACACATTTTATCATAGCGCCGGGTGAACAGATTTACCCGGCGCGACGTTTCTATTATGTACGTCAACTATTGTTTTTTATGAAAGGGAACGCAAGATTGTTAATGGTGTTAACAGCGTTATATCCCTTGGGCCTTTCGGCTCAGGGGATAGCTGATATTGTCTCACGGCTTGAATCCGTCGGCTGCTATGAAGCTGAGGCCCGATTCAGCGTCACGCTGCCACAGAGCGAATCAGATGTGATCTACACGGTAAATCTCTCTTCCGCACCCGCTCCCACGGACCCTCTGGCACCGTGCTCTTATCTGACAGACTGGTCTCTGGAGACACCGACAGGCACCGTCAAAGGTTTTTCAGCCTATTTTGACGGTCATCATTACCGTTACCGCAACGAACGCCTCCAGGAATACCACATGGACTGGGATTCGATACCATTCCATCCCACCGGACGCTCGGCAGGCGTCCAGGGCAGCGCACAGTTCGCCGACCTTTATCCGGCCTTCATCGCCCGTGAACTTAAAGCCATGACCGCTGACCCGCGCTATACCGTCACAGTGTCTGCGACGACTGCCTTCAACGGCAGAAAAGCCGTAAAAGTCTCCACTACATTCACTGTCAGCGAGGTCGTAGCCACTGAAAAAGATTTCTTTTTCGATGCGGAAACCATGCTTCCGCTGCGTATAGACACCGAAAGCAATCCCGGTCAGATCACCGAGCAAACCATATTCGTCAGCTACACTTACCCGCCGAAAATGAATTGTCCGGAGCTATCCGACGCGGCACTCACAGCCCGTTATCCTGAGATTTTCGAGAAATACCGCGAAAATAATTTCCATATCGAAAACCTCGCCGGTAGCCCGATGCCCACATTCACTCTCCCGACGACAACCGGTGAACGCTACACCCACCATCGCGGCGAAAAGTTTGTGGCTCCGACAGTCATCGCACTTCTCGATCCTGACTCAGGCTTCAACACAGAGATCGTCAAAGCCATCCGCGGCGCCGCCGACTCGCTCCCGAAAGCCGTCGACGTCATCTGGGTCTTCAACTCGACCAATACGGATGCAATCGAATCCGTAATACCCTCCATCCGTCCCGGCGAACATCTTCTGATGAACGGCAAGTCACTGACCCGCGACTGCGGAGTCACCTCCCTGCCGGTGATAATCATGGCCGACAGCGACGGTAAAGTCAAAAATGTAAACCTCGGACTCAACCGCGACCTCGGAAATATTGTTTTACAGACGATGGCACTCACCGACTGAGCGTAATTCACCACCAAAAAACATTATAAAAACTGACATATCAATATGGAAACCGTATTTTTCAAAGGACAGGCCTGCCACACATGCGGCACCGTGCCCTCCGTAGGCGAAACCGCCCCCTGCTTCCACCTCTCCGGTCCGGATCTCTCTCAGCTACTCTGCACTGACTTTACCGGCAAACGCGTAGTGCTCAACATCTTTCCAAGCCTCGACACCGAAGTGTGTGCCATGAGTGTACGCCGTTTCAACGAAGAAGCCGCGAAACTCGACGATGTAGTGGTGATCTGCGTGTCGATGGACCTCCCCTTCGCCATGGGACGTTTCTGCACGATCGAAAACATCAAAAACGTGTTGTTCGGATCGGCCTTCCGCTCACCGCTGTTCGGTCAGAAATACGGTGTGCAGCTCGTAGACGGCCCGCTCGCCGGTCTGCTCACCCGCGCCGTCCTCGTCCTTGACGAAAACCGCCGGGTCATCTTCCGCGATCTCGTCGAGGAGATTACCAACGAACCCGATTACAAAGCCGCCATCAAAGTTCTTTCGGAGAAAGTCTGAAAATCATATTTCCGGAACAAAATTCACCCCTTGACGCCATTTCCGACAAAGCGTCAAGGGGTGAATTGTATTTTCAAGTAACCGACAGTCTGCATCAGTAGGCCACTACCGGCCAGAGGTCGCGGATGCGCTTCTCCGGATCCCAGCGCTTGCCGAAAGTCCATGAAGCCGTGATGCCGTAGAACTCCGGAGCTCCTTTTGCCGAGGCGAGATTGTCGGCCAGCCAGCCTTTGTGACCGCCGTCGCGTGTGCAGCCGCTGTAATATACACGGCGCCCCCAAGGACAAGGATCGAACACCTTGCCGGGCGCAAGTTCCGGCTGAGCCTTGTAGGCATGGTTGATGTCGGCGTCGAGGATGTTTTTAGTCATGTGGCAGTTGATGACATAGAACTGCGAGTCGTGATGATAGCGGCCGAGCGGAGTGGGCTTGAGAGCGTCGAACTCCGAATTGGTCACTACAAATTTGTTGTGGCGTGAACCGCGTCCGTCATGCCAGAGGATGGCACGGGTATCGCCAAGGAAGCGGCAGCGGGTTGCGTAGCAGGTACCCCGCGGGCAAATGAAATCAACTCCCGGACAGCGGATATAGAGGTCGGAATGGTAATACAGACCGCCATTGCCGTCGTCGCCCTTGCCCCAGAGCGAAAGGGCGTCATTGCCGTCGGAGATAATATTGCTGTTGATTATGATTGTGCGTGTGGCTTTGCCGAAGACGGCAAACTGATGCGTGGTAGTGTTAGAGACGGTGGTTCCATAGTTGTTTATCACCGTCAGGCCGCTGATAAGGCAGTCGTTGGCCTTTTCGGTCAGGCTGAGAATGCCGCGCGGGGCTTTCTCACCGCGAAACTCTTTCAGCATCACGGTCTCTCCGGCTTCGGCGCCGACTATGATACAGCTGTCGCGGTTCTCGCCGACAAGCACGATGTTCGGACAGTCGATGATGACTTTCTGATTGTAGAGACCGTTTTTGACAAGAATCTTGAAAGGTTCGGTACCGTTTTCCGGCGCCAAGTCAATAGCCGCCTGGATGCTTTCACCCCGTCTTACCACCACATCAAACAGCTCTTCATTAACTTTGGGCTGCACTCCGAGAGTGAAAGTGCCGTTTTCGTTAGCCCCCTTTGTCGAAAGGCTTACCGCCACCTTGTTTTGCGGATCATAACGGTCAGCCCATTTTTCATAGAGTTCATAGAGCTCTGCGGGACGGCTGCTATACCAAGAATAACCGTTGCGACGCTCGCTGCCGATGTCTTCAAGTCTGCGCCGCGGAATCCCGTCACGGTCACAGACAAAGGGTATGCAGTTGTCAAGATCATAATAGCGAGCCCAGAGCGGACCGGCAAGGGAGTCTTCGACAAGCACGGTGTTCCACTTACCCTGATCCGGAACGCGGCGGCAGTCAAGTCCGGTCAGCTTATATCTGTCGAACCAGGCCATAGCGCCGTGAACCGCGGCCTTTACACGCTTATCGGGATCGGGAATCTCCATCAGGAGTTTCACGATGCCGGAACTCTCCGACGAGCAGAACGACGGAAGTTCATAGGCTCTCGCGGAAGCTGGTTTGAGCGTCACATGGTCGTGCTGCTGGCACCACACGGTCGGTTTTCCGTCAACAACAATCTGAGTAGCCAGAATGCACTCCACGCCCTTGCCGAAAGCCTTTTTCATCTTTTTCTTCCGAGCCTGATCGCAAAGATCGCCGCCATAAGGCTCTTTCCCGTCACGGATGTCACGCAAAAGGGTCATGGTGTTGACCATCGCATGGTCATTATAGGTGATATGAGGCTGATAGTCGCGCTGCACGGGCCAGAACTGCGGCCAGCCACCATTCTTATACTGCCCGGAAAGCAGATAATCGACTCCGGCGCGGAAACCGTCGCGATATTTCGTATCGCCTGTGGCCTTATAAAGCCTTGCGAGATAGGTCATCTGAGTGGTGGTCGCATCGTTGTCTGTGGTCGAGTCGTCGCGACGCTCTTTGTCGGCAAGAACCGCAGCTTTTTCCTCCGGGGTCATCGGTGTGACCATGTCGATATTCTTTGGCCAGCCTCCGGTCACACGCTGCCAGAGCAACACCTGGTCACCTATGCGGCGCGCCTCGTCAGAATGGAGAAAGTCCTCGTCAGAGGTGCGGAGCATCCGTTTGGAATAGCGGGAACCCTTAGGAGTTTCTTTCGCTTTAGCGTCTCCGGCAGAAACGGCTTCTCCGAGGCCACCCATATGATTGGCGGCCCGTACCGACCAGCAGTCGGAGGAAGAATCGCGACCGATCCTGTATGATGTTTTGGTCGTGAAATCGACAACTTTACCGTGTCGGCAGACTGCATAAAGCAGTGCATCGTCACTGCCTGTCCAACTCAACACACCGTCACGTACCTGCACATCGACGGGCAGAGGAGCTGGAGCGACGGCTGCGTCCGGATTCCATCCGTCAAGCACCGCGGCTTTAGTGAAGGCCTTCGCCTCAGCCTCGGTGAGCACCGGAGAGTTGGCATGTTCCTTTCCCTCGCGGTCGACATAAAGCGATCGGCGTCCCGAAAGATCAAGCGCTCCGGCTCCCGACGCATAATAGGTGTTGTATTCGGCAAAGCGGGCAGGCCAGCCGCCGCTCATGTCAGCCCAGCCGTTGTAACCGTGTTTGTCTTTGGTAATCGGCGAGACATCGACTTTAGTGTTGAGCCAGATAGCGGTCGGAGTCCCTTTGCCCCAGGGACGGCCGAGATAGTAGGTGACATCCGGGGTCTCGCTCTTTATATAACAGCTGTCCATCACATAGCCGTATTTGCGCGGCTCGGAGGGCACGGCGAGATAGCCGCCGCGGCCACACTGCTGGAAAGTCACGCCGTCGTAATAGACATCGCCCTTGCCGCAGATATAGTCCGTGCGGCCGCGGATGACACCTCCGTCAAAATAGAAACGGCCGTTTTTATTGTTGGAAACATAGGTATCCTGATAGCCCCATATGCAGATGTTCTTTGCAATCGTTTTGTCGGAGCGGTCGTGGAGCACGATGTTGCGCCCCGTATGATCGGCCATTCCGCTCTTCATG
The DNA here is from genome assembly GCA_900544535.1 of uncultured Bacteroidales bacterium. Taxonomy (GTDB): domain Bacteria; phylum Bacteroidota; class Bacteroidia; order Bacteroidales; family Muribaculaceae; genus Duncaniella. Next base: position 60,937 of record UQVH01000015.1, on the reverse strand, counting down.
GTTATGTCCTGAAGATATGTGTCGTGGGCCGGATATTCGATTATGAGCACGTCTCCTTTCCCTATCCCCTCCAAAGGACATGACGGACCGAAACCGTTGTCCCATGTGGCGGGAGGAGTAATGTTGACGAGAACAGTTCCCTCGCGGCTCTCACCGATGACGGAGACGTTGGGGGTGTTAAGGCGTGTACGCGGATCTCCGTATTCGACACCGTCGCCACCGATGGTCTTGCCACTGACCGGAATGACATAGTTTCCGTCCATCACGAATATGCGGAAACGCTGTGTCGTGTCCGCACGGTTGTCGGCGGCATTCAGGGCCTCGCGGAAAGAACCGTCGCGCGGCACTACGAAGTCGTAAAGTTTCTTTTCAATGGCATTGATATTGAAGGCAAGCACCAGGCTTGCCACAACGGGCAATAGTTTCATTCAGTAGGGTATTTCGATTTCGGTAATATAAAAATTTAAGCTTTTTATCAGTTGGCCCCCTGCATTCTCACCTTGCGGCGCTCGTCGCGGATGAGCCGCGGCAGGATTTTTATGAAATTCCAGTATCGCGGGATGTTCTTTTTGGGCTGCTCGAAAGCGCGGTAAAGCCATTCGAGACGCATCCGCAGCATCAGTTTCGGGGCACGGCGCACCGCTCCGACTCCGGCATTGAAGTTAAAAATAGCTCCATAACCGAACATTACGCCTCTTTTTAGATATGGCTTGAGCCTTGACATGAACATCTCCTGCTTCGGAGCTCCGAGGCTCACCCAAATAATGTCAGGATTGTCTGCATTGATCATCTCAGCGATCCCTTCATAGTCAAAATCATCGACGCTGCGGAATGGCAATGTCTCAAAACGCATCTCCGCAATAGCCGGATCTATTTCCGCGAGATTTTTTTTCAGGCCGTCCAGCACCTCGCGCGTATTGCCGAGAAAAAACTGGCGGAAGCGCTTCATGGAGATATATTTAATAAAAATATCCGCTCCGATATAACTGTCTATCGGCTCTTTATGTATCCATGCAAGGATCTTGGCCAAAACGCTACCGTCACAGTTATTGACAAGCGCCCCGTTAAGCACTTTAAGAAATTCCGGATTGCGGTTGGCCACAGTCAGATTGTTGGCCTCGACAGAGCAACTGTAACCCGGAGTGCCCTCTTCGATCGCTTTAAATATCTTTCGGTCGAGTTCATCACGATCAAACTCGATTCTCACATTGAAATATGTCTTTTCATTTGTCATATGCAATCCCTATTGTCATAAACTTCATTGCCTTCACAGCCGTGAGCCGATGGGAAGAGCCGGCGGCCACAAGCAGATAGTCGCCGGGGCGGCAGTGACAGACAGTATCACCGACCGTCATTTCTCCTTCTCCCTCCATGAAAAAATAGTGTTCGTCCATCGTTGGATGGATATGACTTTCGGCCGTCTCATCCGCTTTGAATGAAGTGACAGCTATCTGAGTAACCGCACTCGGCGTCTCTGCTGATGAAAGCAGCACTTTCTTAAGGCCGACGGCATGAGCCGTAGCCACCGCGTCCACTTCCGACAAACGGCGAAAAATAACGGTCTGTCCGGCCATTATTTCTCAATACGCTGCCTTATCCATTCATATTGCCTGCGCAGGCCGTCCTCCAAAGAAACTTTGGGTTCCCAGCCAAGAATTTCGCGCGCTTTCGAATAGTCGGCGCTTCTGGCTTTGTCACCTTCAGGTTTGGAAGTATCATAGAACGGCGTTATATCCTTGCCGCTGATACGGACAACTGTCTCCGCGATTTCTGCAATAGAGGTGCACACCGACGGTCCGATCTGAATCCAGCCGTGGCCCCAGCCTTTCTCAAGAGCCAGCACAAGGGCATCGACCACATCATCGACATGGATAAAGGCTCGACCCTGTTTGCCGCTGCCCCAGACATTGAATTCTTCGGCAGGATAGTTGATGGCCTTGCGTATGAGTGCGGGGATCACCTGACTTCTGGCTCCAAAGTCGCAAGGAGAGCCGTAAACGTTATGAAATTGAAGAGTGCAACAAGGAATACCGGTCTCCTTTTCTATATATCCGATTTCCAGCTGTCCCATGAGCTTGCTCCAGCCATAAGCCGATTCCGGAAGTGCCGGGAAAAGCTCATCTTCACGCAATGGCACCACATCGAGGGAATTCTGACGTGTCAGAGGATAGCTGCAAGCAGTGCCGACATATATCAGACCTTTGATACGCTCCTTCCCGGCCTTGCGGACGGCGTGGAAGAGATTGGTATTAATGAGGTTGTTCTGACGGAACAGTTCGCCCTGATTGCCGAATACGTAGTCGATGCCTGCGACTATATCAGCAAGATGGATAACATATTCATTAGAGCTGACGATTTCATGGACCTGAGGATTTTCCTTCGACAGATCTATATTGTGAAAGCGTGTGGCTGTGTCAATGACCGGACGTCCATCAGGGCCGTCGAGATATTCGAGTCTGCCACGCCAGAGATTGTCGATGACTGTTACATCGTGTCCCTCGGTGACAAGACGTTTGACAAGGTTGCTGCCGATCATCCCGCAGCCTCCGGTAACAAGAATTTTACTCATACATTCTATTTTATTCATTCAGCAACAAGGAATCATATATAGCCCCAAGTTGCCTACCGATATTTTCAACATTAAAATTTTCATAAGCCATACGAAGCGACTCTGAACCCAAACGGACACGCAATGCCGGATCACCCATCAACCGTTCGAGGCGTTGCGCCAGAGCCGCGCAATCGCCGGGGTCAAAAAGGAGTGCTTCTTTGCCATCGGTGACGATGTCAGGCAGGCCGCCGACCGGGGTGGCAACTACGGGAAGTCCGTAGGCCCAAGCCTCCAGAACAGCCATCGGGAACCCTTCGGCATAACTTGAAAGACAGAAAATCGAAGCCTTCCGGAAAAGACTGTCCTTGGCAACGCCTGTCACCCAGCCTTTAAATTCCACCTGAGATGCAATGCCCAGTTCCGCTGCCAATGTTCTTGCCCGATCGATCTCACCGCTTCCGGCAAAACAGAGTTTCCAGTCCGGAAATTGTCGTGCGACAGAGGCAAAGGCTGTTATGAGATCGTGATAACCCTTATTCTTATCGAGTACTCCTGCCGAAAGGATATATTTTGATTCCGGATCTGTTTCTGATGGTTTTACAGCCGGACAGGGATTATACAAAATTTCACTCTTTACTTTCCGACCGCAGAATTTATCCAATGCCGACTTCCATCGTTCTGAGAGCAGCAGTACTAAATCAGCTTTTTCAAACAGATAAGCATAGACATCCTTTGACGGACCGTAAATGGTAGGAGCCGTATCGGCATGAATCTGGACAATCACTTTTTTCCCAAATACGGAAGCAAGCCTGACGAAAAGACGCTTGCGACGGGCTGAAGGCCCATGGCCTACATGAACATGGACAACCTTACACCATGGCAGATACCAGAGATACTGCAACATGCCGGAAACTAAATAGCGCAGTTTGGTCAGCATGGAACCGCTGCGATGAGTGGCGATCCAGCGGCATGAATGCTCCCTCCATTGAGAAGAGCGTTCATGAGCCGTCACCACAGAGGAGATCCCCCCGTGTGTGTGACGAGATGTTGCAAGCACCAATACTTTGGGCATCGATAATTCCATTTTTCAGTTCCAGTAACCGCCAGACATACAGGACAGGCGACGGAAAAGGTATCCGATTTATGTTAACTGATATTAAAACGTCAGTTACCGCTCTTATATTGCATCAATGCCCAATGATAATTAAACTACTTATTTTAAAAGTTTGTGCCAGCTTCATTCACATGTAGCCGGCACCGATGGGTTCTTGTGTGTGCCATGCTGTAACACACACATGTCATGGATTTAAGGTGTTTTTACAGATTCATACCAATTGTGTTGTATTATTTCATCTCATTCATTAGTAGTCTTTACCTTACTATTTATATATCTATACCTAACATTTTTCAATTTTCTTCATTCGCGCACTTTCACTCCGGGAGAATGGAGATCGCGAATCCTCCGCCGGCGGCCTCATTGATTTTCATTTTTGTTCTGGGGCTGACACTTTTTGTCTCAATGACATAAGACTGAGGATTGCTGCGATAGTGCGCGTCTTTACCGTCACGATAGATGACGGCCTTATATTTTCCTGCTGGAAGGAAGCTGAAATCTACTGTGGCAGTACGCGGATCAGCTCCGTTTGTTCCGCCGACAAACCATTTCTCCTCACCTTTGGCCTTGCGGGCCACGGTCAGATATTCCATCGGTTCGGCTTCGAGATAGTAGCTCTTGTCCCAGTCGAGAGCCACATCCTTGATAAACTGGAAAGCATCGAGGAAACGCTCATAAGTTTCCGGGAAATCGGCCGCCATCTGCAACGGACTCGACATCGTGACGTAAAGCGACAGCTGATTGGTGAGAGTGGTGTTGACCCATGCTTTGTTCTTGGGATTGTATTTTGTCATGTTGTTCTCGAAAAGGCCCGGAGTATAGTCCATCGGACCGCCGATCAGACGGGTGAAAGGCAGGATCGTAGTGTGGCTGGGTTTGTTGCCTCCGAAGGCATGGTATTCGGAGCCACGGGCCGATTCATTGCCGATAAGATTGGGCCATGTGCGGCAGAGACCGGTGGGGCGCACCGCTTCATGGGCATTGACCATGATCTTGTAGTCGGCCGCCTTCTTGACAGCATAGAGATAATGGTTGACAAGCCATTGACTGTAATGGTTGCTTCCTGCGGGGAGAATGTTGCCGACATAGCCACTCTTGACAGCGTCATAACCGTTGTCTTTCATAAACTTATAGGCCTCGTCCATGCGGCGCTCGTAGTTGCGCACCGAGCTTGAAGTCTCATGGTGCATGATCATTTTGACACCCTTTGACTTGGCATAATCACGGATTTCAGGGAGATTGAAATCGGGATAAGGGGTTACGAAGTCAAAGACCTCGTCTTTCATTTTGCCTGACCAGTCTTCCCAGCCGATGTTCCAGCCTTCGACCAGAACGGCGTCAAAACCGTGTTCGGCAGCAAAGTCGATGTAGTGTTTGACCTTTTCAGTAGTGGCACCGTGAAGCCCGTGAGGTTTGGTTTTAGTGTAGTCAACCTTGTTAAGATGTATGTTGGGGAGGTCATAGGTATAGCTCCATCTGCTCTTACGGTTGATCATTTCCCACCATACACCTACATATTTACAGGGCTTGATCCAGGATGTATCCTCGATTTTGCAGGGTTCGTTAAGATTGAGGGTGATGCGTGAGGCAAGAATGTCGCGGGCATCGTCGCTAACAATGACTGTGCGCCAGGGTGTGGTGCAGTCTGTCTGCATATAGGCTTTGTCACCGACGGCGTCAGGGGTCAACATCGCCTTAAACACGAAATTTTTATCGTCAAGATCGAGGTGCATACAAGGATAGTTGACCAGAGCAGCCTCATGGAGATTGATATAGAGGCCATCGTCGCTCCTGAGCATCAGGGCTGTCTGCACTGCTGTCTTGCCGGGACGGTCTGTCCAGTCATATTTCGGACCGCGGACACATTCTGCGCTGTCGGCGATCGCTGACAGACGGCTGCGGGTGTAGTTGAACTCCTGTGTGTCATAGTCAGCCGGTATCCAGTAGGCTTCTATATCGCCGGGCATCGCAAATTCTGTCAGCTCGTCAGTGACCACGAAGTAGCTCAGTTTTTTCTGCATCGGAAATTCGTAGCGGAATCCGAGTCCGTCATCGAAAAGGCGGAAGCGGACAGCCATCAGGCGGTCTGTGTCTTTTTGCTTAAGGCTGACGAGCATTTCCTTGTAGTTATTGCGGATTTCCGCCTCTTCGCCCCATACCGGGCGCCAGGTTTCATCAAACGAGAGCGTATCGACCGACACCACCTCGAATTTGTCTTTGAGATGCTTTCCTTTTTTTATCTCGAATCCGAGACGGCTGGGCCTGATCACCTCGCGGCCTTTGAAATCGAGTTGATACTGCGGAACCCCGGACTGAGTCAGAGAAAATTCCATAGTCAGATTGCCGTCGGGCGACTTGAGAGTCTGGCCCAGAAGCGACGCAGGAATGGCTGCAAATGCGAGCAGGGCTGCGATTTTCTTTAACGTTCTCATTCGATAGCGGTAACATTAAGGTTAGAGACGGCGCAAATTTACGAAAAGAAACATAATAACCAAAATAAAATTTCAAAATTTTATAAATTTAATTTCAAATCGAAACCGCAATCATCCCAAATACCTTTGCCTAATCGCATAAAAGGCGCCTTCAGGCCCAAGTCCACCTAATTATATATAATAGATGTCCCGATACTGAAGGCGCTGTGCATTTCCCGAACTGTCCGGATCTTTTATACCTTAAGAAGAGGGCGTCAAAGCAGAATCCCGGCAGCGATCTGATCGGCCTTCGCCTGACTGTCAAGAGCTTCGATTATCGACAGAGCAAAAGGTATGGCAGACGAAGGACCGTTGGCCGTGATGACATTGCGGTCTCTCACCACACGCTGTTTCTTGTAGTTGGCACCTCCGGCAGCAAGAGCTTCCTCGAAACCGGGATAGCAGGTGGCATCGTATCCGTTGAGGATTCCGAGCGGAGCGAGAACCACGCCGGGAGCGGCACAGATGGCTGCTATTTTCCCTCCTCGCTCATGCTGGGCGGACAGAAGTTCACACACACGCGCATTTGCAGCGAGATTCGATGCTCCGGGCATACCTCCGGGGCATATATAGAGAGCTGCATCGTCCGGACAATCGGCAAGCATTATGTCAGCAGCGACTTCAATGCCGTTGGCACCTTTGACAGCCAATGTCTTGTTGACAGACACAGTCTCAACATCTATGCCTGCGCGACGAAGAAGATCGACAGTAGCCAGAGCCTCGATTTCCTCAAAGCCGTCGGCTAAAAACAGATAAGTCTTTTTCATAAATCTTTATTCGATATTATTTGATGATTATATTTCGTGGAAATGTGTCCGAATAAAAAACACTTGAGAGAGACAAATATATTGATTATTTTTAGAATCTTTGTAATTTTGAAGAAAAATTACCATCCACTCATGAAATCTGCCTGCCGCTATATATTCGTTCTGTCATTAGTATTGCCGGTGATCATGAACCTCGCCGGATGCGGCGGGGGAAAAAGCTACCGCACTATGCAGGGGGGAGTGTGGAACACCACCTATAATATAACCTACCGCGCGGACCGCGACCTGAGCGATTCGGTTCTTGCCGTGATGCGGCATGTCGAACTCTCCCTGTCGCCCTTTTGCGACAGCTCGCTGATCACACGCATCAACCGTGGCGAGGATATTGGAGCCGACAGTCTGCTGCGGCGCATCTTCACCGCCTCGCTCCATGTCAACGCCGAAAGCAACGGTGCCTTCGATCCGACAGTAGCGCCGCTCGTAAACCTCTGGGGCTTCGGTTACCGAAACTCCGGCACCGAACCCTCGCAGGAGATGATCGACAGCATCATGCCATTGGTAGGGATTGCTTCATGCTCGATCGACTCTGCCGGACATATTCTAAAAAAATCCCTTGGGACCGAATTCAACTTCTCGGCCATCACAAAAGGCTATGGCTGCGATCTCGTCGGAGAGATGCTCAGGCGCAACGGCTGCGAAGACTACATGGTTGAGATCGGAGGCGAAATAGCACTCGCAGGCAGAAATCCGCGCGGCGACAAGTGGCATATAATGGTCGATGCCCCTATCGAAAACGACACTGCCGTCGTTCATGAACGCATGACCGTTATCGCTGTCTCCGATGCGGGAGTGGCCACCTCAGGCAACTACCGCAACTTCAAAACTACGGCTTCCGGACGCATCTGGCACACCATCAGCCCTGTCACAGGGCGTCCGGCACATACCGATCTGCTGTCGGCCACTGTCATCGCCCCCAATACCATGCTCGCCGACGCCTATGCCACCTCCTGCATGGCCATGAATTGCGCCGAAGCTCTCGCAATGCTCGAACGGACCGAGGGAGTCGAAGGGCTGCTCGTCACTTTGAATCCGTCCGATTCCACCTTCATCTCAACCACAACCAAAGGTTTTCCAAAAGCGCTTCGATGAATCCCGGAAGCGAAAACCGAAGCGAAAATCATCAGAAAGTGTAGAATTACGAACTTTTAACATTGTTAATTAACATCCGTAAATACCCTGACAGAATGTCTTTTCACTCTGATTTTATGTTAAACAACATATTTTTGCAGCATAATTCCAAGAAATAGCACTAACTTTGCACCGTGTTCAAGCGTATATAGTACAGAAGCACTTCTTAAAAGGGGGGCACAAAATAAATTAGAACATCCATTTATTTATATAAAGATTGTTTTTAGGTTTAATTTAAAATTCTGCAACTATGACCAACATGCTGAAGGTTCTCAAAGCAGATGTAAATCACATCTTCCAGACACTCGGTGCAAGCACCAGCCTCCGTGTAACCGGCGACTGCACTATCCGCACCGAAGAAGAGAACAAATGAAAGATCTCTCAGAGCAGAGTCTTTACGGATGTGGCAGACCACACTGCACATCAGTGATTAATTAACCCATCTATGTTTAACTTTTAAAATGAATGCATTATGAAAGTAACAAAAATGGTAAAGAAAGCCATCGAGTGGTATTGCGAATCCGCAGCCCTCGTGTATCGTCCCGACCACTACAACGATCACCGCGAAACCTGGTAATCGCGTCGGCGATACTTAAAAATCTCCTCCGGGGGACATTGAACGTCAGCAAGATAAAACTTTTCTATCTGCGTTCACACACGTCCCTATTTTATCAAGTCAATAACTGACAAGTTTTCAAATATTAAAAGCAAACGAATCGCGAATCCGGGTTATTACGGGGTTCGTGATTTTTCATTCAGACATCAGCATTGTTTACATTTTTCAACTAAAAGCTTGTTTAAAACGCACACTTTACCTTAATTCTATTTAAGTACAAATCAAATTATTGATTTACCGTGATTTATTTTGTACTTTTGCAGACCAATCAATTCGTTAGGGAAAAGAGTTTGTATTTACTGAATACCAATCATCAAGCTAAATGAGAAATATATTTTTTAGTCTGGTAGCGGCTTCCGTAGCCCTATCGCCTCTCTATGGCTATGCTAAAGGCCCGTCATTGTCGGTCGACACCGACGAAGCCGCCAAAGCAGTCAACACAACAGTAACCGGAACCGTAGTCGATGACAGCGGCGAACCCTTGCCGGGGGCAACCGTGATTCTCGACGGGACCCGCCAGGGAACCTCAACCGATATCGACGGTAAGTTCTCCATCAATGTTCACGGAGTTTCAAACCCCACTCTGACCATCAGTTATATAGGCATGAAGCCCCAGTCGGTAAGTCTTGCGTCCTACTCCGGCAAGCCTCTCCGCATCTCGCTCCAGCTCAATTCGGCCATGATGGATGAAGTCGTAGTGACGGGTTATCAGGAAATCAAGAAAGAAAAAATGACCGGCGCCACAACCACCCTCAGTGCCGAAAAACTTGATCAGCGCTATTCCGCCAACGTGCTTGACAATCTTGAAGGACGTGTGGCAGGTCTGTCGACCTACGGCGGAAAGCCGATTATCCGCGGAAGCGGCACCCTCAGAGGTGTGGCCTCGCCGCTGCTTGTCATTGACGGAGTCCCTGTCGAAAGCACACTCTCCGACTTCGATCCTTTCAGCAACGCCACACCGTCGAGCGACGCCGTAGCCGGTGCCATCGCAGATCTCAACCCCTATGACATTGAAAGTATCAACGTGCTGAAAGATGCAGCAGCCGCAGCCATTTACGGTGCGCGCGCAGCCAATGGCATCATTGTCATCACCACCAAAAACGCCCGTAAGAAAGGCAAAATCGACATCGACTTCTCGGCCAACCTCACTGTGTTCGAGAACCGCAACGTGGACTACGGCGACAACTTCTACATGAACGCCGCCCAGCAGGTCGAAGCTGAAAAGAAATATTATGAGTATTATTTCTTCAACAACAACGGCGAAGTCGGCGATCCGATAAGCAACACAGCTACTCAGATCAATGCCGGCCACATGGGAGTATCGCCGGTAAAATACGGATATTACCAGTTGGCTACCGGTGAAATCACCCGCGACGAACTTGACACACGCCTCAACGCTCTCAAGAAAAACAATTTCGCCCGCGACTATGCCGACGACATCTACCGCCGCCAGATAGTCCAGCAGTACAATCTCGCGCTCCGAAGCAGTTCAGACAAGGCACGCCACAATGTGACCGTCAACTACAAGAACGACAACTCCGGCATCATCAACCACAGCACCGATTATTTCAACCTCAGCTATAAAGGCAGTTTCGACCTTGCCAAGTGGCTCACTGCAACCGTGAGCTTCAACGGAATTTACAGCGACCGCAAGGAAGCCGGTTCCGATCTCACCGCCAATTTCACAAACATCTGGGCACTTCCGGCCTACACACCCTACTACAATGCCGACGGTAGCCGCCGCACCCAGTACTATACATATTCCGGCAACGAATATTGGGATGGCAAAGGCCAAGAAGGTTTCCATGAACTCGGAGTGATCATCCCCGACGAGTTCAACAACAACACACGCCGCACAAAGCGCAACCACATGCGCTATCATGCCGACCTGCTTTTCCGCGTCATCGACGGCCTGACCATCAACACCCAGTTCCTCTATGAGATGGAAAACCACAACGCATCATGGCACGCCAATGAAAAGAGCCACGCATCGCGCACCATCCGCAACGCCTACACTGTGATCGACGATTACGGCGACATCAGCTACATGACCCCTAAGAGCGGCGGTATGCTCCAGACGGTCAACACTGACGGCCGCTACTGGACAGCCCGCGGCCAGGCCAACTACTCGAAACGTTTCTTCGACAAGCACGAAATCGCCGCCATTGCAGGTCTGGAATTCCGTGAGACCAAAGTAAACGGCACCAAATCGCTCGTTCTCGGCTATGATGATCAGCTCCAGAGCAGCTCCACCAACACCGTAGACTTCAACACTCTTCAGAACTTCCGAACCAATCCCCACTACATGCCTCTCGTCGGCGGTTTCCCCGCAGCGGGTGCGGCCTGGGCCTACATCGGTGACGGACTCGGAATCATCGTCGAGGAGCGCCACCGCTACGCCTCCGGCTATGCAAACGCCACCTATACATACGACGACCGTTACAACGTATTCGGATCGTTCCGAAAGGACTATGCCGACGTTTACGGTCTCAACGCCAAATTCCGCGGCAAACCTCTGTGGTCAGTCGGCGCAGGGTGGAACGCCCACAACGAACAGTTCATGCACGATCTCACATGGATCAGCTTCCTCAAGTTACGCATGAGCTACGGTGCCACGGGCAATATATACCAAGGAGCCACAAGCTACATGACCGCCGAATCGACAGACATCAACGACTACACAGGCCTACCGATCGGAACCATCGTCAGCCCGGCCAACCCCTACCTGCGCTGGGAAGAAAACCGCACAACCAACGTCGGCCTTGATTACAGCTTCATGAACTATCGTCTGCGCGGTTCATTCGACTTCTACAACAAGAGCAGCCGCAATATCTTCCACGACAAGACACTTGATCCCACCACCGGTTTCACATCGATGGTAGCCAACGTGGCTTCGATCCGCAACCGGGGTGTCGAACTCAGCATAGCCTACGACTGGTTTGTACCCGGCAAGAAGAGCAAATTCGGATGGACTACCGAAATGACTCTGAGCTACAACAAGAATGAAGTGACCGGCGTGGAGAGCAAATCGGCCTCCGCCGCTCAGCTCGTGGCCACCCCCTACCGCAAAGGCTATCCCGTCAATGCCCTGTGGTCCTACCGCTTCGCCGGCATCAGCGACGAGCCCGGACGTCAGGGTCAGACAATGTGGTATGACGAAAACGGCGAACCGCAGCGTTCGGTAGCCGGACGCTCAGTTGACGTTCTCGAATTTTCCGGCCAGACTGATCCAAAGACCATCATCGGATTCAACAACAACTTCCGCTGGAACGGATTCAGTCTCAACATCCTCATGACCTATGCAGGTGGCCACATGATGCGCGCGCTCGCACAGACCGAGACCGGAGTGCTTATGCCGTATTCAGCCGTAAACTCCTACTTCGTCAATTCATGGACTCCTGAAAATCCGACGAACACCCCCGGCTTCGGTCAGTATGGCTCGCCCTCACCCTCAAGCGAGGCTTACTACTCGAACACCTCCGTGCACCACGCCGATTTCATCAAGATCCGCAATATCGTGTTCGGTTATGACGTTCCCCAGACCTGGCTCCGCCGCTTTGGTGTCAACAATCTCGCACTCCGCTTCCAGGTTAACAATCCCAAAGCGATCTGGACCCGCAACAATCTCGGCGTGGACCCAGAAACACTCGGACTGCGCAACCCCACATCCTACGTATTCGGACTCAACATCAATCTGTAAGAATCGCATAGAATGACCACAATAATGAAAAAAACAATCATATCGCTCCTCACCTTTGCAGGACTCATCAGTCTCAACTCCTGCTCAGACTTCACCGACATAGACCCCAAGGGATCCAACCTGCTCAAGACCACCGAGGAATTGGAAATGCTTCTCAACAGAGAGTATTCTTCTGTCTACTCAGACCAGATGTCATATCTGACCGGTGATCTCCTGCCCAACACCAATATTCCGTCGCTCATCAACCGTCCCCAGAAAGACATCACCGCCATACTGCTTACCTGCGACGAAGCGGCCCACGCAAAGGAGATGATCGAGCAGACCACAAGCGACGCACACTACACGCAGTTCTACGAATTTATCGGCGCCGTGGCCAATCCGATTCTCACCAACGTCGACGGATCGACCGGCGACCATCAGCTCAAGCAGCAGGTCAAGGGCGAGGCACTCGTACTCCGCGCTTTCTTCCACTATCTGCTTGTCCAGAAATTCGCCAAAGCTTATGATCCGGCCTACGCATCGGAAACTTTGGCAATCCCCTATCTGACCCAGTCGCAGAACATCCTTGCCACCATCCCGCAGCAGACCCTTGAATATGTCTACACCCACATAATCAAGGATCTTGACGACGCAATCAACCTCGGAGCCCTCCCCGAAAAACCCGTCAACCACATGCGTGTCGGACTTCCCTTCGCCTATGCGGTAAAGGCTATGGCGCTCATGGCCATGCAGCGCTACGACGATGCAGCCGATGCAGCCTCGAAAGCACTCGCAATCAACTCCACGGTCCTTGACTACAACAACTGCCTCAATGTCCGCGGCTGTATCAGCCGTCCTTTCATGGACTGCCAGGAAGATTTCTTTGTTTTCCGTTCGATCATCGACGTGAGAGGTATCACAGCCGAAACCATGGCCCGCTTCGAGGATGGCCACATCTGCCGCGACAACATCACTACCTACAATGTCCTGACCGGTCAACCTATCGATTACGGCACTGTGCTCATCGGCATCCCGGCCACAATGACAGCCGAATTCAGCCCCAACTGGAACAACTTCGGTCTGAAAACCTCGCAGATGCTTCTGATCCTCGCCGAATGTGAGCTTCACAAAGGCAACGTCGGTCCCGCGATGGGCTATCTTGACCAGTTGCGCAAAAACCGCATACAGGCTGAAAAATACGCCCCCCTGCAAGGATCTGTCACCGACCTCGCCGACGCCATCGCCCACTACAAACAGACCGCTCACGGCGAAAACATTTACAGCTACTACAACTTCGTGGACCGCAAGCGCTGGACCCGTCTGCCGGACTTCCGTGAAACCTACACTCGCACCATCATGGACAAGACCTACACACTCACTCCTGAGTCAGATATGTGGATCTTCCCCTTCCCGCAGAATGTGACCAGCATCAATCCATCGATCAAACAGAACTACTAATCTGCAATGAGAACAAGAACTCTGATTCTGACCCTTTGCCTTGCCGCCATTCTGCTTCCTTGCAGGATGGCTGCAAAGCATAATATATCTGTCCTCTATGTCGGCGGATCGCCAAACCGCGGTGTCGTGATGGGGCTTTCCGGCGATTCAGCCAAGCTCGCGGCCTCAGCCAAAGAGCGTGCAGCAGACTTCACCCGTTTCCTTCGCTCGCGCTTCAAAAAAGTAAAATCAATCGACGCCGCGGACTATCAGGCCGCAATGTCCGACAATTACGACGTCACTGTCTTCGACGGCCGTCCGAAACCTTACAGTGTCACTGCCGACTCAAATGGCCGTCCTGTTGTAAGAATGCTGCCTGAAAGATTCGACCGTCCGACAGTCAGCATAGCCGATGCAAGCGCCGCCATCAGGGCCGGTTCCGGAAGTAAAAACGACTGGTACTGCCTTTGCCTCCAGAATAAGGCTATGCGCTGGAAAAAAGACCATCCGATTTTCAAAGGTCCCTACAAGGTAAATATTATCGCGGAAATCAACCCGGTACCAGCCGGGGCAATAGAATTTGCAGAACTCTACGGCGAGCAGGTGCCTGATTCGGTAGAAATGTGGACCGTGCAGAAACTCAACTATACTGATGACCCCGAAATCCGAATCGGTCTCGTCTGCCGACCCTGGGGATATGAGGATTCGCCCGAAGCGGAAATCATATCCGGCGGAGTATCGTCGAAAAGTATCGACGCCGTGGCCATAGGACGTCACGCCAACTTCTTCCACTGGGGCTTCGGAGCATCACCGTCAGGACTTACAGACGCAGGACGTGCCGCTCTCGCCAACGCCATAATCTACATGGCCGAACTCGGCCCTTGCCATATCATAGCGCGTAAGGACAACGACGAGATGGCCACCCGAAGCAGCATCACTCATGCAAAAGGAGAGATTGCCCGTACGGCCTGGGATACCGAAAACAAGGCCCGAATGAATTTCTATCTCAAGGTCGACAGCGGACAGAAGGCCGTCAAAGCCAAACTTGCGGCCGGACAGCCGCTGACCCTCGCCGACTCGGCATATATGTCGATTCCGCCTCAGCGCAAACCGCAGCCCACACCCTATGCCGACTTCATCCGACAGCGGGAGCCGGATCTTTTCCATATTTTCGGAGAGGAAATAGAAGAATACAACCGTTACTACGACCGCAACGCACCCTGGTTCCGTCCCGCCGCAGAGACGCCCTATCGTCTTGACATCGACGAGGATGTTCGCTCGCTCGGAATAGCCAACAATGACATCCGTCTGCTGGAAACCTGCATAGACATGCTTGACCGTGGCGGAAAAGACGCCGCAAAGGCCTCCGCAATCCTCGGACGATACACTCTCTGCCGCTTCGCCACACCCGCCGAATGGCGCCAATGGTTCACCGCTAACCGCGACCGCCTCTTCTTCACCGAATCCGGAGGATGGCTCTGGCTTGTCAACACACAGGATACCAATATTCCAGGCAATGACTATTCGGTACTGACCAAAGCCAGCACCTCTGCGGCCGGCCCTGATGAAAAAACTTCAGTCAGACCCGATGCCGCTCCGACAGACACACCGCAAGCCGCGACCGACCGTCAGAATCCTGTGGCCGCAAAAGCAGAACTTGTCAGAAACCCTGACGGTACACGCGACATCGTCATCACTCTCAACATACATCCCGGATTCCACCTCTATGCCAATGTCGACGAGTCTGATCCCTTCATCCCGACCGAAATCAAACTCACTCTCCCCGACGGCGTCAAGGCCGACGGACCGATGAGTTATCCGGCCGTCGATCCGTCAAAGAACGCCACCACCTACTACAAAGGTCTCTGCCGTTTCATCCAGCGGATCACAGGTGATTCCGACAGCGATGCCGTCTGCGAGCTGACCTATCAGTGCTGCGACAACTCCGTGTGTATGCGTCCCGTCAACACAACGCTGAATATAAATCTGAAATAAGGCCATCCTCAAAAAACGGCCGCGTCACATCGCATTCGTCATAAAAATATGCCCGGTTGTCATTTTTTCACATGACAGCCGGACTTTTTATCTATTAAAAAATCCAATATTGGGTGTCGGATTGAAAATTAAGTCGTACATTTGCGGAAAGGCTATCACAAAAGCCATAATTTTAACCGAAAATCATCACCCATCAAAACACCATGTCAAGTTCCCGAAATTTAGCTTACGCCGCTATGACAACTTTGGCTTTAGGCACATTGGCCGGATGTTCAGATCAGAAAAAGCCCTCCTATCCGGAAGCTCCCTCTGACAATACCGTCGACACGATCTTCGGTATGGCAGTCCCCGACCCTTACCGTCCGCTCGAAAACGACACCGCCGCCGAAACCCTCCGCTGGGTCGAAGCCGAAAACAAGGTGACGGAGGACTATCTCTCCAAAATTCCTTTCCGATCGAAAATCAACGCCCGTCTGACCGAACTCAACAACTACGTCAAGCGCGGCATGACCTATCGAGAGAACGACGGTATGTTCTACTTCTTTGAAAACGACGGCCTGAAAAATCAGTCGATTCTCTACCGCAAACCGACCGTAGACAGCTCCGAGCGAGAAGTTTTCCTTGATCCCAACAAACTCAGCGATGACGGCACCGTGGCCCTCACAGGCGTCTTCCAGTCGAAAGACGGAAAATACACGGCCTATACCATCAGCCGCAGCGGTTCCGACTGGACCGAAATCTTCGTGATGGACACCAAGACCAAAGAACTCCTCCCCGACCACATTCTCTGGGGCAAGTTCACCGATGCTGCCTGGGACGGCGACGGCTTCTATTACAGTGCCTACCCCACTCCCGAAGAAGGCAAGGAATTCTCCAACGCCAACCAGAACCATCAGGTCTACTATCATAAACTCGGCACTCCGCAGAGCGAGGACACAATCGCATTCAGCGATCCCTCACATCCCTTCCACTTCCACACCGCCCAGGTTGCCGAGTCGCAGCCCGTCACGTTCATTCACGTCGGCGGAGCCGGAGTAGGCAACGCTGTCAAGGTCCGCAAGAACGGAGCCTGGACCGATATGGCCCCGACTCAGGACTACACAAACCAGATCATCGACGTCATCGACAACAAGATCTATATCCTGACCTCATACGGCGCTCCCAAGAACCGCCTCATGACAGCCGATCTCGCCAATCCCTCGATCGAAAACTGGAAAGAACTTGTCCCCGAAGCCGACGGTGTGCTGACAGCGGCCCAGTTCTCAGGCGACAAACTCTTCCTCACCTACGAGAAAGACGCGGCCAACCAGGTGGCAATTTTTGACATCAACGGCAAGAAAGAGTCTGACATCAAGCTCCCCGGCTATGGCTCGGTAGGTGTCTACACCGAACGCAAGCATCCCGGCGAAGTTTATTACAGCTTCTCTTCCTTTACCGCACCTTCCGCCCAGTATTCCTACGACATGGCCACCGGCGAAAGCAAACTCATCTTCCAGGCCGAGATCAACGGCGTGGATCTCGGCGACTACGTCACCGAACAGGTGTTCTACCCCTCGGCTGACGGTACGAAAGTACCGATGTTCCTCACCTACAAGAAAGGTCTCGAACGCAACGGCAAGAACCCCGTCTATCTCTACGGCTACGGCGGCTTCAACGTCTCGCTCACTCCCGGATTCTCCGCCAACCGTCTCGCACTGCTTGAAAACGGTGTGATCTACGCCCAGGCCAACCTCCGCGGCGGTTCGGAATACGGCGAGGAGTGGCACCAGGCCGGAACGAAGATGAACAAACTCAACGTGTTCAACGACTTCATCGCCGCAGCCGAATACCTCTGCAAGGAAGGCTGGACTTCTCCTGACTACCTTACCATCGAAGGCGGCAGCAACGGCGGTCTGCTCGTCGGAGCCACTGTCAACATGCGCCCCGACCTCTTCAAAGTCGCAATCCCCCGCGTCGGTGTGATGGACATGATGCGCTACCATCTCTTCACCATCGGCTGGAACTGGGCTTCCGACTACGGCACCAGCGCCGACTCGCCCGAAATGGCCAAATATCTACTCGGTTATTCGCCTCTCCACACCATCCGCAACGACGGCACCCCCTACCCGGCCATCCTCATCACCACAGCCGACCATGACGACCGTGTAGTCCCCGCCCACTCGTTCAAATATGCCGCCGCCCTCCAGGCTGCCGACACCGGCGAGGCCCCCAAACTGATCCGCATCGACTCCAAGGCTGGTCACGGCGCAGGCAAACCGATCGCAAAGGTGCTCGAAGAGTACACGGACATGTATTCTTTCATGTTCCACAACCTCGGCATCGAGCCCAAATAACCAACTGAACAGATCCCCTATCCCTTATAATGAAACCACTGACCCGGCTCCCGCTTTTCATCTCCGTCACATTGCTCTCTATCGCTCTTCACAGCTGCTTCACAGGAGTGGAATATACTCCTAAAGTTTCTGAGCGCGATGTGCGCCGTGAAAACATCACTTCCACTCCGGAGGACTCTTTTCTGGCCCCTGTGGCCGACAGTCCCCTCCGCGAGTGGAAGCCGGGGAAAAGGTTTTATGTCACCGACAACAAGATACGTCTGATTTTCGGAGCCACGGCATCGCCCTACGACTCTCTCGGAGGCAAGATTCTGAACTTTGTCGACGTCCGCGAAGCCCCCTCTATTGTCGGAACTTCGGTAACCGACATCACTTTCGCCGCTGACGACGGACGCCGTTTCGTCTACCGTATCAACCGTCCTCTTGCCTCGGTCGAGGCTCAGGAGACCCTCTCTGTTCCGTTCACGATCCAGGAAAGCCTCGTCGCTCATGCCGATTCCCTGCTCCGTGGCCGGAAACTCTATGTTATGACCCGCACCTGGCGCGACGATGCCGACAATTCGGTCAACGGCCGTCAGTTTGTCGAGATCAATGTCGACTCTGTCACTCCCGGCAACGACATCTACCCGATCAAAGTCTCATTCACAGATCTCAAGGGACAATCGGCCCGCATCTTCCTCCATCCCGGTCCGCGCGGCCACACCCCGCGTTCCTTCTCGGCGCTGTTTTCGTTCACCGATCCACGCCTCCGCTATCCGGCCATCACCGATGCCGTATGGGAAAATATCATCAACGGCCGTGTGGCCCTTGACATGACACGCGAGGAATGCCGCCTCGCCATCGGAGCGCCACGCGAAGTCGACCGCGGAGCCGACAACTCCTATCTCCGCGAAGTCTGGCTTTATGAAAACGGTATATATCTCGTTTTCGAAGACGGCCTACTCAAACGCTACCGACACTGATCCGCCACTCTGCATTCCTTTCTTCTCCTCTCCACCTTCCTTCTTCCTCTACAAACCAATCGTTTCAACTCTACAATCACTAACGATAATCATTTATTCTACTTACCTTAAACATTCATTCTCATCATGTTTCTACGCCCACCGCTATTTTTGCTATTCACATTACTATTATCTCTGGTTTCATTCTCAGCTTCCGCACAGGACGATGTCATTATTGTAAAACATAATACATGGAACGCAGATCCGGCCGAAGCCGGAAGGCTCTATCCGACAGGCAATAATCAGTATGTCGGAACCCTTACCGACGGCCATATCTGGACACTTGAATATAAAGGTTCTACTTATAGAGCCGAAGGATGGGAAGATTACTGGAACAAATCGCCTCTCGGACAGACATTCACTTTCAAAAAAGATGCTACCGGCTCTTTACAAATTCAACCACAAGGTACAAAATATAAACTCCGTGCAACTCTTTCCGCTGACAAAAACTCCATTTCAGTGGAATTCCTGACCCCTGACCCACCCAAACCGGTAACAGCCGTCATCGACTCCAAGAAAATCACCCTTGTCGAGGATGCCGGGACTGCTTCTGCGATATTTGAATATCCCACACCCATTAACACATCAAAAAAATCCGTTGCCATCGGCGCCCTTTCCTTTGACGACAAAACCTACGGCGTTGCCTCGCAGCCCTCATTCTCCGATTCCGGCAACTCACAGACTCAGGCCCTACAACTTGTATCAGGAAACTCCACCGGCTTCACACTCTCAGTCAAAGGCTACTACATGCTCTCAGTCCGCACGGTCAGCGGTGTTCCCTCAGAACTAATCATACGTAAACTGTCAGCAGCCGAAGTACCGCAGACCACCCTTTCCCCGACATTTCCGGAGTCAATGATTTCTTGCTCCAATCCCAAATCATATACTCCCGACGAACCACTCACCCTTTGGACAAACGAAGAAGGTTACGGCAAAAATGTTGTTGATGTCGGCAACTATGGTGCCAATTACAGCAATATTTTCCTTCTCGGCAACGGCCGTCTCGGTATAGCCATCGAAGGCCACCAGACTGAAGGCATACTTATCAACGAAAAAACCAACTATGATTCCAACCCCGACCCTGACCATAAATATGTCAGCACAGGCACCTACTGTCCGATCGGCGCGCTGAAAATCAGCCAAAACGGCGAAAAACCGGCTTACGGCGGTACTTTTCTGCGCCAGCTTGATCTCACCACCGCAGTGGCCTCGGCCATGAACCGCTGGCCGTCAGGTGACAAGACGAAAATCTACGCCCGCGAATATCTTGTCAGCCGTGCCAACAATGTCGGTGTTCTCCACTTCACAACCGACGGAGGCGCTAAACTCAGCTACTCCTTCGAAACCGACCTCTCCGGCTCAGGCTCCGACGGCCTCGTCTCCGCAACCTCAGGCAACACCTCAAACTGTCAGATCCGCTTCAATCTCACCTTCAAGGTCCTCCAGTCCGGCGGCCAGATTTCAACCTCCGGAGACAAAGTGACCGTCACAGATGCCGATGAAATCACCGTGGTTTTCGCCGTAGGCACAAACTACGACATCGACTCCTCCACTTTCTATTCAGGCGAATCTGACGATCAGCTTGCCGCCCGCGTCCGCTCTACCGTTGAAAGCGCCGCAGCCCTCGGATGGCAGACACTCTACAACAATCACATCGCCGAATACAGTCCGCTCTTCAACGCCGCCCGCTTCGACCTGACCGATGCCACCAACAATCAGCCCACCAAAACGCTCAAAGAGCACTATGACGAAGGTCTCTACACCGACTCCGGCGTTGATTCCGACGACCAGAGCCGCATGGTCGACATGCTACTCTTCGCCATGGGCCGTTATCTGAATCTCGCTTCATCACGCGGCGATCTCGCACTTCCGAGCAACCTCCAGGGCATCTGGGCCAATACCGGACCGCAATGGAACTGCGACTTCCACGCCAACATCAACCTCCAGATGAACTACTGGGCCGCTGAAAACACCAATATCTCCTCCGCCCAGATGCCCTTCCTCAATTATCTGCGCAAGATGGCAACTACACAGTGGAAAGGCTATGCCGACAAACTCGTCGCCGGCACCGGAGGCTGGACCCACCACTTCGCAACCAACACTTTCGGAGCCTCAGGGACTTATAACGGCGAATACACCGAAGCCGCTGCCTGGAACTGCACCCACATATGGCAACACTATCTCTACACACAGGACCGCCGGTTCCTCGCCGACTTCTTCGACACCCTCTACGGCGCCGCCAAATTCTATTTCGGCTATCTCAAGGATACAGACAACGACGGACTCCTTGAAATTCCCAATACTTATTCTCCCGAAATCGGAGGAGGCCCCACAGTGGCCGTACATGCCCAGCAGCTCGTCTACCAGCACCTGTGCAACACCCGTGATGCAGCTCTCATCCTCGGCAAGACTGAAGAGGCTGCCAAATGTCAGTCTTACATAGACCGCATGTACAACGGCATTGACCTTGTCAACGGCGAGCAGTGCGAATGGAAAGGCACCGCACTCGGCGCCACGGATCACCGCCACCTCTCACACCTGATGTGTCTCTATCCTCTTGCCCAAGTCTCGCCTTACGACTCTGACCGCACCAATTTCGAAGGTTCCTATAAAGCGCTCATCAAACGCGGAGATACCGACGGCGGAGAAAACGCCGCCTGGAACACCGCCTGGAAAATGTGCTGCTACGCCCGTTCGCTCCAGGGCGACCTTGCCCTGCGCCAGCTTGCCTACGGTATGAAAGAGCGCATCACTCCTGACCTGCGTACTACCTGCAAACACACCTTCCAGATTGAAGGCGGAGCCGGCATCTCCGCCGCCATCGGCGAGATGCTCATGCAGAGCTATTCCGGAGTCATCGACATTCTCCCCGCTCTTCCGTCGTCATGGCCCTCTGGTTCGGTCAAAGGACTCAAGGCCGTCGGCAACTTTACTGTCGACATTGTCTGGGAAGAAGGAGAGATCACCGGAGTGAAAATTTCCGACGGCCTCCACAACGCCATCCGCGAAAGTGGAGTGAAGATCCGTTTCCACGGTTCAACCATCCCGGCGGGAAGCAAAACTATCTGCTTCGACGGTCAGCCCCGTCTGAGCCGTGAATCAGCTCTCGTCTATGAACCGGAAACCGACAGCTACATCGCAACAATTCCCGCCGGTATTCCCAACGGTGCCTCAATCACTTTCAGTTCCTCAGCCACAACCGGCATTGACATACCTGAAATCAATGATCCGGCCGATGTCCCTGTCTTTCTCTATGACCTCCAGGGCCGTCAGGTCAATGGCGAACCGCAGCCGGGAATCTATATCCGCCGTCAGGGCAAGTCTGTCAGCAAGATCCTCATCAGCGGCCGTTAACGGCCGCTGAACCCGGCGGCCTCCGGTGGCGTTATAGTTTCAGTAAATACATCAGCCGCCAATGTGCGGCTTAAAACAAACACCAGCATGATTACTGTAACATATCTCAACCACAGTGGCTTCGCCCTTACCACACCGGAAGCCGTCATGATCTTTGACTACTACAAAGACCCCGACAAAAAACTTGAAAAGGTTCTCCGCGACTCACCTGAGAAACCGGTTCTCTTCTTCGTCTCCCACCATCATCCTGACCATTTCAACACCTCTATCTTCGAGTTGGCTCAGGACCGCAAGCGCACCTATATACTTGCCAACGACATCTTCTCCAAACTTGTTCCCAAGAAAGGCATCTCGGTAGCATGGATGTCGGCAGGCGACGTGATCGACAGCATCCCCGGCACAACCAAGGTCAAGGCCTACGGATCGACCGACACAGGCGTCAGCTTCGCCATCACACTCGCTGACGGCAGCGTCGTCTTCCACGCCGGCGACCTCAATGACTGGCACTGGAGCGACGAGTCTACCCCACGCGAAGTGGCCAAAGCCGAAGAGAAATTCACGGAGATCGTCAACCGCATCGCCGAAGAGATTCCGGAAATCAAGATCGCCATGCTCCCGGTCGACGCCCGCATGGGTTCCGACTTCGCCAAAGGCGCACAGATCTTCCTGACGAAAGTCAAGGTCGACAACTTCTTCCCGATGCACTTCTGGGGCGAGCCGCAGAAAGCCTGCGACTTCAACACCTACGTCCCCGCCGGCATTCCCACCCGCTGCTACTGCCTCGACCGCCCCGGCATGAACGTCGAAATCAGGTAAAAGCCTACTCGTTTTTGTCATCTTGCAAAATATAAAAATTCCCGAAGTCCGTCTTATCTGACAGTCCTTCGGGAATTTTTTAATTCGTAAAATCTCAATTCTATAACGCAGCCGCTATATTACGGATTGCTGAAAGTCGTTTCATAAGAGATACATCCGACTTTGCTACCTGCATGTTATAGTCACTCTGGAGTTTCAGCAACAAATCGGCAGGAATATTCAATGCGGCCTCTATAAGAAGCGCCATTTCTGTATTGACTCCTCGTTTTCCCTTGATTATCTCATTGACCAATGACGGACTTACGCCTATATTTTCAGCAAGTTTGGCCTGAGTCATGTGTATAGCTTCCAGCTCGTCCTTTATAAGTTCACCGGGATGAGTCGGTTCAAACGGAGTAAGATTATTGGCAATCATATCCGGCGCTTTACCTAACAGACTTATCATATCAGTTATAGTGATTTGAAAGTTCCACAATATTACAAATAGTCAGAATCGGCTCTTCGATGGTTTCACGCAGCGTAAATTCTATGCGGTATCGGTCATTCACCCGGATAGAAAACCGTCCAGCCCTGTCACCTTTCAAAGCCTCGAAATTCAAAGAATTGATACGGAAGAGATCCTCTTTGCGCGACGCCCATTTCAGATAGTCAATCCCGCGCTTATAGCGTTTGACCACATCGGCAGCGTAACGATGTTTCTTATCGTCACATTTCCCCTTCGTATAGAGGTCGCGCAGATATTCTTCTTCAAATTCGACTATCATATATTATACAGCACAAATATACGAAAAGTTTTTCAATCTTCACAAATTTGTGAATTTTTTTTCATGAAGTAGCCCCTTATTCCAATTGGACTAATTGGCCTAATTAGACTAATTGGACCAATAAAACCAATTCAGCCAATCCTGCCGCTCCCTCGTTTTCCCCTAAAATGTTCTTTCCAACCTACAATTGCTCAAATTTGTCGGTTTGAAAGAACATTTTTTGTAACTTTGTGCCTCTTAAGCAACAAAATCACTCAAAAATGAGAAATCTGATAGCCCTCCTGTCCATAATCGCCCTCGGCGCAGCCCTCCTCACTTCCTGCGGAGGCAAAAAGTCATCCGACATCCCCGCTGAAACCGCCGAAGCCGTCGAAGGACAGAAATCACAGCTTGCAGAAGCCCTCTCGGAGGGCAACCTCAAACGCGCGTCGGCCATGGCCGACAGCATGTCGCTCTTCGTCGACGACTTCACGCCCGAACAGACCGTACAGGTGCTCAGCGCCTTTGTCAAAGTCCACACCGACGCCGAAGCCAAGCGCGAACACCGCCGCGACCTTGAGACAATCCGAAAATATGTCGATGTCTACGACATTGCCCTCAGTGTCAACCCCAACGACACCCGCGCCGCTTTCAACAAAGCCCGCAAAGCCAATCCGTCACTCGATTTCGACTCGATAGCCCGTGTGTTCCGTGAAAAGCTTGCCAACTACGACTCCATGCAGGACGGATCGCTCGTCAGCAGCAGCGAGACAACCGACACCGCTGCGGTAAAAACCGACAGTGTCGCTCCCGCCGAACCGAAGAAAGAAATTCCGCTCGAACACCGCCCCGCCGAATAAACAGACTTAAGACAGTCTCCCTAACAGAATAAATCTCCCACCCCGATACATCTCACATGCAGTCATTCTTCAGCCGCTATAAGTCAGTCATCACATTCCTTGCCGGAATTGTCATCATCGCCGGCATCGCGTTCGCATTCTTCTACCCCGACGCTGCCGAAGGCAATCAGCTCCGCCAGCACGACATGCAGCAAGGCATAGCCATCGGACAGGAAGCCAAAGCCTATGCCGAGGAAACAGGCGAAGTCTCCCGCTGGACCAACTCGCTCTTCTCCGGAATGCCCAACTTCCAGATCTCACCCTCCTATCCGTCAAACCGTCTGTTCAACTGGATCGGCTCGGTCATGAGTCTCGGCCTCCCCTCTCCCTCGTCGCTCATAGCCATGATGATGGTCGGTTTCTTCATCCTGCTGATCGTCATGAAGATGCGCTGGTACATAGCCCTGCTCGGCGCCATTGCCTACGGTTTCTCGTCATACTTCATCATCATCATCGGCGCGGGCCACATCTGGAAATTCGTGACCCTCGCCTATATCCCGCCGACCATTGCGGGCATAATCCTCTGCTATCGCGGCCGCTATCTTGCCGGAGGTGCCTTGGCTGCGGTCTTCGCCATGATGCAGATCGCCTCGAACCACGTACAGATGACCTACTACTTCCTGTTTGTCATCCTCGGCGTCATCATCGCCACTCTCGTCACCGCCCTGCGCACCAAGACAATGCGCCGCTGGGGCATAGCCACCGGCGTTCTCGCCGTAGCGGCTGTCCTGGCCGTGACCGCCAATTCACCGAGCCTCTACCTCACCTACGAATATTCCAAAGAGACCATGCGCGGACGCCACAGCGAGCTGACACAGCCCTCGTCCGACGCCTCGAACTCCACCGCAGGACTCGACAAGGACTACATCACCCAATACAGCTATCAGCCCTCCGAGACATTCTCGCTGCTGATCCCCAACATCAAGGGAGGCGCTTCCGCCCGGCCTGAGCAGGGACGTATGACAGTCATGGGCCTCTCCGACCTGCCCGATGCAAAAGAAATGGTGGCCCAGGGCAAGATCGACTCCATGCAGGAGCAGTATCTCAGCTACATGAGCCAATATTTCGGAGACCCTGAGGGCACCAACGGACCTGTCTATGTCGGCGCCCTCATCTTCGCCCTCTTCCTCTTAGGCTGCATGATCGTCCGCGGCCCTATGAAATGGGCGTTGCTGATCCTGACGGTCTTCTCCATCGTGCTCGCCTGGGGACGCCACGCCATGATCTTCACCGACATCATGCTTTCGGTTGTCCCTATGTATTCCAAATTCCGCACAGTCGAAAGCATTCTTGTAATCGCCGAGTTCACCATGCCGCTCCTTGCCGCCATGGCACTCCAGCAGCTCGTCACCGACCGCGACAAACTTGACTCCTACCGCCGCCCGATTTTCTGGAGCTTCGGCATCACCCTCGCCATCTGCGCAATCGCTTTCATCGCCCCCTCGATGTTCGGAAGCATCATCACTGAAAACGACCGCAACATCGACAGCATGATCACCGCCCAGCTCTCGCAGCAGGGATACGACGCCGCGACCGTCCGCCAGTTCAGCCTCCAGAATCCGGCCATCTACTCGGCAGTCGAAAGTCTGCGCTACGGACTGATCTCGACCGACGCCATCCGGTCGTTTGTCATCGCCGGACTTGGTTTCGTGTTCATCATGCTCTACATGCGCCGCCGACTTTCGGCCGCACTTTCCATGACCGCACTGGCCGTCATCGTGCTCGCCGACCTCTATTCCGTCAACAAGCGCTACGTCAGCCACGATAGTTTCGTGCCCAAGCAGCTCACCGCCGGCACTCCGATAGCCATGACACCAGCCGACAAGAGCATCCTTCAGGACACTTCGATGAACTACCGCGTCATGGACATCCCGCGCTTTTACAGCGCCGATCCCTCCTATTACCATAAGATGATCGGAGGCTACCATGCCGCCAAACTCACCCGCTATCAGGACCTCATCGACCGCCATCTCGCAAACTTCACCCGCGGGACGGAGAATGACGCCGACTGGAATGTGCTCAACATGCTCAACGCCCGCTACATTGTCGACATGCAGGAGCAGCCGCTGCGCAACCCCGAAGCCCTCGGCAACGCATGGTTCGTGGACCGTGTCAGCTACGTCGGCACACCCGACGAGGAGATGGCCGCGCTCTCGGTGATCAATCCCGCCTCGGCAGCCGTGGCCGACAGGAAGTTCGAGACCGCTCTCGGCACCTCTTCGCCCAAGACTCCGGGCGACACCATCGTCGAGACCTCCTATGCACCCAACCGCCTGACCTACCGCGCCAATACCGCCCGCGGAGGCGTCGCCGTCTTCTCGGAAGTCTACTTCCCCTGGGGCTGGAAAGCCACTGTCGACGGCCAGGAGGTACCTCTCAGCAGGGTCAACTACGTCCTGCGCGCGCTTCCGGTTCCGGCCGGACAGCATGAGATCGTCATGACCTTCGACCCGCAGTCGCTCCACACCACAGGCACTGCCGCCACAGTATCCATAATTCTGATCTACCTCGCCGCAATCGGAGCCATAGTCATGGCCATACGCAATTGCAGGAAAGAGGATGCCGCGCCCGTTGCTTCCGCAGGTAAAAATGCCTCTCAGGACTAAACTTCACAGCACTCTGGGCCGCATCTGGCGCCCCTTGGGACGCGCCCGCCGCAGCCGTGGCTTCGGTGTGCACTCGCCCTTTGCTTTCCGCTTCATCACCTTCGTGCTCCGCGGAAGCGGGTCGGTCTACTACGCGACTCCGCAGATCCGCACACTGGCCGGGGAACGCGACCGGCGCCGTCGGCTCAGTCTGCTCTTCCGGATCGTCTGCGACCGTGCCCCGCAAACACTCATCCTCCCGGCCGATCTCCCCGAAGCCGAACGCCGCGTCATTCTTATGGCCGACTCGCGCCTGACGCCAATCACCCCTGACGAGGCGCAACACCTGCCTGCTACGCACCAACGGCTGCTCCTCTGCCTCCCTGCGCTGACGCCTGAAACCCTAACCGCGGCACGCCGCGTCATCTCATCCGAAAACTCTACTCTCATCCTCCTCGACACCGCGTCGCCGCTCCTCCCGGCTCTCATGGAAAATCTTGACCATGTCATGACCTTCACCAACGGACGGTCGGCAGTGATGGTCGGCAGCAGGGCGCTTCCACGCCAGTCTTTTGAAATAAACTTCTGAACCGCAAGCCTGTCACGATGCGCGATATACTGGACATTAAACGGATTCTTGACGACTACGACGCCTATCTGTCGGTCGAGAAAGGCATGTCGGAAAACACACGTGCCGCCTATCGCCGCGACATCGGCAAGCTCCACTCGTGGCTCTCTTCGGGTGGCATAAGCCTGCGCGACGTCACCATCGACACCCTCCGGCAGTTCATCGGCGATCTCCACGACGTAGGCATCGCCGAGCGCTCCCAGGCCCGCATCGTTTCCGGACTCCGGTCCTACTTCTCGTTCCTGAGCATCGAGGACTATCTCAACCCCAACCCCGCCGAACTTCTCGAACAGCCGCGCACCGGCCTGCATCTCCCCGAAGTCCTCACCCAGGAGGAGATCGACGACATGATCGCCGCCATCGACCCCGACAAGGCCGAGGCGCAGCGCGACCGGGCCATAATAGAAACCCTCTACGGCTGCGGACTCCGCGTCAGCGAGCTGGTCAATCTTGAAATCTCGAAAATCTACGGGCAGGAAGGCTACCTGATTGTCCGCGGAAAGGGCAACAAGGAGCGCATGGTGCCAATGTCGGAAGTCTCGCTCAACGAAATCGGCGACTATCTTTTAGAGCGGGCGCACATGGACGTCAAGCCCGACAGCCGCGACATCCTCTTCCTCAACCGCCGTGGCGGACGCCTCACCCGCAACCGCATTTTCCAGATAGTCAAAGACCTCGCAGCCGCGGCCGGAATCCGCAAGACAATCTCGCCCCATACCCTGCGCCACTCTTTCGCCACCCACCTGCTTGAAGGCGGAGCAAACCTCCGCGCCATCCAGCAGATGCTCGGCCACGAAAGCATCGCCACCACCCAGATCTACATCCACCTCGACCGCACCACCCTCCGCAACGACATCCTCACCTACCACCCCCGCAACCACTCCCACAACAAATAACCGGGCGCCCTATACCTCACCCTTCCGCCCCTCATCTCACACTCCCACTTCACTCTCATCTCCACTTACGTCAGCAACTTCGTCCCGATCCCACATTTCAAAACATTCGCTATTTTGGTCCAAATAAATAAATTTATAATTTTGCAAAATATACATTTACATTCTATTAACTCATTATTTATGAGACTGGCTACCATATTAATCATATTTTTATTATTGGGTACTACCAATTTTCATACTTCGGCACAAACAATACCGATAACTGATATTGATTATAAATATCAACTGATTCATACTACACCGAACGACCTTGATTGTATCGGGACATTAGATTTGTCAATCGACTTGCCAGCCGATGCTAAAACACTCATATTTGAACGCACACAATCACACCTTTCTGCTAATATTGAGGATAACAATCTTCGTTTTTTGATTAAGTCGGAGTATCCCCCCACAGACACCGAGCATAATCAATCTCTTGTATCCGTTCCCAACATTGCATATGGTACATATTTTAGAATCTGTGTCATTTTTATAGATGGTTCCAGAAAATATTCTCCCGCCTATTTTATCAATAACTATATCAGCTCGACTGACTTAGAAATACTCTCACAACAATCCGAGTTAAATGATTGTCAAATGGAACCAGTTCGGCTGACACTTAAAAACAAATATCTATCTATTGAAACATCCACGCCTGTTTTCATCACTATTTTCGATTTAACCGGCAAGCAGTTACTTGGTGAGACAATATCTCAATCGACAAGAATATCACTTGAAAATATGCCCTCCTTTGTTATCGTAAAATGTACAAACACCACCAACACAATAACAAAAAAGTTGTTTATTCCATAACCCCATTTTTAATGTAACGAATATTGCCTTTAAGCTACTTTTGTTTATGAATTTCAATGCCTCATATATATAATAAATATTATCTCCATTATAAGCGCCATTATAACGGTTGCAATACTTTTGAGCACAATCCGCGATGTACGTAATAAAAAGAAAATGATTTCATCCCGCCGGTTGGGCTATTGCGAGGCAATTTGCCAATTAATGTTAAATCGGGGGTGGGCGGATTGGCCAATCCGATTATTCTCACTAACTTTGCAGAAGTCAACAAACTGACAACAGAACAATCTCATAATCAAGCAAAAACTCATTAGGGTCTCGTAGCCGCAAGCGTCGGGATTCTTTATTTTTTAACTTCCTCTATTAACAAAACACCACTGACACCATGGCTATAACTTTCATGACCAAAGAAGGTTACAAGAAAAAAATGGAAGAAATCGCGTTCCTCGAATCTGTTGAACGTCCCCGCATATCCGCTGCAATCGCTGAAGCCCGCGACAAGGGCGACCTTTCGGAAAACTCCGAATACGACGCCGCCAAAGAGGCTCAGGGAATGCTCGAAATGAAGATTTCACAGCTCAAAGACCTCGTGGCCAACGCCCGCATCATCGACGAAAGCAAGCTCAACAATGAGGAGGTCCAGATTCTCAACCGCGTCAAGATCAAGAACACGGCCAACGGAATGACAATGGAATATACCATCGTCGCCGACTCCGAAGCCAACCTCAAGGAGAAGAAAATCGGTTCAAGCACCCCGATCGCACAGGGCCTGCTCGGCCACAAGCTCGGCGAGATCGTTGAAATCAAGGTTCCCGCCGGACTCATGAAATTCGAAATCGTCGAAATCAACTTTTAGTCCGATTACGGTAAAAATCAGCGCCATGTCAACCATTTTCAGCAAAATCGCCGCAGGAGAAATCCCCTCCTACCGCGTGGCAGCCGATGACCGCCACTACGCCTTTCTCGACATCAATCCCGTGGCTCCCGGCCACGTCCTCGTCATCCCCCGTAAGGAAGACGACTACATCTTTCACCTTGCCGACGATGACTATCAGGCCCTCACACTCTTTGCCAAGCGCGTAGCCGAAGCCATTCAGGCCGCTGTGCCCTGCAAGCGCGTGGGAGTCGCAGTGATCGGTCTTGAAGTGCCGCATACCCACATCCACCTCATCCCCATCAACTCAGAGTCAGACATGGACTTCCGTCACAAAGTCCAGCTACCTCCTGAGGAAATGGAAGCGATCGCCAAAGCAATCGCCGAGAAATTCGACGAACTCAATCCCGCCGACTGAAAGCCACAGCAATGAAGAAGAGAAGCAAAACCGCCTGCTGGATCGAGGCCATGCGCCTGCGGACACTCCCCGTCTCACTCGCCGGGGTCATCTACGCAGCCGGCCTCGGACTTCTTGAGAGGTGGTTCAGCCTCGTCCCGGCGATTCTCTGTCTTCTTTTCGCACTTTTAGCTCAGATCGCATCGAATTTCGCCAACGAATATTACGACTTCAAAGCCGGACTCGACCACGCAGGCCGTCAGGGACCGCGCCGCGGTGTCACCGAGGGCGACATCTCCCCGCAGGCCATGAAGCGAGCCACGTTTGCCACTCTCGGAGCCGCCTGCATAGTCGGCTGCATGCTGGTCGGGCTTTACGGTCCCTGGTGGATGTATCTCGTAGGCATCGCCACGGCACTCGGAGTCATGGCTTACAGCACAGGCCCCTACCCGCTGTCGCACCACGGTTTCGGCGAAGTCGCCGTCATCTGCTTCTTCGGCATCATCCCCGTCACCCTGACATTCATGCTGATGGGAGGACCTTTCGGATGGTGGCTTCTCGCAGCCGCGGCAGGAATCGGACTGATGGGAGCCAACGTGCTTGTCGTCAACAACTACCGCGACATCGAAGATGACCGCGCGGTAGGCAAACGCACACTTGCCGTACGCATCGGCCTGAAAGGCATGTCGGCCATCTACCTTGCCAACGGTATCCTCGCCGTCATCCTGACACTCCCCCCCTGGCTCGCCTCCGGACCGGCCTGGTGGATAGTCCCGGCAATCTACCTCTGCGGGCACATCCTCCTCTATTTCCGGCTCACCCGCCTCAGCGGCGCGAAGCTGAATCCGCTCTTAGGCATGACAGCCGTCCTGATGCTCGTCTATGCCCTCGGCTTCCTGCTGACCGTCATCTGTTCACAATGATCCCCGCTTCCGGAGAACATCACAAACCCTACTCTACTCTTCAGACATGAGCAACTTCTACGCATGGTGCAAACGCTACCTCTCACTGACACTCCTTGCCTCATTAGTGGTGGGTGCCCTTGTGCTTTTCTTCAATGAAAACTCCCTGCTGCGCACTGTCGAGCAGGAGCAACGCATCACCGAACTCGAAGCAAGCATCAGCGAAGCCACCGATACGCTCAACTATTACCGCGACCTCAACCACTCACTTGACACCGACAAGGAAACGATGGAGCGCATAGTCCGCGAGCAATACCACATGCAACACCCTGACGAAGACGTCTATCTCTTCGAATAATCCGTCCTCTCCACTTCCGACGCCACATCAAATCACGCCGCAAATGAACAGAACATCCATATCAAATCTTTCGGTTACAATCGGCCTTCTCGCCATCATGGCCGCCGCTCTTTTCCCTCTGCTGCACATGGCCACAGTCTGGGGCCGCTACGTCTATGCCGCGGGCGCGCTGATACTTCTCATCGGACGCATCATAGCCCCTAAACTCAAGGACGCACCACTGCGCCTGCGCCGGCTGATCCGCGTAGAAGTCTGGACAGCCCTCATCTTCGTTGCCGGAGCCGTGTTCATGTTCGTCCCCTCGGCAGGCGCCACTGACTGGATAGCCTTCACTCTTGCCGGAGGACTTCTGACCATCTACACCTCCATAATGATTCCGAGGCAGAAAGCTGATAATAAACGTTAAAACAATCGTCAATTCCACCTGTCCTGCTGCGGGCGACAGCAAAAAACACAGCCTTATGGCCGTGAAATTGCCACATTATTAGTAATTTTGCCACGCAAAAACAAAAGTCACCGCCACTGAATGTCGCAATATCTGACAATTGATCAAGGCAACACCGAAGCGAAGATCTCGCTTTGGGAAGACAAAGAGCTCGTTGACACCGTCATCGAAGCGCGTCTCACACCCGCATCCGTCGAACAATTCGTAGGCGGACGCCGCCTCAAAGGCGCCATCTACTGTTCTGTGGTCCAGAACAACGGGCCTGTCATCAACAAACTCAGCCATCTTGCGCGCTGCGTCTACCGTCTCTCCCCCTCCACCCCTCTGCCGATCAAGCTCGACTATGCGACACCGCAGACTCTCGGCGTCGACCGCATCGCGTCGGCCGTCGGAGCATGGAGCGATTTTCCCGGCCGCGACATCCTCGTGGTCGACGCAGGCACCGCAGTGACTTACGACTATGTGGACTCCACCGGAACTTA
Organism: uncultured Bacteroidales bacterium; assembly: GCA_900544535.1. Lineage (GTDB taxonomy): Bacteria > Bacteroidota > Bacteroidia > Bacteroidales > Muribaculaceae > Duncaniella. The sequence continues at coordinate 27,551 of UQVH01000015.1, read as the reverse complement.
TCGCGGAGGCAACATCGCCCCCGGAATCAACATGGAGTTCAAGGCACTGAACCAGTTCACCGCACGGCTGCCTCTCGTTCCCTTCCCTGAGAACATGGCGCAGCTGCGCGACAACATAATCGGACGCGACACCGTCGAAGCCATCACACTCGGCGCCGTTTTCAGCGTCGTGGCATCAATAGGATATTATCGCAGCCGTCTGCCGAAAGACACCGTGATAGTGCTTGGCGGCGGTTGCGGCCATCATCTCGCTTCTCTGTGCGACTTCGATGTTCTCCCCGACGAACATCTCGCCAGCAAAGGTTTAAACAGAATTTTGCTTTACAATGAAAATTAAGTCATTTCTTCTCCTCGCCGTCATGGCCATGAGCGCGGTTCCCGCCGTCATGGCCCAGCAGACTTCAAGTCCATATTCCAAGTTCGGCTATGGCATCCTCGGCGACAACGCCACATCGGCACAGCGCCAGATGGGCGGTGTCGGCTACGCCATGCGTTCCGGCCGACAGATCAATGTTATGAACCCGGCTTCCTATGCCGCGATCGACTCACTGACTTTCCTCTTCGACATGGGTACCGACGTATCGATGTACTGGCGCAAGGACAACACAGGAAGTTCAAAAGACTGGGGCGGAGGACTTGACTATGTCACAATGCAATTTCCCGTCTCGAAGATCATCGGCGTCAGCGTCGGTCTTCTCCCCTATTCATCGGTAGGCTACGCATTCGGATCGGACATCGAGAACGGACAGGCCACACATCAGGGCGCGGGCGGAATCAACCAGCTCTATCTCGGCGCCGGCATCACCCCATTCAAGAACTTCGCCGTCGGCTTCAACGCAAGCTATCTCTTCGGCAACACATACAACGACGTCTACGCCCACGGCACCACATCGACCCTCTTCGAGCGTGTGATGGAGATCAAGGATTTCCACTTCCAGTTCGGCGCACAGTACACCCTGAACATCTCGCGCAAAAACGATCTCACCTTCGGTGTCTCATATACTCCCGGCAAAACACTTCTCGGCAAGACATACCTGCTGAAATATGACACATCGCAAGAGAATGCCCCCGAACCGACAAAAGAGGATATAGTCAACCTCCGCAACAAGTTCTCTCTTCCCGACAGCTGGGGATTCGGAATCAACTACGAGTGGAACAAACAGTTCCAGGCCGAAGTCGATTATACCTATCAGAACTGGTCTAAAGCCAAATTCACCGCTATCGACGAATTTTCAGCCAACCGTTTCGATGACCGCTGGCGCATCGGAGCCGGTTTGAGCTATATCCCCAATCCTCACGGAGGATACTTCAAGCGCATCACCTACCGTGCCGGCGGCTTCTACAACCGCGACTACATCATGGTCAAAAACAAAGATGACTACAACCATGTCCGCGACTACGGTTTCTCCTGCGGTTTCGGCTTCCCGACCATGAAATCGAAAAACATCATCAACCTCGGTTTCGAATACCATCACCGTCAGTCAACCCCCAATCCGCTGCTGACCGAAAAATATTTCAACATCACTCTCGGCATCAACTTCAACGGACTCTGGTTCTATCAGCCCAAACTCCGCTAACACATCGACTTAATTCAATTATCCCAGCCAATGGCCTCAGCCTCCACCATACGCCTGCGTCTGCTCCCCGCACTGATCCTCGCGACCATCGTCGGTGCATCGGCCGTGGTCAGCAGCTGCAAGGACAGCAATCCGGTGGGAACAGGATCGGTCGATCCGGATCACACGCCGACGATGCTCACACGCGATGTGGAGACTCTGATTTCAGATTCAGGTGTCACCCGCTACCGCATCGTCACCCCCATATGGTATGTCTACGACGAGACTCCCGACCCATACTGGCGCTTCCCGGAAGGTCTGAGACTCGAACGCTACGACAACTTTTTCCGCATCGAGGCCACAGTTCTGGCTGACTCGGCCACATATCTCAAAAACAAACAGCTGTGGAAGCTCGACGGAAACGTCAACATCACCAATGTGATGAACGAGAAGTTCCTGACCAACCAGCTTTTCTGGGACCAGCGCCAGCAGAAACTTTACTCTGACTCATTCATCCATATCGAGCGTCCCGACAAGGTGCTTGAAGGACACGGCTTCGATTCCAACCAGGAGCTGACGCGCTACACCATCCGCCGTGTATCCGGCATCTTCCCCGCCAACGCCTTCCGCCCCGGCGGCAACGGCGAAAGCAGAACGACAGGACGTCAGGCTCCGCCACAGCAGCCCGACACAATCAAAGCCGCCACCGCCGAAGAAACAACCAAACCAGCAAGCAAATGACACTGACCGCCTGGCTCATACTCGCACTTATCTCACTCTGCTTCTCCGCGCTGTTCTCAGGCGTGGAGATCGCTTATATTTCCGCCGACCGTGTCCGGGTGGGCCTCGACACAAACCGCGGGGGCATCATCAACAACATCATCGGCCGCTATTACTCGCATCAGGATTTCTTCATATCGACCATCCTCGTCGGCAACAACATAATGCTCGTAATCTACGGCATGGGAGCCGCGGCATTGCTTGAACCCTGGATCGAGGCGCATATATCGACCAATCAGGCTGTCATCCTGATCCTCCAGACCATCATCTCGACACTCGTCATACTCTTCACCGGCGAGTTTCTTCCGAAATCCGTCTTCCGCATCAATCCCAACACGTCGCTGCGTGTTTCGGCTCTTCCGGTCTACTTCTTCTATATCGTGCTTTACCCGATCTCGTGGTTCACATCCTGGCTTTCAAAAATGCTCATGCACATAGCGGGAGTCAAGGCCGAAGACACCCGTCTCGGAGTCCTCTCGATCAATGAACTTAACGACTATCTCGACGACAAGATCGACGACCTTGAAAATCCCGAAGAGGTAGAGGTGGAAAACGAGGTGAAAATTTTCCACAACGCCCTCGACTTCTCGACCACACAGTTGCGCGACTGCATGGCACCGCGTAACGAACTCGTGGCCGTTGATCTCGACTCGACCACCCGCGAGGAGCTTTCGGAACTCTTCACTTCATCGGGCCGCAGCAAGATACTTGTCTATCGTGACGACATCGACAACGTGGTCGGCTATGTCCATGTTTCCGAACTCTTCGATCCGTCAAGCGACTGGAAAGAACATATCAAAGAGGTGCTCTACGCTCCTGAAACCCTCTTAGCCAATACTATGATGCGCCGTCTGCTCAGCGAAAAGCGCTCGATGGCAGTGGTGGTCGATGAATTCGGTGGCACCGCGGGACTCGTAACCCTCGAAGACCTCGTCGAGGAGATCTTCGGCGACATTCAGGACGAGCATGACAAGACGCGCCTTACGGCAGCCGAGATCGCGCCCGGTGTATTCGAATTCTCAGGCCGCATCGAAGTGCGCGCTCTCCGCGACGATTTCCGTATCGACATTCCGGAAGATGACGAATACCAGACACTCGCGGGCTATCTGATCCATGCCACCGGCACCCTCCCGGCGCAGGGTGAGACTCTTGAGATAGACGGGATGAAATTCACAATCCAGACACGGTCGGCAACACGTCTCGACCTCATCCGCATCGAAAAGCCGCAACCGGAAGCCGCGAAAGAAACCTGATCCACGCAAGATCCAAGACACAGAGACCCCGGTCGGGGAGAGCTGTGTTGCGGTGGTGGAAATGCAACAGGCCGGATCTCGACCGGGGCGGTTGTGTGTTGGGGTTATGATATTAGGAGTAACTGTCAGTCAAGTTTGTCGGCAAGATTCGAAGCGGTGTTGGCAATGGAGTTGAGAGCGCTTGCCGCACCGGCTTTGATTTTATCAACCAAAGGTGATGATTTTTCCTTGAGGTCATCCAGTTTGTCAGCCAATGTCTCTTTGGCCCCTGCAATCTTATCGGCAAGATTCTCTTTTGCCTGAGCCAACTGCTCTTTGGCTGAAGCCTGAGCCTCGGCGGCGGTTGCCTCGATTTCAGCCTTATCGGCTTTGTACTGGGCTTTTGCGGCTACTTCAGCCGCTTCGGCACTCACTTTGGCCGCCTGAGCGGACAGACGCCCCGCATTATCGGCGATGTTCTGCTGCATTGATTCCATAATTATCCAAGCTTTAAAGGTGTATATTTTACATTTACTCCTTTAATAACACCTGTCAGCAAATCCGTGTTGCAGCCTACAATATTAAATGAATTTAAAATGTGTTTAGCATCCGAGGGCCGGATCATTGCGCTGTCGAGATAACAGTGCCGTCCGCAAGAGTGGTTTCGACAATGGCGCCGGAGGTGATTTCGGCAACAGACGTGACTGCACGGCCCCCGACACGGGTTATCGAATAGCCGCGCTTCAGAGTAGCCATTGGCGAAAGCACCTCAAGCAGGCGTGAGGCGGAATCGAGACGCGATTTCTGACGTTCGACCGCCGCCGCGGCCAACGCGGGAATCCGTTCGGAAATCATGTCGAGTTGCGACAAGCGCGGACGCAGCCTCCCTCTGACAGTCTCAGTCAGAGCCATTGTGCACCGGTCGAGCCTGCGAGCGGAATTTTTCAAGGCAGTGGCCGGAAGGTGCGGAAGGGTGGCGGAGATGTATGACAACTGCTCACGGGCGCCGCTGATCATCGACGACGCAGTGTGATGTATCTCCGACGCAAGCTGATCGAGACGGTCGAGCGCTTCGGCACCACGTCCGATCAGCCACTCGGCAGCTGCCGTAGGAGTCTTGACTCGCATATTGGCAACATAGTCGAGCACAGTGACATCACGCTCATGACCGATGCCGATGATTACAGGGAGCGGAAACTGGGCTATGTTGGCTGCAAGATCATAATTTTCAAAAGCAGCGAGATCGCTTGTGGCTCCTCCGCCGCGTATGATGACCACTCCATCCCAAAGCTCTTCATCAGCGGCAATCTCCTCCAAGGCCGATATTATGGCGGCCGGAGCTTCCCGCCCCTGCATCAGCGCAGGATAAAGACGGGTGGTGAAACGAAGGTGGCGGCGGTTGGTATAGAGCTGATGGATGAAATCGCCATATCCGGCGGCTCCGGGCGCGGAGATCACAGCGATACGCGAGGGAACATCGGGCCACGGCAGTTCATGGTTGAGTTCGAGAACACCTTCACGCTGGAGACGGGCGAGAATTTCGAGGCGCAGACGCATCAGGTCGCCCATCGTGTAAGCAGCGTCTATATCGGTTATATTCAGCGAAAGTCCGTAGGAGGGATGATAGTTGACCGACACGAGGACTCTGACTTTCATACCGCTTGCAAGCCGGTTGCCGGTCGAAGCCGCAAAATCGGCATCTATGCGGGCGAGGGCCGAACGCCAGATGGTAGCCCTAATGCGGGCCACCGGCTCTCCCGTCAACGGATCTTTCTGGATAAGTTCCAGATAACAGTGCATGGCGCGGCGGACATCGGAGGTTTCAGCAGTCACCCAGACATTGCGCAGCGAGCTTTCAGAGGCGATGACCCCACTGAGCCGTGAGGTCAGTTCTTCAAGAGTCAGTGTTTCGGAGGTATTCATCATGAGTGCAAAGGTACAGAAATTCGGGTTAGTGTTTCCTAAAAACAGGTAAAACATTATAGAATAAGATCTGTTAATTTTGTAATGTGTTTTTATAACTCTCTCAAGCCCAAATCTTCAGACAACAATAATCATCAGTTACATGAAAATAGATCTCACAGCCATCCATTCCCCTCAGGACATCAAGAAACTTGACCTGACCCAACTGACTGACCTCAGCGCAGAACTGAGAGCCATACTAATGAAAAAACTCTCGGCCCGCGGCGGCCATGTAGGTCCGAATCTCGGAGTGGTCGAGGCGACAGTGGCTCTTCACTATGTATTCGATGCGCCAAAAGACCGTCTGGTATTCGATGTAAGCCATCAGACCTACATCCACAAGATGCTGACAGGCCGAATGGACGCTTTTTTCAACCCGGATCACTACAACGACGTCACAGGCTATACCTGTCCGCGCGAGAGCAACTATGACCTTTTCGAAGTAGGCCACACATCTACGTCAATAGCTCTCGCCACCGGTCTCGCCAAATCGCGCGATCTTGAAGGGGGCCATGAAAATGTGGTCGCATTCATCGGCGACGCTTCTTTAGGAGGAGGCGAAGCCCTCGAAGGCCTCGACTTCGCCCCGACGCTCGGCAGCAACTTCATCGTCATCCTCAACGACAACCAGATGTCGATCGCCGAGAACCACGGCGCTCTCTACGATCATCTTGCGAAACTGCGTGAGAGCAACGGCACAGCTTCCGACAACATATTCCGCGCACTCGGCTACCAGTATATCTATGTCCGCGAAGGCAACGATCTCCACTCGCTTATCGAAGCCTTCAAGGCCGCGCGCAACGCAGATCACGCAGTTCTCGTCCACATCAACACCATGAAGGGCGCGGGACTGCCCGTGGCGGAAGCCGACAAGGAATCCTTCCACTATGCAGGCCCCTTCGACCTGAAAACCGGCGCTCCGCGTCAAGACGACACAGCCGAGGACTATACCGACATTTTCGCGCGTCATCTGCTCATCCGTATGCACGATGACAGCCGTATCGTCGGTCTGACAGCCGGAACTCCAGGCGCGATCGGCTTCGATCCGGAACGACGTAAAGCCGCAGGCCGACAGTTTGTCGACGTCGGGATCTGCGAACAGGCAGCAGTAGCCATGGCTGCCGGACTTGCCAAAGGAGGCTGCCGTCCGGTATTCGGAGTCATGGCCACCTTTATCCAGCGCTCCTACGACCAGCTATCGCAGGATGTGGCAATCAACCGTCTGCCCGCGGTCTTCGTCGACTTCGCGGGTGGAGTCTGGGGCATTCCTGACATGACCCACCTCGGATTTTTCGACATTCCTATGATCTCGAACATCCCTGAAATCGTCTTCCTCGCTCCGACATGCGCCGAAGAATATCTCTCGATGCTTGACTGGGCCATAGAACAGACCGATCATCCGGTGCTTGTGCGCACTCCCGGTGGACCGGTGGTCCACAGCGACCGTCCGGTGGACGTCGATTTCTTCTGCTACGATGTTGTCAGCGAAGGAGAAGAGATCGGCATAATCGGTGCCGGAGACTTCTTCGGAATTGCTTCGGAGGCCGCATCGCTACTGCGTTCCGAAGGTAAGAATCCGGTGCTGATCAATCCTCGCAACCTCTCGCATCTTGACACGGAGTGTCTCGACTCGCTGAAATCACTGCGTAAAATCGTAACCCTCGAAGACGGCATCATCGACGGAGGATTCGGGCAGAAAGTAGCCGCCTATTTAGGCGATTCGGATGTCAAGGTCATCACTCTCGGCTTGAAAAAGGAATTCCTTGACCGCTACGACGCTTCGGAAGTACTTCAGGCCAACTCTCTGACACCCCGACAGATCGCAGACCTTCTGCACGACTGAAACGCATTCACCCCACAAAGATAATACAGCCCGCCCCCCAAATCAGTGCGATAATGCGGAGGCGGGCTGATTTTTTTATTAGCATTTATTAATAGACGGGTGACGAAGTATATTTTCGCTTTTAAGAGATTTTAGTTATCTTTGTGATTGCAAAATTATATATCTACCAAAACGAATGAAGGTCAAACAATTGATTTTCTGTCTTTTGCTCTTTATCGGCGTAAGTTCCGGAGCCAAGGCAGACACATATTTCCAATATCCCATAGTGCCTGACTCGATCAAGCATTTCCAGCGGCGCTGCGACTATATGGCCCGTCACTTCTGGGATTTCTGCGAACTGAAAAAAGCATTTTCAGCCAAACAGAAGATGGCCAACGAGTTCAAGGTGTATATCTCGATCCTGCGCAACGCCACGCCGGATTCGGCCATTGCCTCGGTCAACCGCTTCAACAAAAAGCTTGAAAAACAGGCTGCCGACCAGCTGTTTATGGCTGAATGCGCCGAAAACCTCCTGTATGGCGATACCGCCGAGGTATGGATCGACGAACTCTATCTGCCATTCGCAGAAGCCGTCGCCGCCAACAAACGAATCGACAAGGCCTCGAAGGCCCGCTTCGCCCATCAGGCCAACATATTACGAAATTCACTCACCGGCAAACGCATCGGCTCTCTTCCCTATACGACCCGTGAGGGTGAAAAACGCAATCTCGACAACGACTCGACACAGGTCCTGGTAGTGTTTTTCAATGACCCCGACTGCGACGACTGCAATCTGGCCCGCATCCGCCTCGACGCCGACATCTCGATGACAGAACTGATCAACGAGGGGAAAGCAAAAATCGTAGCGATCTCCCTTACGGAACCCACTGAGGAATGGAAACAGGCTGTCAGCTCCTATCCCTCGAGCTGGACAGTCGGAGCGAATCCCGATGCCGATCTGAACATAGATCTCCGCAACGGGACTCCGGATTTCTATATCGTAGACAAAAACCATAACGTGCGCTTCAAACATCTGAACATCGACCAGGTGCTCGACGTCGCCCGTCAGTTAAAGAAACGCTAAGAGCCAAAAGATATGAGCTGGTATAACTCATGGCCGGCCAATTGCTTCGTAAAGCTTTCCGGCTACACATATTCGAATCTCGCGCGGCTGTTCATCCGCCTATTCGTCGGGATGATGCTCCTGCAATTCGGCATACGCCATCTGGTCAATTACAGTGTGCTCTGCCACTCGTTCCCGACCGTCATGAACATGTCGCCGGAATGCTCGCTGATCATCATGATCACCATCGAACTGGTTTGCTCGCTGCTGATCATGGCCGGCTTCATGACCCGACTGAGCACCGTACCGCCGATCTGTGCGATGATAGCCGCCGAATATTATATCCTGCATGACATGGTTCCCTTCCTCCCGGTCTACGGCCTGGACAGTACGGACCCCGGCTACCTGCCGATCATGTTCATCGGAATATACTTCTACCTGCTCATAGCCGGACCCGGCAAGATCTCGCTCGACTACTTCATCTCGCTCTACATCATCACCCTCAAAGGCAAATCGGAAGAAGAGGAGATGGAGGAAGTCTGAAAGCCCAAAGAACGAAATCAGCAAGAAACAAAGAAAGACCGCACATGAAAATAGCCGTACTGATATCGGGAGGCGTTGACAGCGCCGTGGCCGTCCACCGTCTGGTGGAGGAAGGTCACGACCTGCATCTCTTCTATATAAGGATCGGACTTGACAACGGCGAAGGCGACTGCTCGGCCGAAGAAGACATAGAGATGTGCACGTTCATAGCACGCCGTTACGGACTTCCCTTCGACGTCGTCTCGCTCCATCAGGAGTATTGGGACAACGTGATGGAATACGCGCTCCGGACCGTGCGCTCCGGACTGACCCCGAACCCCGACATCATGTGCAACAAGATGATCAAATTCGGATTTTTCGAGGAGCGCTGGGGCCATGAATTCGACAAGACAGCCACAGGTCACTATGCCACCACACACGAGATCGACGGCCTTGTGTGGCTCGGTACGGGAGTCGATGCCGTCAAGGATCAGACCGACTTCCTATGCCGCATATCCTATCCGCAGCTGAGCCATCTGATATTCCCGATAGGCGACCTCCCGAAAAGCCGCGTAAGAGAGATAGCCGTCACCACACAACTCCCCAACGCTTTCCGCCGCGACAGTCAGGGGATCTGCTTTTTAGGCAAGATAAACTACAACGACTTCATACGCCGCCACCTCGGCGAACGTCCCGGACCGATCATCGAGATCGAGACCGGACGCAAGCTCGGCGAGCACCGAGGTTTCTGGTTCCACACCATCGGACAACGCAAGGGCCTTGGACTCAGCGGCGGACCGTGGTATGTGGTGAAGAAAAACGTCCACGACAACGTGGTCTATGTCTCGCAGGGCTACGACACCGAAAAACAATACGGACGCCTGATCCATCTCGACGAAATGCACTGGATCACCCGCGACCCGTGGCCCGACAGCTGCAACGATGTCGAGATCAGATTCAAAAACCGCCATACACCCGACTTCCTGCCGGCCCGTCTGAGCCGGATCGGCGAGGGAGAATACGTAATAAACTCCGATGTACCCGTACAGGGTATAGCCCCCGGACAGTTCGGAGTCATCTACGACCGCGACGCGCGCCTCTGCTACGGCAGCGGAGTGATCACCGGACGCAACATATCCTGATAAACAACCGTCACAGAACGCCATCTATAAACGAGAACAATGTCAGAAAACGACGAAAACAGGGTCAGGCTCAAAGTGATGGGCCTATCATATAGCCAGATTCAGACCGGAGCCTATGCGCTGATACTCGCACAGGTCGGGGGACCGATACGCATCCCTGTGGTGATCGGCGCCGCCGAAGCGCAGTCGATAGCGCTGAAAATGGAAAGCATAACGCCTCCGCGCCCCATGACCCACGATCTTTTCGTGAGCTTCGCCCACGCTTTCGGTGTAAAGCTGACCGAAGTTTTCATCTACAAGTTCGAAGACGGTATTTTCTCTTCCGAACTGACGTTTTCAGACGGAGAACGAACAATTTCAATCGACTCGCGCACGAGCGACGCCATAGCGATAGCGATGCGGACAGGCGCACCGATCTACACCACTCAAGCCATCCTCTCCGAAACAGGATTCGAGATGGAAATCACGGAAGAAGCACCCGACGACGGCGCCTCGTCCGCAGAAGGAGCGGATGACGACAGCCGGTCGGAACCTAAATTGGAAAACTATACCATCGAGGAACTTGAAAAGACCCTCGCACGCCTGATCGACCGGGAGGAATACGAGGAAGCCGCCCGCGTGTCCGAAATCCTTAAACGAAAACGTGGCGAAGCCTAAAAAACTCTAATCCATGCAACTATAAGCGACTCCCCGGAGTTACTAAGAAACAGAATCTAAAACCCGAAGGATATGGCAACAGCAAGATCCCTACAAGTAAAACTAGCGCTCATGAATTTTCTGGAATTCGGAGTCTGGGGCGCCTACCTGATCTCATTAGGCAACTATCTGGCACGAATCGGTCTGGCAACCCAGATCGGATGGTTCTACACCGTCCAGGGCATTGTGTCACTTTTCATGCCCGCCATCATCGGCATCCTGGCCGACCGCTGGATTCAGGCACAGAAGATGCTCAGTCTCTGCCACATCCTTGCCGGTGCTTTCATGGGGGCCGCCGGAGTCTACTGTCTGACAACCTCCCAGGTGGAATTCGGTCCGCTGTTCGCTCTCTACACCCTCTCGGTCGCATTCTTCATGCCGACCATCGGACTTGGCAATTCCGTGGCGTTCAACGCCCTGACCGGCGCAGGACTCGACACGATCAAGCACTTTCCACCGATCCGCGTCTTCGGCACCGTGGGCTTCATCTGCTCGATGCTCTTCGTAAACTTCACCCAGTTCCAGACCAACGCCTACCAGCTCATCACCTCTGCCGTGTTGAGTTTCATCCTCGCCGCCTACGCGCTGACCATGCCCGCCTGCCCGGTGAAAAAAGGGGCGAAAAACTCTATCTCCGACGCTCTGGGCCTCAAGGCTTTCCGCCTCTTCAAGCAGAAACGCATGGCGATATTTTTCATTTTCAGCATGTTGCTCGGTGTCTCGCTCCAGATCACAAACTCTTACGGCAACACGTTCATCACCTCGTTTGAAAACCTTGCCGAATTTGCCGATACTTGGGGCGCACACAACGCCAATGCCCTCATCTCTCTCTCGCAGGTCAGCGAGACTCTGTGCATACTGCTGATTCCCTTCTGCCTCAAACGCTTCGGCATCAAGGGAGTAATGCTCATGTCAATGTTCGCCTGGGTTCTGCGCTTCGGCTTCTTCGGACTCGGCAATACTGGCGGCGGACTTTCGCTGCTGATCCTCTCCTGCATAGTCTACGGCGTCGCCTTTGACTTCTTCAACGTCTCCGGCGGTCTCTATGTCGACAAGGAAACCACCAGCGACCTGCGTTCGAGCGCTCAGGGGCTGTTCATGATGATGACCAACGGCCTCGGCGCCACCATCGGCACCCTCTGCGCCCAGGGAGTCGTCAACCACTTCGTCTTCTCGCAGATCACACCCGAAGCGCAGCACAGCGGGTGGGTGACCTCATGGATGATCTTCGCCGGCTACGCCCTCGTGGTGGCCGTGCTCTTCATGCTCATTTTCAGGGATGACAGCCGCAAAGCCACTCCGCAGATGGAGAAGACCGTCACCGCCGACAGCAATTCAGGAGCCGACGGCATGATCAACGACTAACCTCCCAAATGACCGACTGACCGAACGATGATACAGTTTTTCGCTCCCGACATAGCCAGCTCTCCCGAACTCCCCGAAAGCGACTCCCGACACGCCGTCAGAGTCCTGCGGATGCAGGAAGGCGACCGGCTCCAGGTGATCGACGGCCGCGGCAACGTCTATCTCTGCCGCCTTGCCGACGCCCACCCCAAGCATGCCGCCGTCGAAGTCCTTTCGGTGAGCCCGCAGCCTCTCCCCTGGAGTCAGCGGCTCGCAGTGGCCGTCGCCCCGACCAAACACATGGACCGGATGGAATGGCTTGTCGAGAAGATGACCGAAGTAGGGGTCAATACCATCATCCCCCTGCTGTGCGACCGCAGCGAACGGCGCGAGATCAAGACCGAACGTCTCGAAAAAATCGCCGTCGCCGCCATGAAACAGTCGCTCAAAGCCACGCTGCCGGAAATTCTGCCGATGACACCCCTGCGCGAGGTGGCGGCAATGATGCCCGACGCACAGCGCATGATGGCCTACTGCGATCCCTCGATTCCGCGTGTCGACTTCGCCCAGACCTACCGCCCCGGCACCGACACCCTCATCCTCATCGGTCCCGAAGGCGACTTCTCCCCGCCGGAGATCCGCCTCGCCCTCGACTCAGGCTTCCGCCCCGTCACCCTCGGCAACAACCGCCTGCGCACCGAAACCGCGGCCCTATACGCCCTCTCGGCCTGCCACATCCTCGACGACGCTGCCCGAAACGACATCACAATCACAACATAAAAAATCAGTGTCGGCGCCCGCACCACCTATTTATATTTATATCTAAGAGCCCGACAAGCCACAATCATTCCAATTCTGCAATGAATCTAAGAAAAATCGCAATCACGCTTCTCCTGTGTGCCGGACCGATCAGCTTCACAGCCTCGGCCGATGCCCCCAACCCGATGAAAGAGGCCCTCATGAAAGCCTACGGAGCCCTTCTCGACGAAGACCCGCACGACGCCGAAACCCTCTTCCGCCGCGCCAACGAGTATTATCTGCAAAACGACTATATCAAGGCCCTCGACGACATCAACAACGCTCTTAAATACATGTCGGCCGACGATCCCGACACACGCCTCCAGGCCATCCAGCTCAGAGCCAACATCAACATGATGCTCCACCGCTACGAGCAGGCCGTCGGTGACCTCAACTCCCAGCTCTCGCTCGACCCGCAGAACTACGTCGCCCTCTACCAGCGCGCCACGGCCCTCTATGAACTCGGCCGCTACGCCGAAGCGAAAGCCGACTTCCGCCAGCTCCAGCAGATCAACCCGCGCAGTCAGGAAGCACTCTTCGGACTCGCCCGCGTGGCGGTAAAAGAAAACAACCTCGGTCTGTCCAACGAGCTCTGTGACAAAGCTGTGGAACTCTCCCCCTCCAACAGCCAGGTCTACCTGCGTCGCGCATCTGTCCGCACCCTCGCGGGCAATGACCAGGGAGCCGTCGACGACTACATCGTCGCCATCTCCACCGATCAGGAAAACACCCCCCGCGCCCTGCGCGAACTCGTCGAGATCTCCAAGACAAACTACCCCGTGGTCATCGCCGGACTCTCCGGCGCCATCCGCCAGGCCCCTCGCAACGGCATGTACTACTTCATCCGCGCCATGATCGCACAGGGCCACTGCAACTACCTTTCGGCCATCGCCGACTACGACCGCATCATCAACGAAAATCTCGACTCCTACCCCGGTCTCAATGCCGCCCTCGCAGAGTGCTACTACGCTCTCGGCAAATTCGACACCGCCCTGCTCAACATCGACTACGCCATCAGCGCCACCCGCGACAACGAGCGCTACTACGTGATCAAATCGCAGATCCAGCGCGCCCTGGGCGACTACGACAGTGCCCTCGCATGTGCCGAAAGCGCCCTTGAGAAAGATCCAAACTCCAACGAGGCCCTCATAGCCAAAGCCCTCGCCCAGCTGCGCCTCGGCAACAGCGCCGATGCCTCCGTATGCCTCAGCGAAGCCACCATGAACGCTCCCGAAGACCCCTATCTCGCCATCATCCGCGGATGGGTACTCAAAGACTTCCGCAATCAGAAGAAAAACGCCGACATGAGCTTCGAGCGCGTCCTCGACATGGACTTCGACCACGACCAGATCAAGTCATACCGCGGATTCGCCCTCCTCCAGCTCGACCGCAAGGAAGAAGCCGACCGCTGGATTGAGCGCGTCCTCGCCACAGCCGACGACTACGACGGCGAAGTCAACTACCTCGCAGCCTGCTACTACGCCCAGGCAGGCAACAAAGAAAAAGCCCTCAAATGTATGGCCGCGTCGCTTGAAAAAGGCTATGCCAACTACTACAAGTGGACTGTTAACAACGAGGCCGACGTCAACGTCGGTCCACTCCGCAATGAGGTCCGTTTCGACTCGCTTCTGAAGCAATACGCCTCAATCTTCGGACGTTAAAACAACTGTTAAAAAGACTCTTTTCTCCCATTTTACAACCCGGACACTTCCGGTCTGAAAAATTGTGGCCGCCCTTTAACCCAAAGGGCGGCCACTTGTGTGCTTCGGAACCGTAATTCTCTCTTACGTAGAGATTTATACCCGCCACAAATAGAAGTCTGACAGTATTGTAACCATGCGTACGCCCACCTCACGGTCAACACCAAACGCTACGTTAACATTTAGGTTTAACTAATAATCACACTTTAATACCTTGTATTTCGTTTTTTTTGCTTAATTTTGCCGAATATTTAAGTATCTCTACGTAAGAGATACCCATATCTTCTATACCATTACATTTCAGCTTAATTCAGTAGCAAATAGTAAATAACAGTAATTTATAAATATCCAAATCTAAACCATGCGTGTATGAATTATAGTCAGAAACTCCGTTACTGGTTTGTCTTCTTGCTGACCGTAACCTTCTCACTTTCAATCTGCGCCCAAAACATTTCCGTAAGCGGAACAGTAGCAGACGACACCGGCGAGCCCCTGCTTGGCGCCACCGTCATGCAGAAAGGGACCCAACACGGCGTTGCCACCGACCTCGACGGCAACTTCACCATCAACGTTCCGGCCAAAGCCATCCTCGTAGTCAGCTATATCGGCTATGACAACAAGGAAGTTCCGGTAAACGGCCAGACCCACCTCGACATCACACTCTCCACCAACGCAACCATGCTTGACGAAGTCGTTGCCATCGGTTACGGCACAGTCAAGAAAAAAGATCTCACCGGCGCCGTCAGCTCCGTCTCCGGCTCCGAACTCGCCAAAGTGCCTGTCACCACAGCGGCAGCCGCTCTCCAGGGCAAAGCAGCCGGTGTCAACATCGTTTCTCGGAACGGTGCCCCCGGTGCCTCAATGAACGTAACTGTCCGTGGCGGTGCTTCGCTCACCCAGAACACTGAACCGCTCTACATTGTCGATGGTTTCGCAATGTCCAATGCCCTCCAGAACATCGACATCAACGACATCGAGACAATCGACGTGCTCAAAGACGCCTCCTCGACAGCCATCTACGGTGCCCGCGGTTCAAACGGTATCATCGTTATCACCACCAAATCAGCAGCTGCCGGCAAGACCAAAGTCGACTATAACGGCTACGTTTCTTTCGACAAGCTGTCAAAGAAACTCAAAATGATGAGAAATGTCCGCGATTATGTAGGCTACCAGTATGAGCTCGCCGAACTCCAGGGAAAAATAAGCAACTGGTCAACAGCCTATGACGATGCCTACGGTGTCGATATGGATGATTTCTATACCGGAGCTTACGACCGTATCGCATCACGCTACGGCGACAACCCCTATTCAGTCGATTGGCAGGACGAGGCCTTCGGCGGACACGCCACAACTCAGAACCACAACATCAGCATCTCGACCGGCACTGAGAAGACCCGCGTCCTACTTTCCTATAACCATGTCGATCAGGACGGTCTTCTTGCCAACCACGACTACCGCCGCAACTCACTCCGCGCCAAAATCAATGCCGAGCTCTGGAAAGGCGTCAAGGTCGATTTCAGCTCTTTCTTCTATGACAATCTGACTCATGGCGGCGGTGGTTACGGCCACATGGACTATGTGCTTCTCCAGCCTATCAACGGGGGTACTCTCTTCACTCAGGACGAACTTCTGAACTCGGAAACTTCTCTTAAATATAGTGGATTGGATACATTCTATAACCTCAACAACCCGCTTGTACAGAACCTCGCCGCTACTTCCACCAGCCACAGCAAACGCTTCGAGGCAAACGCCGGTATCACTATCGACTTTCTCAAATACTTCTCCTGGCGTACTCAGGGCAACTACACTACTTCATGGGGCAAGAGTACAAGCTTTGCCGACGAACGTTCTGTCGCCTATCTCGCCGACCCGAAAAACACCGGAATGAACGGTTCTATCAAAAACTCAAACAGTTCCGGCTGGCATATCTCCAACACCCTCAACTTCGTCAAGACTTTTGCCGAAAAACACGATCTCTCCATCATGGTAGGACAGGAATACTCTTTCTCCAAGAGCGACAAGAACAACTGGACGCTGCGCAAGTTCCCCTATCCCAACCACGGTCTCAACGACATCAAAAATGTCGAGGTTTCAGAAAAGGAATCGGGTTACTCGGAAAGCAACATGCTTTCATTCTTCGGTCGTGTGAACTATGGCTACGATGACCGCTATCTCCTGACAGCTACATTCCGCGCCGACGGTTCTTCGAAGTTCGCAAGAGGCAACAAGTGGGGCTACTTCCCCTCAGCTTCGGCAGCATGGCGCATAAGTCAGGAAAAGTTCTGGCAGGAAGCCGCTATCAACAACTGGTTCAACAATCTCAAATTTCGTGTGGGCTACGGTGTCACGGGTAACAACGGCATCGGTTCAAATCTCTATGTAACCAACGCTTCGATGACCACTTACCCGATGGGCAACGACGAAAACTCACCCGCCTATGTTGTGGGAACCACTCTCGGCAACAAGAAACTCAAATGGGAGACTCTTCACGCAACCAACGTCGGTCTTGACCTCGGTATGTTCAACAACCGTCTCAGCCTTACTGTCGAATGGTACAACAACCAGATTTCCGATATGCTCATGAACTGCGTGATCCCGACTTCCACCGGCTACTCCAAGCAGTATCAGAACGTCGGCAAGATGCGCAACCGCGGTTGGGAATTCCAGCTCAACACCGTCAACATCGCCACCAAAGATTTCCAGTGGACATCATCACTCAACGTCTCTCTCAACAAATCGAAGGTTATCGCTCTTGAAAGCGGCGAGGACCACAAGACTTTCGGCGCAGGCAGCAACCGTTCGGGTACAGTCACCTATTACGCAACCGTAGGTGAAAGCCTCGGTGACATGTACGGATACAAATATGAGGGTATTTATACCACCGATGACTTCGAACTCAACGAAGACGGAACTTACGGCGATCTCAAAGAAGGTGTTGTCCGTCCCTACTCAGGCACTCCGCGTCCCGGCGACATGAAGTTTGCTGCTGATACCGAAAACGAGGACGGAACCAAGCAGTTCACCCGCAAGCTCGTCAAGATCGGTAACGGTACTCCCGACGTGATCGGCGGTTTCAGCAACCAGTTCACCTACAAAGGCTTCGACCTCAATGTATTCATGAAGTTCAACATCGGCAACGACATCTACAATGCCACCAAACACGCCATGAGTCCCTATGCTCCGTTCGAGAACGTGCCTACCGAATTCGGCAACAACTACTATCGCCTCATCGACCCGGCAACCGGTCGCGAGACAAAGGACGTCGCTCTCCTCCGGACACTCAACCCCAACGAGAACGACCGCACCTGGAGCCTGTCGAAGACAAATTCCGAATACATCACCTATCCTAACTCCTATTTCGTGGAAGACGGTAGCTATCTGCGCCTCGCACAGGTGACTCTCGGCTACACATTCCCGGCTAAATGGATGAAGAAAGTCCATGTTAGCAATCTGCGCCTCTATTTCACCGCCAACAACCTCTGCACCATCACCGGTTACTCAGGCTATGACCCCGACGCATCGTCAAAGAACGACAATATCATCTGTACTCCCGGTTACGACTCGTCGACTTATCCCCTCTCACGCAGCTACGTTGTCGGTCTCAACCTCTCGTTCTAACCTTAGTAGTCTAACATCAAGAATCCAACATGAAAAAGAACAAAATATATGGCATCCTTGCCGCCGCACTCCTTTTCGGTGCCGCGCCGGTACTGACTTCGTGCGATGACCTGCTTGAAAAACCGTCTTACACAGCCGATGACCTTGATTTCGTATTTGCTGACGAAGAAAAGGCTGAGCTTTATGTGAAAGGCTGTTATCGAGCTCTCGTATTTGCCGAACTCTGGCGTCCTTTCATTGATCCGGGCGTCACAGTGATCAGCGAGGATGCAATCGACGGCGGTCGCCCCCGTTCGGCCAACTTCGCCTATGACCCCCTTCTCCCTGCAACCGCCACTACTATTTACAGCCAGTCCTACAAGACCATTGAATCATGCAACGTAGCCCTCGAACGTCTCGACGGTCTCCACAAAACTGATAAAGTCAAGGCTCTGATTGCCGAAGTCACTTTCATCCGCGCCTTTGCTTACAACCAACTCATCCGTTTTTACGGTGATGTTCCCGCCGCGTTCTCTCCGATCAGCGACACGCAGGATGAATCATGGTATCCCAAACGTTCGGACCGCGATGCCATCTACGACCGCATCATCGGCGAGATGCAGGCTTGTGTCGATGATCTTCCCTGGTTCTCGGAATCGAACTACGGCGAGGCTCCCGAACGTCTCTCCCGTCAGGCCGGCAAAGGCATTCTCGCCCGTATCTGTCTCTATGCCGCAGGCTATTCCCTCCGCTGGGATCTCGCTACCAACGATGCCTCATCGCTGCATTTCGACCGCCGTCCGGACGAAGCCCGCGTGAAAGAACTCTATGAAATCGCAGACCAAGCCCTCTTTGAAGTCATGCAGAAAGGCGAAAACAGCCTCATCACTCAGGGCCGTGACGGCATGAATCCTTATCAGACTCTGTTCTACAATTACTGTCAGCGCAACTTCGGCATCACTTCTCAGGAAATGATGTGGCAGATCGCCCAGCTCGGTGAATCGACCAATACGGATTTCGGTCTGTATAACGGACAGCCCGGAGCGACCGACGGATGCCCTCTCGGCAGAGCGAGAACCCTTCAGGTCAAATTGCCGACCTATTATCTTTCTTTTGATCCCGCAGACATCCGCCGAGATGTTATCTGTGCCAACTACTCCATTACATACTACAAGGATGCAGAGAATTTCGACGGCACAAACTGCGCCACGACTTATTCAAGCATAACGCCCGGCAAATTCCGCACTCAGTGGAATCAGTCTATCTACGCCGCCGCCAAGCGCAATGTCGATGTGCCGCTTCTGCGCTATGCCGACATACTGCTGATGTATGCCGAGACTCAGAACTATCTCCACGGCCCCAATGATGCTGCCAAGTCAGCTCTCAAACAGGTACGCGACCGTGCCGGTATTGGCTCTATGCCTATCGCGGCAGCCAACAAAGACGAGTTCCTTGAAACCATCATGCAGGAACGCAAATGGGAACTCGGTGACGAACTTCTTGTCCGCGGCGACCTCATCCGCATGAATCTCATTGAAAAGGAAATCCGTCAGGACCAGCAGGACCTTAAAGACCTTTCGGACCGCACCGGCAAATATGCCAATGTTCCCGGAATGCGCCTTGTAAAACTCGTGACGACCACTTGCGAATATGGTGAAAAATTCCTTACCGTGCCTTATATCGACATTACAGATGCCTCGGAAATTTCCAAACTGACAGCCTTGAGAAATGCAACTACTGCCGCTAACCGCAACAAGCACAATCAGGCCGTCAAGGAAGTACTCGCAGCCCACGGCATAACCCCGGCCGATGATGAAGTATGGTACTCTATCAACATGTTCCAGGCATGGACAAGTACTTACAACAAAAACTCCCGCCGCTGTGCCGGATATTCAACTCAGGCAAACACCGGTCTGAATATCGGAAATTCCGTTGCGACCAAGCCGTTGGGATCCGCTGAAAACGGCGGCGAATATCCCGATTGGGTTGCAGGCGAATACGGTATCTATCATGGCTTTGTCAAGAACAAGACCGAACTCTGTCCGTTTGCCGGCAAGAGCGCAGGCCATCCGCTCATTGACAACCCCAACCTCACCCAGCATCCGGCCTATAATTAAGAACTGATCTCATTCATGCCCTCTACCTAACATACAGAGGGCATGAATATTCCAACTAAATATTCTATATATTAACTAAAAATTCAATTCTATTAAACATTTCTACACAATGAAAAAATCATTAATCCTCTCGGCCGCTCTTTTTGCTGCTTTTGGAACTAACGCTGAAGTTTATACTTATGACTTCAACAAGACCCCCGAATTTTTCAAACTGCTTCAACTTCCTGAAAGTGAAGACGGGCTTGGATGGACAGGTAATTATGACCTGATATATAAAGACGGCACCACAAAAAACACTGACGGCGAAGCTATGATCTATAAGCCGGAAGGTGCTGAAAAAGGGATCGCCCGTGCAAACCGTCTTATCTCTCTTTATGACGGTCAGACATATCTTTTCACAGAAGAAGCCAATAGCTATGACTATCCTGTGGCTGATGAAACAATCCTCTCTCAGCCATTCCTCTCATGGGGAGAAAAAGGAATTACCCGTGTAATTTGGATGTCGGGATGGGGATCTGAAGACGCATGGGAAGATAAAGCCTATAATGCGGCAACCGAAGCAGACTGGGTATCAACCAAACATGCTCTCCAATTTGGTCGTATCGGTACCTTAGGAATGGTATCCCGCGGCGATACTTGGGTCCAATTCCCTGCTGTACAAGCGCCTGCTAAACTCACTGTATATGTAGGCTCATTCTCTGATAGCAGTAGCAAGACTCAAGCACTAAAGACTGCTGTTACTCCCGTTGTCGACGGTGTTGCACAGGAAAAAGTTATTATCTGTAATGAAGCAAGCGGAACTTTTACCGAAAAACGTTATTACAAAAAAGAATACACTTATAACGGTACAGGGAAAGTCGCATTCCGCGTAGGCCCCGAAGATCAGCAGATGTATCTTTTCCATACAACAATCGAAACTCTTGGTGAATCCGGAATCGAAGACGTTATCGCAACACCCGTTGAAGACGAAAACGCACCTGTTTACAATGTTCTTGGTATTCAGGTTGACGAAAACTACAAGGGTATCGTTATCAAGAACGGTAAAAAATACATTCAGAAATAATCAGCCCTTGCTGACATTATTTTAAGGATCAAATTACCCCGCAGGGTTGCTTACAGAACCTTGCGGGGTTTTCGGAATCTAAATATCTGTCCAAAATTATAACCATGAAACTTTTAAGAAATCTTACTCTCGCCTGCTCTCTGATTGGCTTCGGTTTCGGAGCATCGGCTGCCGACGGCGACGCCAAGCAGCTCGCTTTCCCCGGCGCCGAGGGATTCGGTCGTTTTGCTAAGGGTGCACGAGCAGTGACCAGTCCGGAAATTTATCATGTTACCAATCTCAATGATGCCGGCGCGGGATCGTTCCGCGACGCCGTCAGCAAAGAGGGCCGCATAATTATATTTGATGTTGCGGGCACCATCAAACTCAAATCAGCCCTTGTAGTTAAGGGTAAAAATACAATCCTCGGTCAGACCGCTCCGGGAGAAGGAATCCAACTTTACGGAGACCGCACATCATTCTCCGGCGCAAATGATCTGATTGTACGCCACATGCGTTTCCGCATGGGTAAGGGCGGTACATCCGGCGCCGATGCCTGCGGCATTGCCAACGGGACAGACATGATTTTTGACCACATTTCCGCAATGTGGGGAAGAGACGAGACATTCTCTGTCAGCTGGGACAAAAAAGGTGTTCTCCCCGGCAATATCACCATTCAGAACTCAATTATCGGCCAAGGACTCATGTCGCATTCCGCAGGCGGTCTGATTCAGACTGACGGCGGCGTCACCCTCTACCGAAATCTCTATATTGACAACAACACCCGTAATGCCAAGGTCAAAGGTCTCAACCAATATGTCAACAACGTTGTCTACAATTGGTCGAACGGCGCCTATATCATGGGCGATACCGAAGGCGCGTCATGGGCACAGATCGAAAACAACTACTTCATCAACGGCCGCTGGGGCGGTCCGTCAAAGCCTTTCACCCGTGGTTCGGAAGCTTTCCATTATTATGGAGCCGGGAACTATCATGACAACAATAAAAATGGAGCTCTTGACGGCGATCTTCTCACTATCGATCAAATGAACGGTACACAGGGTGACGGGCGCCACTCTACTTGGGTCGAAAGTCTTGAAGCTCTCAACAGCAAAGTGATCCACGAAGTGATCCATGAGGGCACTGGCTCAAATATCAACTATGATGTCATCACCTCTGAAAAGGACCGAACAATCCCCCAGCCGATTGTTGAAATCGCCGGTAAAATGACCGCACAGGAAGCTGTCGCATGGATTATCGAAAACGTAGGTCCGACACTTCCCGCCCGTGACGAGGTCGATCAGTATCTTATCGACGACCTTATGTCTTTCGGTACTAAAGGTACCCGTAGCGGTATTTCCGATGAAACAACTCTTCCCCACGGAGGTACCGGAACAATCTCCGGCGGTGTGAAGCCGCTTGACTCCGACAACGACGGTATGCCCGACGCCTGGGAGACTGCCAACGGTCTCAACCCCAACGATGCTTCCGACGCTGTGGCCATCGCTGCCAACGGCTACATGAACATCGAAAACTACGCCAACTCGATCACTGAGGCCTATCCTTACATCAAGAAGCCTGTCAAACTCGCTGTCGGCGAAACTACCAAAACTTCCGTGGCTCTCACATGGGACGTAAACAAAAACACCGACTGCGGTTTCGTAATCGAGACCTCGACCGACGGCGGCGTGACTTTCACCGAAGCAGCCACCGTTCCCGCCGGAACAGCCTCGACCGAACTCACCGGTCTCACCCCGATGACGCAGTATCAGGTACGTCTCCGCGCCACCGACGGCAAAGGCCTTTACTCGGACTACACCGAGACTCTCGCCTTCGAGACCGCCGGCGACCCCTCGGCTCCTTTCGCATCTGAACTTATCTTCCCCGCCAACGGCTCGAAAGAAGGAGTTGCCAACGGCATCACTTTCACCTGGAAGAACGACCGTAAGGCCTACGGCGGCGACCTGACCTACACCCTCTACCTCGGCACCGATGCTGAAAACCTCACCGCCGCCGCTCAGGGTCTGACCGCCACCGAATGGAACTGCACAACTCTTGAAGCCAACAAGACCTACTACTGGCGCGTGGATGCCACCAACACCCTCGGCACAACTCCCAGCGAAGTCTACAACTTCACCACAACCGCAGGCGGCGTCCTCTTCTATGCTGATTTCAATACCAAACCCGAAGCTTACGGAGCCGCATATGCCGAAGGCCTTAAAGCAGGCAATGTGACGATCTTTGCTAAAGGAACAACCAACCAGACTAAAGAATTCAACGGTATGATCATCGGAGTAGGGGAAACCAAAAGCCGTGTCATGGCCATGAATGGTAGCTATTCCGACGACCTGACCAAGGATTATGGTCCGGCCTCAGAGGATGATAAGGGTGCCTCGTCATGCGCCGTGCAGTTCACCGAAGGCAACGGTTATATAACTACTCCCGCTGTCCAGGGTCCCTGCACCGTCACATATTATTTAGGCAACACTGGCTCTTCGCAGCAGACCGTGAAATTATACACCATCGCAGGTGGTCAGGAGACTGTTCAGGATTTGGTAATTGGAGCTAAGAAGAGAGTATTCAAGTTCAACACTTCTTATACCAATGCCGGAGAAGTTCAGTTCCGCCTCGAATCAAACGGCAAAAAGATCAATGTCAACGACATCCTGATCGAGCGCTATATCGCCCCTGACGGCAACCAGCCTCTCGAAATGACCGGCGGTTCGCTTTCTAACGAAATCGACTATACAGACGGTTCCGTATCTCTCACTTTCAATCAGGAAGTGAAATACAACGGCACTGCCACCATCACAGGGCAAAATAAGTTCGAGACCATCTCTGTCGGGACTTCAAACACCAAACTCAACATTGCCTATGAGGCTCTCGACGCCAACTCGGAATACGTCATCAACTTCCCCGCAGGTGCCCTGACCGACGTAACGGGTGAAAAATCGTTCGTAGGCGAAGTCAAGCTCATCACCGGTGACTTCCCCCGTGCCAAGGAAAGCGGCGAGACCCACTGGGGCAAAGCCATCAAGACCCTCCCCGCCAACTTCGCTCCCTTCAACGAGACCGCACCATTCGAAACCGTCGGTTCACTCGTCCAGACCAAGCAGGGCGACTATCCCCACTGGTGTCAGGTTGGCGGCGGTACCAACGCAGGTGAAGTGGCAGCCGACCACGTGACATTCCGCTCCGCTTCGAGCAGCGACAAGGTGATGGCCTACTTCGACGGCACCGCCAAGAAGATCTACCTCGAAGTTTCAGCCGAAGCCGGCACCTCCGTACGCCTCAAGGTTCAGGAAACCCGCAACGCCGACATCGCCCCGACATGGCGCACAATGCGCGTCCTCACCGAAAAGGATCTCCCCTTCAAGGGCGAACTCGAACTCAACCCCGAATCGCGCTTCGTGAAGATCACTCCCGCTTCTGTCAGCGGCGCTGTAAGCCTCAACGCTTTCCGCATCTCTGACGCCAACGGCAGCTTCGGCCCCGACTTCAGCGGCATCGCCGACGTGATCGCATCGCAGATCAGCGTCCGTCCGACAGCCGACGGCATCCTTGTCAGCGGTCTCGCAGCAGGCGTCCGCGTCAACGTCTATGACATCGCAGGCCGCACCGTAGCCGCCGCCACAGCTGACGGTTCCGACGTGGAACTCTCCCTCTCAAAGGGCGGTTTCTACCTTGTCAGCGCCGCAGGCAAGACCTTCAAGATCCGCTTCTGATCCGAACTGACTTTCCGGTCTGACCGGCCGGAAATCTCCCTATGACCCGCGCCGCCTCCCGCTCCGGAGGCGGCGCGTTGGTTAAATAATGTTTCATAGACTTAAATTCCGTGTCAAAACTTCCTGCGGTTCGGGAATAAATGCTTACATTTGTGATATAATTCAGACACGCATGGCTGCCAACCTTCAGCAACGGATCGAGAAAATCGAAGCAAAGGCCGCGCTCATCATTGAGCGCTACGGGCTGATGTCGCAGGCCAGGCAGGAAGCCGAAAACCGGGTGAGAGAGCTCACCGGCACTGTGGAGCGCCTCGAACGCACTATCGGCGACCTCAACAGGCAGATCGAATATCTCAAAGTGGCCTCGGTCCTGACACCCGACCACAAAGACGTTGAAGTCACACGCGCGGTGCTGTCTGAGTTAGTGCGCGAAATCGACAAGTGCATCAACCAGCTTAGCATTTGATGACTGAAAAGATTCTCAATATTTCAATCCGCATAGCCGATCAGCCCCGTATGGCCCTGCGCATCCCCGCCTCACAGGAAGAGGTGGTCAGGAAAGCCGAGGCCAATATCAACGAACTCTGGCGCAAATGGTCGGCGATGGCGGAATTCAAAGATAAATCCTCCGCTGAAATTCTCGCGATGGTGACTTTCAGATTCGCCCAGCTCTATTTCAGCTCCGAGGAAGCGTCACAGAAAGTCGACAAGACACTGGAAGACTTGGAGAAGAAGCTCAACCGCCTTCTGCTCGATCTTCCTGACGACGCCGACAAACACTGATCGCCCGCGGTCCGTGACCGCATCGGTACCTGCTGACCGGTCGATCCGCCCGACGATCCGCCCGACGATCCGCCCGACATGGCAAGAGAGCCTGGACCGGGACCTGCCGATGCTTTTCAACTACGAATTCACGCACGTTCAACCCATCTGACGAACGCCTCTCCTGCGGGATGCCGCGGCTGTCGGGAGGTCCGGGTGGTTGACACGTGCATTATTTATATACATACATTTTTCATCCTTTTTGTAGTCCTTAAACTTATGGATATATTATTCTACGTCTGCGCCGCCCTCATCGGGGCCGCCATCGGAATAGCTGTCATGGTTGCCGTTCAGCGGTCCACCGCCCGCTCGCGCGCCAAAACAATAATCGACGATGCCAACCGCGAGGCGGAAGTGATCATGAAAGACAAACTTCTCGCCGCCCGCGAGCAGGAACTCCGCATCAAGACCGAAGCCGAAAAGCAGGCCAACCAGCGCCTGCAGCGCATCCAGAGCGAAGAGTCGAAGCTCAAACAGCGCCAGACCCAGCTCAACCAGCAGCAGAGCGAGAACGCCCGCGCCCGCAACGAGAACGAGCAGGCACGCCAGAACCTTGAGGCTCAGCTCGCCGTCGTCGACCAGCGCAAGGAAGAGCTCGACCGTCTGCGCCGCACCGCTCAGGACACCCTCGAACACATCTCAGGCCTTTCGAGCGAGGAAGCCAAGGAAAAGCTCATAGAATCGCTCAAGGACGAGGCAAAGACCGCCGCAAGCGCCTATATCAACGACATCATGGACGAAGCCAAGATGACCGCCAACAAGGAGGCCAAGCGCATCGTGATCCAGTCGATACAGCGCCTCGCCACCGAGACCGCCATTGAAAATTCCGTCACCGTCTTCCACATCGACAGCGACGAAATCAAGGGCCGCATCATCGGCCGCGAGGGCCGCAACATCCGCGCCCTTGAAGCCGCCACAGGCATCGAAATCATCGTCGACGACACCCCTGAGGCCATCGTCCTCTCTGGTTTCGACCCCGTGCGCCGCGAAATCGCCCGTCTGGCCCTCCATCAGCTCGTGGCCGACGGCCGCATCCACCCGGCCCGCATCGAGGAAGTTGTGGCCAAAGTCCGCAAGCAGATCGAGGAAGAGATCATAGAGACCGGAAAGCGCACTGCCATCGACCTCGGCATCCACGGACTCCACCCCGATCTCATCCGCATGGTTGGCAAGATGAAATACCGCTCAAGCTACGGCCAGAACCTGCTCCAGCACTCGCGCGAGACCGCAAACCTCTGCGCCATCATGGCCTCCGAACTCGGCCTCAACCCCAAGAAGGCCCGTCGCGCCGGTCTACTCCACGACATAGGCAAAGTACCCGACGAAGAGCCCGAACTGCCCCACGCACTCCTCGGCATGAAGCTCGCCGAAAAATACAAGGAGAAACCTGAGATCTGCAACGCTATCGGCGCACACCACGACGAAATCGAACAGACCTCGCTCCTCGCGCCGATCGTCCAGGTCTGCGACGCCATCTCCGGCGCCCGTCCCGGCGCCCGCCGCGAGATTGTCGAGGCCTACATCAAGCGCCTCAACGACCTCGAACAGCTCGCCCTCAGCTATCCCGGCGTCATCAAGACCTACGCCATTCAGGCCGGCCGCGAACTGCGCGTGATCGTCGGCGCCGACAA
>UQVH01000014.1 GCA_900544535.1 uncultured Bacteroidales bacterium | reverse complement strand
TAGAGCATCAGCCTTCCAAGCTGAGGGTCGCGAGTTTGAGCCTCGTCTTCCGCTCTAAGACATACTGCCAATGTAGCTCAGGGGTAGAGCACTTCCTTGGTAAGGAAGAGGTCGCGGGTTCAAATCCCGCCATCGGCTCAAAACCAATCTTAAAATGACAGCCCCGATAGTGCGCTTACGCTATCGTGGCGTCTTGTTAGAAAAGTCAATCATTTAATCAAGAAAATAATAGCAAAGTTATGGCTAAAGAGAAATTCGAAAGAACCAAACCGCATGTTAACATCGGTACCATCGGTCACGTTGACCACGGTAAGACCACTCTGACCGCTGCCATCACCACCGTGCTGGCTAAAGCAGGTCTCTCTGAAGTTAAGTCGTTCGATCAGATCGACAACGCTCCTGAGGAAAAAGAACGTGGTATCACAATCAACACCGCTCACGTAGAGTATGAGACTGCAAACCGTCACTATGCTCACGTTGACTGCCCCGGACACGCTGACTACGTTAAGAACATGGTTACCGGTGCTGCTCAGATGGACGGTGCTATCATCGTGGTTGCTGCAACTGACGGTCCTATGCCCCAGACCCGCGAGCACATCCTTCTCGCCCGTCAGGTGAACGTTCCCCGTCTCGTTGTGTTCCTCAATAAGTGTGACATGGTAGACGACGAAGAAATGTTCGACCTCGTTGAAATGGAAATGCGCGACCTTCTTTCGGCTTACGAATATGACGGTGACGAAACTCCTATCATCCGCGGTTCCGCACTCGGCGCTCTTAATGGCGAACCTCAGTGGGAAGCTAAGGTTATGGAGCTCATGGATGCAGTTGACAACTGGATTCCCCTGCCTCCCCGTGACGTTGATAAACCCTTCCTTATGCCTGTTGAGGACGTGTTCTCGATCACCGGTCGTGGTACCGTTGCTACCGGCCGTATCGAAACTGGCGTCGTAAAAGTTGGCGACGAAGTTCAGATCATGGGTCTCGGCGCAGACATGAAGTCTGTTGTAACTGGCGTTGAAATGTTCCGCAAGCTCCTCGATCAGGGCGAAGCAGGTGACAACGTAGGTCTTCTCCTCCGCGGTATCGATAAGAAAGATATCAAGCGTGGTATGGTAATCTGCCACCCCGGAGTTGTTAAACCTCACAGCAAATTCAAAGCTTCTGTCTACATCCTGAAGAAAGAAGAAGGTGGCCGTCACACTCCGTTCCACAACCACTATCGTCCTCAGTTCTACATCCGCACACTTGACGTGACCGGCGAGATCACTCTTCCCGAAGGTGTAGAAATGGTAATGCCCGGTGACCACGTTGAGATCAACGTCGAGCTTATCAACCCGGTTGCTTGCGACGCAGGTCTTCGCTTTGCAATCCGTGAAGGTGGCCGCACCGTAGGTTCTGGTCAGATCACTGAGATCCTTGAGTAATACCAGCTCAGAAAGCCATTCATGAGTCGGCCTTTGTAGCCGGCCTCTGAATAAAACCAAAACCGACCCACGCTCGCAGCCGGGTCGACCTCGGAAGAGTCGAGGGTCGGTTTTCCTATACGGGACTAGCTCAGTTGGTAGAGCACCGGTCTCCAAAACCGGGTGTCGGGAGTTCGAGTCTCTCGTCCCGTGCTAAAAAACACGACAAATGAGTAAACTAAAACTACTTACGGATATAGAGGAGTCTTATACCGAGCTTCGATATAAGACTTCTTGGCCTACAAGAGGTCAGCTGGTCAAAAGCGCAGTCATCGTGCTGATTGCTTCCATCATTATAGCGGCGATTGTCTTCGCTATGGACCAGGTGGTCAACACCATAATGCACTTCATTTACAGCCTCGGTCAGTAATCTTTAAACGGAAGAAAATCAATGGCGGAAGAATTGAAAAAAGCCTGGTATGTGCTTCGTGCTATCTCAGGTAAGGAAGCTAAGGTCAAAGAAGTTCTGGATGGAGCCATCCGCAACACCGGCCTCGGCAATTATGTTTTTCAGGTCTTGATTCCTACCGAAAAGGTTATGTCGGTCCGCAACGGCAAGAAGGTAGTAAAGGAAAAGAACCTTTACTCCGGATATGTCTTTGTGGAATGTATCCTCACCGGTGAGGTCCTGTATGAGCTCCGTAACACCACCAATGTGATTGATTTCCTTCGTGGACGCGGCAAGAATGCTGCCCCTGAGGCTCTTCGCGAAAGCGAGGTGCTCCGAATGATGGGGACCGCCGATGAAATGATTGACGCAACCGACGAAGGCAACGACTACATGGTGGGCGAGACCGTGAAAGTGACTTTCGGTCCTTTCAGCGGATTCTCCGGAACCATTGAGGAAGTCAACCGCGAGAAGAAGAAGCTTAAGGTTATGGTTAAGATCTTCGGACGTAAAACTCCGTTGGAACTCGAAAATTCGCAGGTAGAGCGTGAATAATCATCGCGCGGTATCGGCCTCGCTGAAAGGCGCGATCCGGTACCACGGGAGATGACGCAGTTTCCGGCCCCCCTGTTAAGGATGGCTCTCCGGCTCTTGGTTACGAAAGCAGTCGGGGAGATGTCTTGGTGAAAGGACAGACGTCATCGTTTTAACCGAATCATTAACAAAATTTAGATTTATCATGGCTAAAGAAATTGCTGGACAGATCAAATTGCAAATCAAAGGAGGAGCCGCAAATCCTTCACCTCCAGTTGGTCCTGCTCTTGGTTCAAAGGGCATCAACATCATGGAGTTTTGCAAGCAGTTTAATGCCCGCACCCAGGACAAGGCCGGTAAGGTCCTTCCTGTCGTAATCACCTATTACACTGACAAGAGCTTCGACTTCGTTGTCAAGACTCCTCCGGTAGCTATCCAGCTCCTTGAGGCTACAAAGCTCAAAAGCGGTTCCGCTCAGCCCAATCGTAAGAAAGTCGGTGAAATCACCTGGGATCAGGTGAAGGCGATTGCCGAGGACAAAATGCCCGATTTGAACTGTTTCAACGTAGCTTCGGCAATGCGTATGGTTGCCGGAACAGCCAGAAGCATGGGTATCACCGTGAAAGGAACATTCCCCGAAAACCTCTAAACTTCAATTGACATGAGTAAACTGACGAAAAATCAAAAGATTGCCCAGGAAAAGGTTGAAGCCGGAAAGGTTTATACACTTGCTGAAGCAGTGAGCCTCGTGAAAGAAATCACTTTCACCAAATTCGACGCTTCTCTTGACGTGGATGTTCGCCTCGGAGTCGATCCCCGTAAGGCTAACCAGATGGTTCGTGGTGTTGTCACACTTCCCCACGGAACCGGTAAGCAGGTGCGCGTTCTCGTGCTCTGCAACTCAGACGCTGAAGCTGCCGCTAAGGCTGCCGGCGCAGACTATGTAGGTCTTGACGAATATATTGATAAGATCAAAGGTGGCTGGACCGATGTCGACGTGATCATCACTCAGCCCGCTATCATGGGTAAGATCGGTGCCCTCGGCCGTGTTCTCGGTCCCCGTGGCCTCATGCCTAACCCCAAGAGCGGTACTGTGACCAACGACGTTGCCAAGGCTGTTGAAGAAGTAAAGAAAGGTAAGATCGACTTCAAGGTTGACAAGAACGGTATCGTTCACTCCTCAGTTGGCAAAGTATCTTTCGACGCTGCTGCCGCTACCGACAATGTGCGTGAATTCATCAACACTCTGATCAAACTCAAGCCTGCTGCTGCAAAGGGAACCTATATCAAGAGCATTTATCTTTCGAGCACAATGAGTCCGGGTATCAAGATTGACCCCAAGTCGATCGACGAATAACTTCTTAAGCTGACTGTACAAAATGAAAAAGGAAGATAAAATCATTGCTATTGAGAATATAGCTAAAACTATTCAGGAGTATAGCTGCTTCTACCTCACTGAAACCGCCGGTCTCGACGCTGAAAAGACCACTGACCTCCGCCGTGCCTGCAACAAGGCCGACATCAAGCTCATGGTCGTGAAGAACACTCTTCTTCACAAGGCGCTCGAATCACTTGAAGGCGATTACACTGAACTCTACGGAGCACTTCACGGATCAACCTCTTTGATGCTCGCAAACGTGGGCAATGCCCCCGCCAAGCTTCTTAAGGAGATCCGCAAGGCCGACAAGGACGCTGTCCTTCCCCGCCTCAAAGCCGCTTACGTTGAAGAAACAATCTACATGGGCGAGGATCAGCTCGACGCTCTCTGCGCAATCAAGAGCAAGAACGAACTCATCGCCGACGTGGTTGCACTTCTCCAGTCTCCCGCCAAGAACGTTATTTCCGCCATCACTTCAGGCGGCACAAAACTTCACGGCATCCTCGAAACTCTTTCGAAGAAGGAGGCCTAAGCTTCGCGCTCCACTCTATCGACAGCCTCTCTCCCCACTCCCCAATATTTTTAAATTAAAAAACAACAAATAAAACTATAAAATCATGGCAGATCTTAATGCTTTTGCAGAACAACTTGTTAACCTCACCGTTAAGGAAGTAAACGAACTTGCTCAGATCCTCAAGGAAACTTACGGTATCGAACCCGCAGCTGCTGCTGTTGCCGTTGCTGCCGGCCCCGCTGCTGGTGCTGCTGCTGAAGAAGAAAAAACTTCTTTCGACGTAGTCCTCAAATCAGCCGGTGCTTCTAAGCTCGCCGTTGTTAAGCTCGTTAAGGAACTCACCGGTCTTGGCCTCAAGGAAGCTAAGGAAATGGTTGACGGTGCTCCCTCAGTAGTTAAGGAAGGCGTCGCTAAGGCTGATGCCGAAGGCCTCAAGAAGCAGCTCGAAGAAGCAGGTGCTGAAGTAGAGCTCAAATAAGCATACTCCTTTAATGCTATAATGGGTTAAGATTCTCCCGTCAGGGAGTTTCTTAACCTATTTGCGTTACAATAGACGGGTAAATATAAAAAATCATAATTATTTATATTTAAAAATAAAAGTTTGCACCCGGAAATGGGTAAAACTACTTACTTTTTAGCCTTTTAGGCCCCGAACCGTCCTCATACTCTTCGTCACATCGAATTTTTGGAGTTAAAAAATCTTAATTCATTATCCTTCTTTTTAGATGTCAGATATCACTTTAGCAAAACCCCGCGTCAATTTCGCGTCGGTTAAAAATCCTCTCCCTTATCCCGACTTTCTGGAGGTGCAGCTGAAGTCATTCCAGGACTTTCTTCAGCTTGACACTCCCCCGGAAAAAAGAAAAAACGAGGGACTCTTCAAGGTGTTTGCCGAAAACTTCCCCATCGCCGACACCCGCAACAACTTTGTACTTGAGTTCCTTGACTACTACATCGATCCTCCGCGCTACACTATCGACGAGTGTCTTGAACGCGGTCTGACTTACAGCGTTCCCCTCAAGGCCAAACTCAAACTTTACTGTACCGACCCTGACCATGAGGACTTCGCTACCGTGATACAGGACGTCTATCTCGGCCCGATCCCTTACATGACTGACAAGGGTACCTTTGTCATCAACGGCGCCGAGCGCGTTGTCGTGTCGCAGCTCCACCGTTCGCCCGGTGTGTTCTTCGGACAGAGCACCCACGCCAACGGTACCAAACTTTACAGCGCCCGTATCATCCCCTTCCGCGGCAGCTGGATTGAGTTTGCCACTGACATCAACAACGTCATGTATGCCTACATCGACCGCAAGAAGAAACTCCCCGTAACCACTCTTCTGCGTGCGATCGGCCTCGAAAGTGACAAGGACATCATCGAGATCTTCGGTCTTGCCGAGGAGATCAAGGTCAACAAGACCAATCTCAAGAAAGCCGTAGGCCGCAAGCTCGCAGCCCGTGTGCTCAAGACCTGGGTCGAGGACTTCGTTGACGAAGATACCGGCGAAGTTGTTTCGATCGAGCGTAACGATGTAATCCTCGACCGTGAAACAGTCCTTGAAGAAGAGAACATTCAGGAAATTCTCGATTCGGGTGTGCAGACCGTACTCCTCCACAAGGAAGACGCCAACACATCCGACTACTCCATCATATTCAACACTCTCCAGAAGGATACATCCAACTCGGAGAAGGAAGCAATCCAGTACATCTACCGGCAGCTGCGCAACGCCGAGCCGCCGGACGATGCCAGCGCGCGCGAAGTCATCACAAACCTTTTCTTCTCTGAA
Source organism: uncultured Bacteroidales bacterium (assembly GCA_900544535.1). Taxonomy (GTDB): domain Bacteria; phylum Bacteroidota; class Bacteroidia; order Bacteroidales; family Muribaculaceae; genus Duncaniella. The sequence continues at coordinate 72,624 of UQVH01000014.1, read as the reverse complement.
AAGCGTTATGACCTCGGTGAAGTGGGCCGCTACCGTATCAACAAGAAGCTCGGCCTCACTACTTCTATGGATGTCAAGGTGCTCACAAAGGAAGACATCATCGCCATTATCAAATATCTCATCGAGCTCATCAACTCGAAGACCGATGTCGACGATATTGACCACCTGAGCAACCGTCGTGTGCGTACCGTAGGCGAACAGCTCTACAACCAGTTCAACGTAGGTCTCGCCCGCATGTCGCGCACCATCCGCGAGCGCATGAATGTCCGTGACAACGAAGTCTTCACCCCGATCGACCTGATCAACGCCAAGACAATTTCGAGCGTCATCAATACATTCTTCGGCACCAACGCCCTCTCGCAGTTCATGGACCAGACCAACCCGCTGGCCGAAATCACTCACAAGCGCCGTATGTCGGCCCTCGGCCCCGGCGGTCTTTCGCGTGAGCGCGCCGGCTTCGAGGTCCGTGACGTACACTATACCCACTACGGCCGTCTCTGTCCGATCGAAACCCCTGAAGGCCCGAACATCGGTCTTATCTCCTCGCTCTGTGTCTATGCCAAGATCAACGATCTCGGCTTCATCGAGACCCCTTACCGCGAAGTCAAGGACGGTGTGGTCAATCTCAAGAACGACGAAGTCGTATATCTGACCGCCGAGATCGAGGAAGGCAAAGTCATCGCCCAGGGTAACGCTCCCGTCAACGATGAAGGCAAGTTCCTCAACGACCGCGTCAAAGCCCGTATGGACGCCGACTTCCCTATCGTCTCTCCGGATCAGGTAGAGCTCATGGACGTATCGCCGACACAGATCGCCTCTATCGCCGCATCGCTCATCCCCTTCCTCGAACACGACGACGCAAACCGCGCCCTCATGGGATCGAACATGATGCGTCAGGCAGTGCCTCTGCTCCGCAGCGAGTCTCCGATCGTCGGCACCGGCATCGAAGGCCAGCTCATCCGCGACAGCCGCACCCAGATCATGGCTGAGCGTGAGGGTACAATCGAATTTGTCGACGCCACTGTCATCCGCATCCGCTATGACCGCACCGAAGACGAGGAATTCGTTTCGTTCGAAGACAGCGTCAAGGAATATCATCTTCCCAAGTTCCGCAAGACCAACCAGAGCACTACCATTGACCTGCGCCCGATCTGCAACAAGGGCCAGCGTGTCAAGAAGGGTGACATCCTCACCGAAGGTTATTCAACCGAAAAGGGCGAACTCGCTCTCGGCCGCAACCTCAAGGTTGCCTTCATGCCCTGGAAGGGTTATAACTATGAGGACGCCATCGTGCTCAACGAACGCGTAGTGCGCGAAGACATCCTCACCTCTGTCCATGTCGACGAATACACCCTTGAAGTCCGCGAGACCAAACGAGGCATGGAGGAACTCACTTCCGACATCCCCAACGTCTCTGAAGACGCCACCAAGGATCTCGACGAGCGCGGCATCATTCGCGTGGGCGCCCACATCGTTCCCGGCGACATCATGATCGGTAAGATCACCCCGAAGGGCGAAAGCGATCCCACTCCGGAAGAAAAACTCCTCCGCGCCATCTTCGGCGACAAGGCCGGCGACGTGAAAGACGCCTCTCTCAAGGCATCTCCCTCTCTCAAGGGCGTGGTTATCGGTACCTATCTTTTCCAGAAAGCCGAAAAGAAAAAGACCAAGAAGAGCGCAAGCGCCGTTCTGCCCAAGCTCGACGAAGAATACGAAGACCGTCTCAACGCACTCAAGGATCTCCTGGTAGAGAAGCTCATGACTCTCACCAACGGCAAGACCTCGCAGGGTGTGAAAGACTTCCTCGGAACCGATGTCATCCCGAAGGGTGCCAAGTTCTCTGCCGCTACCCTGCGTGAGATCGACTACGACACCATCAACCTCTCGAAGTGGACTGCCGATGCTCACAAGAACGACATGATCCGCGCCACCATCGTCAACTACCTGCGCAAATCCAAGGAGATCGACGCCGAACTCCGCCGCAAGAAGTTCGACATCTCGATCGGCGACGAGCTGCCCTCAGGCATCATGAAGCTCGCCAAGGTTTACGTGGCCAAGAAGCGTAAGATCAGCGTCGGTGACAAGATGGCAGGACGTCACGGCAACAAGGGTATCGTTTCGCGCATCGTGCGTCAGGAAGACATGCCTTTCCTCGCCGACGGTACTCCGGTCGACATTGTCCTCAACCCGCTGGGTGTGCCTTCGCGTATGAACCTCGGTCAGATTTTCGAAACCGTGCTCGGATGGGCCGGCCGTGAACTCGGCGAGAAATTCGCCACCCCGATCTTCGACGGCGCTACTCTCGAAGACCTCAACGAATGGACTGACAAAGCAGGACTTCCCCGCTACGGCAAGACCTACCTCTACGACGGCGGCACAGGCGAACGCTTTGACCAGCCCGCTACCGTAGGTGTGATCTACATGCTTAAGCTCGGTCACATGGTTGAAGACAAGATGCACGCCCGCTCGATCGGTCCGTACTCACTCATCACCCAGCAGCCTCTCGGCGGTAAAGCCCAGTTCGGTGGCCAGCGTTTCGGTGAGATGGAAGTCTGGGCGCTCGAAGCATTCGGTGCCGCCCACATTCTCCAGGAGATCATCACTGTCAAGTCCGACGACGTCACAGGCCGCTCCAAGACCTACGAGGCGATTGTCAAAGGCGAGGCTATGCCACCGGCAGGAATCCCCGAATCGCTCAACGTGCTTCTCCACGAGCTCCGCGGCCTCGGTCTCAGCATCAACCTTGAGCAGTAATGTCAGCCACGGCGACATCCTTAATTTTAACATTGTTTTCATATTATATATATGGCTTTTAGAAAAGACAATAAGCAAAAAAACAGTTTCTCAAAGATCTCCATCGGGCTCGCTTCGCCTGAGGAGATTCTTGAGAAGTCGAGCGGCGAGGTGTTAAAACCTGAGACCATCAACTACCGCACCTACAAGCCTGAGCGCGACGGCCTCTTCTGCGAGCGCATTTTCGGTCCCGTCAAGGACTTCGAATGCCATTGCGGCAAGTACAAGCGCATCCGCTACAAAGGCATTGTCTGCGACCGTTGCGGTGTTGAAGTGACCGAAAAGAAAGTCCGCCGTGAGCGCATGGGCCACATCAAACTCGTGGTTCCCGTAGCCCACATCTGGTATTTCCGCTCTCTGCCCAATAAGATCGGCTACCTCTTGGGTCTTCCCTCGAAGAAACTCGACGCAGTCATCTACTACGAGCGCTACGTGGTCATCAACCCCGGCATTGCCGCCGAGGGCGAGAAACCTGTGCAGCGTCTCGACCTCCTCTCCGAAGAGGAATACTTCGAGATCATCGACCGTCTTCCCCGCGAAAACCAGCTCCTTGACGACAGCGATCCCAACAAGTTTATCGCCAAGATGGGTGCCGAGGCCATCTATGACCTCCTCAAGGATCTCAACCTCGACGATCTCTCCTATGCCCTGCGCGACCAGGCCAACTCCGAAGGCTCGCAGCAGCGCAAGACCGAAGCACTCAAGCGTCTTCAGGTGGTTGAATCGTTCCGTTCATCGCGCGAACGCAACCGTCCTGAATGGATGATCCTCCAGGCCGTGCCTGTGATCCCGCCTGAACTCCGCCCCCTCGTTCCCCTGGACGGCGGTCGCTTCGCCACTTCCGACCTCAACGACCTCTATCGTCGCGTCATCATCCGTAACAACCGACTCAAACGACTCATCGAGATCAAGGCGCCCGACGTCATCCTCCGCAACGAAAAGCGTATGCTTCAGGAAGCCGTCGACTCGCTCCTTGACAACTCGCGCAAGTCGTCGGCTGTCAAGACCGAAGCAAACCGTCCTCTCAAATCGCTCTCTGACTCGCTCAAGGGCAAGCAGGGCCGCTTCCGTCAGAACCTCCTCGGTAAGCGTGTCGACTACTCGGCCCGTTCGGTTATCGTCGTAGGTCCCGAACTGAAGATGCACGAGTGCGGTATCCCCAAAAACATGGCAGCCGAGCTTTATAAGCCCTTTGTCATCCGCAAACTCATCGAACGCGGCATCGTCAAGACCGTCAAGTCGGCCAAGAAGATCGTCGACCGCAAGGAACCCGTCGTATGGGACATCCTTGAATACGTGATGAAAGGTCACCCCGTGCTTCTCAACCGTGCCCCGACACTTCACCGACTCGGCATCCAGGCCTTCCAGCCCAAGATGATCGAAGGCAAGGCCATTCAGCTCCACCCGCTCGCATGTACGGCATTCAACGCCGACTTCGACGGTGACCAGATGGCAGTCCACCTTCCCCTCGGCAACGAAGCGATCCTTGAGGCCCAGCTCCTCATGCTCGGTTCGCACAACATCCTCAACCCCGCCAACGGCGCGCCTATCACCGTCCCCTCTCAGGACATGGTGCTCGGTCTCTACTATATCACCAAGCTCCGTAAGGGCGACAAGGGCGAAGGCCTGAAATTCTACGGTCCCGAAGAGGCTGAGATCGCCTACAACGAAGGCCGTGTCACCCTCCACGCACCTGTTTCGGTAGTGGTCGACGACATCGACGAATTCGGCAACCCGATCAAACACCTCGTAGAGAACACCTCCGTAGGCCGTGTGCTCGTCAACCGCTATGTGCCGAAAGAGATCGGCTATGTCAACGAGATCCTCTCGAAGAAATCTCTGCGTACCATCATCTCACGCGTCATCAAGCACTGCGGTATTCCCCGTTCCGCACAGTTCCTTGATGACATCAAGAACCTCGGTTACTACATGGCCTTCAAGGGCGGTCTGTCGTTCAACCTCGGCGACGTCCTCATTCCGGCCGAAAAAGAGCAGTACGTGCGCGAAGGTTACGAGCAGGTTCAGGAAGTCCTCAACAACTACTCGATGGGCTTCATCACCAACAACGAACGCTACAACCAGATCATCGACATCTGGACACACGTCAACTCCCGTCTGGCCGACACCCTCATGAAGCAGATCTCGGCCGACAAGCAGGGCTTCAACCCTGTATATATGATGCTCGACTCCGGTGCCCGTGGTTCTAAAGACCAGATCCGTCAGCTCTCCGGTATGCGTGGTCTTATGGCCAAGCCTCAGAAGAGCGGTGCCGAAGGCGGTCAGATCATCGAAAACCCGATTCTTGCCAACTTTAAGGAAGGTCTTTCGGTGCTCGAATACTTCATCTCAACCCACGGTGCCCGTAAGGGTCTTGCCGACACCGCGCTCAAGACAGCCGACGCCGGTTATCTTACCCGTCGTCTCGTCGACGTGGCCCACGACGTCATCATCAACGAGGAGGACTGCGGAACCCTCCGCGGACTCGTCTGCACCGAGATCAAGAACAACGACGAAGTTGTCGCTTCGCTCGGCGAGCGTATCCTCGGCCGTGTTTCGGTTCATGACATCGTCGATCCCACCAACGGCGAGGTTATCGTCGCCGCCGGCGAAGAGATCAACGACGCAGCCGCCGACCGCATCAACGAGTCGCCGATCGAATCCGTCGAGATTCGTTCGGTCCTCACCTGCGAGTCAAAGAAAGGTGTCTGCGCCAAATGCTACGGACGCAACCTTGCCACCCACCGCATGGTGCAGATGGGCGAAGCTGTCGGCGTGATCGCCGCACAGTCCATCGGCGAGCCCGGTACCCAGCTGACCCTCCGTACATTCCACGTCGGTGGTGTCGCCTCCAATATCGCCGCCGTCAACTCGCTCACCTCGCGCTATGACGGTATCCTTGAAATCGACGAACTCCGTACCGTGCAGACCGATGAAGTTGACGCCAAGGGACGCAATGTCGATGTGGTCATCGGCCGACTCGCAGAAATGCGTATTATCGACCCGACCACCAAGATGATGCTTACCAATGCCAATATCCCCTACGGTGCCAAGCTCTTCTTCGACAACGGCGCCCGTGTCAAGAAAGGCGATGTGATCTGCGAATGGGACCCCTTCAACGCCGTCATCGTCAGCGAAGCCGGTGGTAAGGTTCAGTATGTCAACCTCGTTGAAAACGTCACCTACCGTGTCGACTCTGACGAACAGACCGGTCTCCGCGAAAAGATCATCATCGAGTCCAAGGAACGCGGCAAAGTGCCCGAAGCCAACATCGTCGATGCCAACGGCCAGATCCTCCGCACTTATGCTCTCCCTGTGGGCGCCCACCTCATGGTCGACGAGAACGCCGAACTCAAACCCGGCGAAATTTTCGTCAAGATTCCGCGTGCCGCCGGTTCTGCCGGTGACATCACCGGTGGTCTTCCCCGTGTGACCGAGCTCTTCGAGGCCCGCAACCCGTCGAACCCCGCCATCGTTTCGGAAATTGACGGCGAAGTCAAGTTCGGCAAGGTTAAGCGCGGCAACCGCGAGATCTCCGTTACATCGAAACTCGGCGAGACTAAGAAATATCTCGTGCCCCTGTCGAAGCAGATACTTGTTCAGGAGAACGACTACGTGCGTGCAGGTACTCCGCTTTCCGACGGAGCCATCACCCCGGCCGACATCCTCAACATCATGGGTCCGACAGCCGTTCAGGAATACATCGTCAACGAGGTTCAGGACGTCTACCGTATGCAGGGTGTGAAGATCAATGACAAGCATTTTGAAGTCATCGTGCGTCAGATGATGCGCAAGGTCAACATCCTCGATCCGGGCGACACCAACTTCCTCGAACAGCAGGTTGTCGACAAGCGCGACTTCATGGATGAGAACGACCGCATCTGGGGCAAGAAAGTTGTCACCGACGCCGGCGACAGCGAAAACGTCAAGCCCGGTCAGATCATCACTGCGCGCAAGCTCCGCGACGAGAACTCATCGCTCAAGCGCCGTGACCTCCGTCCGATCCAGGTACGCGATGCCCAGCCCGCAACCTCCGAACAGATCCTTCAGGGTATCACCCGCGCCGCTCTCCAGACTTCGTCGTTCATGTCGGCCGCATCCTTCCAGGAAACGACCAAAGTGCTCAACGAAGCTGCCATCAACGGCAAGGTCGACTACCTCGTAGGCATGAAGGAAAACGTCATCTGCGGTCACCTTATCCCCGCAGGTACCGGTCTCCGCTCTTACGAACGCATCGTAGTCGGCGGCAAGGACGACATCGAGGACGCCTTTGACATCCCCGTAGTTTCCTCCGACGACGCCCCTGAAGTCGTTGACGTAGCCCACACCGAACTCTGATCCCCGCGTCTCTCCACTGGTAGAGACAAGCGATAACCTCCACAGTCACCTCCTGTCAGTCCCCCCGACCGGCAGGGGGTGACTTGCGTTTTTGGAAGACGCATTTTCGTCAAAGCTGCGTAGGGTTTGGCGCCTGGGGTCGTGAGATGCATTACCGTCAAAGCTGCGTAGCAGCGTGAAGAATCCAGGCCACTGCAAGAGCCCCGTAGGGGTTCGCCGCTGTGGTTAATGGATGGCATATAAAGAATTAAGAGCGCTGTAGGTGCGAAACTGTTTCGCACCTACGGCGCTCTTGTAAACCGGGAATTTTCGGTTGCCACAGCAGCGGACACTTACGGCGCCCTTGCTGTGGCCTGAATTCTTTGGACCGCTAACGCGGCCCTTAGCCGCAATTGTCTTTTCTGTACGTTGCTTAATCGGTGAAAATTTCGTAAATTTGCAGTATATCAATTTTTCTGATCTACCATGACCGAAAACGAAGAATTCATCACGGAGGATTTTGACGATGTGGAGGCTGCCGGTGCGGCTTCTGCCGTCGGTGCGGCCGACTATGATGAAGACGATATAAAGACTCTTGACTGGAAGGAGCATATCCGCCGGCGTCCCGGCATGTATATCGGCAAGCTCGGCGACGGTTCGAACTTCGACGACGGCATCTATGTCCTCATCAAGGAAGTGCTCGACAACGCCATCGACGAATACATGATGGGCTTCGGAAAGCAGATACTTGTCGACGTGGCCGACGGCACCGTCACTGTGCGCGACTTTGGCCGCGGCGTGCCCCTCGGCAAACTCGTCGATGTCTCGTCGAAGATGAACACCGGCGGTAAATACGATTCCAAGGCTTTCAAGAAATCCGTGGGCCTCAACGGTGTCGGTATCAAAGCTGTCAATGCCCTTTCGACAGAGTTTTTCATTTGCAGTGTCCGTGACGGGCAGATGAAAAGCGTGCTCTACCGCTGCGGCGACATAGTGGAGGAGAGCGAGATCGAGCCTACCACCGAGGCCAATGGCACATTGGTGCGCTTCACTCCTGACTCAAGCATCTTCCGCGACTATGCTTACCGCGATGAGTTCATCATTCCGCTGATCAAGAACTATACTTTCCTCAATACCGGCCTCGCCATCATTTTCAACGGCAAGCGCTACATCTCGCGTCACGGTCTGCTCGATCTGTTGCGCGACAACATGACCACCGATCCTCTCTATCCGCCGATTCATCTTAAGGGGGATGACATAGAGGTGGCCATAACCCATGCCAACCAGCGCGGCGAGGAATACTACTCCTTCGTCAACGGTCAGCACACCACTCAGGGTGGCACACACCTTACAGCCTTCAAGGAATCGGTATCCCGAACGCTGAAAGAATATTTCAAGCGCGATTTCGACTACTCCGACATCCGCAACGGCATGATCGCCGCAGTCTCCATCAAAGTCGAGGAACCTGTGTTCGAGTCGCAGACCAAAACCAAGCTCGGAAGCCGCGATATGGGGCCCGATGGTCCCACCGTGGCTAAATTCGTTGGGGACTTTATCAAGACCGAACTTGACAACTATCTCCACCGCAATACTGACATCGCCGACATCATCCTGAAAAAAGTCCAGGAGAGCGAGCGCGACCGTAAGGCAATGGCCGGCATCACCAAACTTGCCCGCGAGAAGCAGAAAAAGGCCAACCTACACAACAAAAAGCTCCTTGACTGCCGTGTGCATCTCAACGACACACGTGGAAACGAAGAGAAGAAACTCGCATCGTCGATCTTCATCACCGAGGGTGATTCAGCAGCCGGTTCGATCACTAAGATCCGCAACGTCGAGACCCAGGCCGTGTTCTCGCTGCGAGGCAAGCCGAAAAACTCCTACGGTGTTCCGGCCAAGATCCTCTACGAGAACGATGAGTTCAACCTCCTCCAGGCCGCTCTGAACATCGAGGAGGGGATCGACGGTCTGCGCTACAACAACGTGATCATCGCCACCGATGCCGATGTCGACGGTATGCACATACGTCTGCTGCTGCTGACATTCTTCCTCCAGTTCTTCCCGGACATGATCAAGAAAGGCCATCTCTACGTGCTCCAGACACCACTCTTCCGTGTGCGCAATCACAAGACCACCAAGCGCGGCGCCCGCGGATCGGCAGGAACCACCGAGGACACTTACTACTGCTACACTGACGAGGAGCGCGTGGCCGCTATCGAAAAGCTCGGAGACAATGCGGAGATCACCCGATTCAAAGGTCTCGGCGAGATCTCTCCTGAGGAATTCCGCGGCTTCATCGGTCCCGACATGCGTCTCGACCGCGTCACGCTCCGCAAGGAGGACGCCGTGGCCGAACTGCTCGAATTCTACATGGGCAAGAACACTATGGAGCGTCAGAACTTTATCATCGACAACCTTGTTGTTGAGGATGACTCCCAGATAGGATAAAAAGACTATGCACACAATTCTGTTTCCCGGTTCATTCAACCCCTTCACGGTGGGCCATCAGTCGCTGGTCGCGCGCGTACTGCCGCTGTTCGACCGCGTGGTCATAGCCGTCGGGGTCAATGCACACAAGGACAGCGGCGACGAGACTGCACAGCGGGTCGAAGCTATACGTTCCCTCTATGCCTCCGAACCGAAAGTCAGCGTCATCGCCTATTCGGGTCTGACGGTCGACGTCTGCGAAGCCGAAGGCGCCCGCTGGATGCTGCGCGGAGTCCGTTCGACAGTCGATTTCGAATATGAGCGCAACCTCGCCGACATCAACCGCCGTATTTCAGGCATAGAGACCCTTCTACTTTTCACGCTGCCGGAATATGCCTCCGTATCCTCGTCGATGGTGCGCGAACTCCGGTCATATGGCCGCGATGTCAGCGAATTTCTACCTCAGCCTGCAACCGAAAAATAAACAACCCCTAAGATATACTTGTCAGAATCCCTAACAGATGAAAAAACTGTTTTTTTCAACAATACTCCTTATTGCCGTCTGCCTGACTTCGCTTGGGCAGATTCAGTTTACGCCGGAACGTAAACTCCGCTATGCCGAACAGATCATAGAGTCGTATTACGTCGACCGGATCGACACCGCAAAAGTCGTAACAGAGGCTATCGTCGCAATGCTCAAGACCCTCGATCCACACTCGACATACTCGTCTCCGGAAGAGACCCGCGAGCTGACAGAACCGCTCGACGGAAACTTCTCCGGCATCGGTATCCGCTTTCAGATGAACAACGACACGCTCTATGTCATCGAATCCGTGGCGGGCGGCCCCTCCGAAAAGGTCGGCATCATTCCCGGCGACCGTATCATCTCCTGCAACGACACCGTAATCTCAGGTGTCAAGATGAAGAACAACGATATCATGAAGGTGCTCCGCGGTCCGAAAGGCACCGTAGCCAATCTTAAGGTCCTGCGCAAGGGTAATCCCGGTCTGCTTGAATTCCGCGTTGTGCGCGACAATATTCCTATTTACAGTGTCGAGACCTCCTATATGGTCAACGACTCCGTGGGCTATATCAGCATCAGCCGTTTTGCCGAAGCGACAGCCGATGAGGTGCGCGACGCCATGGCAAAACTGAAGAAAAAGGGGATGCGTCACCTGATTCTTGACCTTGCTGACAACGGCGGCGGTTACATGCGTCCCGCGACTGATATTTCCGACATGTTCCTGCGCAAGGGTGATCTTGTCGTCTACACCGAATCTCCTAAGAACGGCACCGCGGAGTATGTCACAGAGAAAAACGGCTCGTTCCTCAACGGTCGCGTGGTGGTGATGGTCAACCAGTATTCGGCCTCGGCAAGCGAGATTCTTTCCGGTGCCCTTCAGGACAACGACCGCGCTGTGATAGTCGGCCGCCGTACTTTCGGCAAGGGTCTCGTGCAGCGTCCCTTCCCCTTTCCCGACGGCTCGATGATGCGTCTGACTGTCTCACGCTACCACACCCCGTCGGGTCGCTGCATACAGAAGCCTTATGTCGACGGCGATGACGAGAACTATCAGCTCGACATGATCAACCGCTTCAACGCCGGTGAGCTTACCAATGCCGACAGCATCCACCACTTTGCCGATTCGCTGCGCTTCTATACGCGCCGGCTCCATCGTCCGGTCTATGGCGGCGGAGGCATCATGCCCGACAAGTTTGTGCCTATCGACACGACGATGTATTCGCCCTATTACCGCGACCTGATCGCCAAAGGCGCCGTCAACAATTTTACTGTCAACTATGTCGACGCCAACCGTGCCAAAATCAAGAGCGCTTATCCGACAGAAGATCTCTATATCGCGAAATTCACCGTCACCCCGGAGATCATGCAGGGTCTTATAGACCGGGGCACCGCTGACGGCGTCAAGTATGACGAAGAGCAATATCGCCGTTCCGAGCCTTTGTTGAGGGCCATCATCAAAGGTCTGATCGGCCGTGACATCTACGAGCAGTCGACCTATTCGCGTGTCGTAGGTCCTCTTGATCCGACATTTGCGACTGCCGTCGAGATCATCAATGATCCTGCACTATACCGGTCCTATCTTTCCGCTCCGAAGAAATAGCGGGAGAGGACTCCTTCACAACCGTATACAGAAAGCGCCTTCAGGGCTGACACAATTCAGTGTCGCATTCCTGAAGGCGCTTTCGTTATTGTTACCGCGTGGCGGTTGTCATTGTCTTGCTATATGTGCGGGGCGAAGAATGAAAGGAACCGGCGGACGGAGCACGATAGACTTGTCGTTTCTGATCTTGTCGAATGCCGCAGCCGCATCCTCCGCGCTCTGACAGGTTGCGGTGCAGACGTAATAGAGCGGTTCGCGGGTGTGGATTATGAAGGCTTCCGGGTAGCCGTTGGCCTGGAGCCGCGCGCGCATTTCGCGGGCGTTGAATACCTGCTTGAACTGTCCGACAACCACATTGTAGCGTTTCAGCATCTCGCGTGAGGCTCCCCCGTTTTCAGTGTACCCCACATATTCGGTCCGCATCGGCAGCGAATCCGAGCCGACAACGAGGTCCGACGTGCGGGCGCTGTTGCGAATGCGCGCATAGATTGTCGAATCCACTCCCGAAGCCTCGCGGTTTTTGGCAACTGCCGTCTCATAAGCCTGACGGTAGTTGTTCTCATTGGTCTTGCAGCTGCTGACAGAGAGGAGTCCGCACAGCAGGGCGGCCGCAGGCAGCAGCCGCATATAATTGAAGCGTCGATACATATATATTTATATGAGTGGATTCTGGTTGATAGTGAATTATACTCTTATATAAGGCTGATTCAGGTCGATTGGTTCAGACTACGTGGTAGCCGGCGGTGGAGAGGGCGTTGCGCAGGATGTCGATGTGCTCGTTGTTGCGGGTCTCGACTTCGACACGGATCAGACAGCCGTTGATGGAGGTCATGTGCGAGTTGCGTTCGTGGGTCACGGAGATGATGTTGGCTCCGTTTTCGCCCAATACGCGGCAGACTCCCGAAAGCTGACCGGGCTGGTCGGTGAGGTCGAGTGTGAGAGTACAGTTGCGTCCGCTCTTGACGAGGCCGCGGGTAATGACACGGTTGAGAATGGTCACGTCGATGTTGCCGCCAGAAACAACGCAGACAGTTTTTTTGCCCTTGATGGGAACCTTGTCGAACATGGCGGCGGCAACAGATACAGCGCCTGCGCCTTCGGCCACAAGTTTCTGCTGTTCGATCAGCGCGAGGATGGCAGCGGCGATTTCGTCTTCACTGACGGTCACGATCTCGTCGACATACTTCGAGCAGAAATCGAAAGTATTGACTCCCGGTTCCTTAACGGCGATACCGTCGGCTATGGTCGCCACCTTGTCGAGACGTTCGCGCTCACCGGCCTTGACTGAACGGAACATCGAGGGAGCGCCTTCGGCCTGGACGCCGTAGACTTTCACATCTGGTTTGAGCTGCTTGAGGGCGAATGCTATGCCTGCGATGAGACCTCCGCCGCCGATGGGGACAATGACAGCCTCGACATCGGGCATCTCTTCGAGGATTTCAAGGCCGATGGTGCCCTGTCCGGCTATCACCTTGAGGTCGTCGAAAGGATGGATCAGAGTGTAGTTGTGCTCTTTCTGGAGTTCGAGCGCTTTCTGATATGCGTCGTCGTAGACACCGGGCACGAGACATACTTCCGCACCGAGACGCTTTGTCGCCTCGATTTTGGAGATCGGTGCTCCTGCGGGAAGGCAGATGATCGACTTGATGCCGTTGCGGGTTGCGGCGAGTGCCACTCCCTGCGCATGGTTGCCGGCCGAGCAGGCGATTACGCCATGGGCTTTTTCTTCGGGGGTAAGCTGTGAGATTTTATAGTAGGCACCGCGGAGTTTGAACGCGCCGGTGTGCTGGAGGTTTTCAGGTTTGAGGTAGACCTCGGCTTCAGGATTGATTTTAGGTACGCCGATAAGGCGGGGATGACGGGCTACATCGCGGAGCACCTGTGCTGCGCGGTAGATTTCGGAAATTTCAAGTGTTTCAGCCATGATGAATGTCGGATGATTATCAGGGCACAAATTTATGAAATCCCGATCTATCCTCCAAAATAAAAATACCCGGCCGCGTGGCATAGGTTGCGCGGACCGGGCATCTCGCTTTATTCGGTATTGGGATGAAGCTTAAAATGTCGTGCATGAGGGCGGTTTGCGGCCGCCATTCTGACGGGCGATTATTTGCCCGGCTGCTCCTGTATGCGGAGTTTGTCTTCGAGAATTTCAAGCTGCTGGAGTCCTGAAGCACGCCACTGAGGCTCTCCGTTTTTGAAAATGATCAGTGTCGGGACGCTTCTGATCTGATATTTGGCCGAGAGATCGGGGTTGCGGTCAACGTCGATCTTGACTATATTGGCGGCGTCGCCTACCTTGTTTTTAAGCTGTTCAAGGATTGGGCCCTGCATCTTGCACGGACCGCACCATGTTGCGAAAAAGTCGACCAAAGTGGGCTTGTCGCTGTTGATTATTTCATTGAAATCGTTCATAATACAGTCTTTTATAAGGTGTCATAAAATATTTTCAGATGACTTTATAACACCCCGTCCCGCGTGATGGTTCACTCAAGGCAGGCGGCAACCTCTTTGAAAGCGAAACTGCGGGTCTCTCCGCTGCCGGCCAGCTCCAGGGTGAGGATGCCGTCCGGGGCTACACCTGCGATGCGGGCCATGATCCGCTCGCCGCGCAGATTGTCGGTGTAAGGCCAGTAGCCTTTGCGGCGCCAGAGCATGGCCGAGTAGCGTTTCTGCAACCCGGCGGTGTTGTCTGCGGTGATGGCCGCAGTCTCACGCAGGATCTCGCGGACAATCTCTTCGGCCAGTGCGCGCGGCGGGTATTCGCGGCCCGTCAGCATAGTCATCGAGACCGGATTGGGCGCATCGGAGAGGAAACGGCTCTGGTTGACGTTGATCCCCATGCCGACAATGCAGTGGTTGATGCCGCTTTGGGTGATGGAATTCTCGATGAGGATGCCGCAGATCTTGCGGTCGCCGACATAGATGTCGTTGGGCCACTTGATACTGACTTCATGTCCCGGAAGATAACGCGAGAGCACGGTGACTATCGCAACGGACACGGCCTGCGATACCAAAAACTGGCGCGAAGGGTGGAGTCCGGCGGGTTTGAGCAGCAGCGACATTGTGATGTTCTTGTCCGGTTCGGATTCCCAGCTGTTGCCGCGCTGTCCGCGCCCGGCTGTCTGTCGGCGGCAGAGTACAGTCACGCCCTCGCTGCTTTCGCGCGCTCTGTCCGCGAGCCAGCTGTTGGTCGAAGCTGTCTCTTCAAGTTCGATGATCTCCATTTCAGGTTACGTTGGCTCAGGCTTCGGCTGGATTGTCGACGGTCAGGCAGCGGGCGCCGTCGGGGAGGACTTCAATTTTAACTCTGACGGTGTCGTCGGGAAGTATGTCGTCGATGCGGTCGGGCCATTCGATCAGGCAGAGGGCGCCTGAGTCGAGGTAGTCTTCGACGCCTATGTCAAAGGCCTGTTCGAGCGACTCGATGCGGTAGAGATCGAAGTGGTAGATGAGTTCGGCGGTAGTGTCCGAGCGGTATTCGTTGATGATCGAGAAGGTCGGCGATCCGGTCGGATCTTCCTCCACGCCGAGAGCGCGGCAGAGCGCGTTGATGAAAGTGGTCTTTCCGGCTCCCATCTCGCCTTCGAATGTGTAGACGGTTGCATCGTCCATCAGGGCCAAAAATTCCTGTGCGGCCTGCGGAAGGGCCTCGACGGAGGGAATCATTATCTTTTTCATATCGGTAGACTTTATTATAGATTCTAATTATATATGTATATATCTTTGATCGGGTGTTATTTAGCGGTCAGTGTTATGAGCGGGATCAGCATTTCTTCGGGTGAGATGCCGCCGTGCTGGAAGGTGCCGTCGTAATACTGAACGTAGTAGTTGTAGTTGTTGGGATAGGCGAAGAAGTCGCGGCCGGTGGCGAAAATGTATGTCGAGGAGACGTTGGGAGCGGGCAGACCCAGACGACCCGGCTGCTTCACCTCATAGACCTGCTTTGCATTGTAGGCGAGATTCTTTCCTATCTTATAACGCAGGTTGGTGTTGGTGTTCTTGTCGCCTACCACCTTTATAGGGTTGTCGACACGGACAGTGCCGTGGTCGGTGGTCAGTACGATTTTATAACCTTTGGCGGCGATGCGACGGAAAATTTCGATTGCCGGCGAATGGCGGAACCATGATTCGGAGATCGAGCGATAGGCGGCGTTGTTGGCGGCGAGTTCGCGGATCATGCGCGATTCGGTACGGGCGTGGGAGAGCATGTCGATGAAGTTGAAGACGATGACGTTGAGATCGTTTTCAAGCAGGTTGGAGAACTCACGCAGGAGTTTTTCGCCGGCGGCCGAGTCGTTGATCTTGGTATAGGAGAAGCGGCAGTGGCGGCGATAGCGTTCGAATTGCGTGGCTATCATCGGCGACTCGTTGAGGTTTTTGCCTTCGGGTGAATCCTCGTCAACCCACAGATCGGGGAACATTTTTTCGATGTCAACAGGCATCAGACCGGAAAAGATCGCATTGCGGGCATATTGGGTCGCTGTCGGCAGGATCGAACAGTAAAGTTCCTCGCTGAAGTTGAATGTATCGGCCAAAAGCGGTTTGACCGCGGCCCATTGGTCCAAGCGGAAGTTGTCGATAAGGATGAAAAATACCTTTTCGCCGGCGTCAAGCAGCGGAAACACGCGGTTTTTGAAGATGTCGGGCGACATCATCGGGCGTCCGGGAGCATCTTTGTCGGCTATCCATCCGGCATAGTTGTTTTTGATGAATTTTGCGAACGCCGCTCCGGCATCTTTACGCTGCATGTCGAGAAGCTCGTCCATCTGCGTGTCGGCGGCGGAGAGCTGCATTTCCCAGTGGACAAGGAGCTTATAGAGTGCCATCCAGTCGCCGATGGTCGAGGCTGAGTCGATCATTGTGGAGATGCGTGAGAACTCCTGGCGGTAGTCACTGCCGGTCTGCGACGAGACGAGGCGTTCGGAGTGGAGGTTTTTCTTGATCGAAAGGAGTATCTGATTGGGGTTGACGGGTTTGATCAGATAGTCGGCGATCTTGTTGCCTACCGCCTGGTCCATGATGTTCTCTTCCTCGCTTTTGGTGATCATTATGACGGGAATGTGAGGCGCGGCGAGCTTGATTCGCTGGAGGGTTTCAAGGCCGGTCAGGCCTGGCATGTTCTCGTCGAGTATGATAAGGTCGAAGTTCTGCTGCGAGGCAAGTTCAAGTGCGTCGGCACCGCTGCATGCGGTCACGACGTCGTAGCCTTTGCCTTTGAGAAAGAGGATGTGGGGTTTCAGGAGGTCGATCTCATCGTCGGCCCAGAGTATGGTTGATGACATGGCTGTCGGTTTTGTTGTTGTGGGTTGGTGGATGGCGCTCAGTCTTCATCGCCCTCGCTGCCGAGGGGGTAGTCAGGGTAGACGGGCGTTTTGGGAACTTTGGGAACAGGTTTGGGAGTGCTGGGAGTGCTGGGAACTTTAGGAATACTGGGCGTGGTGGGAGAGCTGGGATTTTTGGGCGCAGCGGGCGTTTTGGGCACTTCCTTTTGGGGTTGCTCTTTCTTGGGCAGCTCCTGAGGCTGCTTTTGCGGTTGCTGCTTGGGTTGCTCCTGCTTAGGTTCTTCCTTGAGCTGCTGTGTTGGCTGCTCCTGCCGGTCCGGCTCTATTTGCGGCTGCTCCTGAGTGGTGACGGGGGCAGTTTCAACTGTCGGTGCAGGCTGGGTTGCAGGTGTGGATTCCTGTGCGGCCTGAGGAGTGGCTTCGGATTCCGGTTCGGCATACATTTCCGAGGCGGAGGGGTATTCATCAGGCGGGAGGACTGATTCGTGGGTCTCGCGGACGGTTTCTTCGCCTATGAAGCGGAAGTAGTCGTCGAACGAACCGCCTCCCTGAAGCAGTTTTTCGAAGTTGCTCTTGCTGATCTGAACCGGACGCACTCCCTCCGGAATGCTGACACCGCGGTCCTGATTGAGGAGCGAGCGGTAGTGGTTGAGTTCGGCTTCGTTCTGAAATCCCTTGACAAGGAGCAGGCCCAACTGGCCGAAGTTCATGACTTCGAGATCGAAGTCTCGGACCACATAGGTTGTGAAGTTGTGGCGGGCGACGTCAAACAGCAGCTGGTTGGGCGAGATCTGCGCCGTCGAGAAGAGCAACACGAGATAGTGTGGTTCATCGGGGGAGAGGGTGAAGTCGATTTCAGCCGCTTCGCCGTCCATCAGCGTGGAGTCGTTAGTCAGGCGGATGTCCCAGATCAGGCTACGCATGTTGGAGGTGCCGCTGTGGAGTTTTCGACCCTGGGCGAGACCTTTGAGATAGGCCGAGGCCATCGGAGTCATGTCGGTTTCCGGGTAGCGTTCAAGGAGTTCCTTGAGTGTCGAGCCAAATTCTTCGGGGCGGTTTTCAGTGACGTAGGCCAAAGCGTGGAGGAACATGAATTTCGGCACGAGAGGGGAGAGGGGATAGTCGCGGGCCATAGTCTCGTAGGCAGCGTGGACGCGGTCGTTGCGGTCGGCGAGATAGTCCTCGTAGGCCTGTCCGTAAAGTTCCTCCTGCCGGGCAAGCATCGAGCGCAGGTTGTCGATGTAGTTCGGATCGGCCATGGCCTTGGCGTATTTCGAGTCGGGGAACTCGCGGAGTATCAGCTGACGGTAGCGTTCGGCTTCCTCCGGATGGTCGCGGCGCACGTTCATGAGATACTGGTTGTAGTAGACATCGAGGCGGTAGACGTTGTCGGGATAGCGGCTCATCAGGCGGTTCCATTCACCAGTGGCGGCATCGAAGTCTTCGAGTTTGTCTTTGAGAATGAGGCCGGAGTTATAGAGCCCTTCCTGAATCACCTCACCCGCAGTCGTCTTTTCTACATCGGTTTTTGGAATCTGTTTCAGATAATATTCGCGATAATGCGGATCGGAGGCTTTGGCAGCCTGCTCCTTGTCTGCGCTTTCCTCACCTCCGGTCTCGCCGCTGTCGCCCTCGGTGCCGTCGGACGATTCGTTTTCTTCGTCCTCTCCGGAGCCGGAGAAGTCATCCATGCTGAATGATGATTTGTTGCGGCGGCGCCAGTCGTTTTCGAGTTTGCGCGATCCCCAGCGGCGCTGGAAGTCGGTGCGTCCGGCGTTGCGGGTGGCGGTGTTGTAGAAATA
Organism: uncultured Bacteroidales bacterium; assembly: GCA_900544535.1. Classification (GTDB taxonomy): domain Bacteria; phylum Bacteroidota; class Bacteroidia; order Bacteroidales; family Muribaculaceae; genus Duncaniella. Next base: position 53,880 of record UQVH01000014.1, on the reverse strand, counting down.
CCACGACTTGTCTGTGTTGAGTGTGAAGGTGGTCGGAGCGTTGGCGGAGTTGTTGTTGAGATTCGAACCCAAAGCCTCCTGTTGCGCCAGGTATTCCTCGCGTTTGGCTGCCTCGGCCTCCTCTTTCTCCTTTTTCTTGAGATCGGAGATGATTTTGTCGATCACGGCCAGCTGCTGCTCTTCGGGCATGGCGGCGAGGCGCAGCAGGGAGTCGTTGAGGGTGACGTTCTGCGAATAGACAGCCAATTCGTCCAACACATCCGAGCGGCGTTTGATGCGGGCGATGTCGGGGTAGTTGTCGGGTAGCTGCGGCACGGCCTCGGCATAGCAGGGCTGCGCCAGGTCATAGCGGTGGCGGTCGAAATAGAGTCCGCCGAGAGTCACCTGCGAGATGGCTTTCTCGATGCCGTTGCGGGTCGACTTTTCGGCTGCGAGCACATAGTTGGCGATCGCGTTGGCCGTGTCGCGGCGTGAGAGGTAGAGGTTGCCGATGGCGTAGTAGATCTGATCGAGATACTCTTTGTTGCGGTCGTAGCGGGTCATGCGCCGCAGGGCCTTGACCTCAGGGGTGATGTCGGCTCCCTGAAACACCTCGCTCTGCTTAATTCGGGCGTTGAATTTGGTGCGGTATGAGGCGCCGGACGATTTTCCGGCTTTCTTGTATGCCTCGTAGGCCGCTGTGGCGTAACCCTCGGCGCTGTAAAGCTGTCCCAAAAGGAAATTCAGGCGTGTTTTCTGCGGACCGCTCGCATAGCCGATGGCCTCGCGCAGCATCGGGATGGCTTTGGCATTGTCACGGGAGCGCACGTAGAAGTCGGCGTAGGTGAAACTGTAAAGCTCTTTCAGACGGCGCGATGTCAGCTGGTCCTGCTTGATGCGGACCAGTATGGTTTCGGCTTCGAAAAGCCAGTCAAGCGCGCAGTAGCTCCGTGCCTGCCACAGTTTGGCTTCGGTGACGGTCTGCGGAAGCCAGCTGAAATGCTTGGCGATGTAGTAGAACGTCGATGCGGCGCCTAAGAAGTCGCCGTTGAAATACTGGCTGCGCCCCATCATCATCCAGGCGTTGTGGAGGAAGGGGTTGTACTCGTCACGTTTGAGCCATTTCTTGTATTCCGGGTCGTTGCTGTGGCCCGGTTTGCGGCGGGGACGTTTCTTGATGCTGTGGAGCTGGATGGCTTTCTGAGCCTTTTCGATCGAGCGGGTGAATGAGCCGGACGGCTGCGGGGCCTTGGGGTTGGAATAGGCTTCGACCGGGTGCATGAGCACCTGTGCGGAATAGTCGTCCTCGTAGGCCCGCTCCATCTCCTTGAGGGTTTCCTTGAAATGCTCGTCGCCGTTGAAGTAGACGTTGTAGCGGGTGATGAAGGCCTGGTAGTTGCGCGTGGCGGCGGTGTTTTTCTTTGGCGAACATGCCGAAAAGACCGCGACAAGCGCCACGACCGCCAATAGAAGCAGCGCCCTTGCCGGACCCCGCATCTTCCACGCCGATGTTACGGAAAACCTCATTGTACTATACTATAACGCGCCCGCGCGCGGAATATTGCTCTACTCCCGCCCCTGATGACTCCCTTTCATGCCCGGCACGTTGCCGCAAACGACCGAAAGATGTAAAATAGTGCATTCTGCGACCCCGATTTTATGTAAAATAAGGCGTTTTGAGAGGTCGGTTTTATGTAAAATAGTGCATTCTGAAATGTGATTTTATGTAAAATAGTGCGTTTTGACGAAATTGTTTATTATCTTTGTGGCTGATAAAATGAATGTTATGGATAAACGGATACTTGAAACGATATTGGCCGACCAGGCAGAGGAACTCGCGCTTAAACAGACTCTGCATTTTTGTCAGCGTAAAGAGGAAGACAGAATAGATTTGAGCAGTCCTCAGGCGCAGGTTGTCATAGGCGTCAGGCGTAGCGGGAAATCGACACTGTGTTACAATGCACTGACTCGTAAGGGCGTTAAGTTTGCTTATGTCAATTTCGATGATGAACGATTGATACATCTGACGGCGGATGACCTTAACGATGTATTAGAGGTCCTTTACAAGATAAACGGAGATTTCAACTACCTGTTTATCGATGAGATACAAAATATACCGGAGTGGTATCTGTTTGTCAACCGACTCCTGCGCAGGCAGATTCATGTCATCATAACCGGCTCAAATGCAAAACTGCTCAGCGGTGAGCTTGCCACGCATCTGACTGGACGTCATCATTCAATCCCTCTCTACCCTTTTTCTTTTGCAGAATATTGCGATGTGAAAAATGTAGACACTGAGTCAAGGACGACTAAAGCCATAGCCGCCCGTCGCTCTGCATTTGACGATTACATGCGGCAGGGTGGATTTCCGGAACTTCAGTTTATACATGATGACAGAGATTATATTGACGGGTTAGTCAACAATATTCTGAAACGCGACATAGAGCAACGTTTCAAGGTTGTCCATACGTCGGCTTTCGAACAAATGGCTCACCATTTGCTGAATATAGCTCCGGCTTTTGCCGCTGACAAGGCTTTGCAGGAAACGTTTGGTCTCAAGTCTCCCCATACGGTTAAAAATTATCTGAGTTACCTGACCCAAGCTTATCTGTTGGTTGGGCTGCATAAATATTCGCCGAAAAGCAAGCTAAGAATGACCGGCGAGAAAGTCTATCCGATCGACGTTGCCCTGATGAACAAGAGGCCGGATGCGTTTGCAGGTGAGAGTTTCGGCTGGCGTATGGAAACGATTGTCTATCTTGAACTGTTGCGCAGGTATAAGAGTAGTGGATACGATATTTATTATTACAGCGACAGATCGGGAGAATGTGATTTCGTTGTGTGCGATGGACGTAAGACTGTGCTTGCCGTGCAGGTATCCTATGATGTTTCTTCTGACAAGACCAAGAAGCGTGAAATAGCCGGACTCCTGTTGGCTGCTAAGAAAACCGACTGTAACAATCTTTTGTTGCTTACAGACCATAATGATGGAGAGATAACTCAAGACGGTTATCGGATCTCTGTCAGACCGGTTTATGACTATCTTTTGGAGCAGGTGTAAGGGCAGCTGTGGATATGGAGATGAAAGTTTTCATATCCCGATAAAAAAAATTGTCCGCTGCCCCTTTCAAGCAAGGAGCAACAGGACTAAAGCCAAAAGGCGTCATTGAATCGAAACAGATTCCTTTCAGTGTGAAGGGAATGTCTGTCCCTTTCCAAATGTAGAGATTATATCATACTTACACTTACACCAAGTTGTTCACCTTCCGTTGCGTCGTCGCGACGAGGCGGCACGGTGCAGTTGCCTTTTTCCTTAGTCCTTATAAAAGTAAATTTAATGCGTAAAATTTTTTATCAGCCCAAGGATTGCAACCGATTTGGTGTTCTTTTCAAATGCAAAGTTATGAAGTTTTTCGCATCGGAAACAATTAAATATGTTTTGTTAATGATTTTTAACTAATTGCACTCGTCGTTTTTATTCTTTCAACTCTGTCTCAGCTCTATTTTCGCTTCCGAAAGCGGCCGATTATAGTGTCTTTTCGCAATAAATTCGTATTTTTGCAGAATCTAATCTATCAAAGACGTCAAAATTCGATATGAAAAATATAATTCTTTTCGATCCCGTCGAAGCGCGGGCCAATCTGCTTCCGCTGACACTGACCCGGCCGGTGGCACTCCTGCGTCATGGCATCACCACAATTGCCGAGAAATGGCAGAAAGCTATCCCCGGCGCCTATTCTTACAGCACACAGGACTATCTGTCAATGAAATATCCGATGGTTGAGGCTGCCGACGGTGACAATCTCTTCATCGCCGGCAATCTTCACCCCGATGAGCAGCTTGTCGAGGCCATTCTCTCTCTGGAACTCGGCGAGGCTCTGACTCTCGGCGGAGAAATCATAGCCCGACGCGGCAACGGAGAGCCTGTGTCGTCAAAGGCTTACAAAGGCGCTCCGCTTGCTGTCAATCAGGTGTGGGATCTCTTTATGCTCAACGACGAGGCTCTGCGCCGTGACTTTGCCGCGCTGACTGCCGGCCGCGAGTCGCAACCGCTGAGCGATACCTGCCGTCTGATCGGAGATCACTCGCAGCTCTTTATCGAAAAGGGTGCGACGGTCGAAGGCGCCATCATCAACGTGACGAAAGGTCCGGTCTATGTGGGCCGCGACGCCGAAATCATGGAGGGTGCCTGTCTGCGCGGCCCGATAGCTCTCTGTGAACATGCTGTCGTCAACATGGGCGGCAAGATTTACGGAGCAACGACACTCGGCCCTTACTGCAAGGTGGGCGGCGAACTCAACAACGTGATCATGACAGGCTACTCCAACAAGGCCCACGACGGCTTCCTCGGCAATGCCGTGATCGGCGAGTGGTGTAATCTCGGAGCCGGGTGCACCGCATCGAACCTCAAAAACACCTATGCTCCCGTCAGGGTGTGGAACATGTCGGAAGAACGCTTCGTCAAGACCGATCTCCAGTTCTGCGGCCTGATCATGGGTGACCATTCCAAAGCCGGTATCAACACCATGTTCAATACCGCGACAGTGGTCGGAGTCGGCGTCAACTTCTACGGAGCCGGATTCCCGCGCACATTCATTCCTTCTTTCACCGAAGGCTCGACCCTCGGCATGAAGCCTGTCATCATGGACCGCTTCTTCGACACCGCCTCGCGCATGATGGCGCGCCGTCACAAGGAGCTGACACCGATTGACAAGGAAATTTTCATAACCATCAACGAAACCTCTCTCTGAGCCTATGCCCCAAGTCTCTGAACGCGGCACTCTGATGCCCGCCTCCCCGATTCGCCGTCTTGCCCCGCTTGCTAACGAAGCCAAGGCCCGCGGCATCAGGGTCTACCATCTCAACATCGGCCAGCCCGACGTCCCCACTCCTCCCGAAGGTCTCGAAGCTCTTAAGAAGATTGATCGTAAGGTGCTCGAATACAGCCCCTCTGCAGGACTTATGTCGCTGCGCGAAAAGCTCCGCGAGTATTACCACCGTTTCAATATCGACGTCGATGTCGACGACATCATCGTGACCACCGGCGGTTCCGAAGCCGTGCTTTTCGCTTTCATGGCCTGCCTCGATCCGGGCGACGAGATCATTGTTCCCGAACCGGCCTATGCCAACTATATGGCTTTCGCGATCTCTGCGGGCGCCAAGATCGTCACCGTACCTTCCAACATTGACCAGGGCTTCGCGCTTCCGGCTGTCGAGAAGTTCGAGGAGCTGATCACTCCGCGCACAAAAGGCATTCTGATCTGCAATCCCAACAACCCGACCGGCTATCTCTACACTATGAAAGAGATGCTTCAGATCCGCGATCTGGTCAAGAAATATGATCTCTTCCTCTTCTCCGACGAGGTTTACCGCGAGTTCTGCTACACGGGTGCACCCTACATCTCGGCTTTCCATCTTCCCGGCATCGAGGAGCAGGTGGTGCTTGTCGACTCCGTATCGAAGCGCTACAACGAATGCGGTATACGTGTCGGTGCCCTCATCACCAAGCATCCCCAGCTCAAGACCAATGTGATGAAGTTCTGTCAGGCCCGTCTGAGTCCCCCTCTGTTGGGCCAGATCGTGGCGGAGGCTTCGATCGACACATCGCCGGATTATATGCTGGCGACCTACAACGAATATGTCGAGCGCCGCAAATTCCTAATCGACGAGATCAACAAGATCCCCGGCTGCTATACGCCGATACCGATGGGCGCGTTCTACACCGTGGTCAAACTTCCTGTCGATAATGCCGACGAGTTCTGCCAGTGGTGTCTGCGTGACTTCAACCTTGACGGCGAGACCATCTTCATGGCTCCCGCATCAGGATTCTACACCACTCCCGGTATGGGGCACGACGAAGTCCGCATGGCCTACGTGCTCAACAAGGAGGATCTTGCCCGCGCGATGAAGATACTCGCCGCCGCTCTTAAAGCCTATCCAGGGCGCACTATCTGACGACATCCGGAATCTCGATCCGCTCGCCCAAGAAATGAGGCTGTTTGCCGAAGAGGATATCGAGCATCATCTTGTCGCGGGCCAGCCATTCGCGTATAGCAAGTCTGATGCGCAGACGCTGTGGAGCATTGACGGGGGCTGTAAGGGCCACGGCGTCTATGCCGTTGGCCTTGGCGAGGTATAGTGCCCGCGCGTTGTGGTCGGCCTGCGAGATGATGGTCAGAGAATCGCAGCCGAACACTTCTTTGGCTCTTACAACCGAATCGAGAGTCCGGAATCCCGCGAAATCGAGGATAATCCGCTCTTCGGGCACACCCTCGGCTATAAGCGCGTCGCGCATGGCCGTCGGCTCGTCATAATCCTTTATATGATTGTCGCCGCTGGCGAGAATAAAGTCTGTCTTCCCGGCGTGGTAAAGCTCCGCAGCCGTGGCGATGCGGTTGGTAAAGTATGTGTTTGTGCCTCCGCTTCGGGTCATGGGGCTTGTGCCGAGCAACAGGGCTACTTTTGAATGGGGTATGTCGTCGGGGCTGTCATATATTCTTCCAGCTGTGGCTTTCTCCACCGCCACATTTGCGTAGACCGTAAACGCGACACACACGGCGCCGAAGCCGCAGAGTCCCCAAAGCACTCTCTTGAGCACCTTGCGCTTCTGCCCGCTTGATTTGGAACGGAATAGTTTCATTGTCAGATGGATTGTCAACCAATACTTTATATTGTTGCAAATTTACGAAAAATAAATGTATGAACTGCTATGATTTGCGACCTTTGGAGATAAGCGCTTAAAGTCTTAACTTTGCAGTAACTTTTGAAGTCATGAATAGAAAAGATTTTGAAATAATGGCTCCTGTGGGGAGCTACGAGTCGCTCCATGCTGCTATCGAGGCGGGAGCCGACGCCATATATTTCGGCGTCGAGGGGCTGAACATGCGTTCGCGCTCCTCGGTCAATTTCACTCTTGATGATCTGCGCAACATCGCGTCGATCTGCGATCAGGCCGGGGTGAAAACCTATCTGACAGTCAACACCATCATATACGACAACGAACTTGACAAAATGCGTTCGGTCATCGAGGCCGTTCGCGACAGCGGTATCTCGGCCATTATCGCGAGCGACATTGCAGCCATCAGCTATGCCCGCAGCATCGGTGTCGAAGTCCATATCTCAACTCAGCTTAATGTCACCAATATCGAGGCTGTGCGCTTCTTTGCGCAGTATGCCGACGTGGTCGTGCTCGCTCGCGAGCTCAATCTTGATCAGGTCAGAGCCATCTACGACGCCATCGAACGCGAGGACATCCGCGGCCCTCACGGACAGCGGGTGCGTATCGAGATGTTCTGTCACGGCGCTCTCTGCATGGCTGTTTCCGGTAAGTGCTATCTAAGTCTGCATGAGATGAATTCCAGCGCCAACCGCGGCGCCTGCACACAGATCTGTCGCCGTGGCTACACCGTCACCGACCGTGAGACCGGCGACGAACTGGCCGTGGAGAACAAATATATCATGTCGCCTAAGGATCTGAAGACCATTCATTTCCTCAATAAAATGATCGATGCCGGAGTGCGTGTCTTCAAGATCGAAGGCCGTGCGCGCGGACCGGAATATGTGAAAATCGCCGTACAGTCCTATTCGGAGGCGATTGACGCTATCTGCCGCGGGGAGTTTACCGAAGACCGTATTGCCCGCTGGGACGAGGAACTGTCCAAAATTTTCAACCGAGGTTTCTGGAACGGCTACTACCTCGGTCAGCGCCTCGGCGAATGGTCTTCGAAATACGGATCGTCAGCCACACGCGTCAAGCGTTATGTGGCCAAAGGTGTGCGCCACTTCCCGAAACTCGGAGTAGGGGAGTTCCTTATGGAAGCCGGAGAGCTGCATGTCGGCGATGAGATCGTAATCACCGGCACTGACACGGGTGCCATCATCATGACTGTCGAGGAATTGCGCCTCGAATACGATCCCGTACCGATGGTTAAGAAAGGCGACAGCTTCTCGATCAAAGTGCCGCGCAAAATCCGTCCCTCCGACCGCCTCTATATCTGGGAAGAGACCGACATTGCGAAAAAACAGGGCTGACGGAAAACAGCAGGCCTGTTATTGGCATTTATAGCCTGTGTATAAGTCCGGTTTAAATTTAACCACACGTTTGTGTAATTCGTTGAAAAAGCGTAACTTTGTTACTTAATACTATACTTTTTTAATAAACCATGAAGAAATTCTGCTTATCAGTGCTTTGTTTCATCGCCGCCTTTGCGGCCTCGGCCTCTGGCCCGGCTGATAACGGCCTGACTTTGCGCTATGACCGACCAGCCGATTACTGGCTTGAGGCCCTGCCTCTTGGCAACGGGCGCCTGGGTGCAATGGTCTACGGAGGTATCGCCAGTGATACGATCCAGATCAACGAAGACACCTTTTGGGCCGGAAGTCCCTACAACAACATCAATCCTAACGCCAAAGCCCATCTTCAGGAGATCCGCGACTGCATTGACCGCGGCGACTATGAACGCGCACAGCGTCTGGCAATGGCCAATATTACCGCTGACATCAACGTGACAGCCCACGGCATGGCCTATGAATCTTTGGGCAACATCGTGCTCGATTTCAAGACTCCGAAAGCTGTTCCGTCGGCCTACTCACGTACGCTTGATCTCAGCGATGCGGTGGCGCGTGTCGATTATACGCTCGGCGGTGTCGACTATAAGCGCGAGATCTTCACCTCGCTTGCCGACAATGTGCTTGTAATGCGTCTGACCGCCTCTAAAGGTGGCAAAATCAGCTTTACCACATCTTTCAAAGGCCCTGAAAAGGAAAAGCGCGTCAAGGCTACCGCAGAGGTCGTGAAGGGGACCGACAATCTGCTTCGGGTCAGCTCCTTCCCCGGTCAGCCAGAGATGGAAAACATTCCCAATCTCCTTCGTGCGACGACTTATATTCAGATCATTGCCGACGGAGGAAAACAGAGTGCCGACAGATCGAAGGGTACTCTGACTGTCAAAAATGCCGACAGCGTTCTGATTGTAGTAGCCGCAGCTACCAATTTTGAAAACTATAAGGATATATCAGGTGACAGCGATGCCAAAGCAATGGCTGCGCTGACGGCCTTCGACCGCGATTTTGACCGCGCTAAAGCGGCCCACAGCGCCCGTTACGCCTCGATGTTCAATCGTGTCAGCCTCGATCTCGGTCATAATCCCGTGCAGGAAGCCAAACCTACTGACCGCCGTGTGGCTGAATTTGCCGATAGCGATGACCCCGGACTTGCCGCCATGTACTTCCAGTTCGGCCGCTATTTGCTGATCTGCTCATCTCAGCCCGGCACCCAACCGGCCAATCTTCAGGGCATATGGAATCCCGATGCCGGCCAGTATCCCGCCTGGGACAGCAAATATACCACCAATATCAATGTCGAGATGAACTACTGGCCCGCTGAGGTCACGAATCTCAGTGAATGTCATGATCCCTTCCTTCAGATGGTCAAGGATGTTAGTGTCACCGGACGTGAGTCGGCTGAGAAGATGTACGGCTGCCGCGGCTGGACTCTCCATCACAATACCGACCTCTGGCGCTCGACCGGAGCCGTCGACAATGCGTCGTGCAGCGTGTGGCCTACCTGCAACGCCTGGTTCGCTTCCCATCTGTGGGAACGCTATCTCTATACCGGCGACAAGGCTTGGCTTGCCGAGGTTTACCCCATACTGAAAGGTGCTTCCGAGTTCTATCAGGATTTCCTTGTCACCGACCCCAAGACCGGTTACAAGGTTGTTTCACCCTCCAATTCGCCTGAGAATCATCCGGGCATCGGCTCTTACGTCGGCCCTGACGGCCGAAAGAAAAGTCTGGCGGTGTTCAGCGGTGTGACCATGGACAATCAGATGGTCTATGATCTTCTCAACAACACCATCCTCGCAGCGGAAGCTCTCGGTCGTGACAGTGTGTTTGCGTCCGAACTTGCCGCCCTCAAGGCACAGCTGCCTCCGATGCACATCGGCAAGTACGGTCAGCTTCAGGAATGGCTTGAAGACTGGGACCGAGAGAGCAGCGGTCACCGCCATGTCTCACATCTCTGGGGACTATATCCCGGCAATCAGATATCGCCTTATACCTCTCCCGAACTTTTTCAGGCGGCCAAAAAGTCGCTGGTCGGCCGCGGTGATGCCAGCCGCGGATGGTCTATGGGCTGGAAAGTCTGCCTGTGGGCACGTCTGCTTGACGGTAACCATGCCATGACCTTAATCCGCAACCAGCTCCGCCTCAAAGATCCCAATGTCACCATCAAGGATCAGGACGGCGGCACATATGCCAACCTTTTCGACGCTCATCCGCCGTTCCAGATCGACGGTAACTTCGGTTGCACCGCCGGTATTGCCGAGATGCTTGTGCAGAGCCACGACGGCGCCGTTCATCTTCTTCCCGCTTTGCCCGACGCATGGTCTCAGGGGCAGGTCAAGGGTCTGCGCGCACGCGGCGGCTTCGAGATCGTAGATATGAGTTGGGCTGACGGCAAACTCGTCTCTGTCACAATCCGCTCCACACTCGGCGGCAATCTGCGTCTGCGCTCTGTTACACCACTCCGATCCACCGGCGGCACTCCGGCTCTTGTAGCTGCTGAAGGCAACAATCCCAACCCGCTCAACAGCGTCTACTCCATCCCCGCACCGGTCATCAAAGACAGTTCAAAAATCCCCGCACTCGACCTGCCCCGGACATATCTCTATGACATCCCGACCCAACCCGGCACCACCTACATCTTCCAAGCCACCGATCTACCGCTCTGATCTGTAAAAATTAATATAGATAAATGATAAAGCGCCACAGTTGCAAAACATCTCAATAATGATGGTTCACAACTGTGGCTCTTTATTTGTTGTCAATCCACGTTACCGCTCATCAATACAAAAAATATTTTCAGGATGTTCGGATTTCGGGTAGTTTTCAGTAATTTTGCAGAGCCATGTTATTGTCACTTGCCATACCGGCCACGGCGCCGCTGATCACTTCTCCCGTTCCGATATTTCTGACGGTGATGGCGATAATCCTGTTGACTCCGCTGGTGTTGAGCCGCCTGAGGATTCCGCAGGTTATCGGTCTGATTATTGCGGGTGTCGCCGTAGGGCCTTACGGGCTCAATATTCTCGCTCGCGACATGAGTTTTGAGGTCTTCGGCCAGGTGGGTATCCTCTATCTTATGTTTTTGGCCGGTATAGAGATCGACATGTACCACCTGCGCAAAAACCTGCGCAAGGGTATGACATTCGGCGCTTTCACCTTTATCATACCGCTTATTCTTGGTGCCCTGACGGCTATGGCGGCTCTGAAAATGCACATGCTTGAAGCTACGCTCCTGGCTTCGATGTTTGCCGCCCACACGCTGATCGCCTATCCGATCGTGGCGCGTTTCGGCGTCACCAAATCCCCGGCCGTCATTATTGCCATTGCTGGTACCATTATGACCGTCCTCGGCTCACTCATTGTGCTTGCCGGAGTGCTTGGCGTCTATCGCGACGGCTCGATCAGTTCACTCGTGCCGATACTTTTCTACCTCGCGCTCTACTGTGTCGGACTGACATATATCTACCCACGCATCACCCGATATTTCTTCAAGCACTACAACGACGGCATCAGCCAGTTCATCTATGTGATGGTCGCCGTGTTCGGCGCTGCCGCCCTCGCATCATTCATCGGCATCGAGGGAGTCTTCGGCGCTTTTTTCGCCGGACTTGTGCTCAACCGCTTCATCCCCGCTCGCTCCACGCTGATGGGGCGCCTGGAGTTTGTCGGTAACGCGCTTTTCATCCCTTACTTCCTCATCGGAGTCGGAATGCTGATTGACCTGCGTGTGGTTATGGACGGCTGGGGCACCCTTTACACGGCCGCCGTCATGAGTGCTGTCGCCATGGCCTCGAAGTGGCTTGCCGCTCTTGTCACGCAGAAAGTCTATGGTCTGACATCGGTCGACCGCTCGATGATGTATCAGCTCTCCAACGCCCACACTGCCGTGGCTCTCGCCGTGGTGATGATCGGCTATGAGATGCACCTTTTCGACGTGCAGGTGCTCAACGGCACTGTCGTGATGATCCTCGTGACCTGCACCGTGTCATCATTCGGCACGGAGCGCGCCGCCTCGCGACTGAAAGTCCAAATGCTGGAACAGGAAGAAGAGGAGAACGCCAGAGAAGATTCCACCGCTCATCCGCGTACTCTTGTGGCTATCTCCAACCCTCTGACAGCGCCCGGCATCGTAGATCTCGCGCTCTCCATGCGCTTCCCCGACACCTCTGTGGCCGGCGACCTTTATGCCCTGCATGTCCGCAGCGACAACTCCGCTTCCGCCCGCGCCATCGGACGCAACTCGCTTGACGTGGCCGAACGTGCCGCTGCTGCCGTTGAGACAACCCTCACTCCGATCGAGCGCTTCGACCTCAACTTTATCACCGGTGTGCTCAACACTATGGAGGAGCGCGACATCACCGAACTTATCGTGGGGCTTCACCGCCGCACCAAGATCATCGACTCTTTCCTGGGTGAAAAAGTCGAACAGCTGCTTCGCTCGACCAACAGGATGATCGTCATGTCGCGCTGCTTCATACCGCTCAACACCGTCACCCGCATCCTCGTGGCCGTCCCGAAAAAGGCTCAGTTCGAGACCGGATTCCGCCGCTGGGTACAGGCCGTGGGCAATCTCTGTCGTCAGATCGGCTGCCGCATCGAATTCTGGTGTGAGCCCTCGACCGCCCCGCTTATACGCACAGTCGTGAAAAAAAGCAACCTCGGCATACGCATTTCGTTTGCCGAGGTCAACAGCTATGATGATTTTGTCGTGAAATCAGCCGAGGTGAAGGACGACGATCTGCTGATCGTTGTCAGCGCGCGCCGTTCGTCAGTGTCGTTTGACAGCGACATGGACGCCGTTCCCGAATATCTCCAGAAATACTTCGCCAACACGAACTTGATAGTCCTCTATCCGGGTCAGTTCGGCACCGAGGCTCCGATGACCATGGCCGAGACCATGGCAACCGATATTGTGTCGACACCCAACCGGCTCTATCTCTACACCATGGCTCTCGCCCGACGTCTGCGCAAGGCGATGAACCGATAGCAGGAGGGAGCCTATTTGCCGAAGTAGCAGTCAAGTATGTCGCGGGCGGCCGTGAAGGAACTCTGCTGATTGTTCAGCACACGGATTTCCTTTGCCGCAAGCAGTTTTTCGATTTCAGGATTATGATAGAAATGAGCGCGCAGCTGCTCGTCGATGGTCTCGTACATCCAGTAGCGGGCCTGCTGGCTGCGTTTGCGCTCGAAATATCCGTTGGCGTCGACGAACGCGAAATAGCGGTCGATCATATCCCACACTTCCGGAATGCCAAGTTCAAAATAGCCTGAATAAGTCAGCACCTCAGGACTCCAACCAGATTCTGTCAGCGGGAAGAGATGGAGGGCGCTGCGGAACTGGGCCTGTGCCAGTTTTGCGCGCTGGATGTTGTCGCCGTCGGCCTTGTTGATCACTATACCGTCGGCCATCTCCATGATACCGCGCTTGATACCCTGGAGTTCGTCGCCGGTTCCCGCGAGCTGGATCAGCAGGAAGAAGTCGACCATCGAGTGCACGGCAGTCTCGCTCTGACCCACGCCCACGGTCTCCACGAAAATGTTGTTGAATCCCGCAGCCTCGCAGAGCACTATTGTCTCGCGTGTCTTGCGGGCCACGCCGCCTAATGAACCAGCCGAGGGGCTGGGGCGGATAAAGGCGTCGGGGTGTACGGAGAGCTTCTCCATGCGAGTCTTGTCGCCGAGGATGCTCCCTTTGGTGCGTTCGCTGGAGGGGTCGATGGCGAGGACCGCTAATTTGCCCCCTTTTTTCAGCACATGGAGACCGAAAACGTCGATCGAGGTACTTTTGCCTGCTCCCGGAACACCGGTGATGCCGATGCGGCGCGAGTTGCCGGAGTAGGGGAGACACTTCTCGATCACCTCCTGCGCAATGGTCTGGTGGTCAGGTGAAAGACTCTCCACGAGTGTTACGGCGCGTGCCAGAGTGGTGATGTCGCCTTTGAGTATTCCCTCCACGAGTTCGCCGGCGGTCGGAAGCGCTTTGCGCTTGCGGCGTTTGAGATAGGGGTTTACAACCGGAGGCTGTGTCACGCCTTTGTTGACGGTGAGACCTCCGAACTGATCGTCGTTTTCAATATGTTCCATGGCTGTGTGATTGTGGGCTGTTGTGATTGGGGTGGTTTGTTGTCAGACAAGCGGTCATTTCACCTCGGCAACGACGCGCACCATCGTAGACGGATGGTCCGGATCATTGGCGATGATGTTGATGCGGGCGTTGAGTAGCTCTGTGTCGCCGATGAGGGCGGGATTGATTGTCACATCGACTTTCTCGCTTTTGCCCGGTTTGATTTTGTCAGACTTGATTCTGACGCTCACAGCTTCCTCCGGACAGTAGATTCGGCGGATGAGGAGCGTCGATTTTCCTTTGTTGGTGATGGTGAAACTGCGTTTGACCGGTGCATCCGTGCGGCTGATCCTGTGCAGGTCGATGGCGGTTTCGTCCGTGTCGATCACTGGGGCGTTTTCCCGCTCCTTGGCCGAGAGTTTCGAGAAATCCTCGCCGATGATGGCTACGGTCTCGATCTTCATGCGCTCGGCAGAATTTTTGTCGGGCGCTATGGTCATCGAGTCGGTCAGCACTCCCCAGGTCTTGACGCGGTCGCCGTGGAATACCGTTGAGATCACGAATCTGTCGCCCGGCGGCACTTCCGCGGGCTGCATGATCACGTTGATATATGACGGCTTGCTGATGATCTGCGGACGTATTGTGTCGGCAGAGGCGTTGTAGCATTCAAGATATTGCCCTCCCGTGTGGCCGCGGTAGATGTTGCCGTAGCTGATGATGTCGCCGCGCAGTTTCATCGGGCCTAAGGAGAGCGGGAAGCGCGATTTCAGCGTGTTCGAGGCGCCGATGACCGTCCCCTGTATGGTCAGCGACGTGCGCTTCGGATCGGAATCGAGATCGACGTTGACATATTTGACGAAGCGGCCCGGACGTCCTTTGGGGTCGAAGCCCACGCGGATGACGGCGGTATCGCCGGGAGCGATCGGATCGCGGGAATATTCCGGTTTGGTGCAGCCGCAGTTAGCCCTCGCGCTGATGATGGCTATCGGCTCGTCCGAAGCGTTGATAAGCCGGAAGTCGCAGTAAACAGTGCCGAGATCTTCGTCGAAGGCCCCGAAATCATGCTTCTGTTCCATCCATATGCCGCGGCCGTCGGCCTGTGCCAACAGGGCTGCCGCGCCAAAGACGGCTGCGGTCAGAGTGCGGAGTTTCATTGCTGTTTCTCAGGGATGATCACGCCGTTGAACGTGAGGTTGATTCTTGATTTCGATGCGTTTGATTTCACTTTGACTGTGCGGTTGAACTCTCCCGCGCGGCCTTTGGGCTGGAAGGTGATTTTGATCTCGCCTTTTTTGCCGGGGGCTATCGGCTTTTTGGGAAACGAAGGTTTGGTGCAGCCGCAGCCGCCGTTGCTGACATTGATGATGGTCAGCGGGGCCGATCCGGTGTTGGTGAATTCATAGACCGCGGTGACGGCGCCCCCGTCGGCCTTGATTGTTCCGAAATCATGGCTGAGGGTGGCGAATGTCATTTCAGCCTTCTCTTTGGCGCTGACGGTGGCAATGGCGGCCACGAATGTCAGCAGAATGAGGAATATCTTTTTCATAAATGTCTGTAATTTCTCTTTGGAGCCTTTATTGAATGAGACCGGTCCTGTCACACTTGGTTTAACCGGCTGCCGGGCGGATCTCTGGCAGGCAGCCACAAAATTAAACAAAATTAATGAGATTCGGGCAAGCCTGACGGATTCGTCATAAACATTTTTATCAGGATTAACGTTAGAAATTCTGAAGGTGTTCAACGCGCCTTGTGATTTGCATACTCACGTAGAAATTTCAGCTTATGAGACGCCGGAGATTCTTTGCATACATTATCGGTCTTGTCATCCTCATTGCCGGATCGGCACTGACGAGCTCATGCGGCACTCTGCGCACCCATTGGGGCATGGAGCATGAGTATCAGTACGATTTTCCTGACGGCGGCGACCATCACCGCTACAAACACAAGAAGCACAAGGACCACAAAAAGCACAAACATCACAAACATCACAAACATCACCATGATGATGACTGATTGATGCTTTCTGAAAAATAGATGTCAGATTAAGTAGTTTTATAAAGGAACCCCCGCCGGAATTCTGTCATAAGACACTCCTGCGGGGGTTAGGTTTTCTATTATCCGCTGCCTCGATGAAAGCACCGCGGCTTTCATTAAGGAGTCAGGAGGCTGATTATTTCTTCATATTTTCGAGGGTTGCGGCGTCGATGCCTGCAATGGCAATCAGGTTGAGGATGTCGCGTACTTCCGCGTCTACGCTGATGAAGTGGACAGGCTTCTTCAGACCCATCTGGATCGGGCCGATCGACTCGCCGACGCCCATTTCGAGCATGATGCGGTAGGCCGAGTTGGCGGCGCTGAGGTTGGGGAACACGAGAGTGTTGACCTCCTTGCCGTAAAGACGGGTGAAGGGGTAGACCTTGTCACGTACCGGACGGTTCAGGGCATAGTTGACCTGCATCTCGCCATCGACAATCATGTCGGGATGTTCCTTGTGGAGCTTGCTGACAACGTTGTGGACGGTAGAAGGCTCAGCCTCCTTGTTCGATCCGAAGTTGGAGTATGAGACGAGCGCCATCACGGGATCATGAGCAAAGAACTTGACGGCGTCGTAGGCCAGACGTGAAATATCGGTCAGTGTCTCCTCGTCAGCGGTGCCGTTGATCATAGTGTCGGCAAGGAAGTAAGTGCCCTTGCTGGTCTCCATGACATGCATTCCGGCGAAGTGCTTGAACCCGTCGCGCAGACCGATGACCTCGCGGGCGATGTCGCCCGTTGGATTGTTGGCCGAGCGGGTTCCGGCGATGAAAGCGTCGGCATCGCTGGTCTCCACCATCATCATACCGAAGTAGTTGCGGTCGAACATCTTGTCGAGGGCGCTCTCGAAGTTCTCGCCCTGGCGCTGGCGTTTGGTGGTCAGCATCGCCGCATAGCGTTCGCGACGCGGAGCCTCGCGGTCGTGACGGAGGTTGACGATCTCGATACCCTCGATGTTGACGCCGAGGCGCTGGGCGCGCTTTTCGATCATCTCCTCGTTGCCGAGCAGGATGGGGATACAGAGTCCGTCGGCAGCGGCGATCGCGGCGGCGCGGAGCATGTTGTCAGTATTGGCCTCGCCGAACACCACACGTTTCGGGTTGGTGCGGGCGGCCTCGTTGAGGCGCCGGGTAAACTTGCGGTCGTTGCCCTTGAGGCGACGGAGTTTTTCGTCATATTCGTCCCAGTCGGTGATCGGACGGCGCGCCACACCGCTGTCCATCGCGCCCTTGGCCACTGCGGGAGCCACCGATGTGAGCAGACGCGGATCGAAGGGGGTGGGGATGATGTAGTCGCGGCCGAAGTGGATGTCCGAGCGGTTGTAGGCGGCGCTGACAACCGGAGGCACCGGTTTCTTGGCCAGTTCGGCGATCGCGCGGACGGCATAGATCTTCATTGTCTCGTTGATCTCCGACGCGCCGCAGTCGAGGGCGCCGCGGAATATGTAGGGAAATCCCAGCACGTTGTTGATCTGGTTGGGATAGTCGGAGCGGCCGGTGCCCATGATGATGTCGGGGCGCGCTTCCATAGCCTTTTCGTAGGCAATTTCCGGATCGGGGTTGGCAAGCGCGAAGACGATCGGGCGAGGCGCCATGCTCTTGACCATTTCGGGAGTTACGACGTCCTTGACCGATAGTCCCAGGAACACGTCAGCATCCACCATAGCTTCGGCCAGAGTGGTGATATCGCGTGAGGTGGCAAACTGGGCTTTTTGGGGGTTGAGGTCTGTTCGGCGGGTGCTGATGACGCCTTTACTGTCACACATCACCACATTTTCCTTCTTCACGCCGAGGGCACAGTAGAGCTTTGTACATGAAACCGCGGCGGCTCCGGCTCCGTTGACCACAAGACGGATCTCCTCGATCTTCTTTCCCTGTATTTCTACGGCGTTGAGCATGGCGGCAGCTGAGATGATGGCTGTGCCGTGCTGATCATCGTGCATGACCGGGATATTCATTTCGGCCTTCAGGCGTTCCTCGATCTTGAAGCACTCAGGCGCCTTGATATCCTCCAGGTTGATGCCGCCGAAAGTCGGGCCGAGTGCCTTGACGATCTCAATGAACTTGTCGGGGTCGGTCTCGTCTACTTCTATGTCGAAACAGTCGAGTCCGGCGAATATCTTGAAAAGCAGTCCCTTGCCTTCCATTACAGGCTTGCCGGCGAGAGCGCCGATGTTGCCTAAGCCAAGGACGGCGGTGCCGTTGGAGATCACGGCTACGAGATTGCCCTTGTCGGTGTACTTGTAGACATCGTCCGGATTGTCCTTGATCTCAAGACAGGGATAGGCCACGCCGGGAGAGTAGGCCAGAGCCAGGTCGGCCTGGGTCGCATAAGGTTTTGTTGGGATTACTTCGATTTTTCCGGGGCGCGGATAGCGGTGATAGTCCAGCGCCATTTCTTTTGTGACTTTTGCCATGTTGTAGGTATGGAGATATATATGATAATCGGTTGCGTTTCGACACACTTTGACTGTCCTGTGCTGACAAATCGTTGTCAAATCAAACGCAAAGTTAACAATAATCTGTTAAAAGCTCTTTTCTGATGACAATATAAAGCCAACGTTTAACAATAATTTAAACAATAAAGTTTAATCGGGCGCCGGCTTCTCTCTTTGTCTTGCCTCTGCGGCGGTCGCGCCCCTGAATACGCCAATTCGGTAACTGACTGAAATTTTCATGGATTTTTAATGGAGAATATTGGTGTATATTGTGAAATAATTAATATCTTTACACCGTGATAAGAAATGTTGCGGCCGCTTGCCGTTGCGTTCGACTTGTAAAATTGTCTTTAAAGACTTCTCGTAAAACTCTGTTGAACAATTCTATGAAGAGGATTTTTTTATTTCCGCTGTTGGCTCTGCTGATGGCGTTCGGTGCTTCGGCTCAGTCTGATCCGAAACAGCCCCTTGTCTATGGTGTGGCATTCTACAACCTTGAGAACCTGTTTGATACGATCAACAACAACGGCCAGTACGACCTTGAATTTTCTCCCGATGGCGCCCGCCAGTGGAACGGTGCCAAATATTGGAGCAAGATCAACAATCTGGCCTACTGTATCTCCAGAATGGTGACTAAAAACACTCCGATGGGTCCGGCCATTATCGGTGTGTCCGAAATCGAGAATAAAAGCTGTCTCGACGATCTTGTGCGCGCCAAGGACATACGCCAGTGGCGTCTTCAGGTTGTCCATCACGATTCTCCCGACCGTCGCGGTGTCGACGTGGGTCTCCTCTACAATCCCCGCCTCTTCAAAGTGCTCGATGTTACCAACCATCGTCTCGTCATCCCCGGCTACGCAGAGTTCCGCACCCGCGACCAGATGTGCGTGACCGGCATTCTTGGCGGCGACACTGTCAGCGTCATCGTTAATCACTGGCCCTCGCGTCTCGGCGGACAGGAACGTTCGAGCTATCTGCGCGAAGCAGCAGCCGAACTCTCCAAACAGATCGCCGACTCCCTCTGGGCCATCCGTCCCAATCAGGGCGTCATCATTATGGGTGACCTCAATGACGATCCGCAGGACAAATCATGCGCGGTGAGCCTCGGAGCCAAGCGCGACATGAAGGATGTGGGACCACATCAGTTCTTCAACCCCTGGTGGAAACTCCTTGACCGGGGCATCGGTACTCTCGCCTACAAGGGACAGTGGAATCTCTTCGACCAGATTATCGTCTCCGGTACTCTTCTCAAGCAGAACGATGCCCGGCTGACTTACAGCTCATGCAAGGTCAACAATTTCGACTTCCTTTTCGACACCGAGGGACAGCGTCAGGGCTATCCGAAGCGCACTTTCGCAAGCGGCGCATGGCTCAACGGCTATTCTGACCACTTCCCGACAGAGATCTTTCTTTACGTCTCGCGCCGATAACCACCTTAATATATAGGCAAATTATATAATCGAATTATATAGCAGAGCATATAGGATGGACAACGATTCCAATTCAAATTCCGCGTCCCCGTCCGGGCGTCCTCCATTTGTCATCACTGTCGGCCGCCAGTTCGGCAGCGGCGGACGAGAACTCGGCAAAGCACTTGCCGACGCCCTCGGCATAGCCTACTACGACAAGGAGCTTCTTGTCGAATCGGCCAAACTCGCCGGCGTCAATCCCGATTTCTTCCGCAAGAAAGACGAACGCTTCCCTACTTTTCTCCAGGGGCTTTTCAGCTTCGCGATGGGGGTGACACCGATGTGTTACTACACCGGCGCCTCTTCCATCTCCGACGACGGCCTCTACAAGAGCATCAGCGACTTCCTGCGTTCGATCGCCGGTGAGAAATCGTTTGTTGTCGTAGGGCGCAGTTCCGACTATATTCTGCGCGACCATCCGCGCTGCGTCAACCTCTTTGTCCACGCCCCGATGTCCGACTGTGTGCGCCGCATCATGGCCCGCAACGATGCTATCGCGGCCGACAAGGCCGAGGCGATGGCCCGCAAGACCAACAAATGGCGTGCCGACTACTACAACTTTTTCACAGACAAGACTTGGGGTGATGCCAAAAGCTACGACCTGACAATCGACTCCTCACGCCTGCCGATGGGCGCTAATGTCGAGCTCGTCAGGACCTACCTGCGTCTGCGCGGGTTCATCGACTGATCCCCCAATCTCTGATATCCGATATTGAAAGGCGCCTTCGGAATGTTGACGCCACGATGCGCGATCTAAAAACATAATCAACAATCATATTTACTTATCATTAACTTATGAGACTGAAACTGTTTCTGCTACTGCTTCTGACGGCCGTGATACCGTCGCTTGCACAGACCACAGGCGTAGCCGGTACTGTTGTCGACTCCAACACAGGCGTTCCCGTTTCGGGAGCAACCGTCATGCTCGACAATCAGGGACTTCAGGCAACGACCGACCCTTCGGGCGAGTTCCGAATCTCAACAGCCAAAGCCGGCGACGACCTGCTCGTCATCGTGGCCTACGGCTATCAGGACGTCACGATGAACGTCAACATCGTCAACGGTGTCGTTGACAACCTCGGCATCATCAAGATGCTTGACTCAAACCTCAACACCGTCTTCTACGAAGATCAGAACGACATGCTCTTCGACCAGAATCTTCTTGAAGACGAAGAAGGCTCCGCTCAGTCGATCGCAGCTCTGACCGGTGCGAATGACGACGTATATTACAATGCCGCAAGCTACGATTTCCAGCCCATGCGCTTCCGCATCCGCGGCTACGACTCGAAGTACAACGAGACTTATGTCAACGGTATCAATTTCAACGACCTGGCTCGCGGTCGTTTCAACTACTCGACTCTCGGCGGCATGAATCGCGCATTCCGTGACCGCACCGCCGCTCTCGGCCTCGGAGCAGCTGCTTTCGGTTTCGGCAACATCGGCGGCGCTACTGACATCAACACCCGTGCCTCACATTACGCTCCCGGCTTCAATGGTTCGGTAGCCTATACCAACTCCAACTACATGCTCCGCGGCATGGCCATGTATTCCACAGGTCTCAACAAGCACGGCTGGGCACTGACCCTCTCCGCTATCGGTCGCTATGCCGACGAAGGTGTCATCGACGGTACATTCTACCACTCTTTCGGCCTCTTCGCTTCATTGGAAAAAGTTTTCAATGACAAGCATTCTCTCAACCTCACTGTCTGGGGTGCTCCCACACAGCGTGCCACCAATTCGGCGACCTATGAGGAAGCCTACGAGCTTACCGGCAACAATCTTTACAACCCCAACTGGGGCTGGCAGGACGGCAAGCGCCGCTCATCCAAGATTGTTGAGACCTTCGATCCCACCGCTGTCCTCAACTGGATCTGGAAACCCAAAAACGGTACAACCCTCAACACCGGTGCCGCTTTCCGTTCGGTCAACTACTTGACTTCGGCTCTCAACTGGTACAACGCCGCCGACCCGCGTCCGGACTACTACCGTTATCTCCCCAGCTACTTTGCCGACAATCAGGAAGCCTTCGATCTCTACACCGATCTCTGGCGCCACGATAAGCATTTCCGTCAGATCAACTGGGACAACCTCTATCAGGCCAACTACCTCAACAATCAGTTCGGCCGCGGCGGCAACCCCGACAACCATTCGGCAAGTTATATCCTTGAAAACCGCCACAGCAACCAGCTGAATTTCATCTTCAACTCGCTGCTCAACCACCGTCTCAATGACCACATGACTCTCCAGGCAGGCGTAAGCTTCAACTATACCCGCGCCCACTATTACAAGACAATCCGTGATCTCCTCGGCGGCGAATACTGGCTCGATGTCGACCAGTACAGCGAACGCGACTTCCCCGGCGATCCGGACATGATGCAGAACAACCTCCGCAACCCCAACCGTCGTGTCGGCAAGGACGATACTTTCGGCTATGACTACTATATCAACGCTCTCCACGGAAACTTCTGGCTTCAGAACATCATCACTCTTCCGCAGTGGGACATCAACTATGGCCTGAAGATCGGCTACACCCAGTTCTTCCGCGACGGCAAGATGCAGAACGGCCGCGCGCCCGAGAACTCCTACGGCAAGGGTGCCACTCACCGCTTCGATACCGGCGCCCTCAAAGCCGGCGCCACCTACAAGATCGACGGACGCAACTTCATCTCGGCCCATGCCGGATATGAGACCGTCGCTCCTCTCTTCGAATACTCCTACATCTCGCCCCGTATCAAGGACACTGCCATCGACGGTCTCCAGAACGAACGCATCCTTTCGGGCGACCTGTCATATTCATGGAACTACCGCCGCTTCCGCGGTGCCATCACCGGTTTCTGGACTGAAATGTTCGACCAGACCGAACGTTCCTCGTTCTATGACGATCAGTATTCGACTTTCATGAACTATGTGCTCAAAGGTGTCCACACCCGCTACAAAGGTGTCGAGATCGGCGCAGCCTACAAGATCACACCCTCGATCACACTCTCGGCCGCAGCCACCTTCGCCCGCTATCAGTACAAGAACCGTCCGGAAGGAACCCGCTCTTATGAAAACGGCATGATGGAAGACATCAACCAGAAGGTCTACCTGAAGAATTTCTACATCGGCGGCACTCCCCAGACCGCTGCCAACATCGGCATCGACTGGGCCGCTCCCAAATCGTGGTTCTTCAACGTCAACGCTTCATGGATGGGCGACGCTTACGTGAACCTCTCGCCGATCCGTCACGAGGCTCTCCCCAACCTCTGGGAGAAATATCCCACTCTCGAAGAACTCGAAGCCAAGATGGGTGAACTCGCCGAGCAGGACAAGCTCAAGGACGCTTTCGTTCTCAACGCATCGATCGGCAAGCTCGTCTACATCAACCGCAAGGTGTCCATGAACTTCAACCTCAACGTAGAGAACATTCTTAACAACAAGAACATTCAGACCTACGCCTATCAGCAGGGCCGTTTCGACTACACCAACTACGATTCGACCAAGTATCCCAACAAATACTTCTACGCCCAGGGCATCAAGGTTTATCTCAACGTAGGCATCCGCTTCTAATTTCTTCTTCAAACAAAGTTTTCTTAATAAAGAACATAAATCATTATGAAGCTATATAAATCACTCTTCGCGGTGCTCGCCGTAGCCGCCACCTCAGGCGCTTTCGTCAGCTGCGACGACGACCTTGACCGTCCGCCGGTGATCGTCCCCGAAGCAACTTATAAGGCAAACACCTCAATAGCCGAATTCAAAAAGCTCTTCTGGGATGCGGCTGTCAACAACAAACCGCAGACAATTCCGGTCAACGCTGACGGCGACAGCATCATCCTTGCCGGCCGTGTGATCTCTTCCGATCAGCAGGGCAACGTCTACCAGCGCATCTACGTCCGCGACGAGAGTGGCGCGATGGACTTCCGCATCTATGGTTACGATCTATATGAAAACTACCACATGGGTCAGGAAGTACGCATCAATGTCACCGGCCTTTTAGTCGGCGGTTACGGCACACAGATGCAGATCGGCGTCTGGTACACCAATCCTAACACCGGAACCACCTCTCTCGGTGGCATGGACAAGGAAGAGTTCATCAGGCGAGCCCAGCGCAACGGCTTGCCATCAGCTACTGATGCCGAACCCTACACCGTGACTCTTTCCGACCTCAACTCATGGATCAATGATCAGGACAAACTCATCGCCTGGCAGTGCCAGCTCGTCAAACTCGAAAACATGACCTTCGAGGGGGGCGGCGAACAGGCCTGGTGTAACAACCCCGGTACGACCGCGACGACCAACCGTACCCTCAAGGATGCCCAGGGCAATACCATCACTATCCGTACCAGCGACAAATGCAAATTTGCGGCAGACATCCTTCCCAAGGGTACCGGATCTGTCATCGGCATTCTCAGCTATTATAAGGGAACCGGCAACCCTATGTGGCAGCTTTACGTGATGAACCCCGCAACCGACTGTATCGACGGATTTGAATTCGTGGATGCTCCTGACGGTCCTTCCGGCGACGCGATCTTCTCCGAGACTTTTGCAAACGGACTCGGCAAGTTCTCTGTTGTCAATGATGTGCTCCCTGCCG
Source organism: uncultured Bacteroidales bacterium (assembly GCA_900544535.1). Classification (GTDB taxonomy): domain Bacteria; phylum Bacteroidota; class Bacteroidia; order Bacteroidales; family Muribaculaceae; genus Duncaniella. The sequence goes on along the minus strand of UQVH01000014.1, from coordinate 29,257 downwards.
CAGTTCCCGAAGTCTGGAAATACGACTCACACAAATATGCCATTGCTACGGCTTATGTCAGCTCTACGAGAGAGAACCATGCCTCCGACTGCTGGCTCGTATCTCCTGAGATCGACCTCACATCTCAGTCCGCTGCTTTCCTCAGTTTTGATCAGGCCCTGAACTTCTTCTCGAATCTTGAGACTGCCAAGAGCGAGACTTCGGTCAACATCCGCGAAGTCGGCACAACCGAATGGACGCGCCTTACGGTTCCCGCTTATCCTGCGTCGATGTCATGGAATTTCGCCAACTCAGGCGACATAGACCTCGCGGCCTACATAGGAAAGAAAGTCGAGATCGGCTTCCGCTATACCTCGACCGACACTAAGGCCGGAACCTGGGAAATCAAGAACGTTCTCATCGAGACCACCGCAAACCACCCCGTAACCCCTGACACTCCCGACACTCCCGACACTCCTTCGACAGGCATTTTCTCGGAATCCTTTGCTTCCGGCCAGGGAAATTTCACTATTGAGACTGTCTCTATGGCCGAAGGTCTGAGCTATGTCTGGAAGTATGACGAAACCAACAAATACATGAAGGCTTCGGCTTTTGTAGGCTCGGCTAAGGCTTCCGATTCATATCTCATTTCTCCTGTGATCGATCTTGCCGGTGCCACTGCTCCCGTGCTCACATTCGAGCAGATCATTAATAAGTTCCCCTCTGTCGACGTCGCCAAGCAGCAGATTTCGGTCTGCGCCCGTGAGGAAGGTGCTTCCGCATGGACGAAACTTGAGATGTCTGAATTCGGAAGCAATGACGGATGGAAATGGATCGGTTCGGGTGATATTTCTCTCTCAGCCTTTGCAGGAAAGAAAATTCAGATCGCTTTCCACTATACCTCGACTGACGAGGCTTCTGGCACTTGGGAAGTGAAAAATGTTGCTGTAAAGTGAAATGTGACTTATTGACACACTACGAAAACAACTCAAATAAGCAATTATGAGAATATTCAATAAATATATAGGGCTTCTTTTCGCCGCCACCCTCGGCCTGACCGCATGCCAGGATTTCGACGATCCCGCGGTGGCAAGCCCCGAATCGACCTGGCTCGCTGATTCAGAGAACTATCAGCTCATGTCGATCAGCGATTTCAAGACTGAGTATTGGCAGGACGCCGAGAACTACTATGCCACAGTAGGTGAGGCTGCCGACGGCAAGCATGTGCTTGTCAAAGGACGTGTGATTTCTTCTGACGCTTCCGGCAACATCTACAAGTCTCTCGTCATCCAGGACGAGACCGGCGCTCTCGCCATGAGCATCAACGCCAACTCGATGAACAACAAGTATCGTCGCGGTCAGGAACTCGTCATTGACGTCACCGGAATGACAGTCGGCAAATATGCCGGTCTCCAGCAGCTTGGTTTCCCCGAAGACTCGGAGTCTTACGGCGCGCAGACAACCTTCATGCCCTACGCTTTCTTCGAAGAGCATGCCCAGATGCAGGGACGTCCTGAACCGGCGGATGTCGACACCATCACCGTGCGTTCTCTTGCCGAGATCTCAGGAGGCGGTGCCGCCACCTATATTAAATGGCAGAGCCAGCTTGTCCGTTTTAACGATGTTTACTTCGCCGACGGCGGCAAGGAAACCTTTGCAGCAAGCAAGGAGACCGTCAACCGCACCCTGACTCTTGCTGACGGCGGTTCGCTCACCGTCCGCACCAGCGGTTACTCCAATTTCTACGACGACATGCTTCCCGAAGGTCACTTTGACATCGTCGGTATTCTCGGTTACCACTCCAACGGTGGCTGGCAGCTCACACTCATCGACCGCAGAGGCTGCATGAATGTGGGCAATCCCACTCAGGGTCCCGGCGCTGAGGACAATCCCTATACCGTAGACGAGGCCCTTTCCGTAATCAACGGCGGCGGCTCTGACAATGGCATCTGGCTCACCGGCTACATCGTCGGTGCAGTAGCTCCGGGTGTTCAGTCCGTGACCTCCAATTCCGACATACAGTTCATGGCCGAAGTCGATCTTGACAACACTCTCGTCATCGCATCCGATCCTGAATGCAAGGACTGGACCAAGTGTATGGTAGTTTCACTCCCGCAGGATTCCAAACTCCGCCAGTACGGCAACCTCGCCGATAACCCCGCCAACTACAAGAAGCAGATATGGCTCAAGGGCAACCTCGGCAGCTTCCTTGACATGGGCGCCCTTACCGGCAACAATGGTGCTCCCGCCAACTTCCGCATCGAAGGTGTTGAGGTTCCCGACGAAGGAGGCAATCTCGATCCCGACTTCAACACTATGAACAACGGTGAGGCTACCGGCTATTACAATACTCTCACCTCCGCAACCGGTTGGGTTGCCACCAACTCTCAGCTTCTCCGTGGCGGCGACACTGACCAAAGTCCCGTGTTCAAAGTATTCGGCGATGCTTCGGTCTACGCCGTCAGCCTCAACGGCAACACATCTAAGCCCGGCACCCTGACTTCACCGACTATATCCGGCGGTTTGAAGACACTCTCGTTCAACTACACCCAGGTGTTCAATGACAACGGTAAAGCCAAGCTGACCATCAACGTCAAGCAGAACGGAGCAGTGGTTGCGAGCGATGTCCTTGACAAGTCCGGTATCACTAAATTCGAGAAATGCGTTTACAGCCATGACTTCAATATCACCGGCTCATACGTACTTGAAATTATCAACGATTGTCCTTCGGGCGTAGCGGAGAACAAAGACCGTATCGCTATCTGGAATCTCACTGACGGCACTATCGGCGGCGGTGACACTCCTGTTGATCCGACTCCGTCTGATGCTGTCACCTCGCTCAACGAGACTTTCCCCGGCAAGGCGATTCCCGCAGGCTGGACCAATCTGAAAGTCGCCGGTGACAAGGCCTGGTATGCGACCGAATTCAACTCTCAACCTTATGCTGCATGTACCGGCTACAAGGGTACTACTCCTCCTTATGACGCTTGGCTCATAAGCCCCGCCATCGATCTTTCGAAAGTCGCAGACAAGAAACTCGCTTTCGACACTCAGGTCAATGGCTACGGTTCGACAACCACAGTCTTTGAAGTCTACGTAATGACTTCCGCCGATCCGGCCAAGGGTACCAAGACTAAACTCAATCCGGCCCTCCCGACAGCACCGGCTTCAGGCTACTCAGGCTGGGTGAACTCCGGTTCGCTTGATCTCAGCTCGTTCAGCGGCACTGTCTACATCGGTTTCCGTTACTATGCCACCTCCGACGCCCAGTATGCTACATGGTGTGTGACCAACGTCAAACTCAATGCCGGCGGCGGCGACACCCCTGTCGATCCCAATCCCGGTCCCGTGACCGGGACGAGCGCTGATTTCAGCTCCTTCGGTCAGACCGCCACAACTTACGGTACCTACACCAGCTCCACCGGCTGGGTAGCCGAATGGGCTCAGATTCTTTCCGGAAGTGCCACTCCTGATAACAAGAGCACCTTCGCACTCTTTGGCACGGACAAGGACTTTGCAGTCTGCCTCAACGGTCGTCTGAGCAAAGTCGGTAAGCTCACTTCTCCGACAATCTCCGGCGGAATCAAGACCATGAGCTTTGACTACGCCTATGTATACACAGAAGGGAAGAAATGTCAGCTGACCATCAACATCAAGCAGAACGGAGCTGTTGTCGCTACCGACGTCCTTACGAACGACGCAATGACCAAGAACACCAAGTACACCTATACTCACGCATTCAATGTCAGTGGTGACTTTGTGATCGAAATTGTCAATGACTGCCCCTCGTCCAACGACGCCGGCAACAAAGACCGCACCGCCATCTGGAACCTCACTTGGACGAAGTAAATCTTAAGGTAGAGTAATTTTTTAAATACTAAATACAAGCACCGCCGCTCCAGAGCTCTTTTGGAACGGCGGTGTTTTTAGTAGGTGTTTGATAGGCTTGAATCTATTATTGGAGATAATCACTCCTCCTCCACCGTTCTCAGTGGAATCCCCTTTTTGATCACGTCATTGACAAATCTGACGAAGTGGGTTTCCATGCCGGCAATGTTCATTTCGGTGGCTAATTCAGGAGGAAGCTGGAGGAGTTTGTCATGGCAGCGCTCTGCAAGAGCCCATTCAGGGCTTTTGAAATAAGTTCTCAAATCAGATATTTTCTCATCCTTGAGCAGTGTCTCGGCTGTCGAGAGTTGTTCCTCATAATAAACTCTCAGCTTTACGGCCTCCTTTTTTGAGATTTCGGAAGGGTTTTCGCGCAAGATACCCTCAACACGTTTTGTACATGAAACTGACAGCAGACTTGTCACTATAAGGGCTAAAAACAGCAGTTTTTTCATCATGGATTTAAATTTTGGTTGGTTTTTATATCGTGCAGGGGCGCATCGGTTCGGAAGCGCCCCTGCGTGAGGTTTAATAATCAATATTGTGTAAGGGTTGATCAAAGGCCCTTGCCGTGGCAGTTTTTATACTTCTTGCCTGAGCCGCAGGGGCAGGGATCGTTGCGGTTGATGCGCGGACCGGCCTTGACAGGTTGCGGAGCCTGACGCTGCTGTCCCGCACCCTGAGCTGCCGCACGTTGCGCGGCTTCGCCGGGCAGATTCTCGCGGCTTGTGCGGTATTTGGAATAATCGTTGGCTCGTTCGGGCATCGCGCGCTCGACCTTGGGCTGGGCTTTCGGAGCTTCCTGAGCCGGAACTTCTGCCTCACCCTGCGGAGCCGCTGGAGCCTGAGGCTGCGGAGCGGGTTGCTGAACGTAGATCTGACCGCGCATGAGGGTTGCCATAGCTTTCACGTTAAGATTGTTGAGCATCGCCTCGAAGAGGTGGAACGACTCGACTTTGTAGATCACCAACGGGTCTTTCTGTTCGTAAGACGCATTCTGGACGCTCTGACGCAGCTGATCGAGTTCGCGGAGATGTTCTTTCCATAGTTCGTCGATGGTGACGAGGAGCACGGCTTTATGCCATTCCTTGACAATCGATTTGCAATTGGTGCGATAAGCCTCGTCGATGTCCACAACAAGGTTGAAGAAACGTTTGCCGTCGGTCATCGGCACTGCGATGCGGCCCTTGAATCCGCGATTTTCCACGCAGTCGGTGATGACTGGCTGAGCTACGTCGAGAATCCTCTGACTCTTGCGGTCGAAAGCCTCCTGGGCGGCGGTATGGAGTTTTTCCATCGCATCCTCTTTCGAAAGATTGCGGTACTCCTCCTCAGTGAACGGAGCCTCGATGGTCAGCGCGCGCATCAGCTCCATGTTCAGATCCTCGTATTCCGCCGGTCCGTAGTTGTTGACAAGGTTCTCTATCAGATCCCACATCATATTGGCGATGTCGATGCCAATGCGTTCGCCGAGAAGGGCGTGATGGCGGCGGTTGTAGATATAGGTACGCTGCTTGTTCATCACGTCATCATACTCAAGGAGGCGCTTACGGATACCGAAATTGTTTTCCTCGACGCGCTTCTGTGCGTTGCCGATGGCGTTTGTCACCATACCGCTCTCGATGCGCTCGCCCTCTTCGAGTCCGAGGGTGTCGAGCATCTTCATCACGCGGTCAGTGGCGAAGAGGCGCATCAGCTGGTCCTCGAACGATACGTAGAACACTGAAGAACCGGGGTCGCCCTGACGTCCGGAACGTCCGCGCAACTGGCGGTCGACGCGGCGCGATTCGTGGCGCTCGGTACCGATAATGGCCAGACCGCCGGCTTCCTTTACCTCAGGGGTGAGCTTGATGTCCGTACCGCGGCCTGCCATGTTGGTGGCGATGGTCACCATGCCCTTCTTGCCTGCATGAGCCACGATCTCGGCCTCCTTCTGGTGGAGCTTGGCGTTGAGGACGTTGTGGGGAATGTGGCGCATGGTCAGCATTCGGCTCAGGAGCTCGGAAATTTCCACCGAAGTGGTGCCGACGAGCACCGGACGGCCTTTCGACACGAGGTCCTGGATCTCCTCGATGACTGCGGCATATTTCTCTTTCTTTGTCTTGTAGACGCGGTCGTTCATGTCGATGCGGGCGATCGGCTTGTTGGTGGGGATCGTCACGACATCGAGCTTATAGATGTCCCAGAACTCACCGGCTTCTGTCTCGGCCGTACCGGTCATGCCCGCGAGTTTGTGGTACATGCGGAAGTAGTTCTGGAGAGTGATTGTGGCGAAGGTCTGTGTAGCGGCCTCGACCTTGACATGTTCCTTGGCCTCGATTGCCTGATGGAGACCGTCGCTGTAACGGCGACCTTCCATGATACGGCCGGTCTGCTCGTCGACGATCTTGATCTTGCCCTCGTCAATGACATATTCAACATCTTTCTCAAAGAGCGTGTAGGCCTTGAGAAGCTGGGTGACGGTGTGGACGCGCTCGGCTTTTACGGCGTAGTCCTGCATCAGCTCGTCCTTGCGCTGCTGACGCTCGGCGGTGTCCTTGATATGTTCTGTCTCTGAAAGCTGCGAGGCGATGTCAGGGAGCACGAAGAACTGCGGATCGTCGGTCTTACCGGTCAGTTCGTCGATACCCTTGTCGGTCAGCTCCACACTGCGGTTTTTCTCGTCGATGACAAAGTAGAGCGGATCGGTCACCTTAGGCATCTCGCGCTTGTTGTCCTGAAGATAGTAAGCCTCGGTTTCGAGCATGAGGTTCTTCATGCCGTCCTGCGAAAGGAACTTTATGAGGGCACCGTTTTTGGGCAGACCCTTGAAGGCGCGGAAGAGCAGGAGCGCTCCTTCCTTGCGGGTTTCCTTGTCCTCGGATGCGATTTTGGTCTTTGCCTCGGCGAGGATCTTGGTCACAAGGCGGCGCTGGGCCTCGACGACTTTTTCAACGTTGGGACGGTACTCGTCGAAGAGCTGATCGTCGCCTTTAGGCACGGGGCCGGAGATGATAAGAGGGGTACGGGCGTCGTCGATGAGCACCGAGTCGACCTCGTCGACGATCGCATAGTAGTGCTTGCGCTGCACCATGTCGGCAGGCGACATGGCCATGTTGTCGCGCAGGTAGTCGAAGCCGAACTCGTTGTTGGTGCCGAAAGTGATGTCGCAGTTATAGGCTGCGCGGCGTGCGGCGGTGTTGGGCTGGTGTTTGTCGATACAGTCTACTGTCGAGCCGTGGAACATGTAGAGCGGACCCATCCATTCCGAGTCACGCTTTGAAAGATAGTCATTGACAGTGACCACGTGGACTCCGCGTCCTGAGAGCGAGCGGAGGAATACCGGGAGGGTTGCAACGAGAGTCTTGCCTTCACCTGTCGCCATTTCGGCGATCTTGCCCTGATGGAGTACGATACCGCCTATGAGCTGCACGCGGTAGTGGACCATGTCCCAGATGATTTCGTTACCGCCGGCTACCCAGTGGTTTTTCCAGATTGCGTTGTCGCCGTCAATGGTGACGAAATCCTTGCCCTGGGCCGCAAGTTCGCGGTCGAGCTGTGTGGCCTTGACCACGATGGTCTCGTTGGCGGCGAAGCGGGCTGCTGTCTCGCGTACAACGGCGAAGACTTCAGGCAGATGCTCGTTGAGTTTTGACTCAATGGTGTCGAGCATCGTTTTTTCGTTGCGATCGATCTTGTCCCAGACCGGCTGACGCTCGTCGAAGGGAAGTTCCTCTACCTCAACCTTGAGGCGGGTATTCTCTTCCTGCTCAGCCGAGATCGCCTGACGGATGTCGGCGCGCACGTTGTCGATGCGCTCGCGTAACTGGTCTATGGTAAGTTGTTTCACCTCAGGCTCAAGAGCCTCGATTTTCTTTACAATAGGTTCGATCTCCTTAAGGTCGCGTGTCGACTTGTTGCCGAAAATCTTGGTGAGAAATGATTGTAATGACATATTGGGTGATGAAGTTTGTATTTTCTGAAAGAGTGGTTAAAAAAGTCAGGGAGAGAGCGGGGAAATGGCCCGGTTTACCGCCGGCTCAGCGGCCTGACGCGAGGCGCAGAGCGGGCACGGAAGCCGCGTTGGGCGACCTGATGCGCAGCAGACGGGTGACGGTCGGAGCGATGGCCCGCGCATCGACTGTCGCGTCGACGCTCTGTGATTTAACCGAGGGCGCAAGGATATAGACGGGCGAGGTGGTCGCCACGCATCTAACGACCGGATTCTGTGTTTTGTTCACTTCCTCCTCGGCCGTGTCGGAAATTTCCCACCCCGGATTGACCATCACGAGGAGATCGCCGGCATGGACGGGCGAGGTGTTGCGCTGGAGGGCGAGGGGTTCGTCGCCTGCCCGGCGCGCCATTATATCGTCGAGTGTGTAGACTGCGCTGACCCCGCTCATGCGCGCCAGGAAATCGGCGGCTTCGCGGCGTATCGAACTTTCGTCGATGTTGCGGTCTTTCAGAAGTTTGCGGTTGAGGAAAAAGTAGCCGTTGTGGTATCCGCTGACATAGTCGCCGTTGCCGTGGATGGCCATGAGATACATGTTGAGCAGCGATGTTGCCTTGCGTGGCGAGAACTGGCCGGAGGGAATGTTCCAGCGTTCTTCGTCGCGTCTGCCACCTCCGGGAGCCGGAGTTCCGGCTATGAAGATCACCGAATTGGCTAAACCGGGCCCTTTTTCAACGGCGCGGACAATATTGGCTATGTCGGAATCGAGACGCAGGTAGGCATCCATTGTCTCTATGCGGTTGTCGGCCTCGCGTCCGTACTGGTAGGGTGAGACATTGAAACCGAGATTAAGCATGTCGGTTACGCCGCGTTTGCCTAATTTCAGCGAACTGATGTAGTCGAGACCTATTGCGGCTACTTCGCGATTGCCCGGAGCCGAGGTCTTGAATGCTTTGAAGCGATTGACCTCACGTGAGGGGAAAGTATGGCGGAAAGGGTAGAGTTTCTTGTATTCAGGCAGGTCGGGATAGCGGTCAAGAGCCATGGAGGGGGTCCAGGCGAGGGTATCCAGGCGCGAGGCGAGTGTCACGCCGTAGTTGCGCTTGGCTATTGCTGCGGGTACGTCGCGATAGAAGGTCGATGTACACCATTTGCCGTTGGTGTCGTTGAGCCAGAATCCGCTGTTGCCCGCATGTCCTGCGAGTATTATGGCCACCTGCGCATCAGGCGCTACTGAGTGGACCAGTCCTAAACCGCCGTCCGAGATGCGTACCTCGTCGCTGACTGTCGAGACTTTCAGCGCGCCTGGCGAGAATGTCTCGTCGGTGAAGTTGCCGATCTTGGCAGGGTCGAGCAGGATAGGGTAGTCCGATTTCGTCTCTCTGTCCCAGACACGGGCGGCGGGAATGCCGTTGACGCCCGGTGCCGCTCCGGTCACAAGCATGGCTGTGGCTGCAGTGGCGTCGATTCCGGGACCGAAATCGACGTTCTCAATGCTGACGCCGTCGCGGATGAAGCGATTGAAACCGTCCTTGCCGAAGTTGTCGCGCAGCAGATTGACATAGTCAGCCGAAAGTCCTTCGACGAAGATGCCTACAACCAACTGTGGCCTCTGTGAGGTCCCTGCGGGTATCTGCGCATGTGCAAGCAGGCCCATTGTCGCGAGTGAGACAACGAGCGCTGAGGCAAGCCGTGAGCTTATCGGGTTACTTTTTCGTGCTGGCATCGGCGGTTTCGGTAACGGTTGTAAATGCAGGTCGCGGCCCTGACGGCGTCGGCTGCGATCAGCGCGATGAATGCCGGGTTTGGCGACTGCACCCCGCAGAGCAGAATGACTGCGAGAGTTATCAAGAGTGCAAAGTTAACAAATTGATAGCAAACGGACAACTTTTCAAGCCTTTTTGGCCAGACGGCCACGGCGGCTATCAGACAAAGCGGGTTTGACCATAGGAAAAGCCAGTTTGGCGAAGAGGCCTCGTGGACCGACACGAAGATCAGGAAGGCGATCACGCAGCCGGTCAGCCCGAGCGCGGTGTAGTAGAGTGTGTCGAAAATCCGGCTTCCGAGGATGCTGTGGCCCGCTTTCAGCTCTCCGGCCGATACCAACAGGGCAATCAGCAGCACTATAAGGCTCCAGAAAAGCGGTGTGAGATACCACGGTGTCGGAGGAAGCACCGCCGGACCGTCGCGCTCCTCTATGAGAGTTACAGCCGGAGCTGCCGCGGGAGTGCCGTTGGGCAGAGTGGCCCGTTCAAGCATGAGTTCGAGCATCACGGGTGCGAAACTTTCCTCGCGAAGGCTGATCGGGCGGTCTATGCCGCTGCCCAGTGCAAGGTCTATGCCGAACTGATACCAAGGATAGCCTTTGTGATAGGCGCGCATGGCATCGCGGAAAGAGGCATTGCGGCACAGTCCGTCGCCACTGAAGCGCAATGTGTCGCCGATGGCTTTCTCGATGACGGCCAGAGGACGTGTGGCGCAGTTGTCGAGCACATAATTGTAGCGGTAGACGCGGTTTTCGGGAAGCAGGTTTATATCTGTCAGTTCCACCACTTTGGCGGTCTGAGCGGGTGTCAGATTGAGCTGCTGTTCGACCACTTTGCGTCCTTCGCGGCGATACATTTCAAGAAAATGCTCTGTCGATGCCGCACCGGCCAGGTAGTCGGTCTCACCCTTGACAAAGCGGTAGACGAAATTCGGAGCGGCGAAGTCGAAAAGGCCCCAGTTGACCACATAGTCTCCGCGGTCAGGGTGGATGATGCGCAGAGCCGTGTGGCCCTCCAACTGGTAGATTTCTTCTCCTGCGTGGGCTGTCAGCAGCGAAATGCGCGGGGCCGCAACGGAGTCTGTCTCGCCGTCGCAGCGGCCGAATGCCGCCGTGAGCGTCAGCAGCATGAGTACTGCGGTGATTGCCGTCCGTTTGAGTGCGTTTTGCATTGCGTTGTCAGCCAAAGAGTTTCGAGATGTCATCTATATTGATGATTGTGAACACTGTGTTGCCTTCGGGAGTCAGTCCGGGCGAGGGGAGGCGGAAGAGATCGCTGATCAGCTTGTCCATTTCGGCGGCTGTCAGCGACTGTCCGCGTTTGATTGCACTGCTGCGCGCCATTGACAGCGCGAGGCGTTCGTGAAGTCCGGTGGCCAGATCCTCGCCGCTCTCGGTGATGTTTTCGATCATGCCGAGCAGAGTGTCACGCGGATTGGCGTCTTTCAGTATCGAAGGCACTCCCATGATGCTCCAGGTATTGTCGCCGAGGGGAGCTATGTTGAAACCGAGATTTTCCAGTTCAGGCGCGATGTCGCACAGGACGGCGTCCTGCGCCCCTGAGAGTTCGACGGCCTCAGGGAACATAGTGCTTTGGCACACGAACGTGTGTTCGCGGGCCTTGCTCAGATAGCTTTCGTAGAGTATGCGCTTGTGGGCGCGGTGCTGGTCAATGATCATCAGACCCTCGCGCGAGGGGCTGAGTATGTAGGAATTCTTAAGCTGGATCGTGGCTGGAGCTATGGAATCGGTCTCCATCTCAAGCTCTTCCTGTGCATCCGGCGTGTTGACCTTGCTTTCGACAATCGAGGCATAGCCGTCATCGCGTTTTCTGACAAAATCGTCGTAGAGTTTCTCCCAGTCCTGAAAATTGGCGCTTTTATGTCCTCCGGCACTTCTGCCGGATGTAGCAGTCGGAGTGGGGTAGAAAATGTTATCGTCATCATCATCCGGGAGAGAGGCGAGTTTCGACGCACGGCGCGCATCGCCGGTCGGACGCGCAAAGGGATTGTAGCTGTCGTCGAGTTCTACCTCATGTGTGGCGCTGATGTCGGGCGTGAAGGCGGGGATCTCCGGGGCATCCTCCACGTCGAAGTCAATTGCCGGAGCGGCGTTGAAACGTCCGAGCGATTCGCGCACCGCGGCACTGAGTATCTGCCATATAGGCTGCTCGTTCTCGAACTTGATCTCGTTTTTAGTCGGGTGGATGTTGACGTCGATCGTATCCGGATCGACCGTGAGATTTATGAAGTAGTTGGGCTGCTCCTCGGCGGGGATCAGTCGCTCATAGCACTGCATTATGGCCTTGTGGAAGTAGGGATGGCGCATGTTGCGGCCGTTGACCATGAAATATTGCAGCGGATTGCGTTTGCGGGCGTTTTCGGGCAGACCGATGAAGCCGTTGATCCTCACGATCGAGGTATCGGTTTCCACGGGGATTATCTGCCGGCCAAGCGATTTGCCAAAAAGATCGGCGATGCGCTGTTTGAGCGACGCGCGACGCAGCGCGTGGAGTGTGGTGTCGTTGCTGATGAGGGTGAAGTCTACTCCGATGTTGACCAGTGCGAGGCGTTCGAACTCGCGCATGATGTTGCTCAGCTCAACGGCGTCTTTCTTGAGGAATTTTCGCCGCGCCGGCACGTTGTAGAAGAGATTCTTCACCATCAGATTGCTGCCCGGCGCACAGGCTTCCGGTTGCTGGCTCTCGACTTTGGAGCCACTGATCAGCAGGCGTGTGCCTATTGAGGCGTCTTTCTGCATGGTGCGCAGGTCTACCTGGGCGATGGCCGCGATCGAGGCGAGGGCCTCACCGCGAAACCCCATTGTCGAAAGACTGAAAAGGTCGGCGGCACGGCTGATTTTGGAAGTCGCATGGCGCTCGAAGGCGAGACGCGCGTCAGTGTCGCTCATGCCGCAGCCGTCGTCGATCACCTGGATCAGAGTGCGGCCTGCATCTTTTATGACAATGGTCACAGAGGTTGCACCGGCGTCGATCGAGTTCTCGACAAGTTCCTTGATGACCGATGCAGGACGCTGGATCACCTCTCCCGCGGCTATCTGATTGGCCACGGAGTCAGGGAGCAGACGGATAATGTCGCTCATAATGCAGCCTCCTTTCTTGGCAGGAGAGTTTCTTTGGGTGTATTGGGTAGATCGGGATTGTCGGGAGTATCGGGCGTTTCCGGTTCTTCGGCCGCTGCGGGAACGGATTCAGGCTGCGGAACTGCAAGCGAATCAGGCAGTTCGACCGGCGCCGGGATCTTGATCGAGTCAGGCAATGCGAGTGAATCCGGCAGGGCTATGGAGTCGGTTGAAAGCGAGTCGGCGGGATGGACAGGGGCGGGCGGTTCGGGCAGATCCGGCTCTAATGGCTTCGGACGGCCCGTCGCAGTACCGCGTATCTTATAGGCGTCGGGTCTGATGCGTCCCATGAGTTGCTGGGCTTTCAGATCGGCCATCTCGGCAGGATAGTCGAAGACTTCGGCCGGAGCCATCGGCCGCAGAGGCTCATACCAGCGGAACATCGGCAGGTAGTAGGCCGACCGCTTGGCCAGATACAGCGGAGTGGCCTTTCCGGTGGTTTCGGGCCACATGTTGATCTTCTTTATATCCTTGCCGTCGAAATACGCATCCATGTAGCTGCTTTCCGAGAAGACAAATTTGTTGTAGGTCGAATCATTTTCCATCGGGAACATGATCACCTGAACGTTGCCTTCGACATAGAGACGGCTGATTGTCGAGTCGTTGAACCAGGCTGTCATGTCGGATCCGGCAAGCTGGTCGTAGCAGTCCTCGCCGATGTGCTGGCCTACGACTCCCGATTCGGGCAGACGCGCCCAGTCGACGGTCGAATCATTGAAGTGGGCATAGATGATGTTGCCCACGATCTGTTTGTCGCCGTTCCAGAGAATCGGGTTATAATACATATATAATATAGAGTCGCGTTCGACTACGCTCATGGAGTCGCACAGTCCCTGCACGTCGGTGCGGAAGAAGCGGACGCGATGGAATATATCCGTGACTTTCGTGGAGTCAGGCAGCATGTAGGCGCAGATTGTGTCGCCGTGGAGATAGAGTGTGTCCGACTTGGAATATTCAAGCGCCAGAGCATTGCCGGTGACGAAAGCCGAGTCGCGCAGTTCGTCGTAGAAGCCGTATTCGCCGCGCAGCTCCGATTTGCGCACGGAGTCAGTCAGGATCATGTTGCCGAAAGCCTCGCCGTAGCCCTTGTTTCGGTCATAGAACAGTGTGTCGCCGGTCAGATAGTTGCCGCGGCGGGTGTGGACGGTCGAACGGTCGTAGAGGTCGGCCAGTCCCTGCTTCGTATCATAAAAACCTGATGTCGAAGTTATTTCGCCGTCTTTGCTGACAATCAGCGTCTCGCACATCAACTGGGCCATGTTGGTGGCGGTGTTATAGGTGAGCGAGTCGGTGTACATCCGCAGCGTGTCGTTGGGACGCGGGCCGGTCAGGTCGACGTTCAGATAGAAAAAAGCGTCTTTGGAGTCGGGATAGTAGTAGCCCTGGAGCGATTTCAGTATGTTCTGCTTGTCGGTCAGAGTGCCTCCGGTCTCGTAATATCCCACCGATGCTCCTAAGTCGTAGAAGAACACATCGGTCGTCAGCGATACATCGCGGTTGATCAGTCTCACCTTTTTGCCGGGATAGGCGCGGAGTTCGGCCAGTTCTTCCAGACCGTTGTAATACAGCTCGTCACCATAGACGAAGAGGGTGTCGCCCTGTTCCATGTGGACGTTGTTGAAGGCGTCGAGCGACGATGTCTTTTCGTTGAACCGGGCGCTGTCGCAATACATGAACATGTCGCCCTTGCGGAAAAGCACGTTGCCGACGAGTATCTGTACGTCGGAGTCGCGCGCCTGGTCAAATATCAGGCGGTCAGCCTTTTCGAGAAATACTTTTCCGGGATCGTGGCGGTCAGCCGTGGGTATGACAGGTCGGACGATGCTTTTGCGCGCCGCCGGTGCCGATTTGGGTGCTGGCGATTTGCCCGACGGTCCGTCTTTCGGTGCCTGCGCAAGCATGGCGGGGAGGCTGATGATGCCTAACGCGATGAGTGCCGGTATGGGTGAAAGTTTCAATGCGGTGTCTGTTTTTACTGTTTGTTCCAGCCTTTGTGTTTGAACTCGCAGTTCTTCCAGCCGTCTTCGATACGGATATATGTGTTCTTTATCTTGTTGGCGAGCCATTCGTTGAGCACTTCCTCTCGGCGGGCGTTCTCATACATGTCCTTGACTAGCTGATAGTCGTCGCTGATGTTGGCCCTGTGGCCTGGAATGCGTGAGGTGAGTTTTACGAATGCCACTATCTCGCGGTTGGTCTTCGGATCGGTCATGATGAATGGCGCAGACAGATCGCCTGGTTCCATGCCGTCGACCAGTCTGGATATTTCCTGAGGCAGATCGGCCATTTCAAAACGGGTCGATCCGGTTTTGGCGTTGATCATGCTGCCGCGGTTGTTTTTGGTATCCTTGTCCTGCGAGAGCACGCTGACGGCCTCCTCGAAAGTGAATTTGCCGTCCTTGATGTCGGCGCGCAGTGAGTCGAGACGGTTGACGGCTTCAGTGAGGTCCTTCTCGTCGACTTTCGGCTTGAGGAGGATGTGGCGCACGTTGACGCGGTCGCCGCGCTTTTCGATGAGCTGCATGATGTGGTAGCCGAACTGAGTCTCGACTACTTTCGACACCTTCTTGGGGTCGTTGAGGTTGAAGGCTACGGCTGCGAATTCCGGTACCAATTCGCCGCGGCCCATGAAGCCGAGTTCTCCGCCGCGTCCGGCGCTGCCGTCTTCGGAGTAGAGGATGGCAAGGGTCGAGAACTGGCTCTCACCCTTGTTTACCTGATCGCTGAACGAGCGTAGACGGGCCTTGACATCCTCGACTGCTTCGCGCGATACGGCGGGAGCCACTGAGAAAATCTGAACCTCGACCTGCAAAGGCACCCAAGGCACACTGTCTTCCGGAAGTTTTTCGAAATAGCGGCGCACGTCGGCCGGAGTGGCCTTGATCTTTGACGTCAGGTTCTGCTGCACCTGCTGCACCCGCGAACGGTTGCTGATCATCTCGCGCAGCGATTCGCGCATGGCGGGGATTGATTTGTGGAAATACTGCTCCACCTTTTCTTTCGATCCGAAGTTGGTGATGTAGTTGTTGAGATAGGCCTCGACCTGATTCATCACCCAGCTGTCCGGAGCCGTGACGGTGTCGAGTTCGGCCTGGTGGAGATAAAGCTTTTCTATGGCAAGCTGTTCGGGAATAACGCAATAGGGGTCGCCTGCAATCGGCATTTTCTCGTAGAGCATGGTTTGGTAGGCCTCTTCGATCTCGGATTTCCAGATCGGCTGGTCGCCGACGACCCAAGCCACCTCTTCGGCCACGTTGTCAGTACCGGCTGAGACATAGGCCGCGCCTGTGAGCAGAAGGACTGCAAGCAATATGATTGATTTGGTTTTCACGCGATTTGGGGTTGATAGATGTAACAATAGTGAATATCAGCCCCAAAATTACAAAAAATATCGCTAACAAAGTCAAAACATACCGCGATTTAAACAACGCTCCCGCTCAAAATCCCCGCCTTTAAGCAAATTTCACACTCCCTCTCCGCATTATCGCACTAAATCGTGGGGGTGGCGGTTGTATATTTGCATCGGGATTTCTTTTGTGGCGTGAGATTCTCCCGCAGAAAGCATTAACTTGAAATTATTAACCTGAAAATATCTTAAAACACTATGGATACTGCATTTACAACCTGTTCCTCTGTAAAAAACATCCTGACTCTCCTTCGTGCGCGGAGAAAAGAAAAGCCGCACGGACCGGGGTCTGCGCGGCTCTATGACGGGATCGTAAAACGTATTGTGCGGCGGTTTATCGGCCGACGAATTTCTTGCCGTTCCAGCTGTAAGTCAGCGAGGGACGCAGATAGCTTTCGATCATGGAGTAGATATCCTTGTCGAGGAAGCGCGAGAGGTTGTTGGTCAGAACTAATTGTGAGGAGGCGGGGTCGATCCGGTAGGATGCTAACATGAAGGGTACCTGCATGGTGACTTCATCCTTGTTTTCGCGTCCGTCGGCGGTGAGCCATTCGTTCCATCCGGGTTTGCTGAAGAACGAAGACCCGTCAAGAGGCTTCCATGAAGAGTCGTAGAAGCGGATGGTAGAGTCGAGTCCCGGTGTGGCCACGGTGCTGATCAGCGCGATCACTTCACCTTTGGCTCCCTGAAGCACCGCGATCTGGGCGGCAGACGAATCGGACATCTTGACGGTCAGTGCTTGGGGTGTCAGCTCGGTGATTGCCGAACGACCCTGAAGACTGTTTTGCGAGGGTGTGCTCAGACCGCTTTTAACGTAATCGACCATGTCGAGGCGCGTGTTGCGGTCAAGCAGAGGAAAAATGTTCTGCGGAGCCGAGGTGAAAGCATCGGCGGCAGTGAGTTCCGCCATTGAGGTCAGCGCGCCTGCAAGCATGACGGCTGTCAGGAAGAGTTTCTTTATCATCGGAAATAGTAGTTGAGGGTCTGGGTTTTGACTGAATTTTTATTTTTTCGGCCTGTTCTTGCGCTTTTCGGCTATTTTGGAGTAATCGCGGTCCGGATCGGCGATCTCGCTGTGGAGACGCTTGCCGTAGAATTCTGCTCCGGTCAGTGCTCCGACCACCTTGCGGGCATCGGGTTTCTTTACATCGAAGAGCGTGTAGCCCGGAAGAAGATCGATGCGGCCCACGTCGACACGTTTGCCGGCTATGAGTTTGTTGAGCATGTCGATGAGGTTTCCGGCAAAGAAGCCGTCGCGTTTGCCTACGTTGACATATACCCTTTCGAAGCCGCGTTCAGCTGTACGGCGGTCTTTCTCCCGGTCGTTTTTCGGACGTTCGTGCTCCGACTCTCCTTTGCGGCCCTTGCGGTCGGCCTTTGAGGGCTTGGCGTCGATGAAGTCGATCTTCGGAGCGTCTTTGTAATAGTCAAGCAGACGATTGAATTCCAGTGAGATGACGCGCTTTAGCAGATCTTCTTCCGAGAGCCATTCGAGTTTGCGCGATATGCCGGAGAGATAGGGTGCTATCTCCTCTTCATCGACCTTGACGCGCTCGATGCGGTCGGCGAGATTGTAGAGCTGCTTCTCGATGATGTGTTCAGGCGTCGGCACATCCTTGTGCTCGAAAGTCTTGCCTATGATGCGCTCGATTTCGCGCAGACGCCCTTTTTCACGGGAGTGGATGATGGCGATCGAGACGCCAGATTTACCGGCGCGGCCGGTTCGGCCGGAACGGTGGGTGTAGACCGCAGTATCGTCGGGCAGACCGTAGTTGATCACGTGGGTCAGATTGTCGACGTCGAGGCCGCGGGCGGCTACGTCGGTGGCAACGAGGATCGAGACAACGCGGTCACGGAATTTTTTCATCACGATGTCGCGCTGCTGCTGCGACAGGTCACCGTGGAGGGCTTCGGCGTTATAACCGTCGCGGATGAGGTTGTCGGCTATCTCCTGAGTGTCGCGTCGGGTGCGGCAGAAGACGATGGCGTAGATGTTGGGCGAATTGTCGACCACACGTTTGAGCGCCAGATATTTGTCGCGTGCGTTGACCATGTAGTAGATGTGGCGCACGTTTTCAGCTCCTTCGTTGCGTGTGCCCACCACGATCTCCTCGTAGTCCTTCATATAACGTTTGGCGATCTTGAGTATGTCAGGCGGCATTGTGGCCGAGAAGAGCAGCATCTTGCGGTCGTCGGGGATGTAGGAAAGGATCTCCTCGATGCTGTCGAGGAAGCCCATGTTGAGCATTTCGTCAGCTTCGTCGAGCACTACGGTATGGACTCCGTCGAGTTTGACCACTCCCCGTTTGATGAGGTCGATCAGACGTCCCGGAGTGGCGACGATGATCTGCACTCCCTTTTTCAGGCCGCGGATCTGGCTTTCGATGCTTGATCCTCCATAGACCGGGAGCACTTTTACATCGGGAATATATTTCGAGAAATCAGCTAAATCGCTGCCTATCTGGAGACAGAGTTCGCGGGTGGGAGCGAGGATCAGGGCCTGCGGAGTGGTGTTGGCCGGGTCGATGCGCTGGAGCAGCGGCAGTCCGAAAGCAGCTGTCTTTCCGGTTCCTGTCTGTGCGAGAGCTATAATGTCTTTGGCGTCGCCGAGCAGGCGCGGAATCACTCTTTCCTGCACCGGCATCGGGGTTTCGAAGCCGAGATCTTCAATGGCTTTGCGTAGCGGCCCGCTGACGCCGAGTTCTTCAAATGTTGTCATATTTATGTTGTTTTGGTTTGTATCTGTGAGAGGCTTTAGACACACTCATATAGATATAACCTGTGGTCTTGATTTTTGTTTCATCTGACCCACTGCGAGGGGTTGAGTTTCTGCCGCTCGTTGCGGATCTCAAAATGGAGTATGGTGCGGTTCGAGTCATCGGGGTCGGAGTAGACGGTGCCGATGGTCTGTCCGGCCTTGACACTGTCGCCCTGCTTGACTGTCACTGAGGAGAGATTGGCATAGATGCTGATGTAGCGTCCGTGGCGGATCATGACGATCGAGTTGAAGCCGTCCTGCCTAAAGATTGCCGAGACTTTGCCGGCGAAGATCGAACGGGCCGAGGCTCCGCGGGTTGTCTCTATGTCGATGCCTGAATTTTCGGTCTCGACATGTCGCAGGGTTGGGTGAGGCTGTCGTCCGAAACGGCGCACGATCTTATATGATCCGCTGACCGGGAAAAGCAGGCGCCCTTTGTTGGCTTCGAATGATCCGGAGAGGGCGGAAGCAGATGTAGATGCGGCTGTCTGTGTCCGGGCATTGGCCGAGGCCACATCTTTTGCCGAGCGTTCGGGATCTTCGGCGGTGTGTTTGCCGGAATTGTCGGCTGCCGTTCCGCTTTTGCTCTGTCGGGCCTCCGCTTTGCGCCTCTTCTCGGCTTCTTCGCGGGCTATGCGTACCTGTTCGGCGGCTATCAGTCGGTCAAGCTCTCGGTCGAGTGCCGCTGCCCGGCGTTTCTGCTCTTTGAGCATCGTGCGCAATGCCGAATCCTCCTTTCGCAGCGAGGTTACCATCTTTTCCGACTCGGCCTGCTGGCGCGAGAGGGTGGTCTGAGTCTCCTCGGCCTGACGGTAGGCGCGGTCCTGTGAGTGGCGCAGATTGGTCAGATGAGCACGTCGTTCGGCTATGCGGTCAATGCTTTTGCGGATGTTTTCGGCTCTGCGTTCGCGCCACGCTGAAAACTGGCGCAGGTAGCGCAGACGGCTGTAAGCCTCGGAGAAACTTTTGGCCGAGAAGATGAAGCTGAACTCGTTGAGGCTTGCTGAGTGAGGCTGCATCTGCCTGAGGGCTTTGACGTAGGCCGTACGCATCGACTCCAGGTCGTTTTCGAGTATCTTGATGGAGTCGGCGGTGACACTGATTGCCGAGCCGAGAGAGTCGATGTGGGTGCGCAGGGCCGCGACCTTGTTGCGGTTGGCCTCGATGTCACCGTTGAGTGAGTTGAGGCGGTTAAGTTGCCGGTTTAGCTCTTTGGTGTTTGTGTTGAGGCGAGTGGCGGTTTCGGAAATTTTCTTTTCGGTGCTGCTTTTGTCTTTTTTGACAGATTCGAGAGTGCGGGCTTTGCCTCCGCGTTTTGCAGTCGATGTCCGGCTTGTGGTCTGCTTCGCCGGAGTCTTGCTCTTGCGGCGTGTCTGGGCGACAGCGTCGGCCGATCCCGCGGCAAGCACAAACGCAAGCAGCAGCGCCACAAATCTGCGGCACCATCTGAGCTGGATTTCGGATCTGAAAGAGGTTTTAAGCACCGTGATGAATGTTTTTTGATTGGGGAGAGGGGTGTTTAGGGGGACTTTGGTCTGATTGGACTAATCAGTCTAATTTGACTAATTGCTCCAGTTGCCCTGATTAAACCTTGTCGGCAGCCGGTCTCAGAACCTTGAGGTCGCGATTTTCATGATTTCGGCTGCTGTGACACGGGTGTAGCCTTTGGGGGTTGTCCAGGTCTTGGAGGCGCCGGTGTTCCACTCGGCGCGCCGGGCGTTGAGGTCGAGTTCGGCGCTGAGGGTGAGTTTGGCGCCGGAGGCGCTGAGAAGCGTTGTGGCGGCGAAGGGACCTGTCGGGCCGGTGGCGAAGTCGGAATATTCGGCTGTGATCGGCTTGCGGTTGCCGGGTGTCACAGAGAGGCTTTCGAGATTGCCCGTCGGTGTGTCGACGGTAAATGCATAGCTCATTCCTTTGGGAGTGCCCTCAGGGGTGATCGTCCAGTTGTAGCGGTCACCGCCGAGAGAGCAGCGCGATGCAGTCAGCGGTGAGTCTCCGAGGATGAAGGCGCGTCCCAGAAGCAGATCCTGCACGTTGTCAACCGTAGCGGGGAAACCGCCGAAAAGGTCTTTGATGCTTTCGGCGAAATAGAGCTTTTCGAGTTTATAGAGAGCGAAAATGCTGTCCTGTGTCACCATCAGCGAGGCAACTTCCATGCCGAGAAAGCGGAGCGAGAGGTGGATGTTGTCGCCGCGCTTCATGGTCAGGGTGCCTCCGATAGAGAATTTTTTCGGGCTTTTCAGACGCACTGTCAGTGGGATCTTCACATCGCTCCAGGCTCCGTAGCTTTGGCTGAGGTCCGTGAGGCGTGTTTTCAGTTCGCTCTGAGAGAGATTTCCGCCGGACGTCAGCTCATATGAGTTTCCACGTCCGGCCGCGGAGCGTCCGGAGTGGCATGACGATGTCAGAAGTGCGGCTATGCCTATCATGATTAGCCCGAAGTTACGCAGACGGGCCTGTATTGCAATGGTCATTTGAAGAAGTATGTCTTGTGTTTCACTTTTCTGCCCAAAAGCTCATTGTCGGGATCGAGTTCAAGGGCTTCTTTCCAGAATTTAAGGGCGCCGTCAGGATCGCCGTCCATGAAATGGATGTCGCCGGCGTGTTCGAGTATCTCTTCGTTGCGTTCGTCGCTGAGGCTGAGCGTGCGGTCGATGATCTCGCGGGCTTTGGCATAGTCCTTGCGCTTGAAGAGCACCCAGGCGTAGGTGTCCATCGAAGTGGCGTTTTCAGGTTCCGCACCGACGGCTTTCTCGATCATCTCAAGTGCACGGTCCAGGTCGCGCCCCTCACAGGCGAGATAGTAGGCGCAGTTGTTGAGGGCAAGAGTGTTGTCCGGGTCGTAGAGGAGCGATTTCTGATAGTAGACAAACGCACTGTCGGAGAGCTGGCGTGCATAGAGATTGTCGCCCATAGCTCCGTAGATCCGCGATAACTGGCTGACGTCGGTGGAGTCGGCGAGTTCAAGCGCGCGTCGGTATTCTCCGGCGGCTTTCTCCCGCTCTCCTTCCTGATCGAATATCGAGCCGAGGACGAGATACTGACGGCTGTTTTCAGGATAGTAGCGCATCGAGCGTTTGATTGCCTGACGGGCTTTGTCGAGTTCGTCGACCTGGAGATAAAGCGAGGTCAGCATTTCCCAGCCCTCTTCGTCGGCGGGATCGAGGTCAAGGGCGCGTTCGGTCTGTTCGGCCGCTTTTGCATAGTCTTTGGAGACTACGAGATAGCGGGCGTAGAGATCGTGGATGTCATGCTCATGGGGGTGCTGGTCGATGAGGACATCGAAGAGACGGCCGATGCGCGGGAAGTTGGTGGAGTCGTTGAGCATCTCCTGTATGTAGCTGCGCAGGATGACGAGTTTTGTCTCCACGTCAAGATTTTTCTGTTCAAGGGCCTGAAATACCTCGCGGTTGAAGGCGGCGCTGTCACCCAAGGTCTGGTAAAACTGGGCACGCGAGTAATAAGCCAAGCCGCTTGACGGATCGATCACGCAGGCGCTGTCATAGAACTGTTTTGCGCGGTCGTTGAGGCCGAACATGGAGTAGATGTCGCCTGAGAACACTTGAAAGTCAACGTTGCGGGGGGCGGAGTTGCGCAGACGGTCTGCTTCGGCGAGTATCGAGGCGGTGTCTTGTGTGGCGTAATATAGCTGAATCTTTTTGGATGAAAGCGGTATACTCTTGCCTTCGGCGATTTCTACGGAGTCGTAGACGGCGATGGCGCTTTCACGGTCAGCCTCGCCTCCACCCTGTCCGAGCGCTCCGGCATAGCGGTAGGTGATTTCGAGGCGGTCGGGATAGAGGGTATGGAGACGCTTCCAGGTGCGGAGAGCTTCGTCACGGTTGAGAAGCTGCTCGTTGAGCATGGCATAGCGTCCGCCGTAGTAGATGTCGGAGGGGTTGGCCTCACAATAGTCGCGCAGAAGTCCCATCGACTCGCCGAGCAGAGTGGAGTCGGTCTGCGAGAGGCTCAGAAGATAGGTCGAGAGTTCCACACCGATCTCCTTGTCGCCCGGATTGAGCTCGTGGGCGCGTTGCAGCAGTGCAAAGGCCGCGTCGTGGTTACTCTGCGATTTTGCCCGCAGGGCTTCGAGGTATATGTAGTCGGCTTTGCGTGCGTCTTCAGCGTCAGACTTGGACTGACGCCTTCCGGCTGCGATGGCCGAGAGAGCGCCGAGGGCAAGGATTGCAAAGATGAGCAGTGGGAGCTTTTTCATTTTTCGTGGAGGGTGATGGTCTGAGAGTATTCTTAGAGCGGTATCATTCGACGCCGGTATGGCCGAAGCCGCCGTCGCCGCGTTTGGTCTCGTCAAGGCGGCTGACAGGCTCCCAGGCTACGTGGACGTATTCCTTGATCACGAGCTGGGCTATGCGCTCGCCGTCAGAGATGGTGTAGGGGGTATCCGACAGGTTTATGACAATGATGCCGATCTCACCGCGATAGTCGGCGTCGATGGTGCCGGGAGTGTTGACAAGCGAGATCCCATGGCGCAGCGCAAGTCCGGAACGCGGACGTACCTGGCATTCATAGCCTTGTGGCAGCTGAATGCGCAACCCGGTGGGGATGAGGGCGCGCTGGAGCGGACCGAGTGTCACCGGGGCGTCGAGTTTGGCGCGGACATCCATGCCTGCCGACGAGGGAGTTTCGTATGCCGGGAGTTCGTGGCCCGATTCATTGATGATTTTAACCTTGATCCTTTCCATAAATAAACGGTTGCGATAGAGGCGGATGCCGCGTCGGAGCGGAGCGCCGTGAAGTCGAAAGTGAGATGCCTCGTTAAATAAACAAGCGAAAGTAGCAAAATTCCCGCACAATCCCCGCATTTTTCTCCTTAATAATTATGAAATAGAAAGAAAAGCATTCGCACAATAAGGATATGCCCGAAATAAACCCGCCGCATGGTCCGGGTGGGCATGCGGCGGGTTATGTTTATGAGATCGGGGCCTTGTCAGGCTTTGAGGGCGGCGATTGTCTGTTCGATGGCTTCGATCTTGGTTGTGGCGTCGGAGAGCTTTTTGCGCTCGGCGTCGACAACGGGCGCGGGGGCATTGTTTACGAAGCGTTCGTTGGAGAGCTTCTTTTCGACCGATGCGCGGAAGCCGCGGAGGTAGTCAAGCTCTTTGGTGAGCTTGGCGAGTTCGGCTTCGACGTCCATGTTGTTGAGCAGCGGGATGTTGAATTCTGTCGTGCCTACCATGAAAGATGCTGCTGCGGGATCTTTCTCGCTGACGGTGGCGATGCCTGAGAGGTTGCCGAGACGGATGGCTACGGCTTCCATCGGTATCGAACCGCCGATGACATTGAGCTGGAGGGCGTCGCGCGAGGGGATGTTGCGCTGGGCGCGGACTCCGCGGACTCCGTTGATGACTTCCTTGACGGTCTCCATCTCGGCGAGGATGCGCGGGTCGGTCCCGGTGGCCTGCGGCATGGAGGCGTACATGATTGATTCGCCTTCGCGACGGTCGCCTAAGTGCTGCCAGAGCTCTTCGGTGATGAAGGGCATGAAGGGATGGAGCAGGCGCAGGAGTGAGTCGAAGAAACCGATGGTGGCTTCGTAACCGGCGCGGTCGATGGGCTTCTGGTAGTCGGGCTTGACCATTTCGAGATACCATGACGAGAATTCGTCGCGGAAGAGACGATAGGCTGTCATGAGAGCCTCGGAGATGCGGAATTTCTCGAACGAGTCGTTGATCTCGGTGACGGCTTCGGAGAGCTTGGCGCTGAACCATTCGACGGCTTTGCGCGAGCTTTCGGGCTGCTCAAGCGACGGATCGACTTCCCAGCCTTTGACGAGACGGAAGGCGTTCCAGATCTTGTTGCAGAAGTTGCGGCCGTTTTCGCAGAGTTTCTTGTCGAAGAAGATGTCGTTGCCTGCGGGCGCGGCGAGCATGATACCCATGCGGACGCCGTCAGCACCGTAGTCGGCGATGAGTTCGAGGGGGTCGGGAGAGTTGCCGAACTGCTTCGACATCTTGCGGCCGATCTCGTCGCGGACGATGCCGGTGAAATAGATGTTGTTGAAAGGCTGCTTGCCGAGGAACTCATATCCGGCCATGATCATGCGCGCAACCCAGAAGAAGATGATGTCCGGGCCGGTGACGAGGTCGGAGGTGGGGTAGTAGTAGCGGATCTCTTCGTTGTCGGGTTCGAGGATGCCGTTGAAGAGCGAGATAGGCCAGAGCCAGGAAGAGAACCAGGTGTCGAGGCAGTCTTCATCCTGACGGAGGTCGGCGGCTGTAAGGGCGGGATTTTTCTCACGGGCGAGCGCAAGGGCTTCGTCGGCGGTTTCGGCTACGACAAAAGTGTCGTCGGAGAGATACCAGGCGGGAACGCGGTGGCCCCACCAGAGCTGACGCGAGATGCACCAGTCGCGGATTTCGGTCATCCAGCGGTTGTAGGTGGTCTTGAACTTCTCAGGCACGAAGCGGATCACACCGTCTTCGGAGGCTTTGAGAGCGGGGGCGGCGAGCGATTCCATCTTGAGGAACCACTGGTCGCTCAGACGGGGTTCGGTGGCGGTGTCGGGGTTGCGCTCCGAGTAGCCGACCTTGTTTTCGTAGTCCTCGATCTTTTCGATGAGGCCTGCTTCGGCGAGGTCTTTGGCGATCTGTTCGCGGACGGCGAAGCGGTCCATGCCGACATACATTCCGGCGGCTTCGCTGATGGTGGCGTCGTCGTTGAAGATGTCGATTGTCTCAAGGTTGTGTTTCTCGCCGAGCATGTTGTCGTTCATGTCGTGGGCGGGGGTGACTTTGAGACAGCCTGTACCGAAGTCGATCTCTACGTAGTCGTCCTCGATGACGGGGATCTCGCGGCCTACGAGGGGAACGATCACGCGCTTGCCGCGGAGGTGTTGGTTCTTGGGGTCGTTGGGATTGATGCACATCGCGGTGTCGCCCATGATGGTCTCAGGACGGGTGGTGGCCACGACAGCATAGCCATCCTCGCCGACGATTTTGTAGCGGAGGTAGTAAAGTTTGGAATGTTCTTCCTTATAGACGACTTCGATGTCGGAGAGTGCGGTCTTGGCTTTGGGGTCCCAGTTGACCATGCGCTTTCCGCGGTAAATGAGACCTTTACGGTAGAGTTCGACGAAGACTTTGATCACGGAACGGGAGCGGATGTCGTCCATCGTGAAAGCTGTGCGGTCCCAGTCGCAGGATGCGCCGAGTTTTTTGAGCTGTTCGAGGATGATTCCGCCGTGTTTTTCTTTCCATTCCCAGGCGTGGCGGAGGAATTCGTCGCGTGTGAGGTCGCTTTTCTTGATTCCTTCGGCTGCGAGCTTGGCAACGACCTTAGCCTCGGTGGCGATGGCTGCGTGGTCGGTTCCGGGAACCCAGAGGGCATTTTTGCCCATGAGGCGGGCGCGGCGGATGAGGATGTCCTGAATGGTGTTGTTGAGCATGTGGCCCATGTGGAGGATGCCGGTCACATTGGGCGGGGGGATAACGATTGTGTAGGGCTCGCGGGCATCGGGTTCGGAGTGGAACAGGCGGTGCTGCATCCAGTAGGCATACCATTTGTCTTCGACGGCACGCGGGTCATATTTCGTTGCTAACTCTTCCATATCTTACACAAATGATTGATTTTTGAGTGAGTGTAAAGCTAATAATTGCGCAAAATTACAAAAAATTCCCCGATCCCGCAAGGCCGCACCAAAGAGCAAAATCGTGGAGAAAATGGAATATTTGGAGGGGAAGGTTCACGTGCAGGTTTATTGTTCCGAATCCAAAAGATTCCAGAGGTGCGATGAAGTGAATTTCGGGGACAATTGAGTATCTTTGCAGTCGCAAATTGTGATTTAGGAAAATATGAACGAGGATTCGATTCAATATCACAGGCTCGGTAACGGGCTGAGGGTTGTGGCCCGACAGGTGGGGATGCCCGTGGAGCATTTTGGTGTGGCGGTGAATGCCGGAAGCCGGGATGAGAAACCTGGACAGGAAGGACTGGCGCATTTCGTCGAGCATACCATTTTCAAAGGGACGTCGACGCGACGTGCATCCTATGTCAGAGACCGCATGGAAGTAGTGGGCGGCGAACTGAATGCCTATACCACGAAGGAGGAGACGGTTGTCTATTCGACTTTCCCTGCCGGTCATCTGCGGCGTGCAATGGCGCTGATCGGGGAGATGACGGCTGATGCGGTGTTTCCCGAAGCGGAAATCGGCAGGGAAAAGCAGGTGGTGGCAGAGGAGATCGACACTTATCTTGATACGCCGGCGGATGCGGTGTTCGATGATTTCGAGGATCTGATTTACAAGGGATCTCCGCTTGCACATAATATATTAGGTACGCGCGAGACGTTGGCCCGGTT
The DNA here is from genome assembly GCA_900544535.1 of uncultured Bacteroidales bacterium. Lineage (GTDB taxonomy): Bacteria > Bacteroidota > Bacteroidia > Bacteroidales > Muribaculaceae > Duncaniella. Next base: position 2,072 of record UQVH01000014.1, on the reverse strand, counting down.
TGATTCGGCTGCTTGCCGCGGATGGCTTGAGGAGCATTTCACGCCGGGACGGATGGTGGTGTTCTATTCAGGTCCGACTGATGCGGAGAAGGTGTTCAGAATGGCCGAGCAGTATTTCGGTGGGCTGACGAGGGCGGAGCGGCCGCTTTTAAGGACAGTGCCGGAAATAGTGGACCGGTTTGATGTTGTGAACGACGGAGTAGAGTCGTTTCAGGCTCATACAGTTCTTGGGGCGCGTGTGCCGGGGCTGCTTGACCCGAAGAGGATGGCTGTGGCACTGCTGGTGAACATTCTCGGCGGTCCGGGGATGAATTCACTTCTTAATGTAGCCTTGCGCGAGCGGTCCGGGTTGGTATATACGACAGATGCGACGACTTCGCTGATGAGCGACAACGGGTTGCTGACGATATATTTCGGGTGTGATCCGGTGGATGTGAAGCGTTGTCTGAAAATCGTTAACCGGGTTGTTGAGCCGCTCGCTTTGAATGGCCTGTCGGAACGGCGCCTGGAGGCTGCGAAAAGACAGCTGATCGGGCAACTGACTGTCGGATCGGTGAATTCGGAGCAGGTCGCGATCTCGATGGGGCGCAGTGTGTTGTATCGCGGTCGGGCTATCGGCCTGAGGGAGACAGTCGATGCCCTGAAGGAGGTGAGTGCCACCGAACTTCAGGAGGCTGCGGCTCCGCTGCTTTCGCTGTCGCGCCTGACAATGGTGTGAGATAAGGTTGGGATTTTTTGTTTGGAGAATAGGGGGAAATGTTGTAACTTTGCGGTGTGAATCGCTTTTCGTGTATTGGCGGTTCAGCCATAACTTTTCAAATAATGCGCATGTGGCGTAATTGGTAGCCGCGTTAGACTTAGGATCTAATGTCTCAGGACGTGGGGGTTCGAGTCCCTTCATGCGCACAATATTAAAGCCGATCTTGCAGTCCGCAAGGTTGGCTTTTTCGTGTCCGGTCGGATTGTCATAGAGATGACAGGTCGGATTTTAATAATGTAAGGGGGATGCAGATCTCTTAGCAAGAGATTCTTAGTCATATTAATCTAATTGATTTGCAGACGTTTATAGATACGCGGGATGCGGCCCTTTTGAATAAATTTAAATATTGTAACGTTATTAAAATTGTTTTTCAGATTCATAATTAGCTCTATTTCAGAAATATTTCGTACCTTTGCACCCGTTAAATCATCTCTTGCTAAGAGAGTAATTTGCTATTAAGCCTTTATTGGAGTTTTCTTTACAATGAGTGCCGGTATAGTAACACATCGCGTTACGACAGTGCCTTCGGGCGTTGGCGGCGCCGTAGGCGTGGAAAAACGCTGCTGGTTTGTGGCGATTGTCAAGAACAATACCGAGAAAATGGCTTATGAGCGTCTGTCAAAAGCAGGATATGAGAGCTATCTTGCGACACAGACCCTATTTCGGGTATGGAAGAATGGTAAACGGGCCAAGATAGACCGTGTGGTGCTTCCGACACTCGTTTTTGTGAGATGTACGGAACAGGAGCGCAGGCAGATCGTGGCGTTGCCATATATCAGCCGATTCATGACCAACAAGGCAAGCGGAAATTCCACCGCCAAGCCGTTGGCCGTTATTCCCGACAGGCAAATCGAGGTTTTACGTTTCATGCTGGGCCAGTCGGATGTTCCGGTGACTATGACCGAGCGCTCATACCGGAAAGGTGACCGGGTCAGGGTTGCCCGCGGAAAGTTGTGCGGTCTTGAGGGTGAGGTCGTTACCACGGACGACGGGCAAAGCGAGCTTGTCGTAAGAATCGACATATTGGGTTGTGCGAAAGTCCTGATCAGTGCGATAGATATTGAACCTATTGACTGAGTGTTATATAGAGAACCTTAACCTATAACAATATTTGCGGATGATAATTATCGGCCGGATATTAACGAAAAATATTTACATATGCATATAAAATTCATCTCATCATGTTTATTGGCAGCGGGATTGCTGTTGGGGTCTTGTTCGACGCCGAAAAATATCACTTATTTTCCTGATCTTGGTACGGGGTCTGTCGTTCAGGCCGAACGTATGCTGGACATAAGGGTAAAACCGGAGG
>UQVH01000013.1 GCA_900544535.1 uncultured Bacteroidales bacterium | reverse complement strand
GTCATGGCATAACGCGGCCAGCCCGACGGGCGAGGCGGTATTTTGCGCGGCCAGCGTGGCCCGCAATGGCGGTAGGAGTTTTGGGTTTGGAATGTTTCGCACCTACGGCGCTATTTATCAGGATGATGGCGGTTAACCACAGCTACGGACCGCTACGCGGCCCTTGCAGTGGCTTGGATTCTTCGGACCGCTAACGCGGCCAGCCCGATGCACAGGGCGGTGTCATGGCATAACGCGGCCAGCCCGACGGGCGAGGCGGTATTTTGCGCGGCCAGCATGGTCAGCCTGATACGCATTGCCTGATGGAGGACGCTTTGAAAAGCGTCCCTACAAGCTGCTGATTATTAGCTGAATGGTTGTTTGGGCGCAGTGCTGTGATGGATTTTTTTGCGGGGCTCCGCATTATCGCACTAAATCGGGGGGTGGGAGGGTGTATCTTTGTGGTGTTCTTAACCTAAGTTTCAACAACTATGAAAAATCCAAACGCAAAATCAAAGAAAGCTGTGAAAGAGCAGCGCCCTGTTTCAGAGAAGTTTTATGATGATATATGCAAGCGCGTGTATGAGGCTCTGAAATATAACCGCGATATCTCAGAGCTGATGGCCCGCTGTATGCGGATGTTAGATCTCTATATGACTCGCGGCGAGTGTCCTAAGAAATGGGACGGTGTGGATCTGAATATGGTTTTCTCCCTGTTGCGCCCTGAGATAGACCGGGCTATGGCGCGTTCGAAGCGTGCGCGTGAGAATGCCGCGCGCCGTCGCGAAGCAAAAGCGGCCGCCCGGAGGCAGCCGCAGATGGATGATGTCGTGTCGGAAAAACCGGAATCAGTAGCCGGTGGCCTTCATGGTGAGACCGGTGGTCTCCTGAAGTCCGAAAAGGAGGTTCATGGTGTGGACAGCGTTTCCGGCACCTCCCTTGAGCAGGTTGTCGATCACGGCCGTGATAAGCAGCTTGCCGTCGATCTTGTCGAGGTGGATGATGCACTTGTTGGTGTTGACCACGTCCTTCAGGTCGGGAATCTTCGAGGTGATGAAGGTGAAGTTGTGGTCGGCGAAGTAGTCGCTGTAAAGCTTGATGACCTCCGGCAGGTCGAGGGCACAGTCGAGATAGCTGACCGCCATGATGCCGCGCGAGAATGAGCCGCGCATCGGCAGGATGTGGATCTTCGAATCAAAACTGTTCTGCATGGCCTTGAGGACCTGTATGATTTCAGGCGTCTGCGGATGAGCGAACGGACGGTAGACCACCATGTTGTCGTTGCGCCAGGCATAGTGGGTCGTGGGGCGGCGTTCGGCTCCCTCGCTCGTGGCTCCTGTGACGATCGTGGTGTGTATGTCGGAGTTGAGCAGCAGGTTTTTGGCGAGCGGGATCAGCGAGAGTTCCACGGCCATCGCGAGGCAGCCGGGATTGGCCACATGCTTGGCTCCGCGCACCATAGGCTTGCGGTTGAGTTCCGACAGACCGTAGACGAAATCGTGGGTGCCGTCCTCGATGCGGTGGTCGCGGGCGAGGTCGATGATCTTGAGGTCCTCCGGAATGGTGTGGGTCTCGATGAACTCGCGGGTCTTGCCGGCGGGTCGGCAGCAGAAGAGCACGTCGATGTTCTTGAGGTCGATCGCGCTTGAGAAGTTCATGTCGATCTCGCCGTGGAGTCCCTGATGGACGTCGACAATGCGCTGGCCGGCCACGGTGCGGGAGTGGACCCACTTGAGTTCTACGTCGGGATGGTTGAGGAGAATTCTGACCAACTCTCCGGCGGCATAGCCCGAACCGCCGATGATGCCTACACGTATCATGTTTTCGTTTTGATTCTGTATGGTATTATATTGAGGATTTGAGGCTTTGGTTTCAGGCTTCGGGGAGACGGACGGTTTCGATGCCGCGGGCGATGCGGCGGATGGTCTCGTCGCGTCCGAGAAGCTCGGTGATGTCGAAGATGTGCGGACCCTTGCATTCGCCGACGAGTGTCAGGCGGAAGGCGTTCATGACGTTGCCGAGATGGTAGCCTTTCGAAGCCACCCATTCGAGCACCGGAGGCTCTGCGGCGGCCGAGCTGAAGTCGGGGAGGGCGTGGAGCTGTTCGATAAGCTCGGTGAGCACTTGCGGGGTGTCTTCTTTCCAGCGCTTCTTGATGTCTTTTTCAGCGTAGGTCTCAGGAGCCTTGAAGAAGAATTTGGCCTGATTCCAGAGCTCGGCCACGAAGTTGACGCGGCCCTTGACGAGGGAAACGACGCGGGTGATGTAGTCGTCGCCGAAATCGTCGGGGTTCACGCCGTTGGCCTCAAGCACGGGACGGAAGAGGCGTGTCAGTTCGGCGTCGGGAGTGGCCTGGATATATTCGTGGTTGAACCAGCGTCCCTTGTCGAACGCAAATTTGGCTCCTGAGCGGGAGCAGTGTTCGAAAGAGAATTTGCTGATCAGCTCGTCCATCGACATGATCTCGGTGTCGTCGCCGGGGTTCCAGCCGAGGAGCGCCAGGAAGTTGATCACGGCTTCGGGGAGATAGCCCGACTCGCGGTAGCCTGCCGAGACGGCGCCGGTCTTGGGATCGTGCCATTCGAGCGGGAACACCGGGAAGCCCAGACGGTCGCCGTCGCGCTTCGAGAGCTTGCCTTTGCCGTCGGGTTTGAGCAGCAGGGGCAGGTGGACGAAATCCGGACGGGTATCGGCCCAGCCGAATGCCTCGTAGAGAAGCACGTGGAGGGGTGCCGAGGGAAGCCACTCTTCGCCGCGGATCACGTGGGAGACCTCCATCAGGTGGTCGTCGACGATGTTGGCCAGGTGGTAGGTGGGCAGATCGTCGGCGCTTTTGTAGAGCACCTTGTCGTCAAGAATTGAGGAATTGATGGTCACCTTGCCGCGCAGAAGGTCGTTGACTTCCACGTCGCGGCCCGGCTCGATGAGGAAGCGGACCACGTGGGGGGTTCCGGCGTCGATCAGGCGCTTCACTTCGTCGGCGGGAAGCGCGAGGGAGTTGCGCATGTTCATGCGGGTGGAGGCGTCGTACTGGAAGTTGGGAGTGGCGGCGCGGGCAGCCTCAAGCTCTTCGGGGGTGTCGAAGGCTATGTAAGCCTTGCCGTCGTCGAGGAGCTGGCGGACATACTTGCGGTAGATGTCGCGGCGCTCGCTCTGCTTGTAGGGGCCGAAGTTGCCACCCTCGCGGACACCTTCGTCGATCTTGATGCCGAGCCAGGCGAGGGCTTCGTTGATATAGTCCTCAGCGCCGGGCACAAAACGGTTTGAGTCAGTGTCTTCGATGCGGAGGATCATGTCGCCGCCGTGGCGGCGGGCAAAGAGGTAATTGTAAAGGGCGGTGCGGACGCCGCCGATATGAAGAGGCCCTGTGGGGGAGGGGGCGAATCTCACTCTAACTTTGCGGTCCATAATTGACTGTGTTTTTTTCAAGGGGCAAATTTACGAAAAATGTGCATCCGCGCCAAATCACTATTTTGATAATAAGCGGAAATGTTGTACTTTTGTCCCTGATGGGTTTATCCAAGTGTTATTAAAAGTCTAAATGCCTAAAGTTATGGAGAGCAACGCACCGTATGTCCCGGAACCTGCTATCTCGCGCCTGCCGTGGTATCTGGCCTGTGTGTCGCGACTGAGAGCGCAGGGGGTGGAGTATGTCTCTACCACCGCTATCTCGCAGGAACTCAATGTCGAGTCGTCGCAGATCGCAAAGGATCTTTCCTACCTGAATATTAAGGGGAAGACCCGGATAGGCTATGAAGTGAAGGAACTCGAACGCGGTCTCTTTGACTTCCTTGGATTCAGGCGTGTCCACAAGGCGGTGATGATGGGTGTCGGCAGTCTGGGCTCGGCGCTGATCGCCGACTCGGGTCTCTCGCGCTACGGACTTGACATCGTGGCCGGATTCGATGTCGATCCAGCGGTCGTGGGCCGCGAGCTCAGTGGCAAGCCGATCTATCCGCTGTCGGAACTCGGTCAGCGCGTCGGCGAATTGGGGGCGGAGATCGCCGTGATCGCCGTCCCGGTCGAAAGCTGCGCCGAGGTGGCCGACATGTGTGTCGCCGCCGGGATCAAGGCGCTTTGGAACTTCACCCCTTTCCGTATCCGCACGGCCCCCGATGTCGTGGTGCAGAACACTTCGATCTATGCTCATCTCGCAGTGATGTACAACCGTATGCCGAAATAACCGCTCCGCAGAACTCATGAAGATAATACGTGTCATATCCCTCAGCCCGGCCTTGCAGCTCGGTTTTCATCCTGATTCCACACTGGTGTTGCAGGGGCGTCCGCTGTTCATGCCTGAGGATGGCGATGGGTGGCAGGCGCAGATCTGTCTGGCGGTGAAGATCGGACGCCTCGGTAAAAACATATCGGAGAAATTCGCTCCGCGCTACTACGACGGCCTGAGCTGCGCAATGCGCCTGGTGCTCCCGTCGGCTCCGGAAATGGCTTCGGTCATCGACGGAATGGATTCCTCTGTCGTCCACGGTGAGTGGCTCGAAGCTGACAAAGCCGCCGGTCCGCTGACGCTTTCGGTCGGAGCGGTTGATATACGTCTCGCTCCCCAGGCTCAGAGAATCGCTGAGGCCATAAGCGCCATCAGCCGCTATACTACGCTCAAGATGGGCGACATCATCCTGCTTCCAGCATCGGACGCAATGGTGCCTTTAGAGGCTCCCGGACGCCTTGACATGCAGATCGACGGCCTGATGGTGCTGAGCCAGAAGCTGGTCTGAGCGGCTGCCTCGCCTGCAAACGGCTTTTTAATTCATTGATTAAACCTGAAATTAAACCTGACCTCTCATGAAAGCATTTCTTTCGAAAACGGCTGTGGTCCTGCTCGCCTGTGCGGGCATTGTCGCCTGCGGTGACGATCAGGAGGCCCCTGTTGCCGTGTTCAGCGATTTTTCATATAATGTGGTGATGCCGGAAGGTGACGAAGTGGTCTCGTCCGACTGGGCGCCTCTGCTTCCGGGGTGCTATCCCGATCCGTCGGTTGTGAGGGCCGGCGATGACTATTATATGGTCAACTCCTCGTTTGCCTTCTATCCCGGAGTGCCTATCTGGCACAGCAACGACCTGCGCAACTGGGAGCGCCTGGGCTATGTGCTCAACCGCCGCGAACAGCTCGACCTGCCCGACAGCCTGAGAATCTCCGGGGGTATCTACGCTCCGGACATTTCATACAATCCGCAGAACAAGACTTTCTATATGATCACGACGCTCGTCGACAACGGCGGGACGTTCTACGTCACCACCACCGACCCGAAGCAGGGACGCTGGAGCGATCCGGTGTGGCTTCCGGAGGTCGGGGGAATAGATCCGAGCATATTTTTCGACCGCGACGGCAAGGCCTACATCGTCAACAACGATGCTCCCGCCGGTGAGCCGCTCTATGACGGTCACCGAGCCATCCATATCCATGATTTCGACTGGCAGACCGGGCGTGTGACCGGTGAGCCGCAGGTGATTGTCGACGGCGGTGTAAACATCGAGGAGAAACCGATATGGATTGAGGGCCCACATCTTTATAATATAGACGGACGGTATTTCCTGATGTGCGCCGAAGGTGGGACCGGACAGGATCACCGTGAAGTCATCTTCGAGTCCGACAGTCCGAAGGGTCCGTTCCGTCCCTGCCGCATCAACCCGATCCTCACGCAGAAAGATCTCGATCCTGCGCGGCCCGACGCCGTGACCTGCACCGGCCACGCCGACCTGGTCGAGGATAAGGACGGACGCTGGTGGGCGGTGTTTCTCGGTGTGCGCCCCTACAACGCTACGGGCGATGACATCATGGGCCGCGAGACTTTCATCCATCCCGTCAGCTGGAAGAAGGGGCAGCCGGTGATCACAGAGCCGGGCGAGGTGCTTGTCGGGCGCCCGCAGAAAGAATTTGAATCGGCGCTGTGGACCGACGGCGCTCTGACGCCCGGCGCGTTTTTCATCCGCAATCCGCAGAGCGCATTCTACAGTCTCGCGGAGGACGGCACTCTCAGTCTTGTGGCCACCGATGTGGCTCTCGCTGACCGCAAATCGCCGTCGGCCATCGGCATGTGGGCCACGGAGAAGAGATTTGACGTCTGCGTCACCCTCGATGACTTCACCCCGCGCACCCAGACCGACATCGCAGGGCTGCTGCTCTTTCAGGACGACGACTGCAACATAGTCTTCGGCAAGACCCTCAACAGCTACGGTGATATTGTCGTGCGCGTCATCGGCCGCAGCAAAAACTCCCACCGCGAGGAGTTTGAAGCGCTGGTGATTGATCCCACCGCGCCCTTGCGTCTGAAAATCAGTGCCGACGGCAGCGGCGACTACACCTTTGCATTCGCCGAGGGTGAAGGCTCCTACACCGTTCTCGAAAAGACCCTTCCCGCCTCCCTCCTAAGCACCCGCACCGCCGGCAACTTCACCGGCACCATGCTCGCCCTCTACGCCTCCTCAGCCGAATGACAGCGGGGGATTCATGAATCGGAGCAAAATTTCAAGAAAAATCACGAATCAGAGTGAAATTTTGAGTTTTTTGAGAAAAAAGGTGCGATTTTAGAAAATAATCTGTAAATTAGCACACTCAACAGATTCGAGGCCCTTTCGGGCGTTTGAATCAGCACATTAAATCTTTGTACCAATCCTTCCCGCGTTGGCCGGACGACAGAGTCGACGAGCATCGGCCGGCGGGCTTACTCACATTAACCCAACCTGTTATGGAACTGCGTGACACTTCGATGTCCGGTGAGACATTGAACCAGCCCCTGAATGACGGTGCCGCTACTCCGGCTGCCGAATCCGTGAACATATCCGAGTCAATAACAGCCGAAGCCGCACCCGTGGAAGAGGCTCCCGAACCTGTGACCAAGGAGTCTCTTGTCGAGGCTCTGAAACTTCTTTCGGAAAAGGATGCCGCCGAGATCGGGACTGAAGAGGTTGCGCGCCTCAAGCAGCAGTTCTATGCGATCCGCAACGAGGAGCAGCGCCGCCAGCGCGAGGCTTTTGTCGAGGCCGGCAATCAGGCCGAGGCGTTCGAGCCGCAGACCGATCCGGTGGAGGAGAGCTTCAAGGCGCTCCTGGCTACCGTCAAGGAGAAGAAAGCCGAACAGCGCGCAGCCGTGGAGGCGCAGCAGCAGGACAACTATAACCGCAAGAAGGCTATCGTCGACAAGATCAATGAGATGGGTGCCGACGTGGACAACGCCAACCGTTTCTTCCAGCAGGTGCGCGACATGCAGACCGAGTTCAAGGAGATCGGCGAGGTGCCCGCTCCGCTTTCGGGAGACCTCTGGAAGAGCTATCAGGAGGCTGTCGAGAAATATTACGACCAGCTTAAGATCAACAAGGAGCTTCGCGACTATGACTTCAAGAAAAACCTTGCCGAGAAGGAGGCTCTTGTGGCCGAGGCTGAAAAGCTCTGCGGTGAGGAGGATATAATCGCCGCTTTCCGCCGTCTCCAGACGCTGCATGACCAGTGGCGCAACATCGGTCCGGTGCCCAAAGAGGTGCGCGAGGAGATCTGGGGCCGCTTCAAGGATCTCTCGGCCGACATCAACAAGCGCTATCAGGCGTTTTTCGAGGAGCGCAAGGCCCGCGAACGCGAGAACGAGGAGGCCAAGGAGGCCATCTGCCAGCGCGTGGAGGCTTTCGAGATCGACAAGCTCTCGACTTTCGCTGCCTGGGACGAGATGACAAAGAAGATCATTGAGGCGCAGGAGGACTGGAAGAAGATCGGTTTCGCATCGCGCAAGTCCAACAATCTGCTCTTCGCCCGTTTCCGCGAGAGCTGCGACAAGTTCTTTGCCGCTAAGGCCGAGTTCTTCCGCACGATGAAGGATGCGCTGACCAGGAATCTAGAACGCAAGATCGCACTGTGCGAGCGTGCCGAGGCGCTGAAAGACAGCACCGAATGGCGCAAGACAGCCGATGAGTTCGTGGCGATGCAGAAGGAGTGGAAGACGATCGGCGCAGTTGCCAAGAAGCATTCCGATCAGGTATGGCGCCGCTTCCTTGCAGCCTGCGACTATTTCTTTGATCAGAAAAAGAAGAATATGTCGGGCACCCGCCGCACCGAACGTGCGAATCTCGAACAGAAAAACGAGATCATCGACAAGCTCAAGGCCATCAATACCGAGGAGCTTGACCGCGACGCCGCAATCAAGGCCGTGAAGGACCTTCAGGCCGAGTGGCAGAGTGTGGGCCATGTGCCTTTCAGCGAGAAAGACGCCGTCTACGAGGCTTATCGCGCCGTTGTCAACGAACTTTATCAGAAACTCGATCTCTCGCAGCGCGGATCGCGCATGGCTTCGTTCGAGAACAGCATCAACGAGATGGGCAACGACGAAAACCGTCTTTACCGCGAGCGCGAACGCCTGATGCGCGTCTATGAGCAGCGTAAGAGCGAGCTTCAGACATATGAGAACAACATGAGCTTCCTTTCGGCCAAGTCGAAGAACGCCGGCACGATGATGCGCGATATGGAGCGCCGTGTGCAGCGTCTGAAAGACGATCTGACCGATCTGGAAAAGAAGATCCAGGTGATCGACAGCAAGTTATAATTTTTACGTAAACGTCGGTGCGGTGTCCGTGCGGAGTCGGTTGACGGCCTCGCGCGGGCACCGCGCGGACGCAATGCGGATGTGCAGGCGGGGGCCACGAAACGCGCCCCTGCGATTTGAAAGGAATGTTTGATTCGGAACCGAAAATTGGCAGGCCGACAGGCCGTTACAACCGCTATTACAGGAGGATTTTGCTCACGGTAGACTTCGTTATTCTCAACGCGGTCTTTTTTGTCGTGACGCTGATGAATCCTGGTGTGGCGGAACTACACGGCCGCATCGTCTGGCTGCTTCTCAACCTGGCTTACTTCCCTGTGGCCCGCTATCAGGGACGCGTGCACAAGATCAGGGCGCTGCAGATGGACCGTCTGCTGCTGCTGACACTCCAGGGGGTGCTGGGGCAGGCGTTGCTGTTCATATTCCTGCTTTATCTGATGGGGCAGGAGCCGCTGCCGCTTGAGGCGTTCGCAGAATTGTACGGGATGTTCACACCCCTGCTGATGCTGTGGTGGGGAAGCGCTCACTATCTGCTGAAGGCTTACCGCCGCAGCGGGCGCAGTTTCAGCCGCATCGTGATTGTGGGATGCCGCCCGACGGCCGAGAGGCTGCTGACAGAGATGAGGCTCGATCCGGGTTTCGGCTACCGCTGTCAGGGATTTTTCGATATTTACTGTCCGCCGGATTTCCGCTACAAGAACCTCTATGCCGGAAATCTTTCCGATCTGGAGGATTTTGTGGTGCGCGAGGCGACGGACGAGATTTTCTATACGCTTTCGGGCGAGAACAGCGAGGCGGTGCAGTTGGTGACCGGTCTGTGCGAGAAGCATATGATCAAGTTTCATTATGTCCCGCAAATCTCGCCTTACCTGACCCGCCGTTTCCGTCTGGACTCGATCGGGCAGATGCCTGTCCTGGAGGTGCGCAACAATCCTCTTGAGCGCGGGGCCAACCGGGTGATGAAGCGGGCGTTTGACATTGCGTTTTCCGGAACTTTCCTGCTGTTTTCGCCGCTGATTTTCATACCGGTGGCGATTGCGGTGAAGCTCAGTTCGCCTGGTCCGGTGTTTTTCAAGCAGATGCGCACGGGCTACCGCGGTAAGGATTTCCTCTGCTGGAAGTTCCGCACGATGCGTGTCAACGCTCAGGCCGATACTCTCCAGGCTACCAAAAACGATCCCCGAAAGACGCGGTTGGGCGAATTTCTGCGCCGCACGAGCATCGACGAGCTGCCTCAGTTCATCAATGTGTTCAAGGGCGACATGTCGGTGGTGGGACCGCGTCCGCATATGCTTAAGCATACGGAGGACTACCGCAGGCTGATCGACCAGTATATGGTGCGCCATCTGATCAAGCCGGGTATCACCGGCTGGGCGCAGGTGCGCGGTTTCCGCGGGCAGACCGAAGAGCTGTGGCAGATGGAGAAGAGGGTCGAGAATGACATCTGGTACATCGAGCACTGGACTTTCATGCTCGACATGAAGATCATAGTGCGCACGGTGATCAACGCATTCCGCGGAGAGGAGGGCGCTTTCTGATGCGCGCGGACACAATGCCAATGATGAATAAGGAAGAAATCAAGGAGCGGGCCGAGGCCCTGCTGAGGAGATTTTACGGATATAACAGTTTCCGCCCGTTGCAGTTAGAGATCATCACTTCGGCTGTGGAGGGAAGAGACAGTGTGGTCCTGATGCCTACGGGCGGCGGGAAGTCGATATGTTACCAGATTCCGGCGCTGCTGTCGGAGGGCGGGATGACGATAGTGGTCTCGCCGCTGATCGCGCTTATGAAGGATCAGGTGACGGCACTGACCTCAAACGGGATTCCGGCTGCGGCGGTCAATTCGCTGCAGTCCGATGAGGAGAACCGCCACATCTTAGAGCAACTTTTCAGCGGGCGGGTGAAGATACTGTATATCTCGCCTGAACGGCTGCTGACGGAGATCGACCGCTGGTCGCGCGATCTGCCGGTGAGCCTGATCGCGATCGACGAGGCTCACTGTATCTCGCAGTGGGGACATGATTTCCGCCCTGACTATACACGGCTGTCAAGGATCAAGGAGCTGTTTCCGCATGTGCCGGTGATGGCTCTGACGGCGACTGCCGACCGCCTGACACGCGACGATATTTCGACACAGTTGCGCCTCCGGGACCCGCTGCTGTTCCTTGGCTCGTTTGACAGGCCGAATATTTCGCTGCGGGTGATCAACAATCCGGGCAAGAAAGGGAGGCTGCGCTATATCTCGACTCTTATAGATCGCTACCGCTATGATGCGGGGATCGTCTACTGCATCAGCCGCAAGGCGGCGGAGTCGATGGACGCGGATCTGCGTGCGTTGGGCTACCGTTCGGCGGTATATCACGCGGGGCTTTCAATGACGGAGCGCAACAGTGCGCAGGACCGCTTTATAAACGGAGACCTGCAAGTGGTGTGCGCGACGGTGGCTTTCGGCATGGGTATCGACAAGAGCAATATCCGGTGGGTGGTCCACAACAATATGCCGGGAAGCATCGAGAGCTACTATCAGGAGATAGGCCGTGCGGGCCGCGACGGGGTGAAGGCCGAGGCGGTGATGTTTTATTCGTACTCGGATCTGATAACGCACCAGTCATTCGTAGAGGAGAGCGGACAGCAGAGTGTGAATGCGGAGAAGCTGAAGCGGATGCGGGAGTATGCCGAGGCGTCGCTGTGCCGCCGGCGCATTCTGCTGAGCTATTTCAATGAGACTATGGACCACGACTGCGGTAACTGCGACGTGTGTCTGAATCCGCCGGAGAGGATGGACGGGACGGTGATCGCACAGAAGGCGATGAGTGCGATCATTCGCACGGAGGGACAGACGGGTTTCTCGATGCTGATCGACATTCTGCGCGGGGCTGCGCGGCAGGATCTGATGCAGCGCGGGTTTCATCTGATAAAGACTTACGGGGCGGGACGCGATCTGTCGTTTGCGGAGTGGAACTGCTATCTGTCGCAGCTGATTCAGTTAGGACTGGTGGATATTGCCTACAACGAGGGGAATCACCTGAAGGTGACGGCCTACGGGGCGGAGGTGCTGCGTGAGCGGCGTGAGGTGACTCTGGCGCGCTACAAGGAGCCTGAACGACGCAAGTCGGGACGCAAGCGCGAGGAGCCGGAGATGCCGGAGCTGAAGCCTGCGGAGCGTCTGCTGGCCGAGCTGAAGGAGGTGAGGCTGAAACTGGCGAGAAAGGAGCAGGTGCCGCCGTATATCGTGCTGTCGGATAAGGTGCTGCTTGAACTTGTGAGGCTGGAGCCGACGGATATGGAGGCGTTCTCGAAGGTGGAGGGCGTAGGCGAGAAGAAGACTGTGAGATACTGGAAGCCTTTCGTGACGGCGATCAGGAAGTTCAAGGGTATAGCGGAGCCGCTCGGTACGGGGCTTTCCTACGAGGAGACTCTGCTGCTGCTGAATTCGGGCTATGATGTTGCCGGAATTGCGGCGACGAAGGGTATAAAGGAGCGGACGGTCTACGGACATATCGTGAACCTGATCCGCGAGGACCGACTGACGGATTTTTCATCGGTGATCACCCGCGAGCAGTATCTGAGGGTGATGGCTGTGGCTAAGGAGAATCCGGAGGAGATGTATACGGTGCTGGCCGGTGAGATGCCTTTGGGGCTTCCGGCTGTGGCGCTGGCTATAAGCGATTATTTATTACGACGAAAACAGGATAAATCATGAGTGAAAAGATCAATAAGGCCGCTGAAGATGAGGCTATGAAGTGGGAGGTGCTTGAAAGCGAGTATCTCCACCGCCGTCCGTGGCTTACGGTGAGACGCGATAAGGTGCGGTTGCCGAACGGGACTGTGCATCCGGAGTATTATGTGCTGGAGTATCCGACGTGGGTCAATGTGATTGCGCTGACTCCGGAGGGTAAGTTTGTGATGGTGAAGCAGTATCGCCACGGTCTCGGAATTGTGGCGACGGAGCTTTGTGCGGGTGTGGCTGAGGCCGGCGAGGAGCCGGTGGAGGCTGCCAAGCGTGAGCTTCTGGAGGAGACGGGCTTCGGCGGCGGTGAATGGGAGCTGCTGTCGGTGCTGTGTGCGAATCCGGGGAGCCAGAATAATCTGAGTTACAGTTTTATAGCCCGCGGGGTGGTGAGGATGGATTCGCAGCATCTTGACGAGACGGAGGATATCAAGGTGGAGATTCTCGATGAGGCGGAGGTTATGGAGATGCTGGTCAATGACCGGCTGAAACAGGCGCTTATGGCGGCTCCGCTATGGAAGTTTTTTGCAATGAAAGGTATGAAGGGGTGAGGTTTGCGCGAGCAAGCTCGCGCTACCGGGAACAAAAGGGAAGGGCAAGTGGCTTTTGTGCTTTGTTTTTGAGGGTGCGGGGCGAGAATGCGTTGGAGGTCAGCGGGTGATGATGCGGTATTCGGTGGGGCCTCCGGAGGTGACGTGGTAGCGTTTGAGGGAGTAGCCTCGGTCTGCGGCGGGGCCTGTGAGTGGGTTGCCGTGGGTAGCGCCGTAGATGTCGAATGTGCTGCCGCACTGCGGACAGCGGGCGTGGGTCTGGCCGGCGGGAACTTCGATGCGGACGTCGGACCGGGCTTCGTAGGGGCAGGCGAGGTCGTAGGCGTAGAGTTCGCCGAGGACGTCGGTGGCGAGGAGGAGGCCACCGTAGCCTGTGCGGTCAAGGGCGGTGTAGGGGAAGTCGGCGGGGATGCGCTCGGTGCGGGTGTGGATGTAGCGCCGGGAGTCGGCGGCATCGCCTTTTACGCCGTAGATGTTCCAGTCGCCTACGGTGAGGAAGGTTAGGTGGACTTCGGCGTAGGGGATGCGGTCGTCGTCAACGGAGTCGCAGGCGCTGAGGATGACCGCAAGGAGGGCGATTAAAAGATGGCTGATGAGGGGGCGAGAGGTCATTGTTTCGTTTTTTTCGTTTCCGCGAGCAAGCTCGCGGGACGGGGACAAAAGAGGGGATGCGGGGCGGTTATTTGAAGAGGGAGGTGAAGACTTCGCCGAATTTGTTGGCGGCTTCCTGTATTTTGTTGCCGATGAAGGGACGCAGCATCGGGGGGATTTCAATTTTGATGGCGGGGGTGAGGATGGTGGCGTCGGGACCGTCTTCCTTGAGGTTGATGTTGAGCGAGAGGGGTACGGGACAGCCTTCGGCTGCGAAGCCTACGTGGGTGGGGGCGGTGCGCTCGCTGATGCGGAAGACGATCTGGCCGATGGAGGGGGCGTCCATGCGGACGGTTTCGCCGTCAAATTCGACTCCGTTGAGGCGTTCGCGCTGTTCGGCGGGGAGCTGTTCGACGAGGCTGCGGTATTGCGAGAGGTCGGCGACTTTTGCGTAGATCTGGTCGATGGGACGGGGGAGGGTGACGGGTTTGCCGGTATAGGTTGCCATTTTTTCTTGGTTTTAGGTGGCCGGAGCTTTTTGCGCTTTTTTGCGCTTTTTTACGCTCGCTGAAGCTCGCGGCTGGAACAAAAATTTTTCTTTGGGCTGAGGGGGAGGGGTTTTCTTTGCGGGTGGGCCTTTTCTTTTGTTTACGCGAGCAAGCTCGCGGGACGGTGACAAAAGGAGGGAAAGAGGCGGGGAGGGTTGCGGGGGCGGGTTTAAAAAGCCACCTGACCGACGGCGGCGGGGCCGGGGTGGGGTGGCTTTGTATGGGGTTGATTCGGGGAGGGATTATTCAGTGGCTGTCGATGCGGGGGTCCACATGGAGGGGTCTTTGCGCCATTCGCGGAGGGTGTCGACGTCGTGCTCGTGGATGAAGCCTGATTCGAGTGCGGCGGTGATGAGTGCGGAGTAGTTGGAGAGGGTGATGAGGTTGACGTTGGCTTCCTTGAAGCGTTTGGTGGCGACGGGGAATTCGTAGCTGAAGATTGCTACCATGCCGATGACTTCACAGCCTGCGTTGCGGATGGCTTCAACGGCTTTAAGGCTGCTTCCTCCGGTGGAGACGAGGTCTTCGATAACGACTACTTTCTGACCGGGCCGGAGGTCGCCTTCGATGAGGTTTTCAAGACCGTGGTCTTTGGGGGTTGAACGGACGTAGACGTAGGGGAGTCCGAGGTTGTCGGAAACGAGAGCGCCCTGTGCGATCGCTCCGGTTGCGACTCCTGCGATGGCGTCGACGTTGCCGAAGTTTTCGAGGATTATGCGGCTGAGCTCGACCTTGATGAAGTTTCTGACATCGGGATAGGAGAGGGTTTTGCGGTTGTCCGTGTAGATGGGTGAGTTCCAACCGGATGCCCAGGTGAACGGATTGTCAGGCTGCAATTTGATGGCGCTGATCTTCAGGAGCTTCTCGGCAAGAATAAGGTCAAGATGTTTCATTGGGGTGATTGGATAATGAAGAAAATGGACTGATTATAATTCAAAGTGCAAAATTAGAATATCCGTTGCGGAAATGCAACTTTTTTTAGTTTACGTTTCTTAATGCAGGGGCGAAAATTTGAGGAGCGGAGGTTTTGAAGGGCGCTCGCTGAAGCTCGCGGCCGGGACAAAAATTTTTCCTGGGGGTGGAAGGGGCTTTTGTTTACCGGTGGGGAATAAAAAAGGAGATGTCTCACGACAGCTCCTTTCCTTTTTAAACCTTTATCTTAATCTAATACTATGAAAAACACACATGCAAATGTACGTATTAAAATTGGAATGCGGGCATAAGTTAGCGTAGATTTAACAATATTTAGCCAAAAATTTGAAAAAGGGGACAAAAAATGGCCTTTAGGGGTGTGAAAGGGGGATGGAGGCGGTTGAACGGAGGGTAATTTTTAGGTAACTTTGCAGTCTGAAACAGGGATGAACAAGAAGGTTTGCGCTAAGAAGTTTTTATAATTGTTTTGAATGAAAAGAAGGAAAATGATATGAGACATCTGTTTGTGACCGATATGGACGGGACGCTGCTTGGACGCGACAGTCTGGTGAGCGCACGGAGTGCGGAGATTGTTTCGAGGCTTTCGCGGGAGGGTGTGCCTGTGACGGTGGCTACGGCGCGGACGCCTGCGACTGTGGAGGTGCTTTTAGAGAACACCTATATTAATATACCGGCAATAGTGATGACGGGGGCGGCGCTCTGGGACCGGGCGGAGCAGAGATATACGGATGTTATGTATCCGCGGGCGGAGGCTGTGGCGCGTGTGATGGAGTGCTGCCGGAAGGGCGGGGTGAATCCGTTTGTGTATGTGCTGAGGGACGATGCGATGCTTGAGGTCTATCACAACGGGCGGATGAATTCGCGGGAGTGGAAGTTTTATGAGGAACGGTGCGGGCTGACGCGGAAGCGTTTTGTTTTCGATGATCCTCATGCGAGCGACGGCCCTATGGAGGGTACGGTGCTGATCTTCGCTGTCGGCGAGGGGAGGGGGATAGAGGCCGTGGCGGCGGAACTGAGAGGTGACGAGAGGCTGTCGGTGTCGTGTTACAGGGATATTTTTAATCAGGAGGTGGCATATATGGAAGTGTTTGCCGGGGGAGTGAGCAAGGCTGCGGCAATCAGGCGTCTGGCGGGGAGGATAGGTGCGGACCGGGTGACGGTGTACGGTGATAATCTGAACGATCTTCCGATGTTTGCGGTGGCAGACGAGGCGGTGGCTGTGGCCAATGCCATGCCGGGCGTCGGGGAGAAGGCCGACCGGAGGATCGGAGCGAATTATGAGGATGCGGTTGCCCTGGACATTGCGATGTGTGCGCGGGCGGATGGTTTCAGAGGATGATAAGGGTGGCTCCCATGAGGGCCATGCCGACGATAACGCCTATGAGCGACAGATGGTGGTGGCCGAAACTTTCGGCGCTTGGCAGGAGTTCGTCGAAGGCGATGTAGACCATGATGCCGGCGACAACTGCGAGGCAGACGGCGTTGACCACAGGCGACCAGAAGGGGAGGAGGAAAAGCATCCCGATCAGGGCTCCGGCGGGTTCGGCGAGGCCTGAAAGGAGGGAGTAGAGAAAGGCTTTGCGGCGGTTGCCGGTGGAGTGGTAGATCGGGACGGAGACGGCTATGCCTTCGGGAATGTTGTGGATTGCGATTGCGATGACGATCGGAAGGGCTACTTCGAGTCCGTCGAGGGCGGAGATGAAGGTTGCCATGCCTTCGGGGAAGTTGTGGATGCCGATGGCAAGGGCGAGCATTACGCCGGTGCGTTTGAGGTGGTGGTGGGGCCGGCCGGATTCGAGTTCGGAAAGGGTGTGTGTTTCGTGAGGGTTTTCGTCGGCTGGGACGAGCCAGTCGATCAGTGCGATGAGGGCTATTCCGGCGAAGAAGGCGCCGAGCATGGCCGCGGAGGCCCAGCGGTGGGGGAGGACTGTGGAGAGCCCGGCGGTGGCCTGTGGCATGAGTTCCATGAACGAGATGTAGACCATGACGCCGGCGGAGAGTCCGAGTGCTCCGGCGAGGAGGCGCGTGTCGGTATGGCGCGTGAAGAAGGAGATCATCGCTCCGATGCCGGTAGAGAGGCCGGCGAAGAGGGTGAGCAGAAGTGCTATGGTGATGGTCGACAGGTCGGGCATATCAGTCTAACAAGCGGTGACGGCGCTTGGTTTTTTGATTCTGGCGTTTGATGGAAGGGGAATACGGAAGCCGAGGCGGGCGATGACGATGCTCATGAGGGGTGTCAGGAGGTTGAAGATGCAGCAGGGCGCGTAGGCTATGGTGGAGACTCCGAGTACGGTGGACTGGGTGATGCCGCATGAGTTCCAGGGGATGAGGACGGAGGTGACGGAGACGGAGTCTTCCATCGATCGGCTCAGGAGGCGGTTTTCGAGGCGGTTGCGGCGGTAGAGCGGGCGGTACATGTTGCCGGTGATGATGAGGGACAGGTATTGGTCGGCCGTGGCGCAGTTCATGGCGAGGCCGCTGGCGACGGTGGCGCTGACGATGGAGGTGCGTCCGCGCAGACGGCGGGTGAAAGCTTCGGTTAGGCTTGCGAGCATTCCGGTGCCGATCATGGCCGATCCGAAGATCATGGCGCTGAGGACGAGGAAGACTGTGGGGAGCATTCCGAGGATGCCTCCGGTGGCGGTGATTTCGTCGAGGGCCGGGTTGCCGGTGTGGAGCGAGATGCCGCTCCAGAGGGTGGAGAAGAGGTCGGGGGCACCTCCGGCGATGAGCTGAGGCTGGAAGATGAAGATGCCGGCGGCTCCGAAGATGGTTGCGGCGGCGAGGACGATGAGGGTGGGGACGCGCAGAAGGATGAGGAGAAAGGTGAGGGCGGGGATGATGAGGACCCAGGGAGTGAGGTTGAAGACGGTGCCGAGCGAGCCGAGCAGTGGAGCTGATTCTGGAGTGGAGGTGAGGGGGGTGGTGAGACCTACGGCGAGGAAGATGAGGAGGGCGACGGTCATGGCGGGGACGGTGGTGACTGTCAGGTAGCGGATGTGGTCGAAGAGATCGACTCCGGCTGTGGATGAGGCTACGACGGTGGTGTCGCTCAGGGGTGAGACTTTGTCGCCGAAGTAGGCTCCGGAGATGATTGCTCCTGCGATCCAAGGATCGCTGTAACCCATGACTTTTCCGATACCGAGGAAGGCTACGCCGATGGTGGCGATGGTGGTCCAGGAGCTGCCAGTCATGACTGAGATGACGGAGCAGACGGCGCAGGCTACGAGGAGGAAGGTGCGGGGGGAGAGAAGCTGGAGGCCGTAGGAGATGAGGACGGGGACTACGCCTGAGAGCATCCAGGCAGTGGCGACGGTGGCGATACAGATGAGAATGGGGATGGCTGGAAGGATCTGGATGGCGCTGCGGCGGAGGCCTACGGTGAGGCCGCGGCGGGTGGCGATCCGGCCGATGGCGCTGAGGGCAAGCGAGATGGCGGAGGCTGTCAGGAGTATCCAGGGGCCGAGTCCGGAGACGGCGTCGGAGCCGCGGACTATGATGACGGTGACGAGGGTGAGAAGGAGAAAGAGGAGGGGGATCAGGGAGAGGGTGACGGTGGGGTTGTGGCGTCGGCCGAATATTTTAGTTCTGTTCAATTTTGCTGACGGGTTAAGGATGTGTAATTGCTTTTTTAGGGTTGCAAAGTTAGCGATTTTTGCGGAGATTGCTGCGGTGAAGTCTGCTAAAAGGTTGAAAGGGGTGTTAAATAAGGGTGAAAAAGAAAGGCCTGAAGGGGCCGGGGGCGGCTCTTTCAGGCGTTTCTTTATTTTGGGGGCTTTGGGGGCTTTGGGGATTTTTCCTTTGGCGGCTTTTTCTTTTCGCCAGGGTTAGATGGCGTCGTCTTCGATGGTTTCGAGGGCGTCGGTGGCGGCTTCAGGGGCGGGGGTGTCGGAGGTGGCGGCTTCGAGTTTCTTCATGATGGAGAAGATGAAGGCTGCGGAGACGAGACAGATGGCGACGAGGATGCCCCAGAGCATGGCGGTGGAGATTTTGCCCCACAGAAGCATGGGGATGGAGACGAGGTAGTTGCCGACGGCTGTGGCGGCGAACCATCCGCCCATCATGGAGCCTTTGAGTTTGGGTGGCGCTACCTTGCTGACGAAGCTGATGCCCATCGGCGAGAGAAGGAGTTCGGCGAAGGTCAGGAGCAGGTAGGTGGAGATGAGCCAGTTGGGCGAAACGGAGGCAGAGGTGCCGACGATGGAGAGGGAACCGACGAGCATCACGCCGTAGGCGACGGCGGCCATGATCATGCCGTAGCCGATCTTGCGGGGTGCGGAGGGTTCGCTCCTGCGCTTTGCGAGCCAGCCGAAGAGGGCAAGCGAGAAGGGGGTGAGGGCTACGACGTAGAAGGGGTTGAACTGCTGATATTGCTGCGGCTGGATGCCGGTGAGGGGTTCGGGGGTGGTGGAGTAGAAGTACCAGAGGGCCCAGCCTACGAGGGCGATGATGACGACGGAGATGAGACGGCTGACAAGGCCTTTGGACTGGAAGAGATTGAAGATGGCGTAGACTCCGACGGCGACGCTCATGAGAGCCCAGACGTTGAAGCCGATGCGGGTCCAGCCTGAGGCTTCGGGCGAGGTGCAGCTCTTGGCGAATTCGGTGAGGGTGGCGCCGTTCTGGTGGAATACCATCCAGAAGAAGATCACGACTGCAAAGACGAGGAGCAGGGCCACGACGCGCTGTTTGGTCTGGGCCGGGGTGAGTTCCGGACCGGCGGTAGCGGCGGTTTTGGCGGCTCCGGGGAGCTTGCGGTCGGTGAGGATGTGGGCGTAGGTGCGGCGGCCGAGGAAGTAGATCAGGAAGCTGACGATAAGCGAGCCGCAGGCGATGGCGAATGCGTAGCTGTAACCAGTGGAGAGGGTTGAGATATAGTTCGAGGCGAAAGCCGCAAGGTCGGTGCCGGGGTTCATGCCGTTTTCGGTGGCGACGGCAATGAGTTCGGCGGCGTTTTCGCTGCCGTCGAGGTAGGCGTTGCAGATTGCGGGCAGGGAGGCGACATAGGTGAAGCTCTGGGCCTTCATGGCGAGGTTACACATGGCTGTGGCCGCCATAGGGGCGAACATTGAGCCGATATTGATGGCCATGTAGAAGAGCGAGAATGCCGCGTCGCGCTGGCCGCTGTAACGGGCTTCGTTGTAGAGGTCGCCCACCATCACCTGAAGGTTGCCTTTGAAAAGACCTGTGCCGCAGGCGATGAGGATGAGGGCCGCACAGAGGATGACGAGCGAGGAGGTGCTGCGGATGTCGGTGGGGATGGCCATGACCATGTAGCCGAGGAACATGATGCCGAGACCGGAAACCACGCACTTTGAGAAGCTCCATTTGTCGGCTACCCAACCGCCGATGAGAGGCATGAAGTAGACCAGGGCAAGGAAGCCTGCGTAGATCTGGCCTGAGACAGTGGAGTCTAGGCCGAATTTGGCCTGAAGGAAGAGCAGGAAGATGGCAAGCATTGTGTAGTAGCCGAAACGTTCGCCGGTGTTTGCGAGCGAGAGGACGTAGAGGCCTGCCGGTTGATTTTTGAACATAATATGATGAAAATAAAATATTAGGGAGGGCCGTGTCAGACGACCCTCCCGGATTGGTGAATTTCAGTTATGATCTGGTGACACGTTCGAGCCAGTTGACCATGCCGAACATGACGCCCATGGAGATGAGGCAGACTGCGAGGAAGACGCTCCAGCAGATCCAGAGGGGCCAGTTGTTGTACATCAGCGGGCCGATCCAGAGCAGGAGGTTGCCGAGGGCGGTGGCGCCGAGCCAGAGACCCTGGCAGAGGCCCTGCATGTGGGCGGGGGCGACTTTGGAGACGAACGAGAGACCGAGGGGCGAGATGAAGAGTTCGGCCACGGTGAGGAAGAAGTAGAGCAGGAGGAGTACCCAGGGACCGGCTTTCATCGTTGCGGCGATGGCGTTGGGAAGTTCGCGGAACTCAATGCCGGAGGGGTAGTTTTCAAAGTAGGAGTAGAGGGCGAGGAAGAGGAAGGCTGTGCCTGCGAGACCCATACCGATGGCGATCTTGCGGGGTGTGGAGATCTCGATGCCCGCGCGGCTGAGGGCGCTGAACATGAGCATCACCACGGGGGTCAGGATGATGACGAAGAAAGGATTGGCAGCCTGCCAGATTTCAGGAGCGATGGAGGAGGTGTCGACGAAGTCGCGGGCGAAGAGCGAGAGGGAGGTGCCGTTCTGGTGGAAAGAGAACCAGAAGAAGATCACGACGCCGAGCACTGCGAAGAGGGCGGTCATGCGCTGCTTGATCTCCTTGGCCATTGCGCGGCGCTCTTCGTCGGAGATGCGCACGCCTTCGGCCTTGGCTTTCTTGCCGGGAGTGGGGAGGTTTTTCTTGACGCTGACGAAGATCAGGAGCGATATGAGCATGGCGCAGACAGAGGCGATGAACGAGTAGTGGATGCCTGTGTTGAAGACGTCGAGATACTGCGAGCAGAAGGCCTGGATGTCGCCTGCGGCGTTGCCTCCGGTTTCGGTGATGAGGGCATAGAGGTTGTTGAGGTTCTCGGAGCTCATCGAGTCGGTGACGCTGAGATATTCATGGCAGAGAGCGGGGAGCTTGGCGTTGTAGGCCAGTGAGTGGGTGCCGAGCCACCAGCTGCGGAGAAGGGGAGCGACGAAGGGTGCCACGAGACCGCCGACGTTGATGAAGACGTAGAAGATCTGGAAACCGGAGTCGCGTTTGGAGGCGTATTTGGGATTGTCGTAGAGCTGGCCCACGATTGCCTGGAGGTTGCCTTTGAACAGGCCGTTGCCGAAGGCTATGAGGAAGAGGGCGAAGCAGGTGAGCGGCAGGAGCCAGGAGATGTTGTCGGAGGTAGAGAGGATGGGGATGGAGAGGATCACGTAGCCTATGGTCATGATGATGAGGCCGTTGATGATGGTCCCCTTGTAGTTTTGGGTTTTGTCGGCGATGGCACCGCCTACGAGGCTGAGCAGGTAGATGCCGGCGTAGAAGAACGAGTAGACAAGAGCGCTGGTCTCCTCGGAGAGTCCGAATTTCGAACAGAGGAAGAGGACCAGGACGGCGTTCATGATGTAGTAGCCGAATCGCTCGCCCATGTTGCTGAGAGCAGCAGGAATAAGGCCTTTGGGTTGGTCTTTGAACATAACGGATTGATTAAGGGAAAATTTGGGTATTGATTCAGAGGGTTAAACTGCCGGGGCGTAAACCACATGGCGGAGAGTTTCTGCAAAAATAGATAAAATTATCAAAATTTGTAATATCAGGGCGGAAAAATGCTGCGGTGACGGGCCAATTTCTTACTTTTGCAGCCGTTAATGGTAATGCAAAGATGAATAATGCAGATTTTTTGATACGTTTCAACAGCCCACGTCTGGGCTATGGCAGTGTTGTGCTTGACAATTCGGCGCTTTTGGAGATACCTCAGGGTGTGTCGGTGGTGCTCGGTGAGAACGGGGCGGGAAAATCGACCCTCGGCCTTGTGATGGAGAAGGGGCGCTATGCCTACGGCAACCGCCTGGAGTTCGCCCGGCCAGACATGAAGGTGAAGATGCTGACCTTTACGGATATTCATTCGTTTACGGGGATCGACGTCGTCAGCCACGAGCAACGCCTGGAGTCTACGGTCAATGATTTCGTGCCGACGGTGGCGGAGATTGTAGGTCCGTTGGCCGAGGACGGGGAGTGGCTGAGGCTTTGCGAGGCATTCGCGCTGCGCGATGTCAACAGTAAACGCGTCAACTATCTGTCGAGCGGTGAACTGCGGAAGCTGTTGGTGATCAATGCCCTGCGCTCGCGTCCCGATCTGCTGATACTCGACAATCCATATATAGGTCTCGATGCAGCCTCACGCGGCGAACTCGATGCAGCCCTGCGCGGCTTGCCAGAGAGCGGGACTTCGGTGGTGATGCTGCTCTGTGACGGCGCTGATATTCCCGACTATGCCGGGGCGGTGCTCGTGATGAAGGAGCGCCGTTTAGAGAGACTCGTGACTGACAAGGAGGAGATCGCAGGACTGCGCCGGATGTCGGCTGCCTTCGGAGAAGAGGCCGGAGACCTTGAAATCCCTGCGCGGACGGCGGCAGGGGGCGACTATGAGGTGGCTTTCTCGATTGCCGATGGCCATGTGCGCTACGGCGACCGAGAGATCATAAGCGGGCTGGAGTGGACGGTACGCCGCGGAGAGCGCTGGGCGCTGACCGGTCCGAACGGAAGCGGCAAGTCGCTGCTGTTGAGTATGGTGTGCGGCGACCATCCGCAGGCCTATGCCAACCGGATCACTCTCTTCGACCGCCGTCGCGGAAGCGGCGAAAGCATCTGGGAGATCAAAGACCGCATCGGCTACGTCTGCCCTGAGATGCAGCTCTATTTCCGCTCGCCTCTGCCTGTGGCCGATGTCGTGGCCCAGGGCTTGCGCTCGGCCCTTAACCGCTATGCCAAAATCACTGAGGAAGAACGCAGTGAGGCGGTGGAGTGGCTGCGGCTTATGGGAATAGAGCATCTGAGAGACCGGAAGTTCGACCAGCTGTCGTCGGGCGAGCAGCGAATGGTCTTGCTTGCACGGGCATTCATCCGCCAACCGCAGCTGTTGATCCTCGACGAGCCTCTCCACGGACTCGACAGCCGGGCCAAGCAGCGTGTGCGCCGCCTTGTTGACCGCCTGACCGCCCGCCCCGACACCTCGCTCATCTTCGTCAGCCACTATACCGAAGAAATCCCCTCAGGAGTCAACCTGACCAAGACGCTGGTGAAAAAGTAGATATAAACGTGATGGGCGTGTATATTTTGAAACCTTGAAAAATATGGCAAAGCGAATAGTTACGAAGATAGGTGATATATTCTGCATTGAATTGGGAAATGGCTACAAGAGCTATTTCCAATATATCGCCAATGATATGACGCAGTTGAACAGTTCTGTCATCCGGGCTTTTGTCGGGCGCTATCCGATGGATTATAAGCCTGACATGGACGAATTGGTCAAATCCGATGTGGCGTTTTATGCCCATACAGTACTCCGGATCGGGCTTGTGGGCAATCATTGGTATAAAGTAGGCAAAAGTAAAGATTTGGGCCTTGACAAACTGGCTTCAGTGTGGTTTGTGGGGGAGTCTTCCATTGTTTATAATCCGGAAACAGATAAATTTGATGATGTTGATCCGCTTGAACATTTTTATGTATGGCATTGTAACGAGCCGCATATTTCTATTGGGAAAATGACTCCTGAAATAGCGGAAAGTCCGATGACAACAAAAGGCAGTGTCCTGTCATGGTTCAGAATTGTTGAAAGAATCAAATATGGATATACCACAGCAGATTTCTATTTAAACAGATATGTTAAGCAAAAAACATGGTCGTGGGTGGAGAGTTATCTGACTTATTTTGACCGCATGACAAGGCTACTGTATTATTTTCATTTCAAAGGAGAGAATATCAGCAGAGAAGTAATACAGACAGCTGATGGAAAATTCATAAATTTGTCCGAAAACGAGCCTGCCAAAGACGGTTATTCCATTTTTAAGGGGACTTTTGGCGATATAAGCTGGTGCGCATCGCATGTGACACAAGAAAAATTCAATACAATTTGGAATAAAGGAGAATCTTTATGGTAAAGAGAGTCGAAATAAAAATAGGAGATGTGTTCTGTCAGGAACATGGAGACGGATACAAAAGCTATTTCCAATACATAGCGGATGACAGCGAACAAGACGGTTGCCCGGTGATCAGGATTTTCAAAACTCGCTATTCGGTAAGCGAAAATCCTGAAATTGAGGAAATAATCTCAGCTAAGGTCGGATTGTATGTGCATACGGATGTTTTGTCGGGGAGTAAATTTGAAGCCGGATGGTATAAGGTTGGCGAAAGTGCAGATCTCGGTCTTGACGGACTGGCATCAGCCCGTTTTGTTGAGCTTGGCACCAAAAGCGAAGACGAGGAGGAATGGTCGATAGAAAAAATAAGCAGATTGGACCCTTATGAAGAATGCTTTGTCTGGCGTTGCAATGAACCACGGGTGAATGTCGGCCCTGTCGATCCGGGTGACTGGATAGCCGGTGACGCTTTTGACGGCTCTGTTTATCTGTGGTTCAAAACAGTTGAATTGATAAAGACCGGTTATATAAGACAGCGGATTAGAATGACACTGATTGATAATGTCGTAAAACGTCGTGTATGGTCATGGATCGACAGTTATACATCCCTTATCGAGCCGCTGACCATGTATCAGTACTATTTTCATTTTCACGGAGAAAACCTTGTCCGGGAAGTAATCGAAAAGCCTGACGGCACTACTGTGTGTCTGTCACCTGATAAACCGATGATGGATGGAAGCTCTCTTTATGAGGGGAAATTTGGAGACATCGGATGGTACGACCATGAATTTATTGGAAAAGAAAAATTTGAGACAATTTGGGAGAAATGTAATCCGGTCTCAACTGGCCCTGCTGATAAGGGGCGCTTCCTGCGCGGACTCCGGGAGAAACTGCGTGGAGGAAGCTGAAATTTTAACTTTTGATTTTCGGGGGGAATTCCGTAATTTTGCACTCATATTCAGTTCTCTCCAAATATTATCGCTATCAATAATCTTACAATTTCTATAACATCATGGCAAAGAAAGCATTGTTAATGATTCTCGACGGTTGGGGAATCGGCAATCACTCAAAGAGCGACGCTATTTTCTCAACTCCGACTCCCTACTGGGACTATCTCGTTAAAACTTATCCCCACAGCCAGCTCCAGGCTTCAGGCGAGAACGTAGGTCTGCCTGACGGTCAGATGGGCAACTCGGAAGTGGGTCACCTCAATATCGGCGCCGGCCGCGTGGTCTATCAGGACCTCGTGAAGATCAACAAGGCATGTGCCGACGGCTCTATCCTCGAAAACCCTGAAATCGTCAATGCCTTCAGCTATGCCCGCGACAACGGCAAGGCAATCCACTTCATGGGCCTGACAAGCGACGGCGGCGTGCACTCTTCGCTCGACCACCTCTTCGCCCTCTGCGACATCGCTGCAAAATACGGTCTTGAGAAAGTCTACATCCACTGCTTTATGGACGGCCGCGACACTGATCCCCGCAGCGGCAAGGGTTTCATCGAACAGCTCGAAGCCCACTGCGCCAAGTCGGCCGGCAAGATCGCCTCAATCATCGGCCGCTACTACGCTATGGACCGCGACAAGCGCTGGGAGCGTGTCAAGGTAGCCTACGATCTCCTTGTCAACGGTGAGGGCAAGCAGGCCACCGACATGGCCAAAGCCGTTCAGGAAAGCTACGACGAGGACGTGACCGACGAATTTATCAAGCCGATCAACAACTCGACCGTCGACGGAACCATCAAGGAAGGCGACGCCGTCATCTTCTTCAACTACCGCAACGACCGTGCCAAGGAACTCACCGTGGCTCTCACCCAGCACGACATCCCCGAAGCCGGCATGAAGGTGATCCCCGGTCTCCAGTATTACTGCATGACCCCCTACGACGCATCGTTCACCGGCGTCCACATCCTCTTCCCGAAAGAAAACGTCAGCAACACCCTCGGCGAATATCTTTCGAGCCTCGACAAGAAGCAGCTCCACATCGCCGAGACCGAAAAGTATGCCCACGTGACCTTCTTCTTCAACGGCGGCCGCGAGCAGCCCTACGAAGGCGAGGAGCGCATCCTCGTGGCTTCGCCCAAGGTTGCCACCTACGACCTGAAGCCCGAAATGAGCGCTTATGAGGTCAAGGACAAACTCGTCGAGGCTATCAAAGAGGAGAAATATGACTTCATCGTCGTCAACTATGCCAACGGTGACATGGTGGGCCACACCGGAGTCTACGACGCGATCTGCAAGGCTGTCAAGGCCGTCGACGAATGCGTGAAAGACACCGTAGAGGCCGCCAAGAAGGCCGGCTACGAGGTGATCATCATCGCTGACCACGGCAACGCCGACCACGCCATCAATTCCGACGGCACCCCCAACACCGCCCACTCGCTCAACCCCGTGCCCTGCATCTATGTCACCGACCGCGCCGACGCCAAAGTTGCTGACGGCCGCCTGGCTGACGTTGCTCCCACAATGCTCAGGATCATGGGTCTCCCGCAGCCCAAGGAGATGACAGGCCACGCCCTGATCGACTGATCGAAACCATCTGTGAGGCGACATCAATGGAATCCATAAAGCAACTCTATAAAATAGGCCACGGCCCCTCCAGCTCCCACACGATGGGACCGCTGAAAGCCGCCCAGGAGTTTGGAGCCCGTTATCCGGACGCCGCATCCTACACTGTGACCCTTTTCGGAGCCCTCGCGGGCACCGGGAAGGGCCACATGACAGATGTGGCTATCGTCGGCGAACTTGAACAGCGTGCGCCGACAACCATCCTCTGGGAGCCGTCGGTCTTCCTGCCCTTCCACCCCAACGGCATGACTTTTGTGGCCCGCGACGCCGACGGCAAGGAACTTGGCCGCGATACGGTTTACTCCATCGGCGGCGGCGATATTGTCCACGAGGGCGAATCGCGTCCCGACCGCAAGGAGGTCTATCCTCTCCACAAGATAGCCGACATCCTCCGCTGGGCCGAGAAATCGGGCAAAAGTTTTTGGGAATATGTCGAGGAGTATGAGGACAGCGACGTGTGGGACTATCTGCGCGAGGTATGGCGCGTGATGAAAGAGGCCGTCGAGCGCGGCATCGACGCCGAGGGAGTGCTCCCCGGCGGTCTCGGTGTGCGTCGCAAGGCAGTCAGCTACTATCTCCACGCATCCGGCCACAACGACAGCCTGCGCAGCCGCGGACTGGTCTACGCCTACGCCCTCGCCGTCAGCGAGGAAAATGCGTCGGGCGGCAAGATCGTCACCGCACCCACCTGCGGCTCCTGCGGAGTGCTCCCCGCGGTGCTTTATCACCTCTCGACCTCCAAAGGCTTCAGCGACAAGCGCATCCTGCGCGCTTTGGCCACTGCCGGACTCTTCGGCAGCGTCGTCAAGTGCAACGCCTCCGTCTCAGGCGCCGAAGTAGGCTGTCAGGGCGAGGTCGGCGTAGCCTGCGCAATGGCCGCAGCAGCCGCGAGCCAGCTCTTCGGCGGCACTCCTGCCCAGATCGAATACTCGGCCGAAATGGGCCTCGAACACCACTTAGGCCTCACATGCGACCCCGTCTGCGGACTCGTGCAGATCCCTTGCATCGAACGCAACGCCTACGCCGCCGCCCGCGCCCTCGACAGCAACCTCTACGCCTCGTTCTCCGACGGACGCCACTCCGTCAGCTTCGACCGCATTGTCGAGGTGATGAAGCAGACCGGCCACGACCTGCCGTCGATCTACAAAGAGACCGCCCAGGGTGGCCTGGCCGCAATCAAATAGAACCAACCAATTCAGATGCCATGACACGCAAATATGATTTCCTTGTGATCGGCTCAGGCATAGCCGGCATGAGTTTTGCCCTTAAGGTAGCATCCAAGGGCAAAGTGGCCCTCATCTGCAAGACCACTCTCGATGAAGCCAATACAGCGCTCGCCCAGGGCGGCGTGGCTTCCGTCACCAATCTTGAGGTCGACGATTTCGAAAAGCATATCAACGACACGATGATCGCGGGCGACTGGCTCAGCGATCCTGAGGCCGTCCGTAAGGTTGTCACCGGCGCTCCTGAGCAGATCCGCGAGCTGATCCGCTGGGGCGTCGACTTCGACAAGAAGGAAGACGGCACTTTTGACCTCCACCGCGAGGGGGGCCACTCGGAGTTCCGCATCCTCCACCATGCCGACAATACCGGTTTCGAGATTCAGCAGTCGCTCATCAAGGCTGTCAGATCCAACCCCGACATCGACATTTTCGAGCATCATTTCGCCATCGAGATCATCACCCAGCACCATCTGGGCAAGATCGTCACCCGTCGCACACCGGACATCACCTGTTACGGCGCCTACGTGCTCGACACTCAGACGGGCAACGTCGACACATTCCTCTCGCGCATCACCCTGATAGCCACCGGAGGCGTCGGAGCCGTCTATCAGACCACGACCAACCCGCTTGTCGCCACCGGCGACGGCATCGCCATGGTCTACCGCGCCAAAGGCACCGTCAAGGACATGGAGTTCATCCAGTTCCACCCGACGGCCCTCTACCATCCCGGCGACCGTCCGAGCTTCCTGATCACAGAGGCCATGCGCGGCTACGGCGCAGTGCTCCGCAATCTCAAGGGCGAGGAGTTCATGCACAAATATGATCCCCGCCTCTCGCTCGCCCCGCGCGACATCGTGGCCCGCGCCATCGACTCGGAGATGAAGCTCACAGGCGACGACCACGTCTATCTCGACGTCACCCACAAAGATCCCGAAGAAACCAAAAAGCACTTCCCCAACATCTACGCCAAGTGTCTCTCGCTCGGCATCGACATTACCAAAGACTACATCCCCGTTGCCCCCGCCGCCCATTATCTCTGCGGCGGCATCAAGGTTGACGGAAACGCCGAGTCGTCGATCAAGCGCCTCTACGCCGTGGGCGAATGCTCCTGCACCGGTCTGCACGGCGGCAACCGTCTGGCCTCCAACTCGTTGATCGAGGCCGTGGTCTATGCCGACGCCGCGGCCAAACACGCGCTCGCCAACGCCTCGCACTATGAGCTGCGCACCGACGTCCCCTCCTGGAACGACGAGGGCACACGCCACCCCGAAGAAATGGTGCTCATCACACAGAGCATCAAGGAGGTCAACCAGATCATGGGCACCTACGTTGGCATCGTGCGCTCCAACCTGCGCCTCGATCGTGCCTGGAACCGCCTCGACATCCTCTATGAGGAGACCGAGAAGCTCTTCAAGCAGTCGAAGGCCTCGCGCGAGATCTGCGAGCTGCGCAACATCATCAACGTTGGCTATCTGATCATGCGTCAGGCCAAGGAGCGCAAGGAATCGCGTGGCCTGCACTACACGGTCGACTATCCTCCCGTGCCCCGCAAGACTGAGAAATAATCCCGCAACCACCTGCCCCGCTGACAAATCCAACCATCTGTTTGTTATAGAGATACTATGATCCGACTCCGCCCTCTCCTGACTCTCGCACTGCTCTTCGCACTGCTGCTGACCGCGCTCCCCGCGCAGGCAGTCGTCGCACCGCGGCCCGACGAGCCGGAGGTCGATGTGGAGGTCGGCGACGGCAGAGTAAAACCGATCCGCGGATACTACTTTTTCGAGGAAGACGGCGAACAGACGCTGATGCTTGTGTTAGCTGATGTCACCGTCTTCCCTCCGATGAAGTTCAAGAACAAAAAAGAGGAGGAATTCTACTGGAAGACCGTGCGCGACGTCAAAAAGACCCTCCCCTATGCCAAACTGATCTGCGAGACGCTGATCGAGACCTATGAATACATCGAGACCTTCCCCACGCAGAAAGAGCGCGAGGAACACCTCAAGCGCATGGAGGGCGAAGTGTTCAAGCAATACAAACCCGCGCTGAAAAAATTCACCAAATCGCAGGCCCAGATGCTCGTCAAGCTCATCAACCGTGAGACCAACCAGTCGAGCTACAACATCCTCAAAGCCTTTCTCGGCACCTTCCGTGCCGGATTCTGGCAGACCTTCGGACGTCTCTTCGGCGTCAACCTCAAGACCGGCTACAACCCCGACAAAGACCGCAAAGACGCCATCGTCGAGCGCGTCGCCACCATGGTCGAACTCGGCCAGCTGTGACCTGGCATCACCACCTTATTATATTATATATTTTATTAATGGGGCCGCTTTTTAAGGCGTCCTCCATCCACCCTAATGCCAACTGAATTTCACTCAGCAAAATAAACATAACATGAAACTACCAATCTTTATATTAGCCATTTTTCTCCCATTCATAACAAATGCCAAAGTTCACGACGACATAGTGCAGAATCATCGCGTGGTGCATTGCAAGACCGACAAAGCAAACGATAATGTACTTGTACCCCGAATGGGAGTGGCTGTTGATATTTCGCAATATGGAGACACCACAGGCAGTGTGATAGTGAGATATTCCGATGTGCTCAGAACGTATGTCGGGCCGTTTCCCAAAGGCTCCAAACTGTTGATGCGGTTGAAAAACGGCGATGTAATAAAGTCTGCCTCCAAAAAAGACGCGCTGTGGAACGCCAGTTACAAGACCCACAAAGACAACAGTACCGACAAATTTTACAGTGAGGACACAGACGTCATAATCGTTTTCCCGATACAGTACGACGAATTGAAACGGCTTGTAGATGAAGGCCTTATAAAAATGAGAATCACCTATGACGACCAATATAAGGACTACATCTTTGAAAACGGCGATTTCGACAAAGCCAAATCATTATTTTCCAAGCAATATCAGGAAATCAAAGCCCAGTTAGAGAAAGAAAATTCCTTATTTATAGTCAGGGAAATGGAGGATTTCTAATTACTGGTCAGCCGGAGATTAACTTCATATTTCGTTGATGGTTGTCAACAGCAAATGTTCGAGTAAACGCTTTTAAGATTTAAGAATCTTCCTTCATTACAGAGCTCCCTGGAGCTTCCGGCTGCACACAAAAAAGCCCGGCGGGACGCTGGTTCCACTGCCGGGCAAGGTAAAAAAATGTCAGAGGCGGGTTTTGAATGCCGCCTCCCAAGGTTTCTACGGTTTAGAAACCTTTGATCGGGGCAGAGAGAGCTGATCCTTGCGGACCGGTGCTCTGCTCTTCGTTTATAGCCTGAGGCTTATGGCGGAAGGCTACATAAATAAACGCGCTGTTGATTTCGCATTCACCTATAAAACGTCTCCACCCCCGGATGGTTGAAATCGCACCGCTTAAATTAAGCAAATTGATGTTGCATATCGCAAATATCGCCAAACTTCCGGATTTTTATTCTGCATATCATCCTGATTATGTGGGAAATTTGTTATATCTTTGCAGATAGATTAAAATTCAGAATAGATTATGGCACGTCCAATTAAAGAAACGCCTGTTCTGGAAGGTGAAGACGCACGTCGGTTCGTTGAACGCATGAACGAGACCCGCGTCGAATCAGAAGAAAAGAAACGCAGGCGTCTGGCAAACTATAAGTTGGGCATGAGCATTTTAGTGAACAAATAATGCTCATATGCTTACGGACGAAATTTTTGCCGGTTATAAAATACGTAAACTCGGATTGCATGATAATATTGAGCAGTTCGATTGTGGTGATGAAGATTTGAACGACTTCATCATCAATGATGCGCCGTTATATCGAAAAACACTGTTGGCTGCCACGTATGTGCTTGAAAATAAAGCAACTGGGAAAGTTGCGGCATACTTTAGCGTGGCCAATGATCGTATATCAGTCAAAGATTTTCCTTCAAATACTGATTTTAACCGTTTCAGAAAACATAAGTTTGTCAACGACAAGCGGCTTAAAAGCTATCCTGCAATAAAGATTTGTCGTCTTGGCATAGATAAATCAGTCCAGGGAAAACAAATAGGAACGTTTTTGATTGATTTCGTAGGAACATTGTTTGTAACTGACAACAAATCAGGTTGCCGTTTCCTGACGGTAGACGCTTATTCGCAAGCGATTCCATTTTATCTTAAAAACGATTTTGTTTTTCTTAGTTCAGAAGACGAGAATCAGCGCACACGGCTGATGTATTTTGATCTGAGCGATATTGACAATTGATAAAAGCGGCGAAGTTAATTTGCTGCGGGCGAATAATTGGGGCGGGGATTGGGAAAATATCGCCGAAAAGGATTATCTTTGCAGGTGGAAAAATCCGATCGTTCGACTATGGCAGCAAACATGAAAAAACGCGGAGGGGCCGGCGCGGGTGCGCAGGTGCGCCCTAAAAAGGCTCTCGGACAGCATTTTCTGACCGATGAGAGCGTTGCCGCACGCATCGCTTCGACTCTTGACGATTACAAGGGGCTGCCTGTCATGGAGGTCGGACCCGGCATGGGGGTGCTCACCAAATATCTGATTTCCGAGGGCCACGATGTAAAGGTGGCCGAGATCGACGGCGAGAGTATCGAATATCTGCGCTACAATTATCCCGAACTTTCGGGTCGCATCCTCGACGCCGATTTCCTGCGCCTCGACCTGGCTCAGATCTACCCTGACGGACGGAAATTCTGTGTCATAGGTAATTACCCCTACAATATCTCGTCGCAGATCTTCTTTCATGTGCTCGACTACCGCGATCAGGTGGTCTGCTGCTCCGGAATGCTCCAGCGCGAGGTGGCCGAGCGCTTCGCCGCGGCTCCCGGTACGAAGGCGCGCGGGATTCTGAGCGTGCTGCTTCAGGCCTGGTATGATGTGGAATATCTCTTCACGGTAAGTGAAAACGTCTTCAATCCGCCACCCAAGGTCAAGAGCGGTGTCATAAAGATGACCCGCAACGGCGTGACCGATCTGGGCTGCGACGAGAAGCTTTTCAAGACCGTGGTCAAAACTTCTTTCGGACAGCGGCGCAAGACACTGCGCAACTCGCTGCGCGGACTTTTCCCGGCGGGTGTCCCGTTGCCCGATGATCCGCTGCTCGCTCTGCGTCCCGAACAGCTCTCTGTCGGGCAGTTTGTCGAGCTGACGAAGCTGATCGCTTCGTCGAAGGTTTAGAGGACAGGGCCAACGGCCCCTCCTCTCAGGTCATCAGAAGTCACACCCGTAAGCGGCTCTTTTCAGCCACCGCAGCAACGCCATGAAGGAATTTACACCCGAATACCTCGACCATCTCCGCAAAATTGTCCACGACCGCGCCGATGCGGCGGCCCGCGAGGAACTCGCCGATCTCCATCCGGCCGACATCGCCGAACTCTATCAGGATCTTGACCTCGAAGAGGCCGAATATCTCTTCAAGCTCCTCGGCGAGGAGATGCAGGCCGACGTGCTCATGGAACTCGACGAGGACGACCGCGCGAAACTTCTCTCGAAGATGGACGTGGCCGACATCGCCAAGCAGATCGAGCATCTCGACTCGGACGACGCCGTGGACATCATTCAGGAACTCGACGAGGATGACCGTGAGAAGATTCTCAGCCACATCGACGACGTGGAGCAGGCGGGAGACATCATCGACCTTCTGAAATATGACGAGGACACCGCCGGCGGTCTGATGGGTACGGAAATGATCGTGGTCAACGAGAACTGGAGTATGCCCGAATGTATCAAGCAGATGCGTATGCAGGCCGAGGATATGGACGAGGTCTACTATGTCTATGTCGTCGACAACGACGACCGTCTGCGCGGCACGCTGCCTCTCAAGAAGCTCATCACCCACCCCTCGGTGTCGAAGATCCGCCACGTGATGGAGACAGATCCTGTGGCCGTCAAGGCCGACACGCCTATCGACGAGGTGGCGCTGGATTTTGAGAAATACGACCTTGTGGCCATGCCGGTCATCGACTCTATCGGGCGTCTCTTAGGCCGCATCACTGTCGACGACGTGATGGACAAGGTGCGCGATTCAAGCGAGCGTGACTATCAGTTGGCATCCGGTCTTTCGGGCGACGTGGAGAGCGACGACAAGCTTTTCGCCCAGACCAAGGCGCGCCTGCCGTGGCTGCTGATCGGCATGGTCGGCGGTCTGTGCAACTCCGTGATCCTCGGCCGTTTCGAGGGCGGTTTTGTGGTCGATCCGGCCCTTGCGCTCTTCATCCCGCTGATCGGCGGTACGGGCGGAAATGTCGGCACTCAGTCGTCGGCACTCGTGGTGCAGGGCCTGGCCAACGGCTCTCTCGACATCAAGAAGTCATCGCGTCAGCTGCTCAAGGAGTTGGGCGTGGGTCTGCTCAACGGCAGCATTATAGCGCTCTTAGTGTTCCTTTACAATTTCCTTACTCTGGGCCACGGACATGAGGTCACGACATTCGCCGTTTCGATCTCGATTTTCTGCGTGGTGATGTTTGCATCGGTGTTCGGTACGTTCGTTCCTCTGACGCTCGAAAAGCTCAAGATCGACCCTGCCATTGCCACAGGCCCCTTTATCTCGATCACCAACGACATCATCGGCATGCTGATCTACATGTCGATCTCCACCTGGCTCATCGTCCTCTTCGCACAGTAAATTTCTGGTAATAGGGGGATTGTTTCGCACCTACGGCGCCCTTGCAGTGGCCTGAATTCCCCCGACCGCTAACGCGGCCAGCCTGATGCAGTGGCGCCCAAAGCGGTGGATATCAGCCGGTAGGAACGCTTTTTAAAGCGTCCTCCGTCAGGCGTAGTTTTTTATCAAGCGTTGGTATTTCCCCAGGCATGTATTTCGAAACGGCAGACGTATCAGGCCGGTTATTCGGCGTCCGGTTCGGGCTGGTCGGGGTCTTCGTCGTATTTCTGGAAGAGGAAGTCGTTGTAGGGGAAGCGGGTGAGGTGGATTTCTTTTGCGCGCTCGTAGAGCATCTTTTTGAGTTCGTCGATGTTGGCGCCGGTGCGGGCGGAGATGAAAACGCAGTCGTGGGGCAGACGTGACATCCACATGCGTTTCAGCTCGTCGAGCGAGATGTTTTCGCGCGTTTCGGGAGTGAGGTCGTTTTCGTCTTTTGGTTTGTAGGTAAAGGCGTCGATCTTGTTGAAAACCATGATCATAGGCTTGTCGGCGCCGTTGCAGACCTCGCGGAGAGTCTGGTCGACGACTTCGATCTGCTCTTCGAAATTGGGGTGGGAGATGTCGACAACATGCACAAGAAGATCGGCCTCGCGTACCTCGTCGAGTGTCGATTTGAACGAGTCGACAAGGTGGGTGGGGAGCTTGCGGATGAACCCGACGGTGTCGGTCAGCAGGAAGGGAAGGTTGTCGATGATGACCTTACGGACGGTGGTGTCGAGCGTGGCAAAGAGCTTGTTTTCGGCAAATACATCGCTCTTGCTCAGGAGGTTCATCAGAGTCGATTTTCCGGCATTGGTATAGCCTACGAGAGCCACGCGGGTGAGCTTGCCTCGGTTTTTGCGCTGTACGGCTTTCTGCTTGTCGATGCTGCGCAGTTCCTCTTTGAGGAGGGCTATTTTGGTGAGGATGATACGGCGGTCGGTTTCGATCTGCGTCTCACCCGGTCCGCGCATACCGATACCGCCGCGCTGGCGTTCGAGGTGGGTCCACATTCGGGTCAGTCGCGGCAGAAGATACTGGTACTGTGCGAGTTCCACCTGCGTCTTGGCGTTGGCCGTGCGTGCGCGCTTGGCGAAGATGTCAAGGATAAGGCTGGTGCGGTCGAGGATCTTGACTTTCAGCTCGCGCTCGATGTTGAGTACCTGTTTCGACGAAAGGTCGTCGTCGAAGATGGCCATGCTGATGTCGTTGTCCTCGATGAAAGCGCGGATTTCGTCGAGCTTTCCCTTGCCCACGAACGTGCGCGGGTTGGGAAAAGGGAGGCGCTGCATGAATATCTTGACGGTCTCGGCTCCGGCCGTGTCGGCGAGAAAGGCAAGTTCGTCGAGATATTCGCGCGATTTCGCCTCGTTCTGCTGTTCGGTGATCAGACCGACGAGGACGGCGCGTTCGGTGATTTCTTCATTGAGTATATTGTCGATCATAGGGAATGTGCAATAACGTTTCGTTTGTGGAACTGATGATTCCACAAAGATAACAATTTTGGATTGAAAAATGTGTGCTTGCGGTGCGGAATCAGTTATGCCGTGCGTTGCGGCGCTTGATCATGCGAGAGAGGTAGATGTTTCCAAGACCCCAGAAAATTACATCGAGAGCAATGATGATGTTTATATTGACTGACAGGAGAGTCGAAAGCACGACGTTGAACAGTGTCAGAAGCAGCGAGACGCTGACGATGGTGATCATCGCGACTCTGGGCTGCATACCTGCGGCAAGGAGCTTGTGGTGGATGTGGTTCTTGTCAGGAAGGAAGGGGCTATGGTGCTGACGTATGCGGAGCATGTAGACACGCACTACGTCGAAGCAGGGCACGATCAGCGGCGAGAATGCTAATACCGGAGTGCTGATGCGGGCGCCGACTGACTCCGGATGGACAAACAGGAGGGTGCCGA
This sequence comes from uncultured Bacteroidales bacterium, assembly GCA_900544535.1. GTDB lineage: Bacteria > Bacteroidota > Bacteroidia > Bacteroidales > Muribaculaceae > Duncaniella. The sequence goes on along the minus strand of UQVH01000013.1, from coordinate 55,253 downwards.
GCACGGCGAGGATCAGGCCGATGGTCAGGGATCCGGTGTCACCCATGAAGATTTTCTTATGCTTGCTGACATCGCCGAACACATTATAATAAAAGAAAGGTACGAGGACGCCGAGAGTCGCGAAACTTACCACGGCGTAGGCATATTCACCGAGGAAATAGAACGAAAAACCGTAGATCGCACATGCGATCGAGCTGAGACCCGATGCCAGACCGTCAATGCCGTCGATGAGGTTGATGGCGTTGATCAGGAAGACAATGACTATCAGCGTGAACGGATAGCCGAACCAAGGAGAGACTGTTTCTATGCCGAGAACTCCGGCGAGGTTGGAAAACCATACGCCCCCGCTGATGAGGAAACCGGCGCAGATGAGCTGCACCACAAACTTGGCGCGGTATTTGATTCCGATTAGGTCGTCGGCCATGCCCACAAGATAGAGGAGTTCAAGTGCGATGAATGCCGAGAGGAAGGGGAGGAATGTCGCGGCGAAGGCATCTATGAAACAGCTGAACCCCAACTGCAGATTGGAGGCCAATGCTATTGCTATCGATGTGAAAATCACGGGGACAAATGCAATGCCGCCGAGACGAGGCACCAGTCCCTTGTGGATTTTACGCTCGTTGACTTCGTCGAAGAGGTTTCGGCGATAAGCGATAAGAAGTATCTGCGGTATGAGAAAGCCTGCAAGCAATACGCACAGAACGAATATGATCAGAAGATTTAATGGCCAATATCCCATAATTACGGGGCTCGATAAATTTGTAAAAGATAAAAAAGCGCTCGAATAAAAAACAGCGACGAATGTGACGAATATTATGAGGTACACAAATGTATAATATCATTCATCGGGGGCAACACAGAGCGAAACAATACGTGCCACCTATCCAAATGCAAATTTACCTAAAATTTGCCTATCGTCAAAATAAAAAAGGTAACAGTTGTCAATCGGAGGGGTAATTTGTTGGTGTATAATTGATTAGCTTCTATGGGCGCGTGAATGAACCTGATGTGCTGAATGCCGGAAGCGAATTTTTGAGAGTTTCGGAGAAAATGGTTGTTGGAAATCCGTTGTTTTTATGTACTTTTGTGACCGCCATAAAACCTATCTTCCAATTCTCTATAACTATGACTAATGTAACCGGCTTTTTTAGCAAGATAAAGGCTCTGCTGCTTTCGTATCCCGATAAAGACTATATCGACTGGCAGATAGCGGGGCTTAAACGTTCCGTTATGGAAAGTCACACATCTCCGCTGCTGATACAAAATCTGCTTTACCGGACCGAACCCGGTGTCAGCTCCGTGCGCTGCTGCGGAGAGGAGCTGATCGTGTCGCTCTCGACGTTCGGGCGGCGCATCCACGGAGTGGCGCTGACCATAGAGTCGCTTATGGAGCAGACAGTGAGGCCAAACAGGATCATTCTGAATCTTGACAGTGAGTTCGGGAAGCCGGGCCGGATTCCGGGATCGCTGAAACTGCTCGAAAAAAGAGGGTTGGAAATACGCTTCTCCCGCGACTGCGGGCCGTACATGAAACTGCTTCCGACGCTGCGTGACTTTCCGGAAGCTACCGTCATCACTGTTGACGATGATATACTTTATGATTATGATTTCATTTCGACGCTTGTCAACGCCCACATCTGCAATCCGCAGGCTGTTGTCGCTCCGCGTTGCAGGGTTATGGAGCTTGTCGGCGGAGAGCTGAAACTTCCGTTTGTCGACTGGCGCTTTGCCCCGAACGATTGCGAGCCGTCACCGTTGTTGCAGCCCGAAGGTGTCAGGGGAGTGCTCTATCCTCCGCATTCGCTCGACGAGCGCGTGTTTGACGAAAAACTGTTCATGTCGCTCTGTCCGTCGACCGATGATTTCTGGTTCAAGACGATGGGACTGCTGCACGGTACGCAGGTAGTAAAATGTTATGCCGATGACGAGCGGGCCAATCCTGTCAATTCGCGTTCGGATGTCTCATGCACGCTTCACGCCGTCAATCACACCCTGGATGGTTATGACAGCCAGTGGAAAGCGCTGTTCGATCACTTTGGCCTTGGCCGTTATTTCTGATCCGTTCAGTGCTCGTCTGTCCATTTTGGAAGCGTGAATATGAACTCCAGGCCTCCTGTCGAGCGGTTGTGGACCGAAACAGTTCCTCCGAACGACAATATGGTGCTCTTGACGATCGGAAGTCCCAGACCGGTGCCGCCCATCTTGCGTGAGCGTCCGGTGTCGACGCGGTAGAAGCGCTCGAAAAGGTGCGGGATGTGTTCGGGGCTGACGCCGTTGCCATTGTCGTAGAAGGAGAACACATAGAAGCGATTGTTTTCCGAGATAAGGCGGATGCCGACTTCCGTGCCGCCGGAGTGCATGGCGGCATTGCGGATGAGGCCGCAGATCATACCCTGAAGCAGGTTGTAGTTGCCGGAGACGGCGCAATCCATCGGTATGTCAAACGAAAATTCGAGATTGCCTGCAAGATTGTTGGCCGGCAGGTCGCTTTCGATCTGGTAGACAAGATCGTGCATGTCGATGCGCTCGACGGCGATCATGTCGGCGCCGTTTTCGAGGCGTGTCATTGTCGAAACGTCGTTGAGCAGGTCGGTGAGGCGCTCGACATTCATCAGCATTCTTTCGAGAAAACGGTCGCGTGTGGCGGTGTCCATGTCCGGATCGGCTATGATCGATTCGAGATAGCCACGGATGATGCCCACGGGGGGTTTGATCTCATGGTTTATGTTGTTGGTCAGCTGACGGGTAATCTTGATTTTCTCCTCGATGGCATGGATTGCGATTTTACGCTCTTTCTTGATGAGCTCCATCGCTTTGGTGCGCTCGCGGTAGAGCTTGATGATCTCGCGGGAGATGTCGCCTAATTCGTTGCGCGGAAAGCGGTCCTCGCCGGTGAAACGTCCGCCTGTCGAGGCGCGGTAAGCGAAGTCTTTGAGCAGGACCACATTGCGCGAGAGCATACGGGTGAAATAGAAAGTGACGAGCAGAGTGGTCAGCAGACAGCCGATTATGACCAGCCACACGGTCGAGTCGACGTCGATGGCGTCATGGACGTTGTCGCTGTAAGGCATCGCGGTACGGATTGTCATGCGTCCGTCGGCGCTTTCCCTTGTCGAGAACAGATAGCGGTCGCCGTCCTCGTCTTTTCCGACAATGCGCCCGGCGACAATGTCGGCTTTTTCTCCGTCCGCATTACCGTCGAGTCCGAAACCGCGGAGCTCCAGCCCGGTATTGTCGAGCGGGATAGGAGTGCCGAGCGAGTATTGGAGGTGGTCGTCGTAGTACACACTGATCCTCACACCCTCGAAAACCGATCCCTTGAAAAATTTTCGGATGAAGTTGAGGAAAGTGTGGAGGTTGACGTCTTCATCGTAGGCGTTGAGTATGCGGTTGTCGATAAGTTCAAGTTCCGAACTGAAAATCTGTGCGCGGTATTCGGCCTCGCGTTTGTACTGGTAGTAGATTATCAGTCCGAAGACAACGCAGAGTATCGAGGCGATCGGTATGAACAGACGCCAGTGATAACTAATCCTTCTCTTTAAAACCATAGCCGAATCCGAGTCGGGTCTCGATGTTGTTGCCGTAGCGTCCTATTTTTTTGCGCAGGCGTGTGATGTTGGTGTCGATGGTGCGGTTTGTAACCACGACATCGTCGGCCCATACGTGGCGGATGATCTCTTCGCGTGAATAGATGCGGTTGCGGTGGGTCAGGAAGAATGCGAGAATCTCAAGCTCGGTTTTGGTGAGCGCTATTTTCTCGCCGTCGAGGCTGCAGGCCTTGTCGTTCGGGTCGATCCGGAGTCCCTGATATACGATCTGCGGTTCGAGACCGTTGTCGGTGGCGGCGGAAGCAGCAGCGGCTTCGCGGGCGCGGCGCGCGAGCTTAGTGCGGCGCAACACGGCATTGACGCGGGCAATCATCTCGCTGATCTTGAAAGGTTTGGTGATATAGTCGTCAGCGCCGATATTGAGGCCCATGACGGTGTCGTCCTCGCCGTTGAGCGCGGAGCAAAATATGATGGGAGTCTCTTCGGTCGCCGATGAGTTGCGCAGGCACTTGGCGAAATCGAATCCGCTCAGGCGTTCCATCATGATATCGACGATGAAAAGGTCGTAAGGTGTCAGATCCATTTCGAGCGCTTCTTCCGCGCTGAAAGCCATGTCGACCTGATAGCCTTCTTTTTCAAGGTTGTATTTCAGAATCTCGCATATCGATTCTTCGTCATCAATCACTAAAAGGCGTGTACTCATTATGTTTGGGTATGTGTCGGTTATAGAAAGGTGATAGCCGGGATGGCCATGCAATCATAAATCAGATGCTAAATTACGAAATTTTCGCAGAGGTTAGTGTTAATGTGTGTTAAATGCAAAGATGCTGTGAACTTTCCGGGCGGTGGTCGGTTATAAAGACATAGTTACTATATTTGCACTGTGTTTTCATGGTATTAGATTTAAGGTTAAAGAGCAAAAAGGCTGTCGAGATGACAGCCTTTTGTTTTTTTATGTCTGTCGCCGGAGAGTGTTCCCGCTTTACATGTTCTGTGATCAAAGCAAATAAAACGTCCTCTTAACATCTCCAAAGAGGTTGTTTTTTTTACAATCTCTAAATTGGGTTAACGTGCAAAACCATCCTTGAATCCGTGTGTTTTTGACAATAGAGAATCAGTACTATTTATTTAACAATAAAACACACCTCACTATGGAAATCTTCAAGAACGAACATCGCGAAGACAGCGCAAGATGCCGCCGTCATCGTCTTCTTCACTGTATACTTCATGCCACTCTCCAGGTTGCCACTCTGGCAGCCGCCGTGGCCGCTCTTCATGAGATCGAAAAGGTAAGAGAATCAGTCAGACATCTGAAGCGGGCCAGATAGCGGCCGCGCACGCAGTTTCTCGAAAGAGAATCAGAGATAAAAGAAAACCGCTCCTTTGCATGACGCATCGGGGCGGTTTTTAGTGACTCATACAGGATTCAAACCTGTAACCTTCTGATCCGTAGTCAGATGCTCTATTCAGTTGAGCTAATGAGCCGTTTTGTGAGTGCAAAATTACAGCATTTGTCTGAAACCACCAAATATTTCGACGAAAAATATTGAAAAAGTTTTCAACAAAGTTATTGACATTTTTATCAACATGTTTTAAACATCGGTTCTGAAAGTGTTCATAATGCGCTTATAAGTGTTTATAACTTGTTGATAAGTGTTGAAAACGTGTTGAAAACTATGTTGAGATCCGTCCGGTTTTAAACAGATTTCAGAAGATATTTTATTGAATATCAATTTTGTATGAGTTATTAACATTGCGAGGCCGGAACTTTGCAACATCAGAAATAATGTTGAAAAGTCCCGGCCTGTATGAGTAGGGTTGGGGTCGAATCGGGGCGCAATCACTTGCCCATGAGATCCTTGACCTTGTCGGCTCCGGCCTGTGCGGCATCGGAAACCTTCTCTTTAGCGCTTTCGGCAGCTGCCGCAGCCTTTTCCTTGGTCTGTTCGGCGGCTTTGCCTACGGCATCCTTCGCATCGTTCACTTTATCGCTGACAGCCTTTGATGTCGAGTCGGCCATTTCTTTGGCTGATTCTTTCGTGGCTTCGAAAGCAGAGTCAGCTTTGGCTTTGAGGTCGATTGCGGTGAGTCCCAGCGCGGCTGTGGGGTCTTTGGCGCGGACAGCGGGAGTGACGTCACCGAGGAAAGCCTCTGCTGCGGAATCTTTACCCTCCCTGACGAGTTTGTCGGCATAGTCTCTGGCTTCCTGAACATAGATTTTCAGGCTGTCGGGATCAGAACAGTTTTCGATTTTTGCCTTAAGGGCGGCGCCCTTGTCTTCGGCTTTCTTTTCAGCGCTGCATCCGACCATCATTGCGGCGGCTACAAGTGCTACGGATAGAAATAGCTTTTTCATAACTTGACAGAAATATAACTCTTACCATGTTATAAAAATCAAGCCTGCCGAAAAGTTCATTTTCCGGCAGGCTTCGATATGACAGTGGAGAGGGTGTCGGGTGGTCCGGCGTGTTAACGCGGGGCTACGGCGATACGCTTCGTCATGGTCGATGATTCGCTGCCGGCCGTTACGGTGGTCTTGTAGATGTAGATTCCGCGGGGCACTTTTGATCCGGCCTTGTCTGTCAGATTCCAGGTGACCGGGGTCGAGGAATACATGTCGGATTTGCCGGTGGTCTGCGAGTCCCAGATGAGCCGTCCCGACAGATTGTAGATCTGGATTCTGACCGTCAGAGTGGCGTCGGGGCGGTTGTGGGTCACGTAGAAGTTGGCCTGTACGGAGGCAGGATTCGCATCGGTATAGATGTCGAAAATCTTCGGGGCCATTTTGGGATTGACGAAGAAATCGACGGATGCAGAGGTTGAGTTTCCGCCTGTGTCCCAGACGCGGAGGGTGGCGGTGTGGGCGCCTGCTTTGAGTTCGGGCAGCTGGTAGAAGATCGAGCCTGAGGGCGAACCGTCGAGATCGGGGGTGTAGCCGTCGGAGACGTCGGTGAGGTTGATCTCATCGTCGATGCGCACGCTCATCTGATGGCCTATGCCGAGATTGGACATGTTGAGAGCCACATCGTCGCTGACGCGGGCTATAAGCACCGGGGCGGGACCTACGGCATCGCCCTCTCGGAAACTCTCGTGGTCGAGATAGAGCGATTCGATGACGGGGGCTACATCGTCGGGCGCCGCGTCGTCGGCAAAGCCGTAGACGTAGAGATTACGGCTCACGCCGGAGGCTTCGGTGCCGTCCTCAGCCGCGGCAAACATGCTGAGAGTCGCCGGCCGGTAGTTTTCGGCCACGGCCGCCGGCATCGGGATAGTGATCTCGAAAGTTCCGTCGGTCACTTTGGTGCGGCCTGTGAAAAGGCGTTCGCCCATCTCGTCGAAGGTTACCTGTTGCCCCTCATCGCCGCGACCCTCGGAGGTGAAGCTGCGTTCGGCGTCGAAGAGTGTGAGCGAGAGCCAGCCGTTGAAGCTGTCTATGCGCCGTCCCTCGGTATCGATGATCTCACCTCTGAGCACGGGGCGTCCCAGAGCCTTGAGTTCAGGCTGAGAGTCGTCGCTGACCTCCACTCCGTCGACCGACAGGAGACGGACGCTGTTGGCCGGAGTGGCGAGCCTCAGGGCCGGGTCGCCGAAAAAGACGTAGCGGCGCATGTTGTCGTCGCGTGTGAGATTCTTGGCCTGACGCACAGCCTCGCCCATCGGGATGAAACGGCCGTCGGCACCGCGGGTGAGGGCCACTTTGCCGAGATTTTCCGAGAGAACGCCGTTGCGGCTGATGTAGACGGGACGCACGGCGCTGACGGCACCGATGACTCCACCGTTGTCAGTTAGCAGCAGCGATTCCACGCCGCAGGTGGCCGATCCGTCGAACTGTGCGAACGAGCAGGTGGCGGCATAGAAGAACGGCGGCCGCCGCAGGTAGAGGTTGTTGAGGTTGGGGGTGGTGAATATGCCGTCGCCGGAGAGTGAGTTGATGGAGCCGTGGCCGACATAAGTCCAGAGCACAACTCCGTCGTCGAGCAGCGAGAAGATACGGTCGGAGGCTTCCTGCGATGTGCCGTTGGTGAGACGGTAGGCGTCTATAAAGACCTTGTTGAACGTGAAACCGCGGCCCGATTCGGTGGCGCGCATGTTCTCTTCTATCGTCTTGGTCTGTTTCATGTGGTCGCCCTGGTTGCCGTCGTCGGCAAACATCATCAGGCGGTTGCGCCACTCGCCCTGCGGCGGTGCGGTGATGTATTTTTCGAGACGGCGCACATAGATCTCTGCTGCCGCCGCCGACCTGGCGGGAATGCGGCCCACGGCCACACAGTTGACCCCGGAGGTGAGGCTCAGGCCCGAATTGTCTTCGAGGAAAGTAAGAATGTCGTCCGAGCAGAACGAGTTGCTTTCATCGTTGCAGAGTTCGGTCTGCCAGATAGGGAGTGTGATGGCCCCGCTTGACGACATGGCGGGAGTGAGGCGTCGGTGGTCATGTGTGGCGCCGCCCATGAGCAGCACATATTTCAGGGTACCGCCGGTCGGAGAGGCTGTCCCTCGGTCGTAGAACATCTTGAGCATACGCCGCATGGCGTTGACGTCGGCGCAGCCCGATCCGAATTCGTTGTAGACCTGTTCGTCGGTGACAACGAGTACTTTCATGTTGTCGGGTGCGGCGCTGTGGAGCGCGGCTACACGGTTGCTGTGAGAGAGCAGGGTGGAGGGGGTGATGATGACCATGTCTGGCACTTCCTCGGCGTGGATGTCCTGATTGTCGATCTGACGGACGAGACGTGGCTGGGGCAGGGAGGACGTAGAGGTCCAGGCACAGTAGGTGCGCAGGCCGTTGTAGTCATTGGCCCAGCTGGATGCGCTGCCGTCAGTGGCGGTGCGCATGGCTATCGGGCGGAGGGGATCGGTGACGTCCCAGACGCGGGTTTCGGCCGAGGTTCCGTCGAGCCGCAGAAAGCGGTTTTCGGAGGTGAAGACGAGGTTTCCGCCTGCAGGAAGAGCGAGGCGGCGGGTGTAAGTGATGTCGATCTTGTCGAGATTGGCGAGTTTGAGAGTGCCGCTGACGCTGATGCCTATTCCAAGTGAAAGTGAAGAGCCGTTGACGGTGAAGCGCTTGCGTATGCGGCAAGTATCGCCCCATGAGTCGCTGTTGCCCCCCGACACTCTGTCGCCCGTGGCTTTCGGGAGTGCCTGGCCGTTGGCGGTGAACGATATATTGATCGGCGCGCTCACGGACTTGCCGTAGAACTCGCACTGCATCCATACATCGGTGCCCTCGACACGGCCGGGAAGCTGAAAACTGAAAGTGCGGTTGGGGGTGAAGCGGAAATCCTCGCCGACAAGCTGATGGCCGCTTTCGGCCGGAGTTGTCTGTTCGAGTTCGTGAAATAGACGTTCGGTAAACGTTGTCGCCGGGTTGTCGCCCCGGCTGTCGCTCCCCTCCGCGGGGATTGAGGTGTCGGTCTCAGGGCGCGAGTCGGTGAGGAAATAATATCCGGCGGTGGAGTAGGGGTTGAGCGAGTGAGTGAAGATGTCACCGTTCTCGCGCCGCCAGGTGACGGGGCCTTCTGCGTAGAAAACAATTCCGCCTGAGGTCACTTCACAGCGCACGGCGGGAAGATCATCCGTGTAGAGATCGCGGCGCAGCTGGTCGGGGATGCGCCGGCCGCCGTAGCCGAACACGCGCACGTTTTCGGGATTGCTGAAGCCCCAGGAGCGCAGCGAAGAGGCCGGAATGAAGTGCGGTCCGGTCTGCTCGACGCTGATCTTGACCCAGCGGCCTGTCGAGAGCACTGACGACGGCGCGTAGCTGTCGGTGCTGAAGCCGAAAGCCGTTGCCGGAAGCGCAAACAGGGCTATGAGGATGATGAGGATTATATTGTGTGACTTTTGGTTCATTGCAGTGACAAAGGAATGGAATATATCTTTATATAAACGTGGCGTTTAGCGTTTTATTGTGTCTTCGGGGCAGCTTCCCCATGCAAATTCGGACCACTCTTCGGGCGAGCCGTTGAAAGCGTTGATGTCTACGGGCTCGTTGATGCCGTTGATCCAGCCGTTGTGTGTTCCCTGCCAGATGTGCCAGTCCATCCCTTCCGGCTCGTCGACCAAGGAGCAGATCCAGAGCGGATAGCCTTCGAGACGCCCCTTGACGAAGCGCGCGAAACCGTTTTTGTTGGTGTAGATCATTACTCTGTAACCGTGGCTTTCAAGATGGTCGATCATTTCGGAAAGCCTGTGGAGTACCATCGTTGTCGGCTGGCTGTTGGGGTTGGCCCACTCCTCCAGGTCGATCACTAAGGGGAGATCCAGACGGCGCCCGCGCACCGAGTTCAGTAAATTGAGCCCCTGCATGTAGCCCGGAGTGTCGAAACGGAAGAAATGGTAGGCTCCGACTTTGAGTCCCGCCTCGCGGGCCATGCGTATGTTGTCGATGAATTTCCTGTCTTTGAAAGTTCCTCCTTCGGTGGCCTTGATGATGACGAAGTCAATCCCCTCGGCGGCTACCTTGCGGAAGTCGATGTCGCCGTTGTGGGCGCTCACGTCGATCCCGATCACCTTGAAGCGTTCGCGGTCCGGATAAGTTCTGACCGATCTGCGGTCGAAGCCGCAGCCCGTCAGCAGTCCGGCGGTCAGGAGGAGCGTCAGTAGTATGTGGAAGGGATTTTTCATGGCGCCTGTGGGTTCGGGTGAAACAAAGATAGCGCTTTTTTCGCAAAATACGGAAACAATCTTTAATTTTGCATTTGTTAATTAATTGTCATTTTACCTTATTATATATAACAAATCTTTGTCCATGAAATCTTCCGCAATACGTCTTGCCGCCGCTCTTTTTACCCTGACAGCCTCCCTGCCGGGCTTTGCCGCCGTCCACAATATCGTCGACTACGGTGCCGTAAGTGATACAACGCGCTTGAGCACCGCCGCCATACAGCGGGCCATCGACAGCTGTCACGAGGCCGGAGGGGGCACCGTGCTCGTTCCCGCCGGCTCATTCAAGACGGGCAGCATCTTCCTGCGCGACAACGTCACCCTGAATCTTGAAAACGGTGCGACGTTATATGGCAGCACGGACATCGCCGACTACACTCCCGTGACCACCGACTATGTCTCGCTGCGCACCGTAACGCCCACGATTCAGCTGATCTATGCCGACGGTGCCTCCAATGTGGCCATCAGCGGCCACGGCACAATCGACGGCCGCGGCCGTGCTTTCCCGAAACTCTCGTGGAACGACGAGGGGATCACCCGGCCCCATCTTCTGCGCTTCATCCGCTGCTCGGATGTCACCGTCGAGGGTGTCACGCTTAAGAATTCAGGCTGTTGGATGCAGCACTATCTCGCCTGCGACCGCGTGAGGATCGACGGCATCACCGTCTTCAACCGCAACAACTACAATAACGATGCTCTTGATCTCGACGGCTGCCATAACGTAACAGTAAGCAACATGATCGCTGACTCCGACGACGACGGCATCACTCTCAAAAGCACCTCTCCGCGCCTTTGCGAAGACATCACCATCAGCAACTGCGTCATCTCCAGCCACTGCAACGCCATCAAGCTCGGCACCGAGACCAACGGCGGCTTCCGCAACATCATCGTCCGCGGCATCACAGTGAAGCCCTCGTCCGACCAGTCGTCGCAGTTCTTCGGCTTCCCCGGCGGCCACGGCCATTCGGCCATCTCGCTTGAGATCGTCGACGGAGGCACCATGAGCAACGTTGATATTGCCGACATCACCATCCGCGGCACCGAGTCGCCGATTTTCATCCGTCTCGCCAACCGTGCGCGCCCCTATTCCAAAGATGTTCCTGTCGAAACTGTCGGCTCGATCAGCGGAGTGCGGCTCCATGACATACTGATCGACGAGGCAGGTCCCGGCGGCTGTTCGATCACCGGCATTGAGGGTCATCCCGTCCGCGACGTCGAGCTGCGCAACATCACAATCCGTCACCGCGGAGGCCAGCAGGCCGTCGCCGCTCCGACCGACGAAAAGATCGCCGACTATCCCGAATCGACCATGTGGGGCATCCTTCCTGCCCAGGGCTTCTGGCTCAACCACACCCGCGACATCCGCTTCGACAACATCCGCATCGAAGCCCTCACCCCCGACGCCCGCCCCCTCTTCCTCGCCACCGACTCCGACGGCCTCGTGACGAAGTGATAGGCAAAACTATTCTCCCCGCATTATCGCACTGAAAGCGGGATAGATCACAATATCGCCTGTGCATAAAAGTCATAATTTCTAAAACATGGAGTAAAATCAATAAAAATAGAGATATTGCCATTATTTTATTGCTTTAATTTGTTATTAATAGAAAAATGGCTATCTTTGTAAATATAAATCTACAAACCGGAGATGAAATCCAAAGAGCTTCACAATAAATTTATAAAGGCCGGATGGCGTTTTGACCATGCCGAAGGAAGCCATTATTTTTATATCAAGGACGGTGTGTTATCCGAACCGATTCCCTACCACGGAGCTAAGGAAATGGGTAAAGGACTCGCCCTTAAATTGATAAAGAGATATGGATTGTAAATCTACGGTTTGTGATATGGATATTGTATTGATATTATTCTTAATTGGGATATGGAAAAAATCAGAATGATAATTGAAAAGACGGATGATTTCTATACAGGCTACTCTGAAAATTGCGATGGCATTTATGCCGCCGGCGATTCGGTTGATGCAGTCATGGCCGATACAGAAAACGCTATCCGTTTGATTAAAAATAATCTTCCGTATGACCGTTGGCCTGATCAGATCAAGGGAGAATATGAACTTGAATATCGTCTTGACATTGTTAGCTTTCTCAGATATTATTCCCGTTTTCTTTCATTGGCCGGTCTGGGACGGATTACCGGAATCAATCAGAAACAGCTGTCGAATTATATGAACGGCCGGTCCGTGCCACGTCAGAAGCAGGTCGAGCGAATATCCGAAGGCCTTCATCGTTTCGCCACAGAATTGTTGACCGTAACGCTCTAAATATTCAGATAAGCAAAAAATTCGCCCTCTCCCCGCATTATCGCACTGAAAGCGGGGGGAGGGTGTCGTATATTTGCAGTGTCAGAGACTTCTGACGGGAAAGATTCTCTTATTTGAGCTTGTAGACCTCGGTTCCGGCGAGGAGGAAGCAGCCGGTGCCGTAGTCGTCGAAGTCAGGTTTGGAATCGTAAGCCACCGGCTGGCCGTCTTTCGGCTCCTTGCCTGTGCCCTGTACATATCCCAGGTAGCCGTTGGGGTGAACGGCGTCGTTGACCATCGCATTCCAGGCTTTGGTGATCACCGGGAGATACTTGGCGCGGTCGAGAATGCCGTTGTTGACGCCCCAGGCCATGCCGTAGACAAACAGAGCGGTGCCTGTCAGCTCCTTGCCGCCGAAATTGCTTTCGTCGTGGAGGCTCACGTTCCAGAATCCGTCCTTGCGCTGACATTTCACTGCGGCCTCGCACATGGCCTTGAGGTCGGCTATGTAGGCGTCGCGGTGGGGATCGTCGGCGGGAATTTCGTCAAGCACACGCACGAGGGCTGCAACCACCCACCCGTTGCCGCGTGACCAGTAGCAGTTCTTGCCGTTGGGTTCCTTGTAGGGGGGCACGAAGTCTTTGTCGCGCCACCAGAGACCTTCTTTCTCATTGAAGAGACCTCCGGCAAGAGTGTTGCGGCTCCAGCTATACATATCCCATGCCTTCTCGTTGTATCGCTGGTCGCCGGTCAGCTTGCTCATCTTGGCGAGCAGCGGCATACCCATCTGGATTGCGTCGATCCATGTCCAGTCGTCGACCTGCGGAGTGTTGACGAGCATGTTCATGCAGGCTTTGGTCTTGGTGAGCATCTTGGGCTCCGGAGTGAGGCGGTAGAGGTCTATATAGGTCTGTCCGCAGCAGTAGTTGTCGGCGTTGCGGGTGGTGGTGTCGTCGCGGCGCATTCCCCAGTCGAAGCCGTCGGCCCAATTGTAGGCGTAGTCATAATATCTGTTGTCGGGATAGATCGAGTGGAGCGCCATCAGGCCCTCGAAATAGACAGCGCGGGTCCAGATGTTGGCCTCATAGACTTTCTTGCGCGAATAGTAGGGGATTCCGAGCAGTGGATCGGGATGATTCTTCAGATAGAGATCATTGACCTTGATCAGAGTCTTGAGGGTTTCCTTGCGGGGGGGAAGCTGTTCGGCTACGCAGGGAAATCCGATCAGGATTGCAAGAGCGATGATGATTGATTTCTTCATGGTTTTGCTGATTGGATGATTATTTTTGATTACTGATTTCTACGGGTATGAGCCGCACCGTGGAGTTGAGTCCGGCAGGGACTTCCTCCCAGTCGCCGAAACTGAAAGTCTTGGCATTGGTAACGGAGGCGATATTGGCGTCCTTGAACACGCGCCACTTGACTCCGCGGCGTTCATAGTCGGCTATGCGGTTGGCCTGATTGTTGGTGACGCGCACTTCCAGGCGGTTGAGACCAGGCTTCAGGAAGCGGCCCACACGCAGGTTGAACGGGGCCGACCACACTTTGCCGGCATCCTGACCGTTGATAGTTACCTCGGCGCTGTGGCGCACGTCGCCAAGGTCGAGCACCCAGTCCGATGCTTCGGACGGATCGTCGAGTGTGAATTCAACGGTGTACACTCCGGTGCCGAAGTTGATTTTGGCGTCCTCGGCCGGAAGATTGGTCCATGCCGTCAGAATGTCAGTGTTGAAAGTGCCTTCGATCGCGGGTTCGCTCTTCTCGAAAGCTAATTTCCAGCCGCGGTCGAGGGTGATGGGCGTTCCGGTTGATTCAATGTATCCCCATTCCTTAAGTTCGGGCTTTTCGGCGAATGTCTTAAGCAGAAGTGACTGGCCGGGCTGCAGTTGCAGGCGCAGCGCCGTGGTGCCTTCTTCGGATTCGTAACATTGGGCCAGCCCTGATTCTCCGGTCAGCGGATCGAAGATCTCGACACCTTTCGAGGGTGTGGCGAGTGTCACTTTGCCGTCGATGGCTTTGCCTTTGAGGTTGGCGAGGAAGTAGTTGTAGCCTCCGGCTTCGTTGCGGCGGCGGATCATCGAGATATTCTGCTCCGAACGCAGGGTTTCGGGGCGCAGTCCGGAGATGGCGAGTGCCTGGGCGATATCGGGCGCGGTGATGATCCGTCCTTTCCCCTCGGAGTGGGCGCATGGAGTCTGTCCGATTGCCGGAAGTTCGCTCACAAGCGTCTTCAGCGAGTCAGTGCGCTCGTCGCGGCGGCTCAGACCCGGCACTTCCTCAGGCATTGAGCCGGTGATGATCACCGTGGCCCCTTCTTTCGCCAGTGAAATGATTTTGGCCAGGGTCGAGGGGTGCATGTAGCGCACAGAGGGAACTACGATTGCTCCGTATGTAGCCTCTCCCTCACCTTTCAGACGTCCGTCGCCACCGACTGTCAGGGTCGAGGTCAGGGCGTCGGAGATATAGTCGGGATCATAGCCTGCGGCCATGATGTCGGTGACATGCTGTTTGATGTCGGGCATACGCTGCTGCATCTTGTGGATGTCGAACATCAGATAGGGATTGCCCCCCTGACGGTGCCATACGTCCTCGATCGGAAAATAGAGTAGCACGTCGTTGTCGGGCACTCCGGCCGAGAGGAAGGACTGGCAGCGGGTGATGTAGCTGAACAGTGCGTCGGCGTCGCGCCAGATCGAGTTGGTCGGCGACATGTTGATCGAGGCATAGAACATGTAGCCGGGGAAGGCTGCGCCTTTGGGCGAATAGGGCGCACCGTGGAAGTAGACATGGTTCACCCCTGAGCAGAACATCTGGTCGAGTTCAGGCTTGCAGCGGGCAAGGGTGGTGCGGAAATGCTCGGTGAGCCATGTGAGGGTTTCGGCCGAAGTCAGTTTCTTGCCGCTGACATGAGCTGCCGAGGAGGCGAATTTCAGCACTGCCGGGTCGGAGTCGCTCGGTCGGCTCGGTCCGTCCTGCACGAGACCCGGAATGGTGAAATCGGTCTGACCGAACGATTCGCATTCGGGTATGTCGACGGCGGCGTAGAGGTCGATGATATTGGCCGGCGATCCGTGGCTCTGGTTGCGCACACGTGCTCCTCGGCGGTGTGAGCGGGCCATCCATACGTCAGTAAAGTTCTCGCGGAGCATCCGGGCGAGTGTGGCGCGGTAGTCGCGCACCACCCGGCTGCGCAGGTCTGTGTGGTTCTCCTGGTCGAGAAATTCCGGAAGGTAGAGTTCGAGTTTGTAACCGTGGTCGCGCTCGAATTCCTCGAAGATGTTGTCGGCCCAGTCCGAGCCGTAGACTTCGTATGAATCGTTGAAGAATGTGTTCGGTGTGGGGGCGCCGGAGTTGTCAAACGCGCGGTCGAAGCGGTCGAGATAGCTGTTGATGGCTGTGCTGTCGTAGTGGTTGACCACTAAGCCCTCTCCGCCGGGAGCGGCGCGCTTTACTTTCTGAAATGTGCGACCGCTGAATATGGCATAGACAGTCCAGTCTCCCTTCCCTTTCGGGGCTTTCCAGTTGAGCTGCGAATCGCGGCCGAGTTTCCGGGTGATGTCGATGCGGCGGTCGCCGTTCACGGCTATGATGCGCTGGAGTGTGGCCACCCCTTTCTGTTTCTTGTCGGAGGGACAGATGCGCTCCTTGAGTTTCTTGCCGGGGCTGACGGTCCACGATTCGGCTACACGCTTGCGCGCGCTGTGATCTGTCGTCACCTCCGGGCCTCCGAATGGCCAGCCCGTGCCGTTGTTCATGTCGATCTGCAGCCCTAAGCGATTACCCTCGGCTATGGTGTGGCCGAGCATCTGCATCCAGCGCGGCGACAGATAGTCGATGTCGTTGGCTTCGTTGCCTTTGACGCCGTAGATCGGAGTGATTTCCACGCCTCCGAGTCCTTTCGAGGCGAATTCTTCGAGGTTATAGGTCAGTCCTTCGGGGTCCACGGCGCTTCCCAGCCACCACCAGCGCACGAACGGGCGGTTTTCGGTGGTGACGGGATACCAGTCAGTCACTTCAAGGCAGTGACCGGCTCCCGCGCTCCCAAAGAGGAGGCCTAAGGTGAGTATTGTTCTGTTTTTTAACTTCATGGCTTGATTTGTTGACCGTTTTTTACGGGCGCTGGAGTGTCAGACCCATGAGTCCGATGACCACGTCGCCTGAAAGGGTCTCGATTTCCAGTGATTCGAGTTTGCGTTTCGGATCGGTCGGGATGTCGAGCACCACTGCCGCGCCGCCGGGGATACTGCCCACGATGTCGCCGTCGGCTCCGGTGCTTTCAAGCTCCTGACGCTTGCCCACTTCGCGGGCGAGATCGCGGGCCACATGGCCGCTCTTCAGGTGCATACGGTAGATGGGTTTGGTGCCCGGAGCCATTGCGAAAGCATGGTTGTCGTTATAGAAATCCTGTTCGATCGGCGCCCAGTTGTGGGGATTGACTAGGGGAGTGATACTCTCGCTGCCGTCCTTGTAGCGGACGCGGATGTTGCCGTTTTCGATGCCCCATTGCATGTGGTTGGTCGAACCGGCCATTATGAGGTAGATGTGCGAGGCTTTGCCGTTGAGCTTGACCGACGCGCGGTCAGGATAGTTGTCCCACAGTGTTGTGAAGAGCACGTTCGGACCCTCGTCCGGAAGTGCGAAGGGGATGCCCAGCTCGGTCTTGAGTACGCCTTTTTCTTCGGCAAGACGGCTGCGCAGGCCTGAGTCGTCGATCTCGGCGGTCAGTTTCGGGTGACACCATTCGCCGATGCCCTGCACGGGAATCTGGAGAGTGGTCACCTGCGGACGCGGCGAGAGGTAGCGGTTCTGGAATATGTCGGTCACGGAGGCGTTGTAGGCCTTGCGCAGGTCCACGGTCTCGCAGCGGGCCGGGTCGATGTCGTCGAAGCCCGGAGCGGCTACGGCGGTCAGCGGTTTCGGTGCGGAAATCTCGGTGTCCCACCATTTGAGCACTCCGTCGGCCATTTCAGTGAACTTCACGGGCCCTTCTTCACGTATGCGTCCTGTCGGGATGGCGGTGAGCTGTCCGGCAGTCTCGATGACCACTTCAAGTTTCGGCTCCCGGCCGGCGTTGACGCTCAGGCGCGGAGTCCCCACGGAATTTTCAACTGCTTCCCATGCTGCGGTGCGGCCGTTGACTTTGACGGAGCGCACTCCGTGCACAGGCACGGTCAGCACCACTTCCGGATCGAGGCGGTAGCGGTTTTCAATCTTATAGATAAGTTTGTCACCTTCGCGGCGGAAGGTGTAGGCTATGTCGGGGAGGTTGATCGACGCGGAGTTCCACTCGGCGGGGAAACCGGGGACGATCTCCACACGCGGGCTCTCGGCTGTCATGTCGGGGCGTATGCCGAAGAGCCCTTCCGTCAGAGCGCGGCTCCACACGCCGATCGGGTCGGCGAAGTCGCGGTACGATTCGCCGCGGACGGCGTCGTAGTGGCTGATCTGACCGAAATTGAGCGGTGAGGCGCCGAGATACATGTTGTCCATCACCACGGCTTTCATCAGCTTGTAGGCTTCCTCGTTGCGGCCGGCCTGCCAATAGGCGAGGGCGGTGTGCATCACTTCGGCAATCGCCACATTGTTGATGCTCCACGAATATGGCTTCCAGTTGGTTGTGGAGATGGTGGCTATGTTGTCCACTCCGCTGTCCGAAAGGACGGGGATGTGTGGTATCATGCTGTCGACGTAGCAGGTTGCGGCATAGGTCTGGAACGGGTCGCCTATCTCCGAGTCGATGGCGTGGTAGATGGTCCAGACGGCCGCAGCCGGGTGGAGGCGCTGACGGCCTCCGGCATCCTTGAACTCGGCCCAGTGGCCGCGGTCGGGCATCCAGAGTGTCGAGTCGATGGCTTTGCCTATTGCCTCGGCTTCCTTGCGGTATGGCGCGGGGTCCTCGCCGATGATTTCGGCGATGCGCGCTGCCATGAGGTTGGCGAAGCGGTTGTAGGCCGAGGAGTGGGTCACGGCGCCGCCGCTGTAATAAAGTGCGTCGCTGGCCCAGATGCAGCAATATGCGTCGTAAAGATGGTCTCCGTCAGGGTCGAAATTGAGCTTTTCCCAGGCAAGATGGCGTTTGATCACCGGGAAGAAGCGGCGCATGGCCGCCGTGTCGCCCGTGTGGCGGAAGTGGCGCATCAGGGCGTCGATGTAGACGAGGTTCATGTCGTAGTGCGACATCTCGTCCTTCTTTCCGGGGCGGCGGCAGATGTAACCGTTGCTGTACATCGGTGTGCCCCAGGCCTTTTCGGCGCGTGCGAGGTTCAGCACACTGTCCTGGCAGGGATGCTGCCGTGTGGCCGGACGGTCGGTCACCTGATTGTCGGCGTAGGTGTTGAAGTGAGTGAGCGCGCGGTCGTGGCGTCCGATGGCATTGCCTACGTAGGCGCCGCGCCAGCCCAAGTGGGGTGTGCGCCAGCCGATCGAGCCGTGGAGCCACGCCTGACCGCTCCAGATTCCGTCAGCGGCGATTGACATTGCGCTGCCGACCGGATTGAGCCAGGGATCGGGGGTGGAAATCGAGAACGACGAAGCCAGCTCCTCCCTCTCGCGTTCGGCCTGGGCCATCATTTTTGCAGCCGAGAACCCTTCGGGTATCACGGGGGAGGGTATCAGGGCTATGCATTTGCTCTCGCCGGGCGCGAGGCGGATCTCGCCTTCATAGACCGGCATGTCGTTGACGTGCTGCGTCGCGGCGGGGATGATGAGCGAGAGCTGCGTCCGCTGCTTGTTGCCGTATTCCACTCTGACAGTGTCGCCTGAAAGGGTATAGATGTTCCCCTTGCAGTATTCCGGCTTGAGGTCGAAGCAGGTCGGGTCATCGACGCCGAGATCACCCTCGCGGAAAAATTTCTTGTCGGCCACACCTCCGAAGCGCACCGGCACGGTGATTTCCTTTGCGGTGGTGTTGGTGAGCTTCCACAGCGCCATGTCAGTGCTGCGCATCACCTGAGCTTCAACCTCTACACCCCCCTGGGAGTAGTCCATGCGGCCCGGAGTGTAGCGGGCGGTGCACTTCCCGGCGGGGAGGGTCAGACGCAGATTGCCGCCCATGCGGGGCAGATAGATGCCGAACTCCGGCATATCGCTGCACTCCATACGGAAACCTGAGTGTGCGCCGTAGAGCGCGCGGTTGAACTTGCTGTGTCCGTCGGTGCAGACGGCCGAGATTCCGTCAGGCCGGTAGTGGGTCTTGCGTATCTCTGTATTGGCTGCCGCGCCTGCCCCTGAGGGGGCAAGCGTGGCGGCAAGGGCCATGCAGAGCATGGCAGCGGTTATTTTTCTCATTGCGAAATGATGAAATGGACAGATGAAATCGGGAGCGGATTAAATGGTCTTGTAGGGACGCTTTTCAAAGCGTCCTTCGTCAGCAGGGTATCGACATTTTGTCAACCCTTAGGGCAGCGGCTTGATCCCTTCCCAGCGCACATCCCAGGTGCCGTCTTTCGGGAAGCCGGGATTCTCGACTTCGCAGCCGTCCCAGCCGGCACACATGAGGGCCACGGCTGTGAGCAGACCGCCGTTGCCGGGCAGATAGCAGCGCAGACGGTTGTCCTGATAGTTGTGGCCGTTGGGCAGATAGGTGTTGGTGCGCTTGTCCATGAGCAGGGCGTTGACAGCCTTTTCGGGATGGCCGAGGCGCACGGCATTCATCGCTGTTGTCGGGTAGTCCCAGCCCCAGGTCTTGTCCCAGTTCCATTTGTCATATACCCAGTCGAATGTGTTGTCCATGATGTCGGCCTTTACGAGCGGCGAGTTGGGCAGGATGCCCACGGCGGCGAGCACTGCCATGTGGTCAGAGGTCAGGCGGATGTCGCTGTAAGTCTCAGGCGCGGTCTCGGCAGCGAGATAGAGGCTGTCTTTTGCGGCCAGGGGCGAGAGATTGGCAATGATTTCGTCCCATTTCTCCACGCGTGGTTCGCCCTTGCGCTCGCGCCACTTCTGGGCGGTATTGAGGGCGAAGTGCCAGTAAACCAGTTCGAAAGGCGGGTTCACAGTCTCGGCGGCGCGCAGAGTTTCCTGAGCGGGGATGATGCCGCGGAGAATGTAGCGGCCTGTCGAATCCTGTTCTGCGAAATCGGCCATGAACTCAGCTGTGCCTTGGATCAGGGGATAGTAGCGGTTGACCATTGCGCTGTCGGGGTTAGCGCGGTAGAGAAGTTCGGCGAGATAGATCAGGTGGGGCTGCTGCCAGATAAGGAACGAACCCACTTTCGAGGGAGCTTCCATGCCCGACGGGTCAGTCATCTTCATCCAGCGCAGACCCTTGAAGCCCTGACGCTCTGCGATCTCGCGGGCTATACCCTGCGAGCTTTCATACCAGGGGAGGGTGCGGTTGAGCAGATCTTCGTGGCCGTAGAGGGCAAACTGTGCCTGATGCCACCAGATCATTTCCATGTGGAATTTGCCGAACCAGGAGTTGTAGGTCAGACCGGTTTCCTGGGGAGGTGTCGAGCCTGCACACTGGATTGCGAGCAGATACTGCGAGAGCACCACGCGGCGTTCCAGCTCCTTTGCGCGCGGATCGGTGCAGTGGCTGAAGTCAACCACGCCGCCCTTGGTCCAGAAATCCTTCCAGTAGGCCGACGAAGCGTCGCGTGTCTCGGCAACCGAGGGATTGGCACCCTGCGGAACGTCGGGGAGGAAGGTGGCGGTCACCGTCCACTCGTTGTCAGCGGGAGTGAGCGTCAGCAGATTGCGGCCCTCCTGCTCCAGAGCGGCGTTGCCGGTCCAGGTGAGGTCTATATAATAGGTGGTCGAGTCGAGGCTGTGGCGCAGAAGGGCGCTGTTGGCGTCGGCGCGAACAATGTCGGTGGCGTGGAGCGAATCGGCAGCCCAGTTGCAGGCGTCGTCGCAGTGGCCGCCGGTCGGGTAGGGAAGACGGATTGCTAACGGCAGATGCTTTTCGTCCTTGATTGATGCCGCCAACATATCCTTTTCGGGGTGCACATAGGTGCGGACAGCTACGGGCGATCCGTCAACCTTGAAATCCGAGCGGATTTCGCCGGTCCACATGTCGAGGGTCTGGTCGATGTCAGTGATCTGGTCGGGCTGGAGTCCTGCAAAACCGATTGCACCCAAGTGGAGACGATGGGGATTGACGCGATACCAGTTGGCGGCGTCGTGGGGACGGCCCGGTTCGTTGAACTGCACTGCGTAGGGTTCCTGGCGTCCGCGGCCGAAGTCATAGTCCTTGAGAGCCTCTTCGGGGCGGAGACTGTCGGGGTTGGCGAAGCTGTGCCAGCCCCACTGGCTCTGGGTGCCTAAGGGCACACCCTTACTGTAAAGTTCCGGGAAGGTCTGGAGGCCGGTGACATCGACTGTTACGGCAAATTCTCCGTTGCCTACCGAGAGAGAGGCGAGGGTGTCGATGGCAGTGATGTGGGGATTGTTTCTTTCAACTAACGCCTGACGGTCAATGGCTGAGACCGAACCGCAGGAAGAGTAGAGAGCCGACAGCGGCAACGTGATGGCTGCGGCGTAGAATAAGTTTTTGATAGTCATCGGTTCCGATACAGTTATGGTAAATTTTAAGGTATTTTGTGCAAAGTTACGAAATAGTCCGCAGACTACAAAATTCAGCAAAAAATCAGCCCCGCCATAACCGGTCGGTCGGGGCGGGGCTTGGGGTCAGGTATGGTTGCTGTTTGTCCGTATGAGGCAAATTAGCGGGTTCATGTTGTTGGCCGTAAACGACCGACGACATGATCTGTGAGGGTCATAATGCAACCCTGCGCAACATTTCAGAAGAATTTGAATTTTTTCTGAACGGGATATTGGCCGATTTCTGCTTTACTTTCTGCACTGCGGTCTTTACATCTGCCGAAGATGTTGTGGAAGCGGAGGTATAAAGCCGGATAAGATAGGGGTTGACCATTATTTCCAGATTGCCTTGGAATGTGTCATTGCTCAATGTCGTGTTGGATGTGTTGCAACCTACCGAATATCCGATAAGTGAAAGTGCATTGGCCGAATTGTTCTTGAACATGGCGACCATACCTTCGGAGCCTGTCGAAGAGACGGTATAGACGAATTGCGCATCCATTTTCTGATTGCGGGTAAAGTAAACATCTATGTCATCACCTGCTTCGTTCAAAGTTACCGGCATCAGGAAGCAATAATAGCTTCCCCAGGTTCCGATTGCCGCCGGGTAGGATGATATGGTTATGGATAATGTTTCGTCATTATAGTCGACCGGAAGAGTGTAGACCGGCGTGTTTCTGACAGTTATGTCGGTTATGGCCAGTGTGTAAGAATTTTCACTGCGTGACAGTGTGGCGGGCAGAATTGCAAGTTCAAGATTCTCAAAATAATCGTTGAACGCAATATAAAGATCTCCGGCGATGTCTTTATCAAATTCAGCCTGTGTGATTGCCAGTGACCCGGTTTCGCCTGCCACCTCATAAGTCAGATTTGCGTAGCGGATGTGGCCGGTTGTGTTTGGTTCGGTCGTGATGGTCACGGTGTTGTTGGCGAATTCACCTTTGGCCCAGTCGGCATCGGAAGTGAAATTGACCGTAATGTCGGCCTTGAACTCATAAGTCGTTGTGCTTTGTGAGTCATTTACTCTTAAGGTAGGAATTTTGAAGAGGGGGAATACCAGACCTTTCTGGGCTACCGGGATTTCGTAGGTGGTGTCGCCGCATTTGACCGTGACGGTCGCACTGCGAGGATCGAGTGTGGGGTTTGGATCGATTGAGATGGACAGTTTTCCGTCTGCAACAGCGACCTTTACCCAATCGGCGTCTGACGAAACCTCAATAGGAGCATTCGCATCAATCGGATAAGCATGTGTCGATGGGTCTGAATCGGTTGCGATTTCTCCGACTTCATCAAATTTGAATATGATACCTGACTGGATGATTGAGATTTCATCTTCGGCATTGCCGTTTTTGACGATGATGCTTCCGGCGCGGCCGTCGATGGAATTGTTCTGTACGACGGAGATGTTGATCTCGTCGCCCTCGACAGATGCTGTGATCCAGTCGTTGGCCGAGCTGACAGTCACGGGGCCGTCAGCCTTGAACTTGATGACGCCGGTCGAAGCGGCGGCAGGGAAGTCGGTGTTGCGGCTGACAATCGTTATCGCCGATTCGGTCGTGATGTCCGGCGCTTCATAATCGCTGCACGCGGTAAAACCCGCGGCAGCAATCATAGTTATGAATAATGATTTATATATCTTTTTCATTTTCGTTCAGTAGTTTATTTCTTGATAAGTCCTGAGAGGTAGGGTACCTGTGTTGAGCCGTTGATCAGATAGGAAGAGGAAGAAGAGAGCTGTCCGGTCGATTCACCTGAAAGGTTTGTGGTCCACAGGATAAATGAATCGGTTGCAAAAGAGGAGCTGTTCGGCTCGAACAGGAAGACATTCGGATTCTTCGGGCTCTTAAGGGCATATACACCGTAAGCGGAGCTCCAGCTCAGGTTGCCGCCGCCGCTGAGAGTCCAGGAAGCAAGCCATACGGCGGTCGAGCCTTCGATGCCGAGAAGCTGTGAATTGATTTCGAGGCAGCCGTAGACTTTGTTGTAGGTCGCAGCCACGTCATAATTCTCGTTGAAACCGTGAATGGCGTAGTTGCCGGTCTTTTTGTCGCCTTCAATCTTGATGTCTATGGCGCGTTGTGCGTTATAGTACACGAAAGAGAAGTCGCCGAGATATTCTTCAAAATAAGCATATGTTTCAGGCAGAACTCCTGCTATCGAAATCTGGTTTCCTGCCGAATCCTCGCCGGAGAAAGCTCCGGATTTGGTTTTGTCGTCGAAAGTATAGGTCAGTTCTGAAATGGTCGCGCCGTTGACTTCGACCGGTTCCTTGAAACGGATGCCGGTGGGAGTCGAGAGATAATAGTTGCCTGCCGTCATGCCTTCACCCCAGGAAAATTCCATGTAGTGGGTCATTACGTCGTTCTCACAGGTGACTTCGCTGGCACCTATGGTCCCGGATGCGTTACTGAGCACATTTGTGTCATATATTTTGCCGGCGGCCTGAATAAACGTGGCAGGGTCCTGATCGAGACGGTGGAGATACATGGTGTTGCCTGTGCGGACGCCACGCAGAGTAACGAGATCTTCAGTGGCATCCATGATCATGAACTCGAAGTCGCCGTCCATTGCCTCGTATTCCGAACTTGACGGAGTGGCAAAGAAGTGCATCAGGGAATTGTATGAGTCAAACGACAGGACGGGTCCGTTGGTGGTCGTGAGCTTGTAGAAGCTTGTCTCTGCCTCCGACGCAGAGATTTCGCAACGAACAGTCACTTTTTTGTCGTCGAATTTGAGAGCGTAGACATATCCTCCATAAGAAAGATTCCGGTCAGGATAGTAGTCAAAGGCCCAGCCGTATTCCGAACTTGTTAGAATCGTTTTGGCATTTTCAAGGACGGCCTGAAGACGTTCGGACGATGATTCGTCGAAGAAATCTTCCTGGTCTTTCAGACAGGACTGCAATGACATGGCGGTGACTGCGAGTCCGATTGTGATGAAAAATTTATTTAGTTTCATAATTGTCGTTCTTTAGGGAGATTATTTAACCGTGAGGTCCTGAAGATCCACGTTTCCGCTCATCACTTCGTTCTGACGGCGCTGGATTACGTCGCGGAGCTCGTCAATGTCGATATTGAAGTTCGACAGCATGTAGTCGCGGACAATGTCGAGTTTCTGACTGATCAGGTCGGCACCCTCGGCTCCGGCCTGTTGCATCCATTCGTTCCATGTCTCCTGAGAGTTGGTGACATACATCGACATCATTTCGGCGAAGTCTTCCTGATAGGAGTGCTGCGAGTAGTCGGTGATGAAACCGCGCGGGAGCCAGTTGGGAGTGTCGTTCCACATATCCGATACATAATCGGAGCTTGTGATGGTCTGGAAATCGGAGGGGATTGTCTTGGTCTGGTTGAGGATGTGGGTGAACTCGTGGTGGATTGTCTTGATGTAGTAGTGGTTGAGTGTACCTGCGCTCTGGAGATAGGTCGGGAGATAGTTCAGACCTGAAAGGAAAATCTTGAGACCACCTTCGGCAGTACCGAGGATAAAGGTGCCGTTGTTGTTGTATTCCCATTCGCCTACGGTGTAGAACATCTTGGGGAAATACTGTTTTGTGAAGTCCACTCCGGCCACTTCGTTGTAGGTCTCGACGCAGAGATGCTTGATGAGGTGGGCCATTGTGACGGCGTCCTCATAGCGGGCGGGGACGAGGTAGTAGTTGAAATCGCCCTCGATGTCCTCGTAGCGGTATTTGAAGTCGATGTTGTAAGGCTTATTGTAGTTTGCTTCAAGCCAAAGGTCGAAATCGTTTTTCTCTGTCACGCCCGGTTCGATCACCGTATAGCTTGTGTCGGGGTCATCGTCGGAGCAGGCGGTGAATCCGAAAGCCGTGGCGGAAAGCAGTAAGAGGCTTAATATTTTGGTTTTCATTGTTGTATTCGTTATTTTAAGTTACATAACTGAAACCTTGACGGCTCTTATTTCTCACGCGGATTGGCCTCTAAACCGGCGTCGCGTACTTGGAGAGGAATCTGGAACGCGCGGCGTGGGTCGTTTTTCGAGAGGAAATCAGTCTGGAGGGCAGGAACTCCTGCGGCGTTGAGCATACGGCGGGGAATCTCGATGCCGTAGCGCTTGATGTCAAACCAACGGGAACCGAAGTGGAGGGTTTCAACACGGCGGAAGTCGAGCATACACTGGAGCATACATTCCTGTGTGGAGCCTTCGGCGTCGATGGTGAATGCCGGATTCAGGTGCTTTTTGAGTGTTCCTTCGAGAGAATTTTCGCCCGAATAGCTGTAAGGGAGCTGGTTGAAGAAATTTGTGAGGATTGTAGGAGTGAGGGTCGGGCAACCGCTGTAATAGTTCTGAGCCCAGAGGGTGAGATCGGCAGCCGCCTCGTCATAGCGTTTCAGCATGATATATGCCTCTGCGCGGTTCAACAGGGTTTCGTCAGTAGTGAATACCGGGATGATGGAGTGGATATATCCGGTCTGGGCAACTATGTCGAGATATTCGACGAGACATGCGACCTTGCGGAGCAGTGCTTTGTCGATATTGGTTCCGGAGTACATGCCGTAGATTCGCTTGAGGTCGCCGAATGCTTCCAGAGCCTGGAATGTTTCGGTTTCAGCGATGAATGAATTATGGCTGTAACGGGAACCTGCGTATGCGCGGCCGAATACCCAGCCGATGCTGCTGGTGGCTGTGGTCAGCATCAGGTTGCACTGATGGGTGACTTTGATGTATTCCAGAGCCTGAGGTTCGCCGTAGACTCCGTTGCCATCGACAGGGAGTGCTGCCTGAGCGTCGTTGTCGCGTAGCACGGCGCGGGGCGATGTACCGATACATTTTGTTGCCCAGTTGGCGGCGTCTTCCCATTTTTCAACCGCAAGGTAGAATTTGGTGGCGAAAGCGTAGGCGGCCTTGGTGTTGAAGTGGTATTTGGGGACGTCGAGATGGGCGTCGCCGACATATTTCAGACCTTCGGTAAGGTCGTGTTCGATTTTTTGGTAGAAATCGGCGAGATTGCCGCGTTCATATTCGGGCTTGAGGGTGGTTTCGGGTTGCTCCATGTAGGGGAGACCGAGTTCTTCGGCTGCATTCTGAGTCCAGGGCATACAGAAGAGCTGCGCGAGCATGAAGTGGTTGTAGGCGCGGCAGAGGCAGGCTTCAGCATAGAGTTCCTGAAGTGAGGGAGTTGTGGGGCCTCCGAGTCTGGCTATGGCTGCGAGGGCTTCGTTGGCCGAGGATATACAGCCGTATGAATTTTCCCAATATCCTGACAAAGACTCGTTTGCATCTTCAATTTCGTCTTTCCAGGCGAAAGTGTCGTCATAGAAGCGTTCGGTGTTGGGGTTATTTGGTCCGGCATCGTCGCAGTTGTCGGACGAAAGTTCGCAGACGAGGCTGCATTCGTTGGTCGGATAGGCCGAGACAAGAATGCTTTTGATTTTTGCCTCGCTGTCCACGGTGGCGCGGTTGTCAGGCATGGTGTCGAGGTAGTCGTCGCACGACGAGAGGGCTACGGTCGGCAGTGCCAGCGCGAATGCGTATTTTATATATTTGTTCATTGTTCTGATTCTTTAAAAGAGTGGATTAGAAACCGAGGTTGACTGTCAGAGTGAACTGTTTGGGTGTCGGGGCAGCCACACCGCCTGTGTTGAAGAACTCTGGGTCCTGTCCGTTGAGTTTCTTGTCGGCGTAGATGAGGAAGAGGTTGGTTGCCTGGAGCTTGACCATAGCGTTGGAGAGGCGCAGGGCGCTGATGATCTTGGTCGGGAACTGGTAGGCAAGCGAGATTTCCTTCATGCGGATGAAGTCGCCTTTGGCTATGCGGGCGTCGGAGTAGTTATATGCGTTGTAGGCATAGCTTAGGTTGGTGTCGTTTTTGTTTTGACGTCTTGATGCGATGACGGGAATGTCGGTGCGATTTTCGTCGCCGGGCACTCTCCAGCGGTTATTGAACTCTTTGGGCGTGGCGGTCAGGTCGGAATATTCATCCTTGAACACCGGGTCGAGACGGATGACGTTGCCGAAAGAGTAGGTGATGTAGACGTTGAGGGTGAAGTCCTTGTAGCGGAAGATATTGCCGAATGAACCTACATCGGTGGGATCTACGCTGCCGGAATATTTCAGGAAGCCAAGCTTTTCGGGATCGGATGTCTGGAAATAGATGCCGGTGGTGGAGATGTTGCCGTCCTGGTCAAGGAAAGTAGGGAGACCTTCTTCATTCAGTCCCATGAAGGGGATTGAGAAGAGCGAGCGGACGGGGTAGCCTTCCTGAGCGAAACCGTTGCCTGAAATGAGATCGATCACGCGCTTGGTTGTCTGAAGTTTGGTCACCTTGTTCTTGTTGTAGGAGTAGATGAGGTTGGTGGTCCAGGAGAAGTCCTTAGTCAGGATGTTTTTGGTCGTGAGCGAGAGTTCGACACCGTGGGAGCGCATCGAGGCGATGTTGCCGTATTTCTGAATCTCACCGCCGATACCCTGGGTGTTGGTGATGCCGATGAGATCGAAGTTGTTACGGCGGTACCAGTCGAACTCGACGTTGATGCGGTTGTTGATGAAGCCGGTCGAGAGGCCGAGGTTGACCTCATGTTTCTTCTCATAGGTCAGGTCCTCATTGGCGAGGTTTTTGACATAGAGCGAGCTTTCAGTGACGCCGGTCGAGGGACGCCAGGGGTTACGCGAGCCGATGATGGCATAGGCGTTGCTGACAGAGGGACGGTCGCCGGTCAGAGAGTAGGAGGCCTTGAGGGTGAGGTGGCTCCATGTGGGGTTGAAGTCGTGGAACCAGCTTTCTTCATGAGCGTTCCACGAACCTGAGATGTTCCAGGTCGGGAGCCAGCGTGAAGAGCGGCTCTTGCCGAGCGAGTTGGTGCCTTCGTAGCGGAGAGTGCCGTTGATGTTGTATTTTCCCTGATAGGAATAGGTGGCGTTGCCGAAGAAGGCGACGGAGCGCTCGCGGGTATTGGTCAGAGTGTAGTAGTCGGTGTTTTCCTCCTGACCGCGCTTGAAGACCTGATAGGCGTAGTTGGGGATTTCACCCATGCTGTATTGCATACCCCAGCCGCGGAACCATGAGGCGTGGCGGTTGACGGAGTTGGTCTCCATGCCGGCGTAGAGGTTGACGATGTGGTCGTCGGCGAATACGTCGTTGTAGCGGGCTGCAAGACGCATGTCCCACTTGAACATGTCGCGGTCGGTGCGCTCGTAGATACCGCCGTTGGGGAGGTTCGATACGGGGAATGCGTAGGGGTTATCAGGATCGGTGTAGAGGAGCGGGTTTCTGTCGCGGATGGCTGTTGTTGGCATCCAGCGGTAGGCCTGCGCCTGGTTGGAGTCGTCGAGGATGAAGTGTTCCTGACGGGTGGAGGTGTTCTGCATACCGCCGAGGATCGAAAGCTCGACTTTGCGGATGGGCTTGTAGGTGAGGACGCCGGTGAGACGGAAGTCGTTGACGCCGAGTTTCATGTAGTTGTTCTTAAGCTCGTGGAGAATGTTGAAGGGAGCATAGGAACGGGTGTAGAATTCGTTGATATCGAGTGTGCGCGAGGTGTTCATCGAGTAGGAGTAGGGGTTGATGTCGAAGTCGCGCTTGACTTCGCCGGAAACGGCGTCGATCTCGCTGCCGAGAGTGCCGGGGGCTTTCTGCTTGCGGTAAGAGGCGTTGGAGATGAGGTTGAACGAAACTTTGTCGGAGATGTTGAAGTTGGAGTTGAGGTTGGCGGTGTAACGCTGCACGTCGCTCTGCTTGTACCATCCGGGGTCGTACATCACGGAAGCCGATACATAGTGCTGGGCCTTTTCGGTACCAGACGAAAGGCTGATGGAGTGTGTCTGCATCACTGAGTTTGAGAAGAGCTGGTCGAACCAGTCGGTGTTGCGGTATTCGGCGGCCTGGAGGTATTTGGCTCTTGCCTCAGGAGTGTTTTCGAGACCGAAGCGGCCGGTTGCGGGATCGTACTGGCTGATGAGCTGATACATCTTGCCGTAGACGCCGCTCGACGATGCGTTGGCGATTTCGGCATAGTTGAGGTAGCCCTTGTTGGCGAGTTCCTGATAGACGCTCATCTGGTCCTGCGAGTTCATAATGTTGAAGTCGCGGTATTTAGGCTTGAGGCGCATGGTAAATTCTCCGGTGTAGCTGATGGAGTTGCGGCCGGCCTTGCCTTTCTTGGTGGTCACGACGATCACACCGGCCATTGCGCGCGCACCATATATAGAGGTGGCGGAGCCGTCCTTGAGGATGTCGAAGCTCTCGATGTCGTCGGCGTTGAGGCCTGCGATAGCGGAGGAGATGAGGGTTTCGGCGTTACCGGACGAGAGATCGTCGGCCGAGACGTTCATGACGTCTTCCATGATCACACCGTCGACAACCCAGAGGGGCTTGGAGCTGCCGTAGATTGAAGTGGCACCGCGGACACGGATCTTGGGAGCGGTACCGAATGTTCCGGATACGTTCTGCACCGATACACCTGCCGCGCGGCCTTCAAGGCTTCGGCTGATGTCTGCCATACCGCTGATGCGGGCATCCTGGGCGTCGATCTTGGTGGCGGCACCGGTGAAGAGTCGCTTGTCCATCTTCTGCATACCGGTGACGACGACTTCCTGAAGCTGCTCGGCGTCGGATTCGAGGGTGATTGTCATTTTGGTGCCTCTCTGAATGGCGACCTGTTTGGTTTTCATGCCGATGTAGCTCACCACGAGCGTTTTGGCATTGCGCGGCAGTTTGGAAATTGTGAACTTGCCGTCGATGTCGGTCGAGGTGCCGGTTTTGGTTCCCTTGACCATGACGCTTGCGCCGACAACGGGCTCGTCGTCATCTGCTGAGATGACAACGCCCGTAACCCCTCCTAAATCAGAGGTTTGCGCGTTGATTAGCCCGAAACCCACAAGGGTCATGACTAACAGCATTAATAGACTTTTCCTCATAATAAGACAATTATAAATGTGGATAATGATAGAATAGTACGAATGATCTGCATGAGCGAATGAAATAGACCTTCGGAACAGGGCTTAGCTTTTTGACATTTGCTCTGAATAGACTTTGAAGTCGCAAAAATAGGAAATCGTAATGTAATAAACAAATTTTATGTCAAATTTCGTTTAAAATGATGGAAAAAGTGAAAAAGTATCGCCAAATTGGTCTGTAATACTGCCAAAAATACCACCTGCAACTGTCATAATGTTAAATCGCCGCAATCAAATTAAGATAAAAATGGTTAAAACGGGAGGGGCGCATCTGACCTCCGCGCCAGCCGGAGACAACTCTGAAAGGAAACTTGCCGATATCGGCAAGTTTTGCTATCTTTGCCTTGTCTTTCAGTCAAAGTTTTGCCGATAAATGGAGTATATTTCAGTTAAAGTATGGGCAGAGATGCATGGCGTTCCGGAGCGGACAGCCCGAAACTACTGTGCGCAGAATAAAATCGAGGGTGCGTATCTTGTAGGGAAGACATGGAACATACCGGCGGATGCGCAACCGCCCCAACGCTCTAAAAAATCATCGGTATCTCCTTTATTGCAAGCGCTCAGGGAGCAAAAGTCCGGAAAGATGAAAGGCGGCATCTATCACCGCGTCCAGATTGACCTTACTTATAACTCCAATCATATCGAAGGGAGCAGACTGACGCATGACCAGACACGTTATATATTCGAGACCAACACCATCGGTGTCACAGACGGTGCTGTGAATGTGGATGACATCATAGAAACCACAAATCACTTCCGCGCCATCGACTACATCATTGACAACACAGAGGGGAAACTCTCCGAAGCCTTTATCAAGCACCTTCACTTCTTGCTTAAATCAGGGACATCGGACGAGGGAAAATCATGGTTCAGAGTCGGAGATTACAAGAAACTTCCGAATGAGGTCGGCGGCAGTGACACTGTGGAGCCTGAGAATGTCCACAAAGAGATCAAAGCGCTGTTGAAAGAGTATAACGGCAGGAAAAGTCCTGCGTTTGAAGATATTATTGATTTCCATCAACGGTTTGAGGCAATCCATCCTTTCCAGGACGGAAACGGCAGGGTCGGCAGACTGATAATGTTCCGGGAATGTCTACGTTTTGGTTATGTGCCGTTCATCATCACCGATGAGTTGAAAATGTTTTACTACAACGGCCTCCGCAACTGGCCACGAGTGAAAGGCTATCTTATGGATACCTGTCTGAGCGCTCAGGATACTTTCAAAATTCTGCTCGACAAATTCAGAATAAAATATACCTGTTGAGGTCCGGTATAGTCAAGGAGTTTGCTATTGTGGATAAGTAGATCTTTGGTTTAGTTTAAACTAAACTTTTTGAGACGGAAATTTGTTTTCATGATTGGAATTCCATATCTTTGTGACAAAAAATTGAGGTCGGCAACGCCGGCCATTGTATATCTGATCTAAATGAATAATTTATGATGAATTAATGGACGAATTTTATCTATGTTCTTTGGAGGATATCGGAAATCCAAAGTACTCGTTTTATTTTCTGTATAAAAACGGGCGCTGCTTTTGTAAGGAATTCATAGATTCGCTTCAGCAAAAAAGCGATCTCGATGAAGTCGCCGAACTGTTGGCAATAATGGGAAAGGTCGACAACAACAATCTCCCTACAAGTAAATACAATCACATAAGGGGAGGTAAGTCGGACCGTAAGGATGTCTATGAATTCAAGACCAAGCATCTCAGACTTTATGCCATAAAGAAAGAGCCGGATTACTATCTGATAGTCGCAGGTTATAAGAAAGGCCAGGAGAAGGACATAGCAAAAGTGTTCAGGCATTTCAATAACATTCCTGAAAATATCGAAATCAGGGATGATAGTGATGTGGATACCGGCGGAAACGCCGAGAATGATGATGTTTAAAAAGATTGAAATGAAATTTCTGAATAAAAACAAGTATGAATCATCAGCCTACTGGACTCAGCTGATCCAGCTGATGATATTTGATGACATCAAGCGTTATCTCGAAGAAAACCATCTGACCCGCAAGGAGTTTGCAGAGCGCCTTGGTGTCTCGAAAGGATATGTCTCGCAGATTCTGAACGGCGAGTTCGATCATAAGCTTTCGAAGCTCGTGGAACTGGCATTGGCCTGTGAGATGGTTCCGAGAATAGAACTGATGCCAAAGGCTTATGCCTCTCAGGTTGTGGAGAATACCTATCTGCGTCCCAATGACTGGAAGCGTTGCAATAACATGTATGCGCGTACAATCTCTTTCAAAAAGCCTGACGGAGCGGAAAATCCGCGGTCGGATATGGGTTGCAGAATCCCTGTTGTCGGCAAGTCGTCTGTCAGTTTCTGTGACGGCAAATGGATTATGGACGGAAGTAAAGATTCATTTAATAAGATTGCGTGATGGTACGTTTTAATATGACGAGAATTGCAGTCAGTCAGTTTGCAATTCTTTCAGATGATATGCCTCAGGGCGAGATAAATCTTTCGACCGAAATCTCTTTTCAGTATTCACAGGAGAGCCGCATGATCGCCTGTGAGGTCGGATATAAGTTTACATCGGAGGAGACGCCTTTCATGGTACTCAAAATGCAGTGTGAATTTAAGATCCACGAAGAGGACTGGGATAAGTTTGTCAGCGGAGATGACGTGTTTATTCCCAAAGATGTGCTTGAACTTTTGGCTGTTCATACGATAGGAACTTCGCGCGGAGTTCTGTTCAGCAAGACGGAAGGAACACCGTTCAACCGTCTGATGATTCCGCCGATCAATGTCGCGCGGATGATGGCCGAGGAAGACGCTGTCGTGAAAGGCCGGTGAGGCCGGGAGCGGGCGAAAATGAGAGAAATGGCCGGAAAATGAAATTTTATGACTAAATTTGCCGGATAATCGGGAGGCGGTTATTGAACGGCCTCTGAATTTCGGGACCATAAATTATCACAACAATACCTAAGTATCATGAAACTTATTTCATCACTTTTTATCGCTTTAGTGCTTCCGGTGCTTGCGTGGGCGCAGGCGCCCTCCGATACGATCACGGTGTTTATGATCGGTGACTCGACAATGGCCAACAAGCCGCTCGACAAGGAAAATCAGGAACGCGGCTGGGGCCAGATGTTGCCGATGTTCTTCGAAGGCGCCATCAAGGTGGACAACCATGCCGTCAACGGTCGCAGCTCCAAGAGCTTCATCGACGAGGGCCGCTGGGAGAAGGTGCGCGAGAAGATCCGTCCCGGAGACTATGTGATCATCCAGTTCGGCCACAACGACGAGAAGGCCAAGAGTGCCGACCGCTACACGGTGCCCGGCGGAACTTTCGACGCCAACCTCAAGAAATTTGTCAACGAGACCCGCGAGAAGGGTGGCACTCCGATTCTGATGAACTCGATCGTGCGCCGCAACTTCCCGGCCAACGGTATTGCAGCCGCTCAGACCGACGACCGCCAGAAGACCTGGAAAAAGGGACTTGAAAACTATCCCGCAGAAGGTGATACCCTTGTCGATACTCACGGAGACTACCGTATCGCCCCGCGTAACGTGGCTGAGGAGATGGGTGTGGCTTTCATCGACATGAACACTCTGACCCACGAGCTCGTGCAGGGTCTGGGCCGCGAGAACTCGCGTATGCTCTATATGTGGATGCCGGTGGGTGTCTATGAGTTCGCTCCTGAGGGCCGCATCGACAACACTCACCTGAATGTGTTCGGCGGTATCGTCGTGTCGCGTCTCGCCGTGAACGCGATCGCCGAGAAGGTGCCTGCGCTCAAGCCCTACATCCGCCGCACGGTCTATAATCTCAACAAATAACCCCCCGACAGACTTCATGAAACTCTCAGCTCTAATGGCGGGCGCGCTGATGTGTGTCCCCTTTCTATCCGGAGCAAGCGGTCCGGCGAACTATACGCTTGACGTGAAGATGAAAAATGTCCCAGACAGTGTCATTTTCACGTTGGGAAGCGATGACGATCCGAAGTATAAGCAGAAGGTGCCGGTCGTCGGCGACTCGCTTCACTTCGAGCTGAACATCCAGGAGGATTTCCCGATCGAATTCTATCTCACAGCCCGCAATCCGCAGAACAAGGAGGACCGGTTCATCACCTCTTTTTACGGCGGCAGGAACATCAGCCAGAAGCTGAACAACGTGGCCGACGGCTTTGCTGTGGCTCCGAAGATCACAGGCGCTCCCTGGGACGAGGCTACCGCCGAGTGGGGACGCATCCATCGGGATTATAGCGACACGATGAAGGCTCTCATGGATGAACGCGCCCGACTCATGCCGCAGGGTCAGGCCAACAACAACGGTGTTGTCCGGCTCGATTCCGTCACCGGGCGGAAAGTGTCGGAGATCGGCAAAAAGATGCAGGCCCGCAACAAAGAGTTTGACGAGACCATGAAACAGTGGATCATGAGCCATCCCGACGTGCCTGAGGCCGTGAGCCTTATGTCGTGGCGCTATGCCAAATTCTCGCGTGAGGAATTGGAAGCGTTCGGCGCCAGAGTGCCTGCGGCAATGATGGAGATGCCTGTCGGAAAAGTGCTCAAACAGCGCCTTGATACCAGGATCATAGCCGTCGGCGACAAGTTAGAGGATTATGATCTTGTCGGCGTCGATGCTGACAGTGTGGCCATACGCCTGTCGCAGTTCACCACTCCCTACATTCTTGTGGACTTCAACTCGCTCGGCTGCGGTGCCTGTCGTATGGCTGCCAAGCAGGAGATTCCGAAGATTATAGAGGAGTATGCCGGAGAGCTGACATTCGTAAGTTACAGTGTCGACGAGGAGCGTAAGCGTATGCTCCGCGCCCACGAGCTCGACAAGGCGACCTGGCCCTCGATCTGGAACGGATCGGGTGCGCAGGGTATGGACTGCATCAAGTATGGAGTCACGGGTTATCCGACCTTCTTCCTTTTCGGCCCGGACCGCACGTTGATTGAAACATTCACGGGCTGGGGGCCGGAGTATGTGAGCAAAAAGATCAAACCGCATATCGGGCACTGATATTGTGTCCGGTTAAAATTTTGAGCGCCGCAGGTGATGAAACGGTTAAGTTTCGTGCCTGCGGCGCTGCTGTTTGATAATCAGAGGGTGGAGGACGCTTTGAAAAGCGTCCCTACCGAGTGGCAGATGTGCGATAGACGGGTCAGATGCGTTCGAGGACGGTGGCGACGAGGTCCCGGACGGCGGTCTTGTAGTTGGGGTTGGCGTCGTTGTTCATGCGGTTGGCTATGATTGAGCAGACGGTCATGGCTCTGTGGCCCATGAGACGGCCGAGACCCTGGAGGGGAGCTGATTCCATTTCGTAGTTGGTGACCTTGCGGCCGTTGTGGCGGAACTCCTCGATGCGGCGGTTGAGATCGGGGTTGGCCAGGGGCAGACGCAGTTCGCGACCCTGCGGGCCGTAGAAGCCGACGGCTGAGATGGTGTTGCCGCGGACCATGTCATCACGTCCGATCTGATCGACGAGTTCTTCATCGGCATTGACCACGTAGGGTTTTGCCCAGAGCGGATTCCAGCCTACGGATTTGCAGAAGTCATGCTCGAAGTCGAGGTCGGCCACTTCGTTGCGTCCGGCGTAGTAGTTGAGCACACCGTCGAAACCGATGGCCTTCTCGGCGATCACGGGGGTGCCGAGCTTTAGTTCAGGCTGGAGAGCGCCGGAGGTGCCGATGCGGACGAGGGTCAGGCGGCGTTTATGATCCTTAACCTCGCGGGTCTTGAAATCGACATTGGCAAGGGCGTCGAGTTCGTTGATGACGATGTCGATATTGTCTGGTCCGATACCGTGGGAGAGACACATGATAGGCTTGCCGTTGTATGTGCCGCCTATGGTGTGGAATTCGCGCGACGAAACCTCGAAGTCGGTGGTGTCGAAGAACGAGGCGACCATGTTGACGCGGGCGGGATCGCCGACGAGGATTACGCGGTCGGTCAGCTGTTCGGGACGCAGGTGGAGGTGGAATACCGAGCCGTCAGGGTTGATGATCAGTTCGGAAGGGGCTATGATTTTCTTTTCCATGATATATGAGTTAACAGAGGTGGAAAGAATTGATGATTATATGTTAGAGGATTATATGTTATATGTAATATAAACGTTCGGGCGCGTGGAGTGGTTTGGTCAGCGCAGGCGGTAACGGCCTCCGGGAATGGCGAGGATCAGCGAGCGGAATTCGAGGTCGATCAGCATTGCCATGAGCCGCGGCGTGGGAATGTCGATCCGGGCTGTGAAATCGTTAATCGTGGCTTCGCCGCGGTCGGTGAGGAGGTCGATGACGGCCTGTTCTTCCGGGGCAAGCTCGTCGAAGAGCGAGGGCTGTGCGGGAGCGGACTCGGCGACGGGCCAGCGCATCTGCGAGGCGAAATCCTCGGCTGAGGTCAGGAGTCCGGCCACGTGGTCGGCGATCAGAGCGTTGCATCCGGCGGAATAGCGGTCGGAGGTGCGGCCGGGGAGGGCGAAGACATCGCGGTTGTAGCCCGCGGCGAGGCGCGCGGTCACGAGCGCACCACCCTTTGCGGCGGATTCGGAGACAATCAGTGCATCGGCAAGTCCGGCCACAATGCGGTTGCGTGCAAGGAAGTTGCCTTTGTGGATGGCGGCCGAGGAGGGATAGTCGGTCAGGAGTCCGCCTCCGTTGCGTATCATCTCGACGGCAGTCGGGC
This sequence comes from uncultured Bacteroidales bacterium, assembly GCA_900544535.1. GTDB lineage: Bacteria > Bacteroidota > Bacteroidia > Bacteroidales > Muribaculaceae > Duncaniella. The sequence goes on along the minus strand of UQVH01000013.1, from coordinate 17,693 downwards.
GATGGACAGGGGGATAGATGGTGTTGAGGCCGTGGGCAAGGACGCCGACTGTCGGCAGCCCCGCTTTGAGGGCCGCGCGGTGGGCCGCGATGTCGATTCCGTAGGCTAGACCGCTGACGATCACCGGCTTTTCAGGAAGCAGTGCGGCCAGATCTTCGATGAAACGTGTAGTGAAATCGTTGCCGTAGGCAGTGGCGTGGCGGGTGCCGACGATCGAGATGATCCGACGGCTGTTGAGATCGCAGTCGCCAAGCATGTAGAGCATCAGGGGTGCGTCGTCGCACTGCAGAAGCCGTTGAGGATAGTCCGGGTCGCGGAAATAGAGCGGCCGGATGGCGTTTGACTCCACGAATCCGGCTTCATGCCGGGCTTTGTCGAGGGCTTCCTCTCTGACTTTGGAACTGAAAAGGCGGTTGGAAAAGCCCATGACGGCTGACAGCTGCGATTCGGAAAGGCTGAAAAAAGCCTCTTCGGAACCGACGCGGTCGATGATTGCCGCCGCCAGTTCCGGCGAGAGCGATCGCAGCGACGAGAAGGCAATCCGGTTTGTGAGGGTGTCCATTGTCAGGAAGTGTGATTGTAGGGTTGAGGGGAGAGATGCGGTGTCCTCCGCAGGTGAAGCGCGGTCAGTCAAGCCAGTCGCGGAAAGCTTCGGCGAGGAGATCGCCGCGCGAGAGACGTCCGTTTTCGAGGCAGACGACTGTGACGACGGCCCGGACCACGTGGGCTCCGGTAGCGGCATTGTAGATGTCCTGATTGAAGATGAAGCGGGCTCCGCTGCGCGACATGCTCAGACGCGAAACCATCGTCTCGCCCAGGGTGAGCGACGAGAGGTATTCGATCTCGATCTTGCGCACCACGGGGTCGAGTCCCCGCTGCTGCATGTCGCGAAAAGAAGTGCCTGCATGTTCACAGAAGTCGTGGCGCGTGATTTCGAGGTAGTGCAGATAGTTGGCGTTGTTGACGATGCCCTGCGAGTCAACCTCGTAGTCGCGCACTTTTATGGTCAGTTCATAATTCATGGTTCACAGTTCGCACAAGGCTGTTATGCGTTGTAGAGATAACGTTTGATTGATCGTTTCGGGGTCTTTTCAAATTCGTTGGCGATGAGCTGGATACGGTCGATGCGCTCGTAGGGAGCCACGATGCGGTTGAGGTCGGCGCGCACCTGCTCCATGAGTTCGGGCAGTTTCTCGTTGTGTATGCCGTCGCGGTCCATGGCCTCGTAGTCGGGGTAGACGAGAGCGACAAGATGCTTGCCGCGCTCGACGACAAGGCTTTCCGATACGTAGGGCATGTTGTTGAGCTTGGCCTCGATCTCCTCAGGGTAGATGTTCTGGCCGTTGGCGCCGAGGATCATGGTCTTGTAGCGTCCGCGGATGAAGATGGTGCCGCGGTCGGCTATGGTGCCCATGTCGCCGGTATGGAGCCACCCTTCGGCGTCGAGCACGGCCTCGGTGGCTTCGGGGTTCTTGAAGTAGCCCATCATGACGTTTTCGCCGCGGACACAGATCTCTCCCGGCTGTGTTGCTTCGTTTTTGCTTCCGGCGATCTTGCTCTCCATTGTCGGGAGAGTGCGGCCGGAGGAGGAGACGATGAACTGGCGCCAGGGGGTGTAGCTGATCAGGGGGCCGCATTCGGTCATGCCGTAGCCGACGGTGAAGGGAAATTTGATCTTGTGGAGAAATTCCTCGACCTCGCGGTTGAGCGGAGCGCCTCCGACGATCACTTCCTCAAACTCTCCGCCGAGGGCCTCGACAAGACTGTTGCGGATCTTGCGGCAGACGAGAGTCTTAAGCCCCGGAAGTCTGAGCGCGTTGCGCACCGAGGGCTTCTCGATGATCGGACGCAGCTTGTTGCGGTAGATCTTTTCGAGGATGAGTGGGACACAGATTATAAGATTGGGCCTCACCTCGGCAAAGGCCTTGAGCAGGAGTTTGGGGGTGGGGAGTTTGCCGAGGATGGTGATGTGGGTGCCGACGGCAAGCGGGGTGAGCATGTCGAAAGCGCATCCGTAGGCATGGGCCAGGGGAAGGAAGGAGAGCGCGCGCGAACCGCGGTAGTGCAGGCGCGAGCGGATGCCGAAGCGGACGTTGCCGCCGAGATTGCCCAGTGAGAGCATGACGCCTTTGGAAAAACCGGTGGTGCCGGAGGTATAGTTGATTTCGGCAAGGGCGCTTTCGTCGATTTCAGGATAGTCGACGTCGGCTGTGGTGAATCCCTGGGGATAGCGTCGGCGCATTTTCAGAGGCAGACGCGCGAGGAATTTCTCGGCGACATGGTTTGTGGCCGGATGCTCGGCGAGGACGGCGCGGCGATCGAGAGAGAGGACGGCTTTCACGGACGGAATTTTTTCAAACTCCATCGAGTCGAAGATGCTTTCATTGATGAAGAGCATGACGCTCTCGGAATGGTTGATGATGTGCTGGGCGTCCTGAACATTGAAATCATGCAGCACCGGAACGACGACAGCCCCATAGGTGAGAGTGGCCATGTAGACCACCACCCAGGTGAAAGAATTTTTGCCCATGACTGCTATCTTGTCGCCCCGTCTGATGCCCGCTTCCTCAAAAAGCAGGTGCAGGGCGGCAATGCGTCGCGCGAGATCGGCGTAGGTCATTGTCTGATCCGAGCCGAATTCGGAGAGCGCCGGAAGTTCCCAGTTTTTGCGGAATCCGGAGGCGTATATCTGCAAAAGATTATCGTTGTTCATAAATAAATCTGCTGTGAATGGAGTGTAGGGGAACTCATGTATGAGTCACGCTATTCATATAACGTTGACATACAATCCATTGTTTTCCCTCGTGAGGCTCTTTGCCGGTGCTTTTGGCTAAGATTGGAGCAATCTATTCACAAAGTAACTAAAAATCACCCGAATATGCAAATCCCTTTTTCCGGGACTGATGTCGGGCGATCCGGCGCAGTTCCTGCTCGTAGAGTCGGCGTTCGCGGCGGTTGCGGGGCACGAAGGGGGCAGCCTCTCCGGCCTCTTCCTCATCAGTGGCAGCGTCCATGTCGGCTGTGGCGGAAGATGCGGCCAAAATGGCGGCGAGTTCGCTGAATTGTCTGTCGGTGGCCGCCTTACTGTCGGCTGCGCGCTGACGGGCTCGGCGCGAGCGCAGGATGGCCTTGTCGATTTCAGCGCGCAGCAGACTGAATGTCAGCAAAACAGCGGTGTCTGTGTCTGTCGACGGTATGGTGCCGTCGGCCATGTAGCGGTCTATACAATCCATTGTCGCATCCACGGCGTCCGGGCGCCCGATGAGGCCGAGCGATTCGCAGACACGGCCTGTGACACAGGAGTAGAAATTTTTTGATACGGGGAGCTGGGACTTCCGGGTGTCTTTCTTCGCATTGTCGGCATGTTTTTTCATAGCGTATTGTGTTTAGAGGGTGTTGCAATACTGCAAAGATAAGGCACGGGAAGCCCGATTTAGTGCGATAATGCGGAGCGTGCGAAATTTTTTTATTTTTCGGCTTTCAGCTTGGCTTTCAGCCAGTCGGAAGCATAGAGAGCCGCGTTAGCGGTGTTCAGCGAAAAGGTATGGTCCTCGTCGGGGATGAGATTGAGAGTGGCATCGCGATAGCCTCCGACATAGCGTTCGGAATATGTGTAAGGCACTATCCGGTCGTGGGTGCCGTGGATCAGGAGAACCGGACCGCCGTATCTCCATGAAGTTTCGTAGATTGGCAGCGTGAGAGCTGTCAGGATATAGTTTTTTCCGAGCTTGTAGCCGCCCCAGGGCAATTGGACATAGTCGCCCTGTATGTTCCAGGGATCGTAGAGAGCGCCCTGTGTGTTGCCGCGTATGGCATCGTCGCGCAGCACTGCGGCGGGGGCCATGAGGACTAAATTCTTGATGACGGAATCGCCGAGTTCTCCGGCCGTCATTCCGGCAACCACGCCACCCTGCGAATGACCGAGGAGAGAGATGCTTCCGACCCACGGCTGCTTTCTGGCCCATCCGATGACGTTTTTCAGATCCTGAATCTCATTCAGGACCGTCATGTTCTGAAACTCGCCGTAGCTTTTTCCATGACCGTTGAAGTCAAAGCGCAGCGTGGCTATGCCATGATCGTCAAGGTTGTCGGCCACGTCTCGGAATAGCGGGTTGTCGCAGTTGCCCGTGAAACCGTGGCAGAGTATCACCAGAGGGATCCTGCCTGATTCAGAGGCTGGTTTCTGAAGTTCGGCATAGAGACGCCCTTCGGAACCGTTGATATACAGTGTTTCAGTGTCTTGTGCGGACATGAAGGGAGTGAGGAAGGTCATGATACACAAGAGGGATAGAATCTTATTCATTTTTTGCAGGTTTTGATAAGGCAAGGGCGCATAATGCACGGCAGATTGTACATTATACGCCCCTGTTATGGTTCAGACGGTCAGAGCCGTATTACATTTTCTTGAGATAGTCGCGGAGAGCTTCGTTTTCAGGGTCGATTTCGAGGAATTTCTCGAAGTATGCGCGGGCCTGTTCCTTGTCGCCGGCTTTCAGATAGTAATTGGCGAGGTTGTTGTAGGCGCTCTTGTAGGCGTCGCGGTATTTCTCCTTGTTGGCGGGATCTTCGTCGTAGGCGGCGAGCATCTGCTGATATGTCTCGACGAGTTCGGGAGTGATCTCGGAACCGTCACGCACCATCATGAGAGTAGCCTTGTTGCGGTAAAGCGGGCCTTTGTTGGCGGCAGACTCGATGGCCATGTCGACGTATTTGATACCGTTGTTGGCGGCTGCGATACGTTCGGGCGAGCCTTCGGGAAGCGAAACGCCGAGGTTCTTGTAGCGGTTCGAAAGAATGAAGTAGTCGTTGAGCGAGGCATCGCCGGCATCGACATATTTCTGCATGTACTCGGCGGCCTTCTGGTAATCTTCGAGTTCAGTGAACATTGAAGAGAGGTCCACGAGGATCTGCTTGTTCTTTTCGGGGTTGAGTTCATAAGCCTTGGTGTAGGCAGCGACTGCCTCTTCGGGGCGTTTGAGCTCGGCGAGGATCTCACCGTAGGTGGTGTAGTCGGTGGCTGTGAATTTGGCACCCGGATGAGCGAAGAGCTTCTTGGCTGCTTCGTCAGCACCGGCGAAGTCCTTGAGGGCTGCCTTGTTGAGCATCACCATGCGCTGCATGTACTCGTTGTCGGGGTCTTTGGCAAGCACCTGATTGGCCACGTCGAGAGACTCCTGATATTTCTTGCCGAAGTAGAGGAGGCCTGAGTAGCGCTGCTCGTCACCCTGGAAGTGGTTGGGGTTCTTGATATATTTGCCATACTGTTCAGCGGCTTTGGTGAACTGGTTGCCGTCGTAGTATTTCTCTGCAAGCTCGCTTTGGGCAAGAGCCGAGGTGGGGAGCTTTTCGTTGAGCTCGACGAGCTTGGCGATAGCGAAGTCGGGGTTGGCCTTGTTGTAGAGGTTGGCGTACTTCACATATGCTTCGGGGTTGATGTTGCCGGCTTCCTCGTCGTAGATCATGGCCTGTTCGTAGCGTCCGGCGGCGGCGCCGACGTCAGTGGTCTTGAGCATGTCGCCCTGGAGCACATAGATCTGCGGTTCCTTGTTTTTGGACACCTTCATGGCGTTGGCGATCTGCTTGTCGATGTCCTTGGCATAGGCGGTGGGATCGACATTGAAGTAGGCGCGGGCAATGGCAGCCATGAGAGCGGCGTCTTTCTTGTTGTTTTCAAGAGCTTTCTTGAAGAGATCGGAAGCTTCGGATTTGTTGCCGTTCTTGAGGGCGATTTCGCCGAGACCTACATAGTTGTAGCCATAGGCGGGGTTGGCCTGCACACCTTTGTTGAAGTTTTCGGATGCTGCGGCGGCGTTGCCTTCGCGCAGGTCGAGAGATCCGAGATAGAAGTAAGATACGGCTTTGTCAGTCGATGGGTCGTTGAGAGTTTTCTCAAGGATTGTCTTTGCCTTCTCGAAGCGGTCGGCGTTGTAGTAGTCAACACCATCCTGATAGCCACCCTGGGCTGAGGCCGCAAGGGCAAACCCTCCAAGAACGAGGGAAAAGATTGTACGGAATTTCATTTTGGTTTACTATGATATAATTTTTGATTTTTTTTGATTGGATTTCGTCAGGGAGGGGGTGCCGGAGATCCATCCGGAATCCGGTCGGAAATCAGTCTGCGGTTTTTGTGTGTCTGTCTATTGTTAGACTAACGGAAAAGCCGGCGGTTTATTTCCCATTTACAAGAAAATTAGTGACTTTCATTCCGTTTTTCAGACGAGCTATTCGAGAGCGACCATGCGCGGACGCACGGTGGCGGGGAGTATGCCGGTCATCTGTATGAGTTTCTGACCCTGGAAGCCTGTGACGAAGCTGAAGAAGCGGTGTGTGATAGTGCCTCCGGGTGCGGTGCTGATCATGTAGACGGAGCGGTAGAGAGGATATGAGCCGTCGAAAATGTAGGCCTGATAGGGCTTGTAGGCCTGCACGACATCGTTGCCGCGGATTTTGAGAACTTTGACGTCGGCGTTGAAATCGAGCTGCGTGGTGTCGCTCTTCTCGACGGCCTGGGCAAGTTCTTCGACAGACTGCTCGCGCCCTCTCATGTCGCTCGATACCCAGCTGACACCGATGACGCCCATGGCGTTTTTGTTTTCAGCCACGGCCTTGAATACGTCAGGATTGGTCTTGACAGCCGATACATTCTGACCGAATGGTTTGCCTCCCATGATGGAGTCGCGCATGAATTTGACGGTCGACGATCCCTGATGGTCGAAGATGACGTCAATCTCGCCGAGCTTGCATGGCTCGACCTGATCCCAGCGGGAAACCTCGCCGGAGAGGATCTCGGCGATCTCCTTTTTTGAAAGAATCTCGACGGGGTTTTCAGGGTTGACGATGATCGCAAGGGCGTCGACAGCGATCTTCTTCTGGTTGACGACTTTCTTGTGGCTGCGCAGGAAGCTGACCTCCTGCTCGGTTAGCGGACGGGTTGTGACGGCGCACTTGACACCCTGCATGGCCATGATGGAGTCGATGCAGGCATTTTCGGGGAGATAATAGGCGAGCACATCCTCTTTGGGATATATGTATTCGTAAACGTTGATCTCCTGCTCGATGATGTTTTCAAAAGATTCGTCACATGCGACCTTGGCCATGGGGTCAGGCTGCATGGAGGCTTTCTTGCCACATCCGCTTAGGGTGGCAAGAAGGCCCAGCGCCGCGAGTGCGGCTATACATTTTGTTGATCCTAACATATGGTTGTCGAACGTTTTTTACTGATCGTCACGGTCGTTGCCGTAGCCTGGGTCAATTCCCTTGAACTGACGGTAGGCACGCCAGAGACCATAGAGGGTGAACATGCCGCCACCGACCCAACGCACCCATTTCCAGGTGGGGAAGAGAATGTCGAAATATCCGCAGAAGAAAAGAATACCTACTCCCACGTAGATAATTATCATTATGATCCCGAAGATGTTGCGCATGGCCGCAGGGGTTCCGGAGGAATTTCGTTGAGCACTCATAGCTTTATAGTTTTAACGTTAATTTTTTGAAACAGCCGGCAGACGGGAGGTCCGGCGGATATTAAATTAACAATTTTTTGTCTGTGAAAGTTCGAGTGACCCGAAACGGCGGTATGTGCGTGTCGGAGGGGGACGGCTGCAAACTCACGCTGTAAAATTAATGAAAAAATATTAAATCACATAGGCTCAGAGGGAATTTTAAAACCTTTAACATTATATAATAGGTATAGGAGAGCACTTCCGGAGGCTCGGATGGCGGTGCAAGGGTGTTATTGATATATGGAGGTTATTTACTAAATTTGCATCATCATGAACCAGCCACTTGCCGAGCGCCTGCGTCCGCGCTCATTAGACGATTATATCGGCCAGCTCCACCTCGTAGGCGAGGGAGGAGTGGTCCGCCGCATGATTGAGTCGGCCAAAGTCTCATCGTTTATCCTCTGGGGGCCTCCTGGGGTGGGAAAGACTACGCTTGCGAAGATCATAGCCAATTCGGTGAACGTCCCTTTTTATACTCTTTCGGCTGTAAGTTCCGGAGTGAAAGAGGTCAGAGAGGTGATAGAGCGGTGCAAGGCCGATGCGATGAACATGTTTACCGGCGGAAGGCCGATATTGTTCATCGATGAAATCCATCGTTTCAGCAAGGCTCAGCAGGATAGTCTGTTAGGTGCGGTGGAGAGCGGCGTTGTCACTCTGATCGGGGCGACTACGGAGAATCCGTCATTCGAGGTGATCAGGCCGTTGCTGTCGCGCGCGCAGGTCTACACGCTGCGGCCGCTTGAAGAGGAGGATCTGCAACGGTTGCTGGAGCGTGCGACAGAGACAGACAGTGTGCTGCGTTCGCACGGCGTGAAGACCGAGCAGACCACGGCTCTTTTCCGCTTTGCGGGAGGCGACGCGAGGAAGCTTCTCAATATTCTCGATCTGCTTGAACAGTCGACTCCGCAGGGTGAGCCGGTGGTGATAAACGACAGGATAGTGACTGACCGTCTTCAGGAAAATCCGTCGGCCTACGACAAGAACGGCGAGATGCACTATGACATAATCTCGGCTTTCATAAAGAGCATACGCGGCTCCGATCCGGACGCAGCGCTCTATTGGCTCGCAAGAATGATCCGCGGAGGCGAAGATCCGGAATTTATTGCGCGCCGTCTGCTCATCCTGGCCGCCGAGGATATAAGCCTGGCCAATCCGAACGCGCTGCTGCTTGCCAACACGACGTTCGACGCCGTCCACAAGGTCGGTTTTCCCGAAGGGCAGATTCCGTTAGCGGAGTGTACGGTCTATCTGGCGCTGTCCCCGAAGAGCAATTCGACATATGTCGGTCTGCACAATGCGATGAAACTGGTCGAAGAGACAGGCGATCTGCCTGTGCCCCTGCATCTGCGCAACGCGCCGACGTCGCTGATGAAGGAGATGGGTTACGGGCGTGACTACAAGTATGCCCACGATTATCCGGGAAATTTCGTCGTACAGCAGTTCATGCCCGACGAACTCGGCCACAGACCGCTGTGGCAGCCATGCGACAATCCGGCCGAGATGCGTTCGGCGGCATTGCAGAACCAGCGCTGGCAGCAGGGGGGCGGCGCAGGGAAATCATCGGAACAGCAGAACTGAGCCGCTTGTGAAAAATTTGGAGGGGTGCCCGGTCATCGCAATTTCTGACCGGACACCCCTGCCGCTATGTTCAAATTGCATTCGAGTCAGTGGTCCAGCCTCCTCCAAGAACTTTGTAGAGGTTGATGAGGGCGAGATATTCGTCGCGGATGGCATTGCTGACGCCGATCTGCGCGTCGAAATAGCGCCGCTGCGCGTCAAGCACGTCGATATAGTTGAGAGTGCCGCCGCGGTACTGGAGGTGGGCGAGCTGCACGTATTTGACAGCCGCGTCGCGCAGCTCGACTTTAAGAGCGCGTGCCTCCTGCACGTGCCGATAGGTGGTCAGGGCGGTGTTGACTTCGGTGAAAGCCTGGATGACGGCTTTTTCGTAGTCGTAGCGCGACTGGTCGTAAACGGCGATCGCTGCCTGATACTTGCGCTTCTTGCGTCCGAAGTCGAAAACGGAGCCGGTGATGGTGCCGATCGTGTAAGTGAAGGGTGACTTGAAGAAATTTTCAAGGCTCTCGTTTTCAAAACCGGGAGTGAAGCCGAGACGCAGGCGCGGGAAGCGGTCGGCATAGCTGACGCCGACGTCGGCCATCGCCGCTTTCAGTCTCTCCTCGGCTGCGCGCAGGTCGGGGCGGCGCTGAAGAAGAGTAGAGGGGACTCCGGCGGGGAGCTTTTCGGGCAGAGTCACGTTGAGTGCAAGATCGCCGCGCTCGGTGATCTCGCGGGGATATTCGCCCAGGAGGAGGGTCAGTGCATTGCGGGCGACAGCCACCTGGCGTTCGAGATTGGGCACAAGAGAGGCGGCGGTGGAGTATTCCACCTTGGCCTGCTGGTAGACGGTCTCGGAAGTCAGGCCGCCTTCGTAGCGTATTTTGGCCTGGTCGAGCGACTGCTTGCGGGTGGCCATTGTCTGGCGTACGATGGAGAGTTCGTTGTCAAGAGCGATCAGCCGGTAGTAAGCCATGGCAACATCGGCGATTATGGTCATGCGCATAGCGCGGTAATCCTCGACAGAGGCCCGGAAGCGGGCGCCGCTCGCTTTTTTAGCCTGAGAAAGCGAGCCCCAGAGGTTGATCTCCCAGTTGATCGGGAGCTTGAGGTCGTATTCAGGGTCTTTGGTGGTGCCTGAGCCGTTGTAATTGTTGGTCTCATAGCTGGCGCCGACGAGGGCGCCGACTTCCGGTAAGAGGTTGGCTTTGTCGAAGCCGTAGAGCTGGCGCATCTGTTCGACGCGGGCTGCGGCCTTGAGCAGGTCGCGGTTGTTGTCAAGGGCGAGACGCATCAGACGTGTGAGTGTTGAGTCGGCGTAGAATTCCCACCATGTAAGATCGGCGATCGAGGCGGAGTCGGTTTCAAGTCCGGGCATGTAGGCCGACGGCAGGTCGACGTCGGGACGCACGAGGTTTTTCGTCCCCGAACAGCTTGCGAGGAACAATATGGAGATTAAGACAGGAATCAGTCGTTTCATTTTTTCAGAGTGCGTTTGCGGGTTGTGAATCTGTTGATGGCTACGAAGAAGAAGGGCACAAACACAATGCCGATGGTGATGGCCACGAGCATTCCGAAGAATACGCCGGTGCCGATGTCGCGCCGGGCGGCCGAGCCTGGACCGGAGGCGAAAAGCAGCGGCAGAAGTCCGAGCATGAAGGCCAGTGAGGTCATGACGATGGGGCGGAAGCGTAGACGCGCCGCGGTGAGGGCGGCATGGACGGCGTCGACGCCTTTTTCGACCTCCTCTTTTGCGAATTCGACGATGAGGATGGCGTTTTTGGCCACGAGTCCGACGAGCATCACGAGCCCGATCTGGAAATAGATGTTGTTTTCGAGTCCGCAGATCCAGATGCCGAGGTAGGCGCCGACTCCGGCGATAGGGAGCGAGAGGATGACGGCCAGCGGGACTGACCAGCTTTCATACTGCGCGGCGAGGAAGAGGAAGACGAACAGCAGGGCGAGTCCGAGGACAAGGCCTGTGTTGCCGCTCTCGTGGCGCTCCTGATAGGAGAGACCGCTCCATTCGACGCCGATGTTTTCGGGCAGTTTCTCGCGGACGATCTTTTCGAGAGCGTCCATAGCCTCACCGGTACTGTAACCGTGGGCGGCATCGCCGGAAATGGTGGCCGCATTGAACATGTTGAAGCGGCCGATGGTGCCGGGACCAGTGGTAAAATGCGAGGTGCCGAGTGAAGAGATCGGTACCATGGTGTTGTCGGCGCTCTTCACGAAGAAGAGGTTCATATTGTCGCGGCGCGAGCGATAGGGGGCTTCGGCCTGGATGTAGACGCGGTAGATGCGGTTGAACATGTTGAAGTCGTTGACGTAGATCGAGCCGGTGAAGGCTTTCATCGTGGAGAAGATGTCGCTGACGGGTATTCCCTGCATTTTGGCGCGGTCACGGTCGACGTCGAAATAGAGCTGCGGGATGTCGGCCTGCATGGATGTCGAGAGATCGGCGATCGCCGGTGCCATCGAGGCATAGCGGCGCAGGGTGTCGACGGCGTTCTGGAGGTCGGTATAGGTCGCGTCGCCTCTTGCCTCCAGTACCATCTGGAATCCGCCGGAACTGCCGAGACCCGGAATGATGGCGGGAGAGAAGATGTAGACCTTGCTTTCGGGATACTGCGACAGGCGCTCGTGGATACGGCTGCGGACGTCGGCGATATTGTCGGACGAGCGCTCACCCCAGGGCTTGAGTATGACGGTCAGCTGAGAGTGGGCCGGATTGGTGCCTACGCGCGGGGATGAGCCTGTCACGTTGAGTACATATTCGACGTCGGGGTCTTCCATAAGCCATGCCATAGCTCGTTCCGTGACTTCACGGCTGCGCTCGATGGTCGATCCTTCGGGGAGTTCAAGCTCGACGGTGAAGTAGCCCTGGTCTTCCTGCGACATGAAGCTGCGCGGCATCAGGGCGTTCATCATATAGATGAATACGAGGGCGAGGCCGAAAGCGGCATACATGCGCCGCGGATGGGAGAGGGCGCGCGTGATGGTACGTCCGTAGAATTTGTTGCCGCGGTTGAGCCATATGTTGATCAGGCGGAAAATCTTTGCCTTGCGGCGGCGCGGATCGGTCGGCCTGAGCAGTTTGGCACACATGACGGGCGAGAGTGTCAGCGCCACGACGGTCGAGATGATCACCGAGACGGCGATCGTGATGGTGAACTGGCGGTAGAGCTGGCCGGTGATTCCGGGCAGGAAGCTGACCGGCACGAAAACCGCGCAGAGAACGAGCGACATGGCTATCAGCGCTCCGCTGAGGTTGCTCATGGCTTTGGCTGTTGCCTCGTAGGGCGAGAGGTGTTCGGTGTTCATTATGCGGTCCACGTTCTCGACCACAACGATGGCGTCGTCGACCACGATGCCGATGGCAAGGATCAGTCCGAGGAGCGTCAGCATGTTGAGCGAGAAGCCGAACATGAGCATTACGCCGAAGGTGCCAACAAGGGAGATCGGCACCGCGATGACGGGGATCAGTGTCGTGCGCCAGTTCTGCAGTGAGAGGAAGACGACGAGGATCACCAGAACGAGGGCCTCGAAGAAGGTACGGTAGACGTGGTGGATCGACTCCTTGATATAGGTGGTCATGTCGAAGGGAATGTCATAGCTAATTCCTTCAGGGAAGTTTTTGGCAATGATCTCCATCTCTTTCTTGACCGCCTCGGCCACTTCCATGGCGTTGGAGCCGGGGAGCATGTTGATGTTGAGCACAGCTGCGTTGCCACCGTTGATGCCGCTCTCGGTGGAATAGCTTGAGGCTTCGAGCGACACGCGGGCCACATCTTTCAGTCGTATCATGGAGCCGTTGGGCCCGGCGCGCAGGACTATGTCCTCAAACTCAGCGACCGACGAGAGGCGTCCGCGCGCGATGATCGGCATGGTGACGTCTATGTCGGTGGCCGGAGCCTGACCGAGCGCGCCTGCCGCCGATTCGCGGTTCTGATCCTTCAGCGCGTTCTGAATATCCTTGACCGTCAGGCCGAGGTCCGCGAGTTTGTCGGGAGCGACCCATATCTGCATGGCATAGTAGCGGCTGCCGACATTGCTGACACTTCCGACGCCGGGGATGCGGCGCAGGGGGTCGAGAATGTTGAGCGTCGTGTAGTTGCTGAGGTAGATTTCGTCGAATTTGGGATCGGTTGACTGGATGGTTATGGTCATCAGTCGGCTGGCGGTCTCTTTGGAGACTGAAATGCCGTTCTGTACTACTTCGGCCGGCAGACGCGCCTCGGCTTTTTTGACGCGGTTCTGGATGTCGACGGCCGCGAGTTCGGGGTCGGTGTCAATGTCGAATGTCACCAGTGCGGTGAATCCGCCTGAATTGGAGCTGGACGACGACATGTAGATCATGCCTGGCGTTCCGTTGAGTTCCTGTTCGATCGGAGTTGCGACGGCCTGGGTTACAGTCTGCGCATCCGCGCCCGGATAGGAGGCGGTGATCTTGACGACCGGCGGCACAATCTGCGGGTACTGGTCGACGGGGAGGAGTGTCAGTCCGATGGCGCCTACGATGAAGATGACGATCGAGATGACGATCGAGAAGACCGGATGGTCGAGGAAGAAGTTCTTTTTCATAGGCTCATTCCTCCTTTCCGGCTGTGGCTGCGTTGTCGGGAGCCGCCGGGGCTTTTTCGCCGTCCGGCTCAGGTGCGGTGACTGGATCTACCTTTACGTTGTGGGTGAGTTTGTGGTAGCCTTCCACTACGATTCTCTCGCCCTTGGCCAGTCCGCGTTCGATGATGGTCTTGTTGCCCACTTCGGGGCCGGTCTCGATGAAGCGCTTTTCAGCGATGCTGTCAGGGCGCACCACATATACATATGCGCCGCCTTTCTCGATGATCAGGGCTTTGGAGGGGATTTCGATGGCTTCCTCACGCACGTCGAGGAGGACGCGGACTTTGGTGAACTCGCCCGGCAGGAGGCTGTGGTCGGGGTTGGGCATCTCGGCGCGCACAGAGAAAGTACCGGTCTTGGGATCGACCTGCGGGTCGGCGAAATCGACGAGTCCTTTGTGAGGATATTCCGAACCGTCGGCAAGTGTGATGGTCACGAACGAGTTCCATTTGCGTGTGGAATCAGAACCGCCGAGATTGACATTGCGGTCCTTGCTGCGGAGATAGTCGAGAGCGGTCATGGAGAAGTCTACTCTGACGGTGTCGCTTTTCACGACTGTCGCGAGAAGCGATTTGCCTCCCGACGGACCTACCCAGGTGCCGATGTCGGCCACGCGTTCGGATATATAGCCTGAGATGGGCGACGACACACGGGTGTAGCCCAGTGTAAGCTCGGCCTGCGTGAGGTCGGCCTCGCTGACGGTGACTTCGGCATTGGCGCTCTCATAGGCTGCCGTGGCATTGTCGAGGTCGAGCTGCGAGGCGGCGTTCTGGGCATAGAGCGGTTTGATGCGTTCGAAATCGCGCTTGGCTTTCTGGGCCTGTGCACGTGCTTTGTTGAGTTGCGCACGAGCCTTGTTGACGTTGGCTCTGTAGAGACGCGGGTCGATGACAAAGAGTGTCTGGCCTTTCTCGATGTAGGAGCCTTCCTTGAAAAGCATGCTTTCGAGATAGCCTTCGACGCGGGCATGGATCTCGACGAACTGCTGGGCCCGGATGCGGCCTACGTATTCGCCATAGACGTTTACGCTGCCGGTCGTGACAGTCTCGACTTCAACGACGGGCAGGGGCGTGGCCTGATGTTTCGTACGCATGAGGAAGTAGAACCCTGCGGCGATTATGAGAACGACGAGGGCTATGACCAGCCATGCCTTTTTGCTGTGGGGTGTATGTTTTTTAGCTGATTTGAATCCGGTATTTACTTTCGAACCTATTGATTCACTGATGTGATGGAGATTCATTTGCCTTGAAAGTGTTGAATTGATTGCACTGGAATGAAAACTAAACACTGTATTAACATTTAATCTTACTAAAAGTTTAAAGCGTTAAATGATGTTTAGAAATGTATCCGCCTCTTTCCGAAAGAGAGCCGATGTATGTAAAATTAATGAATCCGGAGATACGGACAAACAATGTGCTAATAGACGGCATGAATATGTTAATGTACGACATGAACCATCCGTCCGCGGCGGTTTTTTACACCTTGAAAATCCGTTAAAAACGGTGAAAAAAGCAAAAATCCGCCTAATTACGGAAAAATTTCTATATTTTCCTGCCCTTGATGTTTGGAGGATTGAAAAAATCACTATATTTGCGGGGTCGAAGGTTGTGACTTCCGCAGCCCGAAGACAAAACTCACGCCAACTTTCATTAATCACCTCTTTTTTCCAGTTATGAAGAAGCATAATTTCTACGCCGGCCCTTCTATTCTGAGTGAATACACTATCAAGAATACTGCCGATGCCATTCTCAACTTTGCCAATACAGGCCTCTCACTTCTCGAAGTGTCGCATCGCGGCAAGGAATTTGTCGCTGTCATGGATGAAGCTCAGCAGCTTGTCAAGGAGCTTCTTGATGTTCCCGAAGGCTATCATGTACTCTATCTCGGCGGCGGCGCCAGTCTGCAGTTCTGCATGGCTCCCTTCAACCTCCTCCGCACCAAAGCCGGCTATCTCGACACAGGCACATGGGCCTCGAACGCAATCAAGGAAGCCCGTCTGTTCGGCGAAGTTGAAGTGCTTGCTTCTTCCAAAGAGGCCAATTATACCTACTATCCGAAAGGCTATACCGTTCCCGAAGATCTCGACTACTTCCATATCACTACCAACAACACCATCTACGGTACCGAACTCCGCACTGATCCCGATGTGAAAGTGCCTCTGGTGGCCGACATGTCGTCCGATATCTTCTCCCGCCCCGTCGATGTATCCAAATATGATCTCATCTACGCAGGTGCTCAGAAGAACCTCGGCCCGGCCGGTGCAACTCTCGTCATCGTCAAGGAAGACGCCCTCGGCAAAGTCGACCGTCCTATTCCCACAATGCTTGACTACCGCACCCACATCAAGAAGGGTTCGATGTTCAACACTCCTCCGGTGCTTCCCGTGTTCTCTGCTCTTCAGACTCTCCGCTACTACAAGGAACTCGGCGGCGTAAAGGAAATGGAGAAGCGTGACCTTGCCAAGGCTGCACTCCTCTATGACGCCATCGACGCAAGCAAGATGTTTGTCGGCACAGTGACCGATCCCGAATCACGCTCGATCATGAACGTAACCTTCGTCATGACTCCCGAATACAAGGAACTTGAAAAAGATTTCGTCGACTTCTGCTCGGCCCGCGGCATTGTCGGCATCAAGGGTCACCGTTCGGTCGGCGGTTTCCGCGCTTCGCTCTACAACGCGCTCCCGATCGAAAGCGTCCAGGCACTTGTCGATGCAATGAAGGAATTCGAAAAAGCTCACTGATTTTGATTTAGGATCATGAAAGTTCTTATTGCAACAGAAAAGCCTTTTGCAGCCGTGGCTGTGGATGGCATGAGAAAAGTCATCGAGGAAGCAGGTGCAGAACTCGCACTTCTTGAAAAATATACATCCCGTCAGGAACTGCTCGACGCAGTGGCTACCGCCGACGCTCTGATTATCCGCAGCGATAAGGTTGACGCCGAAGTGCTTGCCGCCGCTCCATCGCTTAAGGTTGTGGTACGCGCCGGTGCCGGTTACGACAATGTCGATCTCGAAGCCGCCACCGCCCGCGGTGTCTGCGTTCAGAACACTCCCGGTCAGAACTCCAATGCCGTTGCCGAACTCGTGTTCGGTCTTGCAGTGATGATGTGCCGCAATATGTACAACGGAACTTCCGGCACAGAACTCAAGGACAAGACTCTCGGCATTCAGGCTTTCGGCCAGGTAGGCCGCAATGTGGCCCGCATCGCCCGCGGATTTGAGATGAACATCTCGGCTCTCGATCCATATTGCCCCGACAATGTGATGGAAGATGCAGGTGTGTCGCCGGTTCACTCTGTCGAAGAGCTGTATCGTCAGAACAAGGTGGTTTCGATCCATATTCCCGCAACTCCTGAGACACGCAAGTCCATCGGCTACGATCTGATCGCGTCCATGCCTAAGGGCGGTCTGCTCATCAACACGGCCCGCAAGGAGGTTATCGACGAAGATGGTCTGATCCGCGCACTTGACGAGCGTCCCGATCTCAAATATGCAGCCGATGTCGCTCCCGAACGTGCGGCAGAGATCAAGGAACGCTTTGGCGACCGTGTGTTCTTCACTCCCAAGAAAATGGGTGCGCAGACCGCAGAAGCCAATATCAACGCCGGTCTTGCCGCCGCCCGCCAGGTGATCAGCTTCCTGACCACAGGCGAACAGCGCTTCCGCGTAAATAAATAATCGGTACATACACGCAATTCGTACATACACGCAACTCCTCCCTGTCTGATCTGTGGATTCACATTTTGGCAGGGAGGATATTTTTTTCTTGGCGAAGTAGAGAGGACGGCTCTTATATATAATATATGTGTCGGAACTCTGATTTAGGCAGAAATGCCCTTAAAATGGTGGTAAAACGCCCTGAACTGTTAAATTTCCGTTAAAATACCATGAAATATTTGGAGGGAATTGAGGAAATGCCTACCTTTGCACTCGCTTTTGAGAAGCAAGCCTTACAGCGGTAAGGGGATGAGAGATGAAACGACTGAGGAAGCAGAGTGGTTCGCCGCTCA